>NZ_JBIRFT010000021.1:0-103188 GCF_044327625.1 Streptomyces sp. NPDC018031
GCGGGAGTCGTTCTTCGGTCGGTCCCGCGGTGTGGTCACCACTTTTCCCGGAGCCGCTAACGCTCCGGAAACGACTCACTCACGCCCCGCGAACCAACCACGCGCGAGCGGGGGAGACCGAACCGCCGCCGGCCTGGAGCACCGCGGCTCTGGCGCCCGCACACGGCCACGAACAGTCTCATCCGGCCCCATGCCCGCCGCCAACCGGCAGCACCGTTCGCGCGTCGCCGCGCTGGAGCCGGCTTCCCACCGTCCGTGAGGCCGGCTGTCGCTGAACCTCGGATTCTGCTCGTGAGGGCTGATTGTCGCCGCTTGTCGAAGTCCCCGGCCGGGCATGGAAGGGGAGGCAGGTGGACTGATGCCGATGTATGCGGACATCGGGATGGCGCAGGCTCTGACCGCTCCCGCGTCGCCGACGGTGTGCCCGGCATCTCCGACGCGCCCTGGGTGCCGTGACGGTCCGGGCCGAATGCTGGGGGACTTTCCGTACACGGTCGTCGGTACCGCGACAGGGGGAGGGGGCCATGTGGTCGAAAGTGTCGAACGAGAACCTACCTGCGAACGAGCAGCCGCCCTTCTGGGGCGAGCTGATCTCCCGTGAGCTGGCACCGCTCACCATCAGCAGCGCGAACGCCGGGGGCTTCCCTGCGCGGGCCTCGGTGCTGGACCTCGGCCCGGTACGGGTGGCCGCGTTCAGCAGCCCGCCCGCACATCTGAGACGCACCTGGGCGGACATCCGGCGGGCCGACCCGGACACATACCAGCTGACCTTCGTCTCCGGCACACCACTGTGGATCAGTCAACGGCGCCAGGACTCCGGACTGGTGATAGGAGACATGGTGCGGCTCGCCGGGCTGTTCCTTGCCGCCAGCCGCCGCCAGCCGCCGCCTCCGGCACCTCCGTGGTGCCGGAGGCGGCGGTACGCGCGTCGTCCGGCTCGGTCCGGCGGCCGCCCTGTCTCTCCCTGGTTGTACCGCCGCTGGGCACCACCACCGGTCGTCCGGACGGGATGGCTCATGCCAGGCATCCGAGCGGGTACGGAAGATGCCCGGCCGGACAAGCCGCTCAGGGGCACCGGAAGGGTTGCCGGGCCACTGAATGCCGGACAGGCGGCCATCCACCACGCGGCGGGGCGAAGAGTGCGATTCCAGTCAGCGCAACGGATCGGTGCGGTGCTGATTTCAGCCATCCACCGCGTCTTCCCGGCAAGCGGCCGGAGGCGTGCCTAGGGTGAACCCCGGACACTGTGCGGCGCCGGGAGGGCTGTCATGGCTGGAGACGATCGTCAGTCGGGGGATGGGCAGGTCGGCGGACCGTACTCCAGCCCGGGCGACCCCGGCAATCCCATGCCCGAGCCCGACGACACCCCGGAAGAGGACTAGGGCACCCGCGCCATGGCGGTGACCGCGGAGAGCCTGCGTGAGCGCTGCGCACAGGAGATGGACCGGAACCCGCGCGGATTCGCCGGCTGCTCCTGGCTCCGCAAGGCCTTCCTCGAAGTGCCACGGGAGCACTTCGTGCCGGACAAGGTGTGGTGGCCGGCCCCCGGCGAGGACGGCCGCTACGCCCTGATCGACCGGGCGGTGAAGCCCTGGGCCTGGCTCAAGGCAACCTACCGACCCGGCGTCGCGCTCATCACGCAGATCGACGACGGCGCCGTGGCGACCACCGGCCCGGCGACCGGAGCGTTCACCTCCAGCATCTCCGCGCCCGGTGTCGTGATCGAACTCCTCCGGCACCTGGCTCCCGAGCCCGGCGAGACCATTCTCGAACTCGGGACCGGAACCGGCTACACCACCGCGCTCCTGGCCCACCGGACCGGAGCCGCCGGAGTGACCACGGTGGAGATCGATGCCGAGATCGCAGCCCGCGCCCGCAGCCGGCTGAAGTCTCTGGGCATGGACCCCCGCGTCATCACCGGCGATGGCGAGCAGGGGCAAGCCGACGGCGGCCCGTACGACCGCATAGTGAGCACCGCATCGGTCCGGCAGGTCCCCGCCGCATGGCTACGTCAGCTCAAGCGCGGCGGCGTGCTGGTGACGCCGCTGGACAGCCCTTTCGGTTGCGACTTGCTGGTGCGCCTCGTCAGTGACGGCCGCGGCCGCGCCGTCGGGGTCCCCGTCGCACAGGTCGAGTTCATGCGGGTGCGCAGCCAGCGCGAGCCTCGCCCCTACGAGGACCTGGGCTGGCCCGCACAACTGGCTCCCGCGCGATGGATGGATCTTCGGATCACAGCCGACGAGGCAGGCCAGCACATCACCGCTGTCACCGCCTCTGCCGACCGTTGACAGCCTGCTGCTCTTCGGTGAGCTGCCAGGTACTCGTCGAAATCACCAAGCCTCGTGGCGGGCCGGGCAAGGGGCGGCCGGGCCGGAAGCGGCCGGCTCCGGGGCTGGTGAACGGGCCGCGGTCCCCAACGGGATCCGGCCGCGGGGCGATGGCCGCCCGGCACGCCCGCAACGAGGCCGGTGGTGAAGGCGCACCGGTACCGGGCGGCTGCCAGGGCCCGGCGAAGCCCGGCCCGAGCAGGCCGCCGCCCGCGCGACCGAGGGGAACGGGCAGTGAGCAAACAGCAGATGGCTCTCGACGGCCCGGACGCCCCGCCACCTGTGCCCCGGACGCGGTGCGTGTCGGCTGCCACTGATGGACCGCTCCGACAGCACCCGTTGCCTGCTGCCCGGACGCTGGGCCCGCATCAACGCCCCCGACGCCTGGTGCGGAGGCGACCAGCTCGGCACCCGCCTGGCCACGGCCGAGGAGCAACTGCGGAACGCCGAGGTGCAGCGGTACGCCGACACCTGACGAGACCCCTGCGCGCCGCGGCGGACGCGCGCCCCGACCGCGACCAGTTCCTCGCCGCCGCACGCCAGAGGGCCGCCCGGCGAAAACCGTGCTGCCCTACATCGCCACCCAGCAGACCCAGGAGACCTGATGCCCGCCCGCGAACCCCTGACCCCGTCCCCTCTGTGGGCGGCTGCCCGCCGCTCGGCCGCCTGGCTCGACGAGGCGAACGGAAACAGCGACCACGAGACAGCGATGCGGCTCATGAAGCTGGCCGAGGAGGCAGGGGAGGTGATGCAGGCGTACATCGGCACCGTGGGCCAGAACCCCCGCAAGGGCGTCACTCACGGGCCCGAGGACGTGGCGGCCGAGCTGTGCGACGTGATCCTCACCGCCGCCGTGGCGCTGCATCGGTTCACCGACGACCCGGAACGGTTCCTGGCCCGGCACGCGTCCCGTGTCATGGGTCGGATCGACGCGCTGACCCAGGAGACCGGCTGATGCCCGTCCGTATCCGGCGTGCGCGCACCAGCGGGTCGCGCAAGCCACTCGACGCGCAGGGCCGAAGTCGCCCACACCTGAGAACCCTCGTCCGGGCCGGCGAGAGAGCCCGCCCGGACGGCCGGAGCCTCATGCCGCCTGCTGGCGACGCCGACGACGAGCGGTTCACCGGCCGGCCTCCGCCGTACCGCTGCGGCGGCTGCCGGGGGCTTCCAGCCGCCATGCGGCGCGACCGTCATCAGAGAGCGCCCGCAGGGCTCTTGCCGAGTATCCGGATTGCCGGCCCGGCCGGCGGCGAAGTCGCGGACGGTCGTCGGTACGCTGCGACGGTGCACACGGTCGAGCTCCTCTTGGACGAGGCGGCGGAAGTAGCGGTTCAGGAAGCCTGGCGGCGGCTGGCGGACGCGGGGTTGCCCAGCCAGGCGCGCCACCGCTCACCGACCAACAGCCCGCACCTCACGCTGGCCGCCTGCCCGGAGCTGACCGCCCCGATCCGCTGGGAGCTCGCCGAAGTGGCCGCCTCCCTGCCGCTGCCGGTGCGGTTCACCGGCGTGGTCCGCTTCGAGCGGCCCACCTCGGTGCTGGCCTGGGCGCTTGACCTCGACTTTGCGCTGGCCGGGTTGCACCGCCGGGTGTGGGAGGCGGTGGTCTCGGACAGCCCGCCCGAGACCCTCAGCCCCTTCCATGAACCCGGACGCTGGAGCCCGCACATCACCCTCGGCCGAACCCGGCGGGCCGGAGCCTTCGCCCACCGGCGCCTCCCCGAACTGCTGCCGGAGCCCCCGCTGTCGGCCCGGCTCACGACCCTGCGCAGCTACGACACCCAGACCGGCGCCCTGGAGGTGTGGAAGTCCCGCCCCTGACACGCGTTCCGACGCTGGAGCCGGCCGTGCCGTTTCATCGGTGTGAGCTCGTCACCCAGCCTCCCGAAGACCGCACGGTCCTCGTCCGACGCCACGATGCCACGATGCCACGATGCTCATGGTGGGGGTCTGGACGAAGCACCGGCTTACCGTGTTGACCCGGCTTCCCGTCGTCAGGAGCGCCGCAGCGCCGCAGCCGGCCGTGGAAAGTCGGTTGAGGCACAACGGTGGGCGGCGACGGAGCCGCCTTCCCTTTCAACCTTCAGAAGCGGTGTAGCCGAACTGGGTCGAGTGCTGGGGCCTGCCCTGGCGGTTCGGCCAGGTATCGGGGTCGCCCGGCGAAATCAGCTGGTCAGGCGCCGTTCGGTTGCCCGCCGGCCATGGCGGGTCTGTCGCGTTACACGTCCTGTCGTGCATCCAGCACCACCGAAAGCTCGCTGCGCGACGCCACGCCCAGCTTGGGATACGCCTTGTAGAGGTGGTAGGCCACCGTCCGGGGGCTCAGGAACAGCTTGGCGGCGATGGCCCGGTTCTGCAGGCCGTCCGCCGCCAGCCGTACGATCTGATTCTCCTGCGGGGTGAGCTGGGCCAGAGGCCCGGCGGGGCGAGCCCGTGGAGTCTCGATACCAGTGGCGCCCAGCTCGGTGCGGGCTCGGTGGGCCCACGGTTCAGCACCGAGGTCCTCGAAGATCCGCAGTGCGCCCCGCAACTGCGCGGTCGCCTCGGCCTTCCGGCGCTCCCGCCGCAGCCACTCGCCGTACAGTAGGCGCGTCCGGGCCTCCTCGTACGGGCGGGGCGCCAGCGCGTGCCGGCCCAAGGCCGTCCGGTAGTGCTTCTCGACTGACTCACCGGAGTCCAGCAGGGCCCGGCAGCGGCTGACCAGAGCGTCCACGCACGGTTGTCCGGCCCAACGGGCCCAGTGGTCGAGGCGGGCGAAGGCACGCTCCGCGCGGTCGGTCTCGCCCAGCCGCACCGCCGCCTCGACCAGGTCGGGGATGCTGCGGGTGGAGTGGGCCAGGTGCCGCTCCGGCCCCTCGGCCAGCGCCTCCAAGTGCCGCACCGCCTCCTCCGGGCGGCCCGCCCCCAGGGCGAGCAGACCCAGCGCCCAGCGCGCGCCGCCGATGTTGGGCGCCGGAGTGCCCTCGAGCGCCTCCGCGGCGAGGGCACGGCAGCGTTCATCGTCGCCCGCGGCGGCGGCCAGTGCGGCAAGGATGGCCTGCAACTGCCCCGTCCACTGCGGCTGATTGGTGTCCTGCGCGATATGCAGCGCCTCCGTGGCGGCAGCGACCGCGGCCCGCGGTCGCCCGAGAAAGAACTCCGCCGCGGTGAGATAGCTCAGCGCCGGCGGCAGCCAGGCGATCCTGCCCTGCTCCCGGCCTTGCGCCACCAGGTTGGATGCCAGTTCGTACAGCTCCGCGTCCTGCGCCCCGGCCAGCATCGCGGCGGCGACCAGCACTTGGCCGCGCGGGTCATCGCCCAACGCCCGGCACGCGGCCCGAACCAGCTCTGGGAACGGCTCGGCAGGCACGTGCCGGCCCTCCCAGATGCCCACCAGGGACCGCAGCAGCCCGGCCGCGGGCGCCGCCGTGGACCCGGCGGGCACCGCCAGCGCGGCTACCTGGCGGGCGGTACGCGGGCGCACTCCTCCGTCGTCGATGAACCAGGCGATGTGCACCGCGTCCAGCAGCAGCTTCAGCGCCTGGCCCGAGTCGTGCCCGGCAGCCGACTCGGCCCCCGCGAGGAGGTGGGCGTTGGCGTCGCGCAGGGCGCCCCGGCCGAAGTCGGCCGCGGCCCGCACCTGAAGCACCCGGGAGCGCAGGACCGGATCAGCAGCGTCCGGCAGAGCACGTTCGGCCAGATCACCGGCGTGCGCGAAGTCACCCGCCTCCGCAGCGTCGGCGGCCGCCATCACCAGGTGCTCGGTGCGCCAGGCGGGATCGGGGGCGAACCGGGCGGCGGCCTCGTGGGCTGCGGCCGCCGCGGCCGGACCACCACGGGCACGGGCCCGTGCCGCCGCGGCGGCCAGTTCGGCGGCCACCTCCTCGTCGGGGGCGCACGCGGCGGCGGCCGACTGCCAGGCGCGCCTGTCTGCCTGGTCCGGGCCGGACAGCGCTTCGGCCAGGGCCCGGTGGACGGCGATGCGGTCGCCGTGCGGCGCGCTTTGGAGGACGGCCGCCCGCACGAGCGGGTGCCGAAAGACAACGTTGCGGCCGTCGACCCGGATCAGCCCGGCCCGTTCGGCGGGTGCCAGGTCTGTGGGGCCCGCGCCCGAGGTCGCCACCGCCCGCAGCACCACGTCCAGCTCGCCACGGTGCTCGGCCGCGGCGGCCAGCAGGACCGTGCGGGTGGCCGCGGGCAGGCCGACCAACTGCCCGCCGAACACCACCCGCAACCGGTCCCCGAGTGGAACCTCGCTGCCAGGGACCGCGGGACCGGTGGTCGCGGCGCCGCCATCGACCGGTCCGGGGCCGGGACCGGTGATGCCGCCCCCCTCCCGGGTCAGTACGGCGGGAAGCTCGAGCAGCGCCAGCGGGTTGCCCCAGGCCGCGGACAAGACGCGATCACGCGCCGCGTTACTCAGGTCGGCGGCCTTGTGGTCCAGGAGCCGGGCCGCCGCCCCGTCGTCCAGCCCCGCCAGGGCCAGCTCGGGCAGCCCCGGAGCAGGGAGTGAGCCGGGGTCGTCGCGCTCGGCGAGGAGCAGTGCGATGCCCTCGGCGTGCAGCCGCCGCGCGGCGAACAGCAGCGCTTCCGCGGACCCGTGGTCCAGCCAGTGCGTGTCGTCCACCACGCACAGCAGGGGGCCCCGCTCGGCGAGTTCGGACAGCAGCGAGAGCACGGCCAGGCCCACCAGCAGCGGGTCCCCGGGGCGGTCGGAATCCGCCAGCCCGAAGGCGCTCAGCAGTGCGGACCGCTGCGGCCCGGGCAGCCGTTCGGCTTCACCCAGTGCCGGGTGGAGCAGTAGATGCAGGCCCGCGTACGGCAGTTCGCCCTCGGCCTCGATCCCTTGGCCTCGTAGCACTCGCATCCCCGTAGCGGCGGATATCGCGTACTCCAGCAAGGCTGTCTTGCCGATGCCAGGTGCACCTCGTACGACCAGTGCGCCACTCCTGCCGTCTCGGGCGGCGGCGAGCAAGTGGTCGATTCGTCTCTGTTCGTCGTCTCGCCCGTACAGCATGGGCCGCACACTACTGCAGCGGTCCGCGGTACCGGCGATTACCTAAGCCGGTACTGATTCCTCCGCGCACGGGCACGCATACCGTCCTGATCAGCAAGTTCGGGCGGATCCGCGCCGCCGGCGCCGGTCCGCCGGAGAGCGCCACGAGAAGGGAAGCACCATGATCGTGAATCGGCATGCGGGTGTGAGGCGAGCGGTGTACGGGCGGACAGTGCTGCTCGCGGTGGCCGTTGCCACCGGACTGTCGTGCACGGCGGTCGCCGCCGGACAGTCGGCCCCGGCGACTGCCGGCACGGCCGGCGGGGCGGATGCCTGCCCGGAGGTGCGGGAGAAGGTCGAGCGGCTCGAGGGCCGGATCACCCCGAACGTCTGCGCCTTCCTCACCCGGCAGATCGCCTTCGGCGAGACGCCCACCGGGACGCCCCCGCAGCCGGGCGAGACCGGGCACCCGAGAGTCCAGGCCTACCTGGACATCTTCGACCCGGAAGCGACGCTGTGGGAGGCCGGCGGTGGACCCCAACGCGGCCACACCACGATCGGGAACTCGATCGTCGGGTCGCTGCGGCTCGTCCCGGACCTTCGGTACCGGGGCACGGACGTAGTCGCCGACGGCGCGGTGATGATGTTCGGTCAGTGGAACGAGGTCACGATCAAGGGCCAGAAGGTGGCCTACCCCCAGATCGCCCGGAACCTCCTCTCCGACGACGGCAAGACGATCCAGGCACGGCGCTACTACGACCGCTACACCGTCTACCGCTCCGCCGCCCCGGAGCTGCGCAACCTCTTCGAGGGCATCGCCGACGCCGGCCCCGTCACCGAGTCCCGGCAGACCGCCGGCGCGCCGCCACGCTTCCGGGCGAGTGAGATCTCCTCCCGGCTGGCCGCGTGGAATTCCGGGGACGTCTCCGCGCTCACCGACCGGATGACGGGTGCGAGGTTGACCGCTCCGGGGCTCGCCCACTCGCTCGCCACTGCCGAAGGCAAGGGCGCCTACCTCACCCGACTTCTCGAACACGCCGACCTCGACCTGAAGGCCGGACAGGTGGCGTTCGGCCGGACCACCACCTACGTGGAATGGCACGGCACGGTCAGCAGCGACAAGGGGCGGAACATCCCCTTCGGCATCATCGAGCGGTTCGGCCCCGACGGTGAGTGGGAACTGTATTTCGACACTCTGCCGCTCATTGCCGACAAGGCCGAGATCGCGGCCCTGTTCCAGCGGCTGGCCACGAGCTGATTCGAGGCCCCCGCCGTGACGGCGGGGGCCTCGACTCGCGGGTGGAGCGGGTCGCCGCTCAGGGGCGGGGGCCCGGGAGCGGCGTCAGGGCGCGCGCACCTTGGCGCCGCCCGCCAAGCCGAAAAAGTCGAGGAACGAGTAGATGATGCCACCGATACTGAGGACGAGCCCCGACCCGCTGATCAAGGCCTCCAGCACATCCATGGCCGGCTTGGGGACATGCGTGATGGTCTGGATGACCTGCCCGATGCCGTTGAGGACGTCGAACTCGATCCCTGCCGCCCCCGGGCCCGGTGCCCACCAGATGAGGTTCTTGAACCACTGCCCCAGGGGAACCTTGCCCAGGGCGCCGAGGCCCTTTCCGGCCCACATGGCGAACCCGCCCAGGCCGAGGCCCACGATTCCCGTGACGATGCCATAGATATCCCATTCCTTGGTATCTATCCCCTTTGCGATCGAGAGGATGACCGAACCGGCTCCGAAGATGAGAGCGCCCGCGCCGAGCACGACACCGATGGGGCCCGTGAACACCATGGCCACCACGCCGAGAACGGCGCTGACGACGGAGAACACCAGGTTCAGCAGGTCCCCGATCTTCTCCCAGAAGTTCTTTCCCTTGACCGCCTCGCCACTGGCCTCGTCCAACTCCCGCTTGGCCAGCGCCGCGTCGGTGGTGCGGAGGTCGCGCGCGTCGAGTGCCAGGAGCCGGGCGGCCTCCAGGTCCGCCTCCGCCGACTCGACGGACCGCTGCGCCTCGGCCTTTGCCTGCTGAGCGTCGGCGAGGGCGCGCCGGGTGCTGCTGCGGGCCTCCTCGTCGTCGGGCGGCGGTGTCTCCGCCTTGTCGAGGCTGTCCAGGCGGGCGCTCGCCGTGGACGCCACCAGGATGGCCGCGTCCAGCGCCCGTTTCGCCTCGCGGCCCTGGTCGAGGGCCCGGTCCGCCTGTTGCTGTGTCTCCCGGAGGCTGTCGGCGTACCTGTCGATCGCCTGGGCGGCCACCTCGTAGGACGACTGCAGCTTGCCCACCTGCACGGGCAGGTCACCGAGCTTGGTCCACAGCTTCTCCATGGACTTGCCCTCGCCGAGTTCGCCCGCGTCGAGCCGGGAGACGACGGACTGGGCGGACAGGGCGTCTTCGGAGACGGAGCGGTACTGCGTGGCGAGGTGTTCGAGGGTCTCGGGGTTGCCTGGTGTCGGGTCCTCCGAGAAGCCGAACACCGACTCCCAGTCGGCCAGCGGTGGGCGTGCCATGTCCCGACCTCACTTCCCGCTCTCGGTGCCGACGGCTGCGGCGGCGTCTGTGTCCGCGTCCGCGGGGGTCTCGTCGTCGTGGAACCGGAAGGTCGTGGCGACCGCGTCGAACACCTCGAAGAACTTCTCCGCCAGGCTGATGTTCGGAGTCGTGCTGGCGAGCACCATCAGGTCCTGGCTCGACGGCACGGGGATCACGACCTGGTGCACGGCGGTGCGGACCGTGACCTGCCCGAAGTAGTCGAAGTCCTCCAGGGAGGTCATCCGTCCCACGCTGCCCACCTCGGGCAGCTCCATGATCTCCACCCGGTTCAGGCCCGAACCCCGGCCGACGGACTTCCGGTTGTTCTGTACGCCCGCGGCGAGCATGATCTCGGCGAGATCGGTCGGCTCACCCTCGGGAATCCGCGTCCGCAGCACCATGGCCGATGCGTTCAGCGTGCTTCCGTCCGGGAGGAACACGATCAGAGAGCCGACCTGCAAGGCGCCCTGGGCGTAGGCCTCGCGAGCGCTCTTGCGGGTCTGCCGGATCAGCCGGTCCACCTGCTCGGGCTCCGCGCTCGTCCCCTTCGCCTGCTCCTCGACACGGCGCCGGATCGCGGCGTCCCTGGTATGCGGGTCGAGGTCCAGGTGTGACCAGGTGGACGGGTATTTCAGCGTGTAGCGCGCCGGAGCGCCCGTCGGCCGCTGGTCGGAGGGCAGCAGCCGCGGCTGCCCGGCCCCCTCCTGTGTTTCATGCGGGTTCATTCAGCGCCTTCGCAGCTTCGTTGTCCGTGTTGGTGAAGTTGTCGACGATGCCCTTGACGGTCTCCTGGAACGTGTCCACGTTCTCCTTGACCCGTTCGTGGCCGGCCGACCAGGCGTCGTCGAAGCCGTGGACGGCCGAGATCAGACCGGAGTCGCCCACGTCCTCCTCCGAGCCGACGTTGCCCAACTTCGCGGTTTTCTGGATCCGTTCGCGGATGTCCTTCAGGGCGTCCACGGTGTCGGTGAGTTCGTCGATCGGGATGTGAATGCGCGGCATGAGGTCCCCTTCTCTCCTCGCGCTCTCTCCTCGCGGCGGCCGAATCCCATGGCACCGTGACGCCGCAGGTCCCGGCCGTCGCCGAGAGGTCAGCCGATGGCGCCGGAGGTCTGTATCTCGGTGTTCGCCTCGCGGAGGTTGTGCTGCCTGAGTTCCTTCCGGGTCTTCGGCCAGGTGGACGCCTCGCGCGTCTCGTCAGGGCTGATCTTGATGTTGCCGTCGGCCATGTCCGTCGTTCTCCTCGTTCGGTCCGGTTCCGGGGGCTGGGGGCGAACCCCAAAGGCACGCGCACACCCGCCACCGGGCACTACGGAACGTCCGGCGGCTCGGTTCACCGCTGTTGCGAAACGGTGACAAATCACGGCATCCGGGTACGGCCCGGCAGTACTCCGAGGTAGCTGCCGGGGCGGACGCCGGCGACGTTCCGCACCCGCTGGTCACGCTCGGGTCCGTGGCGCCGCAGCATCCGGGAGTTGCCCGACAACGTCACGCTCGTGTGGAACCGGCGGCCGATCAGTGCCTTGATCCTGGCCGGCGTCCACCGCGGATCAAGCCATCCGTGGGAAACCGGAAACCGGTCCGGCTCCTCTTCCAGCCAGTAGCAGTGGTTCGCCATTTCGCGTTGACGCCGGCAACGGGGCAATCCACTTCTCGCGCCGGAGGTCGAGTGCGGTGACGACTTTGGTCGCGGGGCGCGATCCCTTCGACCGACGCGCCGCCGACAGGGTTCCGTACAGGCTGGCCGCATGACACCAGCATCCGTCGCCCGCCGGACCCTGCTCGCGGGCGCCGCGGCCTTGTCCACCGCGAGCCTGGGCACCGCCTGCGCCGCCGGCAACCCGCATGCTCGTACGGCCTCCACCGACGCGGCGGCGCCACCGCGGACCGCCGCATCGCTCACCTGCAAAGGCGTCAACTTCGACACCGACCGGGAGATCTGGCGGACGGAGTTCGTCCGCCGGGAGATCGCCGCCATCAGGGAGCAGCTGCACTGCAACGCGATCCTGCTACTCGGCCACGACTTGGACCGGATGACCGAAGCCGCGTCGATTGCGGCCGCGCACGGCCTGTTCGTCTGGTTCGAGCCGCGGCAGTTCGACAAGGACGCGGATCTGACCCTCTCCTTCCTCGGCTCGGTGGCGCGCGCCGCCGAGCGGCTGCGCACCCGACACCCCGGCGTGGGCATCGCGGTCGGCACCGAGCTGACCATCTTCATGTCCGGATTGGTGCCGGGCAAGGACTACACCGAACGTGGCCAGGCGCTTCGACGCCCCGACTCGGCCGGCTACCAGGAGCGGCTCAACGCCTTCCTGGCCCGGGCATTGAAGACCGTGCGGCCGCTGTTCGAAGGCCAGGTGACGTACAGCTCGGGGGAGTGGGAGGAGGTCGACTGGCGTGGCTTCGACGTCGCAGGGGTCAATCTGTACCGGAGCGCGGACAACAAGGCCACGTACACCCAGAAGCTGCGGGCCCTGCACCGGCACGGCAAGCCCCTCCTCATCACCGAGTTCGGCTGCTGCACCTTTACGGGGGCCGAGGAGCACGGTGGGACCGGCTTCCAGGTGGTGGACTGGGAGCGGGAGCCTCCGGTGGTGAAGGACGGCTATGTGCGCGACGAGCGGGAGCAGGCCGCCGAGATCGGCGAGCTGCTGGACCTCTACGCAGCCGAGCGGGTGCACGGCGCGTTCGTCTACAACTTCATCGCCCCGGACTCGCCCTATTCCCCGCAGCGCCGCCACGACCTGGACATCGCCAGCTTCGCGCTGGCCAGGACCTTCCCCACCGGGACGCGGCGCGGTTACGCGGAGACCGGGCAATGGGAGCCCAAGCAGTCCTTCCACACCGTGGCCGGCCGGTTCCGGTGACACGGGCCGCTGCCGGTGACACCGGAGCCACCGAACCCGCGGAGCCGGGCCCAGCACGTGCCCGCAGCTTCCGACGGCATTGACGGCGCCGAGGACCCGCTGCATCCTCGCACGCGCCAGCCGGAAAGTGCCTGCGAGCGCCACCGGGCGTAGTCGGCCACTCGAATGTCGGCAAGACCCGGCGAGCATCGGCCCGCGCACGGGCAGGTTCCTGAGGCATGACTTCGGGTCTGCGCCGGGGGCACCCCGGGGCGGTTCAGCCGAGGGCCGCGGACAGTGCCTCGCCGGGGGAGCAGCCCGAAGCCGCGCCGGTACGCGGTCCGACAGGTGTCCTGGTCCGGGCGCTCTCGTACCGCCTTCGTGGCCCGCTCGACATCGCCCCGTTCGGCGAGGGGAAGTGGCGTGCCGACGGAGTCCCGGGCCGCGTGCGTGCGCGGCGCCGAGCAGTACGGCGGCATGGGGGTCGACGGGTGTCGCGTCGGCAGTGGGTCTGCCGGTTGGGCGATCCACCGCGTCGAGGTGACTCGCCCACCGGCTTCATCCCGGCCGACTGCCGGGCGGCCCGCCCCTGGAGGTCCCGAGGGTGCGGGCCGGCCGGCCTCGGTGGTGGTCAGGCGTCGGCGATCGGTGCGGTGCCCAGGCGGATGTTGTCGATCGCCCAGTACCAGTTGTTGCCCGCGTTGAAGAGCCGGAAGGACACCTTCGCCGTCCCGGCCCCGGCCGGGACGGGACAGGAGAGCCGGACCAGGCGGTTCTCCTGGTCCCGGCCCTGGTTGGTGTTGCCGGATCCGGCGCTGCTGTAGTGGAGCAGGCGTACCTTGTCGCCGGAGTCGAACTCGACGGTGACCTCGGCCTCCTGGGGACTCTCCTGCCGGTAGTGGGAGTCGAAGCCCAGGTGGAGGGTGGAGGTACCGGACGGGATGTTCACCGCCGGGCTGGTCAGGGTCGAGTCGAATCGGCCCCGGCCCGACGGGCCGACGGTGTCGTCCCAGTCGTCGGGGTCGGCGACGGCGATGACGCCGAGGGCCCGGGTGAAGGAGGGGCGGTTTTGTCCGGCGGGGAACCAGAACTGCTTGGACATGAGTGTCCATCCCTGCAGTTCCCTCGTGCCCTGCGGCATGCCGGGCGCGTTGGTGACCGTCCAGCCCTCGGGGACGGTCCGGGTCCAGCCGAGCAGGCCGGGGCGGCTGAGATCGGCGGCCGGGCCGAGTGCGGGGGCGGCGGTCTCGAAGTCCTCCGCGAGGAGGTGGCCGGTCATGACGGGGCCGGTCCTGACCGGCAGCGACGCGGACACCTCCGGGCCGCTGCCGGCCGGCTTCGCCGTGGCGGTCGCCCGGAGGGTGGCGAGGGTGCGCGCAGCCGTGACGGGCGCCACGACGTCCCAAGCCAGGGTCGTGTCCGAGCGCGCGGGAACCGACGTCGGCGGGGTGCCCCGGACGGTGGCCTTCCAGCCGTCCGGAAGGGCCGGCGTGACGGTCAGGCCGGTGAGCGGCGTACTGCCGGCATTGGTGACGGTGGCTTCGACGGTGGCCGGCCGACCCGGCGACAGTACGGTGCCGTCGGTGCCGGGCGAGCTCGCCGGGCCGGTGAGCGTGACGGACATGACGGGGGCCACGTCGGTGTGCATGCGCACGTCGGCGAACCTGAGCAGTCCGTCGCCGCGGGCGTGCGCGGCGACGGCCAGCCGGCCCTTGGTGGCATTGCGGGAGGGGGTGACCGTGAAGTGCACCTCGGCCGTGGCCCCTGCCGCCAGCGCCTTGGGGTGCGTTCCGGTCGGTTCCACCGACCAGCCGGAGGGGGCGGTCAGGGCGGTGCAGAGGCCCTCGAGCCGGCCGCGGCTCCGGTTGTGCAGGGTGACGACGACATCGGCCGGGTCGCCCTGGGTGAACGGTGTGTCCAGGGAGGGCAAGGGCTCGGGCAGGCCGATGGTCGCGGCCAGCGCGGGGGGTGTGCCGGTCGCCGGGTCGGTGACGCCGGGTCGGTCGTGCGCCAGGCGGCCGGTCATGCGGCGCAGGAAGACCGGGTCGTCCCGGTCGAGGACCACGATGTCGTACCAGCCGTGGTCCGCCGGGCGCAGCCGCACCGTGTGCGAGGCACCGGGCCTGAGGGTGACGGTGTGCACGCGGTCGCCGTGCCCGCGGGAGTGGACCGACTCACCGACGAGGAGCCTGCGGGTGGTGGCGGACGGGTTGGAGCACACGATCCGCACACCGCCGGCGGCCGGCTGCTCGGCGAGGTGCGCCTCGGCGCCCACTCCGGCACCGCGAAGCTCCCACACGGACCAGCCGGGGCCGTGTACCTGCAGGTCGTAACCGTCGTCACCGTACTCGACCGTGTGGTCGGCACTGTTGCGCGCCGGGACGGTCCAGGTGTGCGGGTTGCTGCCGTCGCCGGGGTAGGCGGTGAACCAGGCACCGGTGGATCCGTCGTTGCCGAGCCGGAGGCGGACGCTGGTGCGGGTGACGCCGGAGCGCAGGGACAGCCGGTACGGCGAGGGGCGGGTCCGGCGGGTGCCGGTTTCCTGCTCGGGGAGCGACTGGTTCTTCGGCGGTTCGGGCTTCCAGCGGCCCACTGGCGCCGGTACCGGACCGGGCTGCTCGACCTCGGGCCGGCGGTAGCCGCGGTGGAAGTCGAAGGCGGAGGTCAGGTCGCCGAACACCCCGCGGCGCCAAGCGCTGATGTTGGGTTCCCGGACGCCGGTCCACCTCTCCAGGAACCGGATGACCGAGGTGTGGTCGAACGCCTGGGAGCTGACGAAGCCGCCCACCGTCCAGGGGGACACGATCGTCATCGGCACGCGCGGGCCGGGGCCGATGGGGCTGCCGTCGTACCAGTCGTCGCCGTTGCCGGAGGCCGGCCGTGGCGCCACCGGGGCGGGTACGTGGTCGAAGTAGCCGTCGTTCTCGTCGAAGTTGATGAACAGTGCCGTCTTGGACCAGGTCCTCGGGTC
Source organism: Streptomyces sp. NPDC018031 (assembly GCF_044327625.1). NCBI lineage: Bacteria > Bacillati > Actinomycetota > Actinomycetes > Kitasatosporales > Streptomycetaceae > Streptomyces > Streptomyces sp. NPDC018031. Next base: position 15,645 of record NZ_JBIRFT010000021.1, read on the forward strand.
GCTCGCGATGGCGTCGAGGAGGTCGTAGACCAGGTTGGCGCTGCCGACCGGGGTGGAGGTGCTGGGGTGCTCGGAGAGCGCTGCCGTCGGGACGACCCAGCTGACCCGCGGCAGGGTGCCCTTGTCGATGTCGGACCGGATCCGCTGTACGAGGGTGTCCGGCTCGGAGCGGTGGGCGCCCCGCAGGAACAGCCGGCGCTCGGCCTCGGTCAGCGCGTCGACGCCCTCCTGGAACTCGGCCAGCTCGGCCTTGCGCTGTTCCGCGTCCTTGCGCAGCAGGCTGTCGTAGAACTGTTCGGTGGTGGAGTAGCGGCCGCTGACCTTGGAAAGGATCTTCCGGCCGATCTCCTTCCAGGGCCGGAAGTACTCCACCGCGTTGTCGGTGAAGTTGTCCCACTCCTGGTAGATCTGCCATGAGACACCGGCCGCCTCCAGGCGCTCGGGGTACGTCGTCCACGTGTAGCCGGCGTGGTCGTGGTCGTACGCGGCGTTGGTGACGGCTCGCTTGACGCCGTCCGGCTCGTAGCCGGTGGTGCCGGTCCACAGGTAGTTGCGGTTGGGGTTCGTCGAGCCGTAGACCGAGCAGAAATAGGAGTCGCACAGGGTGAACCGGTCCGCCAGTTCGTACTGGAGCGGAATGTCACGCCGGTCGTAGTAGGCCATGGTGCTCTGGGTCTTGGCCGCGACCCAGTCGTTCCACCAACCGTTCGCCCTGGCCTGGTTGGCGTCACGGAAGCCGTGTGCGAGTGCCCCCAGGTACTGGATGTCGCTCTCCGGGCGGCCGGCGTCGACCGCCGCCCGGCGGGCCGAGAACGGCAGGACCGCGCCGCCTGCGGACCGCGGCTGCTCGAAGACGGCGGCCCCCGAGGGCAGACGCAGCGGCGTACGGTCACCGAAGCCGCGTACACCCCTCAGGGTTCCGTAGTAGTGGTCGAAGGAGCGGTTCTCCTGCATCAGGACGATCACATGCTCGATGGCGCGCAGGCCGCCACGCGGCATCGGCGCGGCCATCGCCTCGTGCAACGACGGGGGAAGGAAGGAGAACGCGGCCCCACCTGCGAGAGTACCGAGAACCTTACGGCGGGAAACGTTGGACATGGCGGGGACGCTAAGGTGTGTCAACCGCACAACAAAACCCCGTACAGCGGGATTTCGCCGACCGTTCACCGGGTGACATCGACTGTTCCGCTGTCCGTGGGCTCGGCCGGTAGCGGCCGGCGACGGCCACTGACGCCCCGAGCCCCAGGCCCTGCGGTCGGTTCTCGTCGATCGCAGGCATACCCCCGAGTCCCTCCCGGGGCCCGGCATAACCGATCGACATTCCGATCGGGTCCGGGTTGGCTGGGATGCATGCCACAGCTGCGAACCGAGCGTCTTGTCCTCCGCCGGTGGAGGGAATCCGATCTCGAACCGTGGGCCGCCATGAACGCCGATCCCGAAGTCCGGGAACACCTGGGTGAACTGCTGACCCGGGAGGAGAGTGATGCCGCCGTGGCGCTCATGCAGGCTGGGTTCGACCAGCGTGGATACGGGTGGTGGGCGCTGGAGACACGGGAGACCGGCGAGTTCATCGGCCGGGCCGGCCTGGACGAGGTGGGCGGTGACATGCCGTTCACGGGGGTGGACGTCGGCTGGCGCCTGGCACGTTCGGCGTGGGGTCGTGGTTACGCCACCGAAGCCGCACTGGCGTGCCTGGCTTTCGGCTTCGAGGCCCTCGGGCTGCCGGAAGTGGTGGCGTCGACGACCGTCGACAACCTCCGGTCCCAGGCAGTGATGCGCCGGATCGGCATGACCCGCGATCCGGCCGACGACTTCGAGGACCCGAGCGTGCCGGAAGGGCCGCTTCGCCCGTGCGTGCTGTACCGGATCCCCCGTCCAGGTCCGCACGGGGAAACCAGCCGGCCGAACAGGGCACTCGGCACGGCCCGCGCACGTCACGAGTGAGTGCCCCGGACACCTCGTTGATCGCGCCCGGGTGCGGGGGACGGCCGTCTTCCGGCGGGCCGACGGAGTTCGCCGAGCCCTGGGCTCCTGTCCGGGCGGGGCGCTGTCCAGGGGCCGAGGGCGGCGGCCACGGTCAGGCTGCGGCGCCGCATGCACAGCGCCTGCTCAGATCGTTCACGGCATGCCCTTGCTGCCGGCGCGGCGTCGGCCGGCGGTCAGGCGCACGGTGTAGGTCAAGCAGAGCAACGCCAGGACGGGGAGGATGACCAGGGCCGGGTTCACCCATGCCGGGACCAGGTCGTATCCCGCGTGACACCTGTTGTGCAGCGGGAACCACCGCGTGTACTCCTCGAAGTTCGCCCTGCGGTACGCCGTGTCGTAGCTCTGGCCCGCTCTGTGGCATGCCTCCGCCGGGTCCAGCGACGCCCCGGCGAGGGAGCCGATGAGGTAGGTGACACCGGCTCCCAGCAGGAGGAGCACCGCGCTCCAGGTGAACCAGGCAGGACTGCGCCGCCACGTGCCCGAGAGCAGCGGACGGCTCCAGAACCACAGTGCAGCCAGGAGAGGCAGGAGGATGGGGATGAGAACGGCGGCCATGGGTCAACCTTCCCGGTTCTGCCTCTGAACCGCACGGGGCGCAGCATACTCGGCCGCGTGCCACGGCGCTCCAGGGGCCGTGCCGGCGCACGAGCCCTGGGCCCGTCACCTGCTCAGCCGTGCGGCTCCTCCCGTGTCGCTGCGGCTTCGGCCTCGACCTCGACCTCGAAGTACGCCATATCCCGCTTGTACCGGCTGGTGTACCGGGCCTGTTGGAGCCGGCCGGGCACACTGAGCACGAGGTCGGCCGTCGCCCGCCGGTCACTCCGGGTCGGGCTGGTAGCCGACTCGGCATCGTGCGCGCCCTTGTTGTCACGACGGTCGCCGAAGGAGCACGCGCGCCGTGGCGGTTTGTGGGGCAACCCCCGAGGTCGTGGTTCAGGCAGTGTCGTAGAGTCCGGCCAGTTCGGCGATGGCGCGGGTCATCTCTTCGCACGCCTGCGGAGGGCCGGCGACCTCGACGTCGGTGCCGAACTGCAGCAGGTGGCGGACCGCCTCCACGACGGGGTAGACGACCTCCACCCGCAGCCACTCGTCGGTGCCGGCCTCGGGGACAGGTGGCCCGGTGAAGTAGTCGCCGGCGATGCGGGTCACCATGTCCAGCCGCGCCCGGCGCAGCCGGACGGTGACCGTGACACCGCCGCTGCGGTCCTCCACTTGGCGGCGCAGGTCGTGCCAGACCTGGGTCAGCTCCACACCGGGCCGGCGACGCGCTGCGGCCTCGGCGACGCTGACCTGCGACAGGCGGTCGGTGCGGAAGAGCCGCGGCTTGCCCTTGTGGTCAGCGACCAGATACCAGGTGCCGGCCTTGGCCACCAGCCCGTACGGGTCGACGGTATAGGTGCGCAGCGCGGTCTGGCCGCTGTGGCGGTAGCGGATGCGCAGCCGTCGGTCGCTGAGGACCGCGGCGTACAGGGTCTCCAGGTCGGTCTCGGGGCGGGGTGCGGCATGCCAGCGGTCGGGTTCGACGAGAATGCGGCGGCTGGTCAGCTCGGCCGCCGGGCGGTGCGGGGCGGGCAGCGCGGCCATCACCTTGCGCAGCGCGGTGTCGAGCGCGTGGTCGAGGCCGAGTGCCGAGTGGGCGCTCTGTGACGCCAGCACGAACAGCGCACGTGCTTCGTCGGTGGTCAGGCCCGTGACATCGGTGCGGAAGCCGGCCAGGAGCCCGATGCCGCCGTCCTTGCCGCGCTCGGCGTAGACCGGGACGCCGGCCGCCGACAGCGCTTCGACGTCGCGGTAGATGGTGCGCTGTGACACCTCCAGGCGCTCGGCGAGTTCCTTGGCCGGAACCAGGTCACGATGCTGGAGCAGCAGCACGATCGAGAGCAGACGGTCGAATTTCACCCGCGCAGAATATGACGGCAGGTGTCATATAAGCCCATCAAGATCGCTCCCGTTGGCACCGACGAAGGAGCAGGACCGTGGAGCGTCACGACATCAATGCCCTGGCCGCGCGTATCGAGGGGCCCGTGCTGTTGCCTGGCCAGGAGGGCTACGACGAGGAGCGGACGGGCTTCAACCTGGCCGTGCGGCACCGTCCGGAGGTGATCGTCGGCGCCGCGCGGGCCGAGGACGTGGCGGCTGCCGTCGCCTTCGCCGCGGCACACGACCTGCCGGTGGCCGTACAGAACACCGGGCACGGCTTCTCGGTGGCCGCGGAGGGCGGATTGCTGGTCACCACTGGGCGTATGGCCGCGGTCCGCGTCGACCCGGAGGCCCGCACCGCGTACGTCGCAGCCGGGGCCCGCTTCGAGCAGGTGATCCCCGAGGCGGCGCGGCACGGCTTGGCGCCCTTGAACGGCTCCGCCCCGCACGTGGGCGTCGTCTCCTACACCCTGGGCGGAGGGCTCGCGCTGCTCGGGCGCAGTCACGGCTGGGCGGCCGACCGGGTACGGGCCATGGACGTGGTGACCGCCGACGGACGGCTGCGCCACGTCACCCCGGACGCCGAGCCGGAGCTGTACTGGGCGCTGCTGGGCGGCCGGGACAACTTCGGCATCGTCACCGGCATGGAGTTCGGACTGGTACCGGTGGCCCGGCTGTACGGCGGCGGCCTCTTCTTCGACGCCGGACGGACTCCCGGGCTCCTGGAGGCGTACGGGCGGTGGACCGCCACGGTGCCCGATGAGATGAACTCGTCCGTGGCGCTGATTCCCTTCCCGGAGGACCCGCAGGTGCCCGAGCCGATGCGCGGACGCCACGTCTGGCACGTGCGGATCGCCTTCACCGGCTCCCCCGAGGACGGCGAGCGGCTGGTCGGACCACTCCGCCAGGTGGGCCCCCGGCTGCTGGAGAACCTGCGCGACATGCCCTATGAGCAGAGCGCCGCCATCCACGACGACCCCCCGGTCCCGATGCCGTGGGCCGCCGACGCAGCCTTTCTGGCAGACCCGGACGGCGACACGGTCCGGACGATCCTCGAGCATGCCGGCCCCGGCGCGGCACTGCCGGCCATCGTGGAACTGCGCCACCTGGGCGGCGCGCTGGCCCGCCGGCCCGCGCACCCGAACGCCGTCGGCCATCGCGACGCGCGCTTCATGCTGGCGGTCCTCACCCCTCTGACGGGCATCTCCACCGCCGATGCTCACGCATTCCTGGGGCGTATGTTCAAGGACCTGGAACCCTGGACCAGTGGCCGGTTCCTCAACTTCATGGGCCACGGCGACACCGCCGATCAGGAACGGACCCGCACCGCCTACACCGCGGACGACCACCAGCGGCTGACCGCGCTGAAGGCCCGATACGACCCCCGGAACGTCTTCCGCCTCAACTACAACATCCCGCCGCAGACCGCCCGATGACACCGTCTGCTGGGAGTGACCTCGATGACACCGTCATCCGCGGACGTCGCCCCGACGGATCGTGCCATGCCGGCGCATGCTCCGCTGCGCCGGATCCTCGCCATGGACGCGGCCGGAATGATCCTCTTCGGGTCGGTCTACCTCTTCGCCTCCGGCTCCCTCGCCCGGCTGCTCGGGGTCGGCGGCAAGCTGGTGCTCACCGCCGGCGGGCTGATGCTGACGATCGGTGTGGGTGTCGCGCTGCTGGCCGGCCGAGCTCGTCCGACCGCCACATCGGTGCGGCTTGTGGTCGCGATCGGGGTCGCGTGGGTGGCGACGAGCGTCGCCTCCCTCGTCCTCGACTGGTGGGACCCCAACACCGCCGGCACGGCGTGGACGGTCCTGCAGGCCATCCCCGTCTCGGTGTTCGCCACCCTGCAGCTCGCCGCACTGCGCGGCAGAACCTGACCCGCCGGCTCCCCGGCGCGCGCCGTCACCTCTTCTTGGAGTTCCTCATGACCACAGACAGCCGGCCGGTGAACGCGCCGGGCTCATCCGTCACGTTCATCAACATCTTCGAAGTAGCCGCCGAACACCTCGACGCGTTCGTCGCCCAGTGGGAGCAACGCGCCGCACTCATGAGCACCAAGTCCGGATTTCTCGACACTCGGCTGCACCGGGCCCGTTCGTCGGAGAGCCGGTTCCAGCTCGTCAACGTATCCCACTGGGAGAGCCAGGAGGCGTGGGAGGCCGCCACTGCCGACACCGAGTTTCGGGAGCGCACCCGAGCCGTGCGCGAGGACCCGCAGACGCCGATCACGTCGAGTCCGGGTCTGTACGACGTCGCCGTCGAGTTCTCCGCGTAGCAGCGGAGCCGAGGTAGTCGCCGACCGCCCGCTGTGTCGGCCCGCCCCCGATTGCTTTCCTAGGGTTCCTAGGTTAAAACTAGAGCCTCAAGGATCTTGGGAGGGTGCATGGTGCGGGCCGGGCTGACAGTGGAGCGGGTGACGATCGCGGGCGCGGAGCTGGCGGATGACGTGGGGCTCGACCAGGTGACCATGTCGCAGGTGGCGCGGCGGCTGGGCGTGAAGGACGCGAGCCTTTACACGCACGTCCGCGGCCTGGAGGATCTGCGCGGCCGGATCGCCCTGCTGGCGGCGGACGAGAAGACCATCCGCATCGCGGAGGCGACCGCCGGGCGAGCAGGCAAGGACGCGCTCGTCGCCTTCGCGAATGCCTGGCGGGACTACGCCCACACGCATCCGGGCCGCTACATGGCAACGCAGACCCCGATCCGGATCGACCCCGCGCTGGCCGCGGAAGCACCGGGACCTCGGCGCGCGGTCGAGCTGACCTACGGCATGCTGCGCGGCTACGAACTGGCCGAGCCGGACCTGACCGACGCGGTCCGGTTGCTGCGCAGCACGTTCCACGGGTTCGTCGCCCTGGAAGCGGCGGGCGGTCTCGCGCACGAGCGTTCGCCGCAGCGGTCCTGGACCCGCGCGCTCGACGCCCTGCACACCCTCCTGGAGCACTGGCCCCCGTCCCGGAAAGGGGACTCTTCATGACCGACCCGACCATAGGCAGCCTGCGTGTGAACGGCGCGACCCTGCACTACGAAGTGCGCGGCCAGGGCCCGCTCCTGCTGCTGATCTCCGGAGGGACGGGCGGCGCGGCATCCTTCGACGGCATCGCCGAGGGCCTGGCCGCCGAATACACGGTCGCCACCTACGACCCACGCGGCATGTCCCGCAGCACGCTGGACGACCCAGACGCGGAACAGCACGTGGCCGAGCACGCCGATGACGCGTTCCGGATGCTGGAACTGCTGTCGCCGGGCGAGGCTGCACGGGTGTTCGGCGCCAGTTCGGGCGGGATCGCCGCCCTGCACCTCCTCACCGCCCACCCCGAACGCATCGCACGTATTGCGGTGCACGAACCGCCGGTGGTGGAGGTCCTGCCGGACGCGGCTGAACACCGCGCACTCATCGCACACGTGCGGGACACGTTCCGCACCCAAGGGCTGATGCCGGCGATGGCCGTGTTCGCTGCGGGCCTGAAGAAGGACGGCGACACCACCGAGCCGAAGGCCGAACTCAAGCTTCCGCCCCAAGCGGCGGCGCGGGCCGAGCAGACGATGGCCAACCTGCCGTACTTCGTCGGGCGGATCGTGCCCGGCTTCATGTCCTACGCGCCGGACATCCGTCGGCTGGAGGGGGTGTCGGACCGGCTCGTGATCGCCGGTGGCCAGGACTCACGCGGTGAGCTGCCCTACCGCTCGGCAGCTTTCCTGGCCGAGCGTCTCGGCACCGAGCTCCGGCACTTCCCCGGCGGGCACATCGGCCCGACCACGCACCCCGCGGAGTTCGGCGAGTTCCTGCGGAAGGCCCTCCTGGCCTGAGAAGTCACCTCAATTGGTCGACTCGGCGTTCCGTGGGTCATGGCGGGGACGACCGAGCGGTTGGTGCCGGACGAGTCGTGGGAGTTGTTCCAGCGGGTGGTACCGGAGGCGCCGTCGCGACCTCAGGGGGTGGCCGGCGTCGGGACGCTGACCGGGAGGTGCCGACCACGATCGTGTTCGTAGCCACGTCGGGTGGTACCGGGCAGCAGGTGCCGGCGGCGTCGTTCGGGCCGCCTGGGGCGACGGCACACCGCCGTTTCAGGTGGAGCGCACCATGGCCTGCCTCGCCGGCTGCCGCCGCCTCCACCGACGCTGCGAAGGCGAAGCCGGCCACTTCCTCGCCTTCACCGGCATCGCCTGCACCCTCATCTGCTGCCGCAGGCTCTGCGGGGCACGTTCCAGTGCCCCGCACGGGCGTGGAACGCCTTCGCCGCCCCCGCAGGTTGGCCGCCCCCTTGTCGTCCTGCGTGCGCTACACCGGCAACTCCTCCTCGGTGGCGAGGGGCTGGGGAGAACGGGGTGCAGCCCGGATGGGGGCGCACGTGCCAAGGTACGAGGGCGTGCGGGAGGTGGCTGATCATCGGCCCGGCCGTCGGGATGAGCCCGTCAGGCCCTTGACCGGGTGCCGCTTCGACGGAGGATGGGGGAAGAGAACGGGTCTGCGTGGTGAAGTGTGGGCCTTTCGATGACTCCGACAGCAGGGAGCGTTTCTTCCGATGCCCACTCAGCCTTCACGCCCTGAGCGCAGCGGTCCCGAGACCGCCTCGGTCATGGACGTCCCGCCGTTCAAGCCCTCCCTCGTCAAAGCCGTGTTCAGGGACGTGACCCTGATGCACGTCTCTCGGTCGGCCGCGTGGGCCGCCGCGTCGGTGACGCGGACAGTGCTGACGGAGATCATCGACGGCGCGAGGAGAGCGGCGGCGGGGGAGGCCCGGAGGAAGCTGGTTCCCGGGGACCTTCTCTCGGCCATCGACCGGAACGTCGAGCTCGAGGTGGGGATCAAGTGGTACGACCACAGCCCGACGTTTCAGGGCCTGACCGGTGACCTGTACGACGCCGAGGGTGTCGTCGTGCCTTCTCGTAAGCGGAGCGGGTCGCGCAGATCGAGTGCTGTGGTGGGCGCCCACAGGTTCGAGGGTGAGGTCAAGAAGCTGCTGCGGGGTCAGGGCGTGACGGCCGTCCCAGCGTTCGTCCGCGACCTGGACGGAATCGCGAGCGTGTTCCTGACGGACCTCGCCCGGGACGCGGCCATGGTCGTCCGCGAGGGCGGGGTCAGACGTTTCGGTACGGTCACCCCAGTGATGCCGGGCGAACCGGCCCCGCCCCCGTTCCCCAAGGATTCCCTCCAGGCCCTGTCCACCCGCAGGGGGGACGGGTGGACCATCGGCAGGGATGACATCCTGGCCGCCACCACGATCCAGTTGTTCGGCGGCAACCTCAGGCAGCGGGCCCTCGCCGAAGCACGCGAGGCGACACCGAACACTTCGGCCGGCTGAGCGGGGCGACCCGCTTCGCCGCCTGCACGCTCATTGCTACCGCGGACTCGCCGAACGAGATGGCCTCGAAGGGCCGGGCGTCCTGACAGAAGCGTGGTCCACGCGCCGGACCGCGGGCTGACGCGGCGTTCGGCCCCGTCGTGGGCCCGGCGGAGTCCATGAGCGAAGGCCGGCGGTGCGCCGCCGGCCCGGCCGGGTCCGGCACCCCGGTCCGTTCCGTGCACCCGGGCCGCCCGGCCCGCCCCCGCGGCCACCGCCGGCCCGGTCGACACCTGCGCCGGGGCCACCGGCTCCGTCGGGACGACGGACACGTGCGCCGGGTGCCGCGCCCGGCACCGGGCCCCCGTCCGCGCCGGCGTCCGGTCCGAGCCATCGCGCCGGCACAGCGCGATCCGGTCCGCCTGGAGCCCCCGCCCCGCCGTGCCGGGGCCGCCCATCCTCCCGGACCCCGGGGGCGGTTGGCGACATTCGTCGCACCCGGACCCTGGCTTGGTCTAGACCAAGAGGAGTACGCTTCCCTTGCCGCTCCCGGGCCGCCCCACGGTCATGGAGCCGCTGCTTGACATGCTCATGCTTGCCATGCCTTCGGGCGGGCGCGCACGACCCCCACAGGAGTAGTCATGAAGAGCAAGAAGATGCTGGCCGCCGCCATCGGCGCGGGTGTCGCCCCGCTGCTGGCCGTCACCCTGCCGGCGGGCAGCGCCAACGCGCACGGCTACATATCCTCACCCCCCAGCCGGCAGGCCCAGTGCGCCGCCGGCATCGTCCCCTGCGGTGACATCAAGTACGAGCCGCAGAGTGTCGAGGGCCGCAAGGGCCTGATGAGCTGCAGCGGAGGGAACGCCCGCTTCGCCGAGCTCGACAACGACAGCAAGGGCTGGAGGGTCACCCCGGTCAGCCGGACAACCAGCTTCAACTGGCGGCTGACGGCACGTCACGCCACCAGCACCTGGCAGTACTACGCGGGTGGCCGGAAGATCGCGGAGTTCAACGACGGTGGCGCCCGGCCGGGCGAGACCGTCACCCACCAGGTGAACTTCGGCAGCCTGACCGGCAAGCAGAAGGTCCTCGCGGTGTGGAACATCGCCGACACCGCCAACGCCTTCTACGCCTGCGTGGACGTGAACATCAGCTGACGCGGTGCCGCACCACCCGGCCCCTGCCGGGGCGGACCGGCCCTGCCGGGACCGGCCGGCAATCCGGTGCCGGAGCGGACGGTGCGTCGCCCGCTCCGGCACCGGGCGCCTCCTCCACTCCCGGCCGCCCGGCGGCCGGGAGCCTTCGGACGACCGTGTGCGAGCACGTGCGAAAGGGTGGGTACGGCGGTGGAGAAAGTTGTCGACGAGCGCGGCCTGCGTCCCCCTGGAGGGCTCGCCCCGGAGCGGAGCGGGGACGGCGGGCGGGCCACCCGGGCGGCCCACTCCCTGGCCTGCCGGGTCCAGGGGCGCGGCCCGGGGCTCCTCAGGGTGTGCCTGGGCACGGTGTTCCTCTGGTTCGGCATCCTCAAGTTCGTCCCCGCGGCCAGCCCCGCCGAGGGGGTAGCCGTCCGGACGGCGACGAAGCTCACCTTCGACCTGCTGCCGCCGGACGTGGTGATGCTGCTGCTCGCGGCGGCCGAGACGGCCATCGGCCTCGGCCTGGTCACGGGGGTGCTGCTCCGCGTGGCCCTGGCGGGGTTCTTCGCCCACATGGCCGGCGTCTTCTCCGCCCTCCTGCTGCTGCCCGGAGAGATGTGGCAGTGGGACGCGCCGGTCCCCACGATGGAGGGCCAGTACATCATCAAGAACGTCGTCCTGGTCGCGGCCGGTGTCGTGGTGGCGGCCGACGCATGGGGCCGGACACCGCCGCCGTGAGGACGTCCGGGGCGCCGGAGCGCGCCGGCCACGGAGCGGTGGCCCGTCCCGGACACCCCGACCGGCCGCCTGCCGGCCCGCCGGACGCCACATCGAGAGAGGACCCATGAACCGATACGGAGCCCCCACGCGCACGGCGGCCGTGACCCTGCTCGCCGCCTGTCTCGCCACCGGCCTCGCCGCCGCCCCGGCAGCCGGCGCCCCCGCCGCCACCGGGGCGAAGGCCCGCATCGACGCCGACTGGGCGTCCCGGTCGATCGTCTTCACCGCCGCCGCGGGGCAGGCGAACGACCTCCATGTGATCCCGATGGACACCGGCGACGGAGTCCGGCGGATCGGCTTCCGCGACGCGGTCGCGCTCGAACCCGGCGACCACTGCGCGTACCTCACACCCGGGGATGACACCTACGTCGTCTGCGAACTGCCCACCGACGGCCACCGGCCGGAGAGGATCGACGTCTTCCTCGGAGACCGGGACGACACGGTCGCCACCAGCGACCCCGCGGTCGGCACCGTCCGCGGCGGCCCCGGCGACGACACCCTGCACGCCCACAGCGCGCACACGGTGCGGGGCGACGCGGGGAACGACATGGTCATGGGCCGCGCGGTGCTGGACGGCGGCGACGGCATGGACCACCTGATGGGTGACGACAGCGGCCAGGAGATCTGGGGAGGCCGGGGCGACGACATGATCGAGGCGTACGAGGGCGCGGACATCGTGTACGCCGGCCCGGGCGACGACCACGCCATGGGCGGGGACGGCCGCGACATCGTCCTCGGCGGCCCCGGCGACGATTCACTGCATGGCGAGGGCGGCGACGACCTGGTCGGGGGCGGTCCCGGGGAGGACACCGTCGACGGCGGCCCGGGCCGCGACGTCGTCGTCCGGTAGACGCGCCCGTAGGCCCCGGAGGCGCCGCCGCGCCGTCGAAGCCGGCGGTGCGCCATCGGCCGGGGCAGCCGGCACGGTGAGGGACCTTGAACAGGTGTCAGTGCGAACGTGGCCTCACGGCCGGGTGGTCCGTCGCGCGCGGAGGGGCGAAGAGTCCGTGCGGAGTCTTCGCCCCGGGGGTGGAGATCAGGCGGCTTCGGTGGGGAGACCCGCCTCGACCCAGTCCTGGATGCCCTCGCGGTACTTGCGGACGTCGGTGTAGCCGAGGGCGGTGAGCCGGTCGGCGACCTGCCCGCTGTTGGGGCACGCCGGGTTGGAGCAGTAGGTGACGATCGCGGCGTCGCGGTCGGGGAGCACGGTGGGCGCTTGGGCGTCGACGTCGGCCGGAACCAGAGCCAGCGCACCGGGCAGGTGCTGCTGGGCGTAGTACTCGCCGCCGAGTGTGTCGACGACCGTCACCGCGCCGTTCTTGATCGCTGCTGCAAGCTCGTCGCGGGTGATGAGCACGGTCATGCCACTGCCTCCAAAGGAATCGGACTACAGTCCTCTTATGACTCACGACAGTAGCGGACTGCGGTCCGTTTCGGCAATGCCGCTGGAACTGCTGCGAACGCCGCCGCCCAAGGAACGCGCGGACGCGGCCCGAAACCGGGTGGCGGTGCTGGAGGCGGCTGCCAGGCTGTTCGCCGAGCAGGGCGTCGAGGCGGTGTCCATGGATCAGGTGGCCGCGGCCGCGGGTGTCGGCAAGGGCACCCTGTTCCGCCGGTTCGGAGACAAGTCGGGGCTGGCCGCCGCACTGCTGGACGCCCGCGAGCGCGTGCTGCAGGAGGCGGTCTTGCACGGGCCGCCCCCGCTCGGCCCCGGGGCCCCGGCCGACGAGCGTCTGGCCGCGTTCCTCAATGCCTACTTCGACTATCTGCTGGAGCATCTGGCGCTGGTCCGGATGTCCGAGACCGCCACTCCCGGCGCCCGGTACAGGATCGGGGCCTACCGGTTCTGGCACCGCCATGTGGCGATCCTGCTCGCCACCGCACCCGACCCCGACCATGCCGCACACGCGCTGCTCGCCGCCCTGGCAGCCGAACACGTCGCAGCACTCCTGCCAGAGATCGGCGAGCAGCGAATGCGCACCGGCCTGCTCCACCTCGCCCGGTCCGCGATGTGACGAGGCGTCGCACGATCGAGGGGCGGTCTCCGTGAGACCGCCCCTCGATCGACCGAAGTCGCACCACCCTCCCGCCACCCGGCGAAAGACCAGGTCAGACAGCGAGATCCTGCTGGATTACGAGGCCGCGATGTGCCCGCCGGACGCCTGGGAGCCGGCGGAGGCCGTGGCGGGAGCGGCGGACGGCGCGGCCGCGGCGGACGGGGCCGGACCGCCGGACGGTGTCCGGACCAACGCCCACACCAGCACCGCCCCGGCCAGGCCGAGCGCCCCGGCCACCAGGTAGCACGCCCGCAGGGCCTCGGCGACCGCGTCCCCGTCACCGGCTTCCGCTCCATGCGGCACCCGCGAGGTGAAGACCGTACCCAGCACGGCGACGCCGATCGCCAGGCCAAGCTGGCGTGAGGTGCTGAGCGCGCCGCCGGCCATCCCCGCCCGCTCGTGCGGCACCACGCTCATCGTCGCCGAGGCCAGCGGCGGCAGCGCCAACCCGGCCCCGAGACCCACGAAAAGCATGCCGGGGACGAGGACCGTCTCGGTGGCACCGGCTCCCACCCGCGCCTGCATCAGCCCACCGACCGCGATGGACAGCAAGCCCAGTGACACCGACCAGCGCGGCGGAACCCGCTGCCCGAACCGGCCCATCACCAGCGGCACGACGAAGGAGACCACGCTCATCGGCAGGATCACCAGACCGGTGTGTACCGGGCCGAGACCCAGCACGGTCTGCATCCAGATCGAGGCGTACGGGAAGACCGCCCAGGCCGCAGCACTGATCAGCGCACCGCCCCCGATGAACCCCACGAAGGCCCGGTGCCGGAAGAGACCCAGGTCCAGCATCGGTTCGGCGCTCCTGCGCTCGATCGCCAGGAAGAGCACCAGCGACACCGCGGCCAGCACCAGCGGTCCGAACACCGTCGGATCCGACCAGTCGGCCTCGGCGCTCCGGATCAGGCCGAAGGTCAGCGCTCCGGCACTCACCGTGAAGGTGGCCATACCGGGCAGGTCCAGGCGCCCGCTGGTCCGGCCGCCGTCCTTGGCGATGGTCCGCCGGGTGATGACCACGGCGATGACCGCCACCGGCACATTGACCGCGAACACCCAGGGCCAGCCGAAGTGCTCGGTGAGCAGACCGCCGATGATCGGGCCGGCCGCCGCGGCGGCCCCGTTGACGGCCCCCCACACGCCGAACGCCACCGCCCGGTCCCGGCCCCGGTACACGGTGCTGAGCAGCGCGATCGTGGTGGCGAACATCGCCGCCGCACCGGCCCCCTGCACCGCCCGCCCGGCGATCAGCAGCTCCGCGCCCGGGGCCAGCGCGCAGCCGAGCGAGGCGAGCGCGAAGACCACCAGACCGGCGAGATAGACGGTGCGGTGACCGAACCGGTCGGCGATGGTGCCGGTGCCCAGCAGCAGCGCGGCCAGGGCCAGGGCGTAGACGTCCACCACCCATTGCAGCTCGGTGAAGGAGGCGTCGAGGTCGTCGGCCATCTCGGGCAGCGCGACATTGACGATGGTGACATCGATCAGCAGCATGAACGCCCCCAGACCCACCGCGGTCAGAGGCCACCATTTACGCATCGACACAAGCCCTTTCGGGTTCTGGGAGACGGGACGTGCCGCCGGAGACGGGCACCCGCCCACAGTGCGGCACCGGGGGCCGGATCCAACGACCCGCCATGGGATTGCGGCGGAATCCGCCATCAGCGAAGCTGGACCGGTGGAAAACGTCATGCCGAGTGTCGTCTGCGACGAGCTGGACGAATGGATCGTGCAGAGCCTGCAGTTGGACGGGCGGGCGTCCTTCAGCCGGATAGGCGAGGTGCTGGGGGTGTCCGCGCAGACGGTGGCGCGCAGATACCGGCGGCTGCGTGCCGCGCAGGCCGTACGGGTGATCGGCAAGCCGTACCTCAAAGTCATCGGCCACGCCGCGTGGGTGCTGCGGATCGAGTGCACCCCCGACTCGGCGGAGCGGATCGCCACCGCGCTCGCCGCCCGCGAGAACACCAACTGGGTGCGGCTGACCACCGGCGGCGGCGAGATCATCTGCGGTCTGCGGGCCGCCCCGCAGGAGGAACAGCAGATTCTCGCCACGTTGCCCCGGACTCCACGGGTGGTCGGCTTTTCGGCTCACTGCCTGCTGCGCCGCTTCCGCGGCGGCCCGGCGCCGTGGACCGGTTGGACGCGACCGCTGGGCGCGGAACAGATCCGTGAGCTGAGCGGGGGCCGGCCGGATGCGCCGTTCGCCGCTGCCGACCGGGCGCCGGACGGACGCGTTGTCGAGCTGGACCCGGTGGCCCGCAAGCTGTTGGAGGTCCTGGGCGTCGACGGACGGACGCCGGTGAGCGAGCTCGCCGCCCGGGCGGGGATCTCGGAGACCGCCGCCCGCCGCAGACTTCAGGAGCTCACCGACCGCGGAGTGCTCTACTTCGAGGTGGACATCGACACCCGCGCGGTCGGCATGAACATCGAGGCCACGGTCTGGCTCACCGTGCCGCCCGCCGCCCTGAACGCCACCGGCAGCGCGCTGGCGCGGCACCCGGAGGTCTGCTTCGCCGCGGCGACCACCGGCCGGACGAGCCTGCTGGCCGATGTGCGGTGCCGGGACATCGACGCGTTCTACGCCTACCTCAGCGAGTCGGTGGGCGCCATCCCCCACGTCACCCAGGCCGAGACGGCCATCCACAGCCGTACGCTCAAGCGGCAGATCGGCCTCCCGCCGCTCCGCGCCCAGGCCGCCCCGGTCACGCGCAAGGCGGTTGCGACCGGCCGCGGTAGGTGACCGGGCCGGTTCCCGCCGCTGGCCCGCACGGGCCGCCGGTCGCACACGCCCCGCCGGTTGCCGTACCGTCTGCGCGCCCATGGCGCGGAACTCGTCGGCGAGGTGGTTCTGCTCGTGGCCGGGCGGATGAC
The DNA here is from genome assembly GCF_044327625.1 of Streptomyces sp. NPDC018031. Classification (NCBI taxonomy): domain Bacteria; kingdom Bacillati; phylum Actinomycetota; class Actinomycetes; order Kitasatosporales; family Streptomycetaceae; genus Streptomyces; species Streptomyces sp. NPDC018031. Next base: position 31,686 of record NZ_JBIRFT010000021.1, read on the forward strand.
CGGCTGGGCAGAGCGGTACCACCGCGGCGGCCAGTACCCGGTGATGGGTACCCAGGTGACGCTCCATCTGGTGCAGCCGGAAGGCGAGCTTGCCCCGCTATGGTCACGCGGGTTCGCCCAAGGCCGGGGAGCACCTTCGGGCCGGCGGCGTGCACTGCGGGGCGGCGGGGCGGCCACGCCGGAGCCCGGCGGTGGACGGCCGCTTCGCTCGGGCTGGCGTGCGGTGTCGACTGCCCCACCGTTCTGCCCGACGGACGGGGCGGGCACGACCTGCGATTCCACTGATCGCCATATGAGGACGTCGGGGCCGCAGACGGGGTGCGGGGGTGGAACCCCGGGACCGGTTCCAGCCCCGGCCCGGTGCGCGCCCGGTCGTGACGAATGGGCATCGCAGCTTACGGGGCGGGTGCCCGTCCGGGGTGCGGGGCGGGGCGATCCGCGGCTGTGCCGTATGGGCGCGCATGACCGAATGCGATGCCGCGGGCATGCGGCCGGAGCCCTCGGGTCGCGGCTGCATGCCCGCCAGGATGGGGCGTCAGACTTTGGCGAGCCGGTCCACCAGCAGCTCCACCCTCGACTCGGTGTCCTCCGGCGGCAGCCGCCCTGACCGGGTCAGGGTCGCGACCCCGTGCAGGGACGCCCAGAACACCTCGGTGAACAGCTCCGGGGCGACGCCGTCCCCGGTGACCTCGCCGAGAGTCTCCAGCAGCGCGGCGAAAGCGTCCTTGAGAGGTTCCGGGGTGTCCTCCTGCGCGTACGGCAGTCCGCCGTCGAGCTGGAAGATGGCGTCGTAGACCGCCGGGTTGCATGCGGCGAAGTCGAGGTAGGCGTGGGCGAGGGCGGCGACCCGCTCGCGCGGGCCGGCCGCGGCGGCGGTCGCGGCCCGCACCGCGGCGGCCATCTCGGTGGCGCCCTGGAGGGCGACGGCACCGATGATCTCGCGCTTGCCGCGGAAGTGGCTGTAGAGGACGGGCTGACTGTATTCGATGCGTTCGGCGAGCCGGCGGGTGGTGACCGCGTCCCAGCCCTGCTGCTCGGCGAGTTCGCGGGCCGTCGCCACGATGAGGCGCTCGCGTTCCGCCCGTTCGCGCTCCTTGCGTTCCTGTACCGACATGATTCGATCCTAGCACCGCTAGACAATCGAGCGGCAGCAGTACTAGCGTTGCCTCATCTTCTAGCACTGCTAGGTCCCGGGAGGGTCATCATGCTCACCGCACTCGAGGTCTTCACCACCGTGGTCGTCGGCGTGATGGTGGGGGTGGAGTTCTCCGTCGCCTTCGTCATCAACCGGATTCTCGACGCCCTCCCGGAGGACAGCGGCCAACTCGGCCGCGCCCATGGGGGCCGGATGCTCGGCGCCGTGATGCCGGTCTGGTACATCACCTCGCTGGTCCTCGTCGGCGTCTGGGCTGTCGCCGGATGGCACCACCCCGGCACCGGCCTCGTCATCACCGCAGCCGGGCTGCTGATCACCAGCGTGATCATGTCGCTTCTGCTGCTCGTCCCGATCAACAACCGGGGGAAGACATGGACCCCTGAGAACCGGCCCGCCGACTGGAAGGAGCAGATGAACCGCTGGGACCGCTTCCACTACGTCCGCGTCGCCGTCATCATCGCCGCCTTCGCCCTGCTCGTCGCCGCCCTCACCTGACCCCGCGGGCAGCGCGAAGGCGAGATGGGCGGCGAGCGGGCTGACATCGACCCGTGCCCGGTCCAGCGCGGCCGGCGCGACCCCTGTTCCGTCGGCTCGACAGCCGGGACGATAGGGAGACCCGCGACCAATCATGCCGCCAGGCGGCCGTTCCCCGGCCGCAGAGCGGCGGCATCCGCCCGCCCCTACTTTCCCGAACGGCCCGCCGCCAAGGCTCGCCCGATGACGCGCCCCAACGCTGCCCGGTAAGTCGTGCACCTGGCCGAGGGGGCCAACCGTCTCCGCGCCGCTCGGCGGTCGCAACTGCGCGGGCCGCCCGGTGCCGGCCGCGGCCCCGCCGCAGCACCCGGTACCGGGGCGGGCGCCCGTGTCACCCGCGGGGGCCGAAGCGTGCCTCCCGCGTACCCGTGGGGGCCGGGAGCGCCCCCGGCTCCGCGGAGCCGCCGTGGTCGTCGGGCACGGTCGGTTCGCCACGCCGGGGCGGGCCGTGGTGCGCCAGACGGCGCCGGACCTCCTGGCGGGATGCCACCCCGAGCTTGCGCAGCACGTTGGCCACGTGCTCCTCGACCGTCCGTCGGGACAGGAACATGGTCTGTGCGATCTCGCGGTTGGTACGGCCGTCGGCCAGCCAGGTCGCCACCTCGCGTTCCCGGGGTGAGAGTTCGCTGCCGTAGCCCCGGCGCCCGCGCCGGGAGGGGGTGGCGGCGCCGGCGCTGCGGACCAGGTGACGGCAGCGGGCGGCGTCCGCGGGCGCGTCGAGCTTCTCGTAGGTGCCTGCCAGTTCGGTGAGCGTGGGGACGTCGGTGGCGCGCGCCGCCACCCACTCGGTGAACCGTGCCGCCTGGTAGGGGAGGCCGAGGGACCGGTAGTGGCCGACCGCGTCCGTGGAGTGGCGGGCCGCGCCCGCGGTGTCCCCGTCAGCGTCCGCGAGCCGTGCTCGGCAGGCGATCAGGGCGGTGTGTGCCAGCGGGGCGTCGAAGCCCGCCAGCCCCGCCGCCAACTCGTCGGCGAACGCGTGCGCGTCGTCGCGGCGCCCGGCGGCCAGGTACGCCTCCACGGCCTGGCAGGCGATCTCGCCTGCCCATACCCACAGGCCTTTCCGGCGCAGCAGGGCCGCGCCGCGGTCGGCGTAGGCGCAGGCCGCGCCGATGTCGTCGCGGTGGAGCAGCAGCGTGATCGTTCCGCCGGTCGCGGCGACGGCGACCGGGACGATGGCCGAGTCGGGCTCGTCCATGCGGGTGTCCCGGAAGGCCGCCTCGGCGCGGTCCCAGTCGCCGCGCGCGGTGGCCAGCCAGCCCTTGACCAGGTGGAGTTCACTGGTGACCGGCAGCAGGTGGGCGTAGGTGCGGGCGAGCCGGTCGGCGCGTTCCGCGAGACCGTCCCAGGCGCCGGAGTACCAGTCCAGTCGGACCCGGGTGGCCTCCGCGGTCCCCGCGATGTAGGACGCGCCGGCCCGCCTGGCCAGGCTCAGACCGCTGTGCAGGAAGTCCCGGGCCCGCCCGTAGCGCCCGATCCAGGAGCACCCGTCGGCCAGGTTGGCGTACACCCGGGCCAGGTCGTGCAGGGCTCCGGCGGCCTCCGCCTCGGACACCGAGGGCAGCAGGTGGAGTCTGTCCGCCGCCCCCGGCGAGCCGGAGATCATCCGGGCGCAGAGGGTGTTGGCCAGCAGCGCGGTGCGCGGCGAGCCCTGCGCCATGGTGTCCAGGCTCGCCTCCACCCGCTCCAGCCACATCAGGTCGGTGGTGAACGGGACGGTGCCCATGCACGGCACCGCCAGCACGGACATGCCGCGCAGCCGGCGTTCGGGCCGGCTGTGCAACGCCTCGACGGCCAGTTCGATCTCGGCCCGGCCGCGGTCCATGGCACCGGCCTCCCGGATCAGCAGCAGACCCAGCCACAGGTGCAGCTCGGCGCGCACCTCGTCGGTGAGCCGGGGGTCGGAGGTCAACTGCTCGATCTGGTCGGTGACCTCCCGGTGGTGCAGGCCGATCAGGGCGCACTCGCACAGCTTGAGCGCGAGTCGGTTGACGTCCCCGGCGCCGACGGAGGGCTCGGCCACCGCGGCGGACAGCAGTTCCATCGCGGTGGAGGTGTCGCCGGCGCGTACCGCCGCGTCGGCGGCCTCCTCGCTGTAGCGGAGCCAGTCCTCGATCAGCCCCGCCCGCCGGGAGTGCGCGGCCAGCCGTACGAGCGGCCGCGGGGTGAGCCGGGCCAGCTCGCGGGCGGCGCGCAGGTGCAGCTCCTGGCGGTGCGGACCGGGCAGCGTGTCGTACACCGCGCGCTGCCCGAGCGAGTGCCGGAAGCCGTAGGCGTTCTCGGCCGCCTCCACCAGCACGGCCCGCTCCAGCAGGGTGGCGACCTGCGTCCGGCCGCGGCCCACCCCGGCGACCGCGCCCAGCAGCTCGGCGGTGGCCGGCACGCCGAGTACCGCGGACGCCTCGGCCACGGCGCGGGTGTCGCCGGGCAGTGCGTGCATGCGCTCGGCCATCGCCTCGCGCAGCAGCACGGGAACCTGCACGATGTCCAGCAGCCGGCGCGCCGTCGTCTCGTCGGTGCGCAGCCGTCCTTCCAGGGCGCGCAGCGCGCAGGTGATCTCCTCCACGACGAAGGGGATGCCGGCGGTGCGCTCCCGCACCGTCTCGGCGAACCCGGCTTCCACCGGACGGCCGAGGATCTGCTCGATCAGGCCGCGCACCCCGGCCGTGTCCAGCGGCGCCAGCGACAGGTGCGCCCCGGTGGTGCCCGGCGGCGGGCGGAACGTCCGGCCCAGCGGGGCATCGCCCGGCAGGTCCTCGCGGCGGTAGGTCATGACCAGCGACAGGCCCGGTGGCGGGTCGGTCATCACGAAGCGCAGCAGCTGGCGGCTGCCCTCGTCCGCCCAGTGCGCGTCCTCGATCACCAGCACCGTCGGCCCCAGCGCCGCCAGCAGGTCGCGTACGGCGCGGAAGGTCTGGTGCCGTTCGGCGGCGGCGTCCTCCGGGCCCGGGGGCGCGGGCGGCAGCACGTGGGCCAGCTCGGGCAGATAGCGGCGGAGCGTCCCGATGACCGGGCCGAGCCGCCCGCGCACCCGCTCCAGCCGCTCCGCGCACAGGCGCAGGCACTCCAGGACGACGCCGTAGGGGAAGGGGTCGCGCAGCGGCTGGCAGTACCCGACCGCGGTCCACCGGGGGCCGCCGCGCAGGCCGTCGGCCATCTCGGCGACCAGCCGGGTCTTGCCGACGCCCGCCTCGCCCTCGACGAAGACCGCGGACGGGGCTGCGGCCACGGCGGCGGCCAGCGTCCCCAGTTCCCGGGTGCGGCCGATCAGCACCGGTGAGCTGGTCCGCGGCGGGGTGGCGGAGGCGTGCTGGGCCGACTCGGTACCGCGCGTCATCGCTCCGCTCCCGCTGAGGTGCCCGGCATGGCCGTCGACAGCTGGTCGAGGTGTCCCGAGGATAGGCACCGCGGTGGATTTCCGGAACCCCGCACGCCGCATAAATCCCGTACCCCTACGGGGAGTTGCCACGGTTGTTCGGGGGTGACCGAAGGCCGGATCGTTGCCCTCCGAGTGGCCCTCCGTTCCCTCGACCCCCCACCCGGCAGCCACTCCTCGGGTCCGGTCCGCCGGGCATCGAGCGGGAGACGGAGTAATCATGCGAAACAGATCTCTGAGCGGAAGTCGGCGCGCCCTCGCGGCGGCCTGCTGCGCCGCCGCCCTGACCACCGGCGGTGTGGCCGCCGCCGAGAGCCACCAGCGTCCCGCCGACCGGGCCGAGGCCGGCGTCGTCCAGGCCGACCGGCCGGTCGCCGGACAGTACGTCGTCGTGCTGGAGGACGACGCCCCCAAGGCCGCCCGCGGCCATGCCACGACGCTGGCCGACCGCTACGGCGCCGAGGTCATCAGGACCTTCTCGGCCACCTTCAACGGATTCGCGGTCCGTGGCGCCGGCGAGCGGGAGGCCGCCCGGCTGGCGGCCGATCCGTCCGTGGCGGCGGTGTACGAGGACGGCACCGCCCGGGCCGCGGGCGAGCAGCCCAACCCGCCCTCCTGGGGGCTGGACCAGATCGACCAGAAAACCACCAGTCTCGACAAGAAGTACGCCTACCCGAACACCGCCGACGCCATCACCACCTACGTCATCGACTCCGGGGTGAACAAGAACCACAGCGAGTTCGAGGGCCGGGCGGAGTCCGGCTACGACTTCGTGGACAACGACACCGACGCCGCCGACTGCTTCTGGCACGGCACCCACGTCAGCGGCACCATCGCCGGCAAGACCGTGGGAGTCGCGAAGAAATCCAGGATCGTCGCGGTGCGGTCCCTGGGCTGCAACGGCTCGGGGCCGGACTCGGCCACCGTCAGCGCGCTGGAGTGGGTCGCCACCCACGGCAAGGCTCCGGCGGTGGTCAACATGAGCCTGGGCATGGACACCGCCGGCGTGGGAGACCAGCAGGTCAAGGCCCTGGTCGCCAAGGGCTTCACGGTCGTGGTCTCGGCCGGCAACAGCGGGACCGACGCCTGCGGCGTCAGCCCGGCCCGGGTGCCCGAGGCGATCACCGTCGGCTGGATCGACAAGGGCGGCAGCCGCAAGGGCAACTACGGCAGCTGCCTGGACCTGTTCGCACCGGGCGGGAACATCCACTCCGCCGACCACACCGGCGGCTACCGCACCGGCAGCGGCACCTCGATGGCCTCACCGCACGTCGCGGGGGCGGCGGCGCTGTATCTGCAGGCCAACCGGAGTGCCACACCGCAGCAGGTGCGGGACGCACTCGTCGGCGCCGCCACGCCCAACCTCGTCACCAACCCCGGATCCGGCTCCCCGAACAAGCTGCTGTACACCGGGTCCATCGGCGGCGGCCCGCAGCCGGAGTGCCAGACCCGGGCCAACGACGAGGACGTGGCCATCCCCGACGCGGGCGAGGCCGTCACCAGCAGCATCCGCCAGGAGGGCTGTGCGGGCCGGGCCTCGTCCGCGCTTCCGGTGAAGGTCGACATCGACCACCCCTACAGCGCGGACCTGGCGATCGATCTCGTCGGGCCCTCCGGGGCCGGCCATCCGCTCAAGCGGGCGGGCGGAGTCGGCTCGGCGGACGGCGTACACCAGACCTTCACGGTCGACGCCTCCGCCGAGAACGCCGACGGCGTGTGGCAGCTGCGGGTCACCGACGTCCACCGGTACGACACCGGAAAGCTCACCGGCTGGTCCATCGCCTTCTGACACCTCCGACCGCCCAGGGCCGGTCCTCGGCTGGGGCCGGCCCTGGGTACCTCCCCACCGGATCGCCCGCCGGGGACTGTCCCGGCGACCTCTCGTCCGCCCACGTCCTTCCCCTCACCCCGCGAGGAATCGTCCATGAGAACACGACACCTGGTAGGAACCCTGATCTGCGCGCTGGCGGTGGCCGTCGCGCCGGCCGCCGTGCCGGCGGCGGCGGATCCCGCCCCCGCGCCGGCCACCGCGGCCAATCCCACCGACCAACTGCGTCCGGACCGCGGCTCCGACCCCAGGGTGGTCAACGGGCAGCGCACCTCGGTCCGTGACAACCCGTCCGTCATCACCGGCCTGCGGGTGGGCGGCGGCGGCCCCCAGGGCGCGTCCTGCACCGCCTCGGTGGTCGGCAAGCGCAAGATCCTCACCGCCGCGCACTGCATGATCGACGTCACCGGCGAGAAGAGCTACCTCTACGGCGACGACGACCTGAACACCCCCGGCGACGAGAGTTTCCGCACCAAGGTCGCCTCGTACAAGGTGCATCCGAAGTACACCGGCCCCAACAGCTGGCGGCAGGGGTACGACGTCGCCGTGGTCACCACCGAGGACGACATCCCGGTGCCCGAGAGCCAGTGGGCCAAGGTCGCCGGTTCCTCCGACGCGGCGCTCACCGAGCCCGGCAGGTCGGGGACGGCGCTCGGCTACGGCAAGGTGGCCGTCGGCGGCTCCTCGGGAGTGCTGTACAAGACCACGATGCCGGTCAACGACGCCGGCCGGTGCCAGGTGTTCGACATCAAGGTCAACCCCGACGTGATGGTCTGCGTCGGCTACGACGACGGCCGCACCGCCACCTGCTCGGGGGACAGCGGCGGACCGTTCACCGTGGATGGCGTCGTGGTGGGCGTGGTCTCGTGGGGGTCGAGCAAGTGCGACCGCTACAGCATCATGGCGCGGCTGACCAACGAGATGGGCGACTGGGCCAAGGCGCAGATCGGCGGCGGCCAGCCGGGAGACGGCAAGTTCTCCGTGGAGCTGAGTCCGTCCAGCGGGCGCGTCGCCCCCGGCAAGCACGTGTCCACCACGCTGGCCAGCCAGGCCGGTGACGCGGGTGCGGAGAAGATCGACCTGTCGGCCACCGGGCTGCCCACCGGCGCGAGCGCGGTGTTCCAGCCCGCGTCCCTCACCTCCGGCGGCACGTCCAAGGTCACCTTCGAGACCTCGGCGCAGACGCCGGCCGGCGCCCACACCGTCACGGTCCACGCCAAGGGTGCCTCCGGAACCAGGACCGCGACCTACACCCTCACGGTGGGCGACGGGGGCGGCACCGAAGGGCCCAGGCCCACGGTCTCGCCGGCCTCGAGCACCGTCAGCGGGGGCCGGTTCGTCAACGCCGACGTCACGGTGACCGGCGGACAGGGCGCCAGCAAGCTCAGTGCCACCGGGCTGCCGTCCACGCCGACGTTCTCCCCGCGGTCGGTCCCGGCCGGCGGTACCTCGCGGATGACCGTCATGGCCCCCTACCAGGCGGGTACCTACAAGATCACGGTCACCGCCACCGACGAGGGGGGCAGGGCCGGCAGCGCGGACTACACCCTGACGGTGCGCTGAACGGCTGAACCACCGTCCTGCGCGGGGCCCGTGAACGACGTCGTTCGCGGGCCCTCCGCCACACCCGCGGCGGGCGCGTAGCCGTTCACCACCGCGTGGAGTATGGCGTACCGCACCGCTTCCGGGTCCAGGGCCGGCAGCTCGGAGGCGTCCTCCATCCGGCGGCGAGCGCCCGATGGCCCGCACCTGCTCGTCGACGCCGTGGCCGGGTCGGGTGACCGACATGCGCTCCGCGTCACAGCCCGGTCAGGAAGGCGGAGCCCGGCACGCTCAGGGGCTCCTCCCGCTCCCAGGTCGTCCGCAGTATGAGATGGCCTTCCGAGGGGCGGCCGGATTCTGCGAGCATGCGGTCATGCAGCAGCAGCTGATTACCAGCGGCAGCGTGCCGGCAACCGGTCCGAGGGAGTGACCCTCCCCGACTCACCGCCCGCACGCAGACCTCTCGCGCCTCGCGAGGGGTCTTTTTCGTTCTCCGGCCCTACCCGGCCTCCCTCGACAGGACCACCACCCATGGAACACACCCGGCTCACCGTCACGCTCCAGCCCGGCCACGGAACGCTCGCGCGGCTCGCCGCCACGCTCAACAACCACCACGTGCTGGACCTCGCGTACACCACCGCATCATCGGACTCGGCCACGGCCGTCGTACACGTACCGCAGAGAGACGCACTTCGCGCACAGCACAAACTGCGCAGGCTCATCGACGTGATCGACGTGACGCTGAACCCCCCTCCGCCTGGCATCGCTGATGCAGCAGACGTCCCCACTGCCTGCCAACAGGCCGTCGGCGCGGCACACCCCTGAGCGGTCCGGCCGGTGCTCCGGGGAACCCGACCCTCTCCCGCGCCGTCGCCACCCTGAGTACGTGTCATCAGTGTCGGCGCGCTGCTCGGCGCGTGCGGTGCCTGCCGAGCGGTGCTGGAGGAGACCGACGGTCAGGGCACCGGCGAGGGAGCCGGGCACGGCAACGGCCGAAGGCCACATCGGGTGTCGGGTCCTCTCCCTGGACAGCTTCGGTGGTGGGCTCAGCGACTTTGGCGGCCCCACGGCACGTCTGCGGTCAGAGGCCGGTCCCGATGAGACGGAGTGCCGCGGTCGACCTCGACCAGGTATCGGACCCGGACACGGGAGCCGTCTGTCCAGCCGCCCTGGCGGCTGATTCCCAGCCGCCGATTCGGTTCCTGACCTCGCCCGACACCCGCAGGCGCGGCCGGACCCGGCAGCGCCGCGCGCGGAGCCTGGCCGTAGTCTGCTTCCCATGGCCGATACCCAGACTCTTACGCCGCGTGAAGCCCTGGAGATGCTGCTGGCTGGCAACCAGCGGTTCGTCGCCGGGTCGCCGGAACACCCGAACCAGGATGCCGCTCGCCGTACCGAGGTCGTCCCGGCCCAGAATCCGTTCGCCGTGCTCTTCGGCTGCTCCGACTCCCGTCTGGCGGCCGAGATCATCTTCGACCGCGGGCTGGGTGACCTGTTCGTGGTCCGCACCGCCGGGCACGTCCAGGGGCCGGAGGTACTGGGCAGCATCGAGTACGGGGTGAGTGTGCTGGGTGCCCCGCTGGTCGTGGTGCTCGGGCACGATGCGTGCGGCGCGGTCGCGGCGACACGTGCCGCCGTCGAGGCAGGTGCGGCGGCGGGCGGCTACGTGCGGGATGTGATCGAGCGGGTGACCCCCAGCGTGCTGGCTGCCCGTGCCGCCGGGCACACCGAGGACGCCGATTTCATCGCCGAGCACATCAGGCACACTGTCGACCTGCTGCTGGACCGTTCCCGGATCCTGGCGCAGGCGGTCGAAGCGGGGCAGGCCGCCGTGGTCGGACTGTCCTACCGGCTGGCCGACGGGACAGCCCATCTGGTCACCGTCCGCGGCCTTGAGGTGCCTGTGGACGCGGCTTCATGATGCCGGGTGTCCAGGACTCCGGTACGTCCGCACGACGTGCGGAGCAGTGAGGGGCGAACACGACCTTCCGCGGCGGACCGCACGCGCATCTGGCGGGAACACGAACAACGTCCCTGCCGGTCACCCGAGACGCCCGGGCCCGCGGCACGGCCTGCCCGGTTGACGATCACCGGCCCAGACCCCTCGACCGGCGATGACGCGATGCTGCCCGGGTTCTGCTCGTCGTCGCTGGTCGCTCCGGCTCGCTGGAGGCCGACGGCGGGGGCGCCGAGCCCTCCGGGCGGCTCGCAGCGCGCCCGGACGGTGAGCAGGGCGGCCCACGGGCCGCCCTGGCCGGCGCGGGAGCGGCTCGGACGGCACCGGGCAGCCGCCGACTCAGTGGGCGTCGGCCTCCGGCCGCGGCGACTCAGCTACACGGCCAGGTGCTCGACCACCGACCACGGCACGTCCAGCGGGTAGCGCCTTCCAGCAACCGGCCTACGTAGCCGCCGTTCTCGCTGCGGCGGACGCCGATGACGGCATCGACTGGACGTTTCGGTCGACTCCACCGTCGCGCGGGCCACCAGCACGCCGCTGGAGCGCGCGAACAGGGCGACTCGCTCCGGCGAGCCGACCGATCATCCGTCCGGACGCTCCCGCGGCGGGCTGTGCACCAAGCTCCACCTGGCCGGCCGTGCCCCCTAGCCTTCGCCGTCACCGCGGGCCAGGCCGGGGGCGCACCGGCGTCCAAGTCGATCGCCATCGGAGGTGCCGGACGGCCCCGCCGCGGTCCGTGCGGCGACACGGCGTGGCGGATGCTCGACGGCCGCTGTTTCGGCGGGCTGCCCTACGCGTAGGTGTGTGGGGCAGTGATGTGGTGGCCGTCGGCACGGAGCTCATCGGCCTCGGCCCCGGACGAGGTGACAGCGCGCGGTAGAGAATAAGCGAGACTGCTTTCATGACACGACATGCCGATGCCGACACCCGTCGCGCGCAGATCGCCGATGCGCTGCTGAGCACCGTGGCTGAGCGTGGGCTCGCCCGCACCGCCTTGGCTGACGTCGCCGCGACGGCCGGGGTTTCCGTGGGGCTGGTGCAGCGGTACTTCCGTACCAAGGGCGACCTGCTCAGGTTCGGCGTGGAATGGATATACGGCCGGGCCCGCGAGCGGGTGCGGCAAGTGGAGATCACCCCGCCGGTGCGCGGGATCGTCGTACGCATCATGGAGACGTTCCTTCCGTTGGATGACGAGCGGGAGAAAGAGCTCAAGGTCTGGCTGAGCTTCCTCCATGCCTCGCTGACCGACCCGGAGATGGCCGCCACCCACAAGGCCGCCACTCGCGATCTGAACGACGGTCTTGTGGAGGCGCTCAGCGGCGCGCAGCGTGCAGCCGAACTCGCTGACGACATTGATGTCGCCAGGGAGGCGGCGGCACTGATCGCCTTTGTGGACGGGCTGAGCCTTCACCACGTCGCGACCGGTGAGGGGTACGACGCGGACGAACTACGAGCCGCACTCGTCCGGTACGTCGACCGGCTGTTCGATGGCGAGGTGGCCTCACGCTGACGTCAGGGAGCCTTCCGGAGAGCGGAATGGCCGCGGGACGGGCCGTAGGTGAGCCTGCGGAGCGCTGTCTCGGCGGGACCACGCCGGTTCTTGCGTCGCAGAACGTCGGCTGTCAGCACGGAGCACGCCCATACGATGACACCCACCAGCACGGTTCCGGCGACGCCGAGGTGCCGACCGAGATTCAGCGTGTAGGGCGCGAAGAGACCGAGCCAGGCGACTGACTGCATCAGATAGCAGGTCATCGAACGCTGACCGCAGGCGCTGAGCGCGGTCACGAGCGGCCCGCGCTGCTCGCTGACACGTACCGCCAGCAGCCCGATCAGGGCCGCGTACCCCAAACCGCCGCCGACTCCGCTGGCCATGTGCAGTACGCCTGCCAGCCTGAGCGCGGCCTGTGACGGATCGGTCCACACCAGCGAGGTGATCAGTGCGAGTGGGAGTCCGCCGGCGAGGGCGCTGCCGATTCCGAGCGCGGCCGTGTTGCGCAGGAGCCGCGGGTGGCGGCCGGGTTCTTCCAGGACACGTCGACGGGCGGCCCAGACGCCGAGCATGAACGGTCCAACCGAGACGAAGACCAGCATCAGCGTCGAACCCGGCCAGCCGGTCGCCCGGTTGAGTGCGTCCCGCAGGGGATTCTCAGTCGTGCTGACCACCGTGCTGGCTCCGCCGTCCGTTTCAGCGCCCGCCGCGATCAGGGAGAACAAGGCCGTGCTGATGAGGCACAGCGCCCCGGCGGCCACGAGCAGCGACCTGTCCCTGAACCTGAGCATCCCGACGAACAACAGCGCGATGAGCCCGTAGGCGGCCAGTATGTCGCCGGAGTACAGCAGCACTGCATGGCATCCGCCGAAGACCACCAGCCAGCGGCCGCGCCGTCGCAGCAGACGGCGGACGTCGTGCCACTCCCGCCCCGCAGCCTGTTGCCGCCTGTGGATCTGCGCTACTCCGTACCCGAACAGGGCGGCGAACATGGGGTATCCCCGTGTGTCGCCCATGACGGTGACCACGCCCGCGACGGCCCGGTCCGGTAATCCGCCCTCCGTGGGATAGCCGAGCGGTAGGTAGCCGTCTGCCTGAACATACATGTGCGCGTGGACGACAGCGATCACGAGCAGCATCACACCGCGTGCGAGATCGGGAGCCAGTGAACGCCGACTGGGGGCCACGGCACCCTCGGGGGGCGGGCCCGCGGCATGAGTAGAGGATGTGAGCATGAAAAAATAGTAGCAACTTATTTTACGCGGGGTGAGGCCTTTCCTGGTGGGCTGGGTGGGGTCAGGTCGGGCTGCCGCCCATGAGTGGCCGAGGTCCTGGACGGGTGTTTCCGGTGTGGAGGGCCTGGTGATCAGAGGTTCGGTCAGTTCTACCTGCCGGGGAATGCCCATGGATGGTCCAAGGTGTCCTCGGCCGCTACGACGAAGACGGCCGACAGCGATGCCGTCGGCCGGACCACACCGCTGGAACCGGTTGCCGCCGCCGGCTCGCCGCCCACGTCATCGCCGTCCACCGCCGGAGCGGCCGCTCACACCGACCGGCGGATCGAAACCGTCCACCCCCTCTCCGGCCGTTCCTTGCCCACCCAGGGTCTCCGATGCCGGCGAGATTCCCAGCATCGCCCAGGACTTGCATCATGACGGCGACCTCGGAGTGCGGGAGGCCATCAGTCGTCGTGACTCGAGGCGAGCCGTTCTCGCAGCCGCGCGTGCCGGAACTGGTAGACCGGCCCTACGGTGCGCAGGACGCCTCTGCGGTGGGCGTCGTCGAGGAATCGCAGGAGGCGCAGCGGTGTGCCGTACCGGCGCCGCAGTTGCCAGCAGGCCAGGGCGGCAGACCAGGTGGCGGAGTGAGTGAATCCGATGGTCAGGCCGCCCAGCACACCACTGGTGAGCGCGCTGGGCAGGTCTCCGGTGTGGCCCGCGGCGAGCCGGGGCGGGAGCCAGGGGGCCAGCCACCGCACGGCGGCGCCGCCCGCCAGCCCCGCTCCGACACCGATCACCAGGCCGAGCAGCAGCCCGTATCCGCGGTCGCGGCGCCAACACGCGAGCGGGCCCATCGGACTGTCGGGGGCCGCGGCCGGCCGGCTGACCGCCACGGCGACCACCCCGGCCAGGCCGGCGGCCAGCCCGCCCATGACCCCCGAGGCCACCGCCCCGCCCAGACCGACGAGCACGCCGCCACGCAACCCGCCGGCCAGGCCCACCGCGAGGACAAGGGCCATGCCGCCCCCGAGGCCGACCAGCGCGCCGCCCTTGAGGGCGTCGGGTGCCAGGAGCCGGTCCCACCGCAGTGGCCCCAGCCGCCGGGGCATGCCACCGATGGTGAAGACCCGGGTGTAGACCAAGCTGAAGACGGTGCCGAGGACCAGACCGCCGATCATCCCACCGACGGCCGGGTCGCCTGCCAGAACCGCGCCCAGAGCGCCGACCGCCTGATAGAGAGTGAGGCGGACGAGCCAGGTCGCAACGGTGCGCGGGGAGCGGGGGGTCCACTCCACGAGCTGCCACCACGCCAGGTCCGGGGTGCGCCGGCGCTCCATCAGGGAGGCGAGCCGACCGAGCCACCCGCGGGCCTCGTCCAGCTGGTACCGGGGGACCGGTTGCCCGGTGCGTCTGCGGTAGGCGGACGGCAGCACCCGTTCCAGCAGGTGGTCCTCCACCGTCTCCCGGGTGGGGAACCGGGCAGGGGAGAGCAACTCACCCACCGGGTCGCCCGCCCGGTAGGTGTCGCGCACCAGGGTCAGCATCAGCGGGGTGTCCAGTGCCTGCGCCACCGGGCCGGCGGGGTCGCTCCGCACCGCCTCGGCGACGGCCTGCCAGGGTGCCGGCAAGGGATGGGGCCGACAGCGTTCCAGGTAGTCCGCGGCGCTCGGGGCGTCCACCGGGAGCAGTTCCAGTGCCGCAGCGCCCGCCAGGTGGGTCACCATCGCGGCCCGGACCATCTCCACGCGGCGGCTCAGCAGTACCACCCGGAGGCCGACCTGCTCGTCCAGCGCCTGGAGCGCCAACGACTGCAACGGGTCAGGCAGTTCGTCAAGACCGTCGAGGATGACGGCCACCCGGCCCTCAGCGACGAGCCTGCGCGCGGTGCCGGCGGGGTACTCCCGGGCGGCGAGCAGCGGGTAGAGCGTCTCCACCTGTCGCACCAGCCAGTGCGTGAAGGGCTGGGTCTCCACCTCCCAGCCCTGCAGGGTCAGCAGCACCGGCACCGGCACCACGGCCCTGTCGTCCTCCTCCAGCCGTCCGCGGTGGTCCACCAGGTCCAGGAGCAGCCGGATCGCGGCGGCGGTCTTCCCCGCGCCCGCCCCGCCGACGAGGACCAGCCGCCCGGAGTCCAGACCACCGTAGAGCGGCAACAGGTCCGGCAGGTGGCCGCCCCGCAACTGCTCCGGCGTGACGGCCCGCAGCCCGGGCAGCGGCCGGAACCGGGGCGGATCGCCAGGGCGCCCCACCGCCTCGGCCACCGGACCGGTGATCGCATCCGACGGCCACCGCCAGGCCACGCGGACCGGCGCCGGGCTGACCAGCCGCCGCTCCCGCGCCACCTGCGTCCAGTCCCGGCCGATCTGGACGCACAGGGCGTCAGCCGCACGGTGCAGCGGTTCGCCGTCCTCAGCCGGCACATCCCGGCGCCAGGTCCTGATGAGCCATATCTCCAGGGGGCCGAGCAACCCTGCCACACCGGCCACCGTCCCCAGCAGTGTGGCGGCCGACTCCGGGTCGCTTGCGCGCAGCACGGCGGCGACGGCGGCCACCGCGGCGACGCCCACCAGGACGCAGGCCGCGAGCGCCCAGTGCCGCCGAACGATCCGCCACATGGGCCCGCAGTATGGCACCGTGACGACGCCGCGGTCCGCCGTTCGGCCGGGATTCTCCAGGCTCAACCGCACCTGGCGAGACGGCGGTTGACGTACGCCCCGGGCGGCTCGCCTGGCCCACCGCGGACGATGTGACGGGGGCACGGGAGGATCGACGGCGGCATCACTCCCGGGGGCCGATGCCCCCCAGGCCACAACGCCCCGCCCGCGCCTGCGGGCGCCCCGGACACGACCGGCGGCCCGCCGGGGCTCCGTAGCCGGTGCGCGGGCAACCGCCGAAGAAGCGGTCGGCCAGGCGCAGCGCGTAGCGATGCAGCGAGCCCGGACGGCAAGGAAGCAGGCGGGCGGCGGGAAGCCGGTGGGCGCAGGCCCGCCGTGCACCACGTGGCGGGCACCCCGCACCCTCTCCTCGCCGTAGTGCCAGGCCGCGCGTGCGTCGGGTGCCCAGGTCGGGGACGAAGGCTCTCACGACGACGGAAACGTCTTCGCCGGGCAGGGGGCGGGCTGGAGGTCGGCGATGGAGCGGGGCGTCTCGAAGACGGGCACGATGGTTCCGCCGGAGAACACGACGAAGCCCCGGCAGGTGCCGGGTGCGGAGGCAGGCGGTGCTCGTTGGTGGCGCGCGTTCGGTGGTGCTCAGTGGCGCTTGGCGGGGTGGCCCGGGTCGTCTGGCGGCTTCGCGAAGCCGCAGCCCCGACGCAGGCCGCGTCCCGTGGTCACCTACCGCGACCGCAAGGTGGTCGAACGGCGCTTCGCTCACCTCAAGCAGTTCCGGGCGATCACCACCCACTTCTACGAACTCGCCGACCGCCACCGCGCCGGAACCGTCCTGGCCGCCCCCACCCTCTGGCTCCGCGAACCAGCCCGATGAGCACTTGTCAGACACGCTTCAGCCATCAGCCCGTTCCTACCGGCGGGCGGTTGGCAGCGCGCTGGAGGCGGAGTTGGCCGATTTCCGCAGCGTTCTTCATCAGTTCGGCGTTCACCCAGGCGACCATGTGCGCGACGGTGTGCTGAGGGCCGCTTGGCCACGGGAACGGGGCTGTGGAGTCCAGGACGGCACCGGTGAGCCGGTCCAGTGCCTCCAGCCATTGGCGGGGGCGGCCTGGCGCGCCGTACGCACAGCGACACCCCTGACAAGAGCACCTGGTCGCCGGAACGGAACTCAGGCCGCCGCGGTGCGGAAGGCGCTGGGGCTCAGGCCCTTGTGGCGTTTGAACGCGGCACTGAAGCCGAAAGCGTCGGCATAGCCGACGGACCTTCCGATCTGGGCGATGCTGAGGTCGGTGTCGGTCAGAAGCGCCTCAGCCTCGTCCATGCGGCATTCCGTGAGGTAGGCGAGGGGCGGGCGGCCCATCAGCTTGGTGAAGCGCTTGGCGAACAGCGCCCGGGAGACGCCGGCTCGAGTGGCCAGCGACGCCACCGTCCAAGCCTCGGCGGGCCGGTCGTGGAAGGCCTGCAGTGCGGGGGCGAGGACTGGGTCGGCGAGGCCCCGGTACCAGCTGGGCGCGTCGGCACCGGCCTGGTTGAACCAGCTGCGCAACGTGCACACCAGGGCCCAGTCGAGGAGCCGGTCCATCAGCGCCTGCGAACCGGAGGAGAGATGGGCGGCGTCGGCGGCGGCCGTCTCCAGCCAGGCACAGACCTCGACGTCCTCCTTCATCACCAGGACGGGCGGCAGGGCACGCAGGAGCCGCTCGTGGCGGTGGCCCGAGGCGCGGTAGGCGCCCACGATCAGCGCGGTCGCCTGCTCCGAGTCGGTGCCCCAGTAAATACCGCCGAGTTCCTGGGCGGTGCACTCGGTGTCCGTGGTGAAGCAGGCGATCTCGTACGCGGCATGGGGGCCGTGGACAGTGGTGGGATGGTCGGCGAGATGGAACGGTGCGGGGCCGCGCACGATGGCCGTGTCGCCCACGCCGACCGCTCGCTCGGTGCCGTCGGGCAGCAGCAGGGTGCCCCCGCCGCGCAGCACGCTGATCATCGTGAGCGGTCCGTCGTCGGCGAAGCGGATGGTCCAGGGCGCCGTCAGTACGGCGTGGCTGACGACCGAGCCCTCGGCCCGGATGCCGCTCAGTAGCGAACTCAAGGGATCCACGGGACGCATCGTAGACGATCTCCTATGTTCCAGAGCGTTTCTCCCATGGATCATCTACGTCACCGCGGCTGTACTGGATTCATCGAATCGACCGAGATCAGCCGGGAGACACCGTGACACAGCACGACAGCCATGCCAAGACAGCCCTCGTCGTCGTCGCACACCACCGCACAGACTCCCTCACCGCGCACACGGCCCGCCGTGCCGCCGCCCGACTCGAAGCCGCCGGATACCGCATTGACCTGCTCGACCTGCACGCCGAGGGGTTCGACCCCCGGATGAACATGTCGGACCAGCCGGACTGGGGCAACAGGGAGAAGGCGTATTCGGACGAAGCGCACGCCCATATGCAGCGCATCCTCGACGCCGATGTCGTCGTCGCGGTCTTCCCGGTGTACTGGCAGAGCGTGCCCGCCATCCTCAAGGGCTGGATCGACCGCGTATGGAACTACGGGTTTGCCTACGGCCGCAGCAAGCCCCGCCTCGCCGGCAAGCGCATGCTGTGGCTGGGCCTCGCCGGCGCCACTGCCGACGATCCCATCGTGGAAGGGATGCAAACCGTCCTCGAAACCAATCTGAGCGAAGGCATCGCCTACTACTGCGGCTTCTCCCATTCCACCGTCGGCCTGCTCACCGACGCGGAGGAGCGCCCGCAGCGCGTCGACGCCGAAGGAAACCTCCTGGTCGGTGAAGCGGTCTCGGGCGCTGAGCGAGAGGCACAGTACGCCGAACTCGACCGGCGTGCAGGGGAGTTCGTGTCACAGTTCGTCGCCGAGGAAGTTGTGGCGGTCTGACCGCCAGGGAGACATACGTGGCCGTGGACGACCTGTGGGTGTCGGACGTCAGAAGTCGAGCTGGTACTCCAGGGCTCTGGCCCTTCTGATCACTCGGAGTCAGTCGGGTGAGGCCCCGCAGAATCGAGGTCCCGGACCGGGTCCGGGACCGACCACGTCAACGGCGACAAGACACCTTCCCGTCTGGCGGCCGAGATCATCTTCGACCGCGGGCTGGGCGATCTGTTCGTGGTCCGCACCGCCGGGCACGTCCAGGGGCCGGAGGTACTGGGCAGCATCGAGTACGGGGTGAGTGCGCTGGGTGCCCCGCTGGTCGTGGTGCTCGGGCACGATGCGTGCGGCGCGGTCGCGGCGACACGTGCCGCCGTCGAGGCAGGTGCGGCGGCGGGCGGCTACGTGCGGGATGTGATCGAGCGGGTGACCCCCAGCGTGCTGGCCGCCCGCGCCGCCGGGCACACCGAGGACGCCGATTTCATCGCCGAGCACATCAGGCACACTGTCGACCTGCTGCTGGACCGTTCCCGGATCCTGGCGCAGGCGGTCGAAGCGGGGCAGGCCGCCGTGGTCGGACTGTCGTACCGGCTGGCCGACGGGACAGCCCATCTGGTCACCGTCCGCGGCCTTGAGGTACCTGTGGACGCGGCTTCGTGATGCCGGGTGTGCGGATACCGGAGCCTGCCACCTGGACCGGGTCAGACCATCGGCCTGGCCAGACACGCGCCCGCGTGAACCGCGCAGCGCTTCGGTGCCGGAAGCCAGCCACTTCGCACTCGACCGGGATCGCGCACTGCGGTCCGGCGTGGTGTCGGTGAAGGCGGAAGCGGCCATATGCGAGGCACTGCGGCTGCGGGGGAGCTGCCGACACCCGATGGCCAGAGCAGAAGCGCTTCGCCATCTAGGTGTCCGATGAACGGATATCTCTAATCGAATAACGGTCTGATCTCGCTCGCAGGCGATTTCCGCGATCACGGCAAGTTATGTGATCTGCGTCACTAAAGATTTGGTAATGGGCGTGGTAGAACTGCGCAACTCCGCAGGTGGCACCACCCCTCGCCGCCCGGCGGAGCATTCGGTACACACACCGCCAGTACGGCCAAGGTGATCACGGTCCGAGTCCGCGGACCGCCACCTCTGGCATTTGCCGATCGGACAACGGCGTTCGCTCAAAGCCCGCACATCGACCGGCACGACTCCCGTGTACCGGTCCCTGCGCCACCGAGGTAGCCACGTGTCACTCGACTCCGTCACCAAGTCCGTCGACGAATCCGTCAGCGGCTTCGTCGAGCCCATAGCCGAATGGCTCGGAGAAGTCGTCTTCTACTCCGTCCCCGTCAACGGCACGGAGCTCCCGCTCATCGTCGCCTGGCTGGTCGTCGCCGGACTCGTCTTCACCACCTGGTTCGGGTTCGTCCAGGTGCGCAAGTTCCGCCTCGCGATCGACGTGGTGCGCGGTAAATACGACGAGAAGGGGTCGGCAGGTGAGGTCAACCACTTCCAGGCGCTGACCGCCGCGGTGTCCGGCACCGTGGGTCTGGGCAACATCGCCGGTGTGGCCGTGGCCGTGTCCATCGGTGGCCCTGGCGCCACTTTCTGGATGATCCTGTGCGGCCTCCTCGGCATGGCGACGAAATTCGTCGAGGTCACCCTTGGCGTGAAGTACCGAGAGGTGCACGCCGACGGCACCGTCTCGGGCGGGCCGATGCACTACCTCCCCAAGGGCCTGGCCGACCGCTTCGGCAAGAACGGCAAGACCCTCGGCAAGGTTCTCGCGATCCTCGCCTCCGCCATGATCCTGTTCTTCGGCCTCTTCGGTGGCAACCTCTTCCAGGTCAACCAGAGCTACGCCCAGCTGGTCTCCGTCACCGGCGGCGAGGACGGCGCCATCGGCTCCTCCGCCGGCGCGCTGTTCTTCGGCATCGTGGTCGCCGCGCTCGTCGGCATCGTGCTGCTCGGCGGCATCCGCTCCATCGCCAACGTCACCAGCAAGCTCGTCCCCGCCATGGCCGGCATCTACATCGTGGCCTGCCTGATCGTCATCCTGGTCAACGTCACCGCCGTGCCTGACGCACTGGTCTCGATCGTCGAGGGCGCCTTCAACCCCGAGGGTGTCGCCGGTGGTGTGCTCGGCGCGCTGATCATCGGGTTCAAGCGCGCCGCGTTCTCCAACGAGGCCGGCCTCGGCTCCGCACCGATCGCGCACTCCGCGGTGAAGACCAAGCACCCCGCCAGCGAGGGCCTGGTCGCCCTGCTGGAGCCGTTCATCGACACCGTCATCATCTGCACGATGACCGCGCTCACCATCGTCATCGCCAGCCCCGACAGCTGGGGCGAGGCCCGAAACGGTGAGTCGATCGGCGGTGTCACGATCACCTCCGACGCCTTCGAGACGGTGCTGCCCTGGTTCCCGTACATCCTCACCGTCGCGGTGATGCTGTTCGCCATCTCGACCGTGCTCACCTGGGGCTACTACGGCCTCAAGGCGTGGACCTACCTGTTCGGCCGCAGCAAGGCCAGCGAACTCACCTACAAGGTGGTCTACACCGTGTTCGCCATCGCCGGCTCCCTGTTGACCCTGCAGACCCTGATCGACATGGCCGACGCGGTGCTGTTCATGCTCGCCGTCATCAACATCATCGGCCTGTACCTGCTCGCCCCGGTCGTCAAGCGGGAGCTCAACTCCTTCCTGGAGTTCGTCCGTGCTCGCAAGGCCGGAGCCACCGAAGAGGCCGACGAAGACCAGGAGCCGGTGAAGACCACCGTCTGACCGCCCCCCGGCGGCCCGGCTCCTGAAGCGGGCCCGTACACGTCCGACGCCTTCGTGTACGGGCCCGCTCGCCTCTCTGTTTCACCAGGTGAGAAGCCCTCTGGTGGCGCCACTGAAGAAACGTTAAGGTGTAAAGAACGCGTCAAGATCGTGCGGATGGCGGACGGCATCGAGCCGACGGCAATCCACCGTGAACGCGGGGTGTGCCGGGAAGTCTGGTCGGCGTCCGAGGGCCCGTGTGCCCTGAACCCGATGCCCCGGAGGTACTCCCCGATGGCTGCCGCCCCGCGCGAGCGCTCCCCCTTCCTCGGCCTGTTGCCGCTGCCGGAGCGCACCGCCGTCACTCAGGCACTGAGAACCGAAACCGTCGGTGGGCTGGTCCTGCTCACAGCCGCAGTAGCGGCGCTGATCTGGGCGAACACTCCCTGGAGCGGCGCGTACGAGCGCATCCGCGACTTCCACTTCGGCATACCCGCACTCGGCCTGGACCTGTCGGTGGGGCACTGGACGGCGGACGGACTGCTCGCCGTCTTCTTCCTCGTCGCCGGCATCGAGCTGAAGCGGGAACTGGTCGTCGGTGAACTGCGCACCCCCGCGACGGCGGCCCTGCCGGTGATCGCCGCGATCTGCGGCATGGTGGTGCCGGCGGCCCTGTACGCCACCACGGCCACCGTTACCGGAGGCAGCATGGACGGCTGGGCCGTGCCGATGGCCACCGACATCGCCTTCGCCCTGGCGGTCCTGGCCATCCTGAGCACCCACCTGCCCGCCGCGCTCAGAGCCTTCCTGCTCACCCTCGCCGTCGTCGACGACCTGGGCGCCATCCTCATCATCGCGGTCTTCTTCACCAGCGATCTGAACCCCGCCGCGCTCGCCGGAGCCTTCGCCGGCCTGGTCGTCTTCCACCTGCTCCAGCGGTACCGGGTCACCGGCTGGTGGTGGTACGCACCGCTCGGCGTCACCATCTGGGCGCTGATGTACAACGGCGGAGTCCACGCCACGGTCGCAGGCGTCGCCATGGGACTGATCCTGCGCACCACCCGCGACGAGGACGAAGGCGAGACCACCTCACCGGCCGAGCGCACCTCCCATCTGCTCCACCCGTTCTCGGCCGGCGTGGCGGTTCCGCTCTTCGCGCTCTTCGCCGCCGGAGTGAGCGTCTCCACCACCGCACTGGGCGAGGTCTTCACCCGGCCCGAACCGCTGGGCGTGGTGATCGGACTCGTGGTCGGCAAGACCGTGGGAATCTTCGCCGGCACCTACCTCGCCGCCCGGTTCACCCGGGCCCGGCTCAACCCCGACCTCGCCTGGGCCGACGTCTTCGCCCTCGCGGTACTGGCCGGGATCGGATTCACCGTCGCGCTCCTCATCGGCGAACTCGCCTTCCCCGACCCCGCCGGCGCCGACACGGTCAAGGCCGCCGTCCTGATCGGCTCGGTCATCGCCGCCCTGCTCGCCGCGATGCTGCTCAGACGCCGCAACCGGGTCTACCGCCGCCTCTACGAGGAGGAGAACCGGGACGACGACCACGACGGCATCCCCGACATCTACCAGCACCCGCGCCCCACCACCGCACCACGAGCCGCGAACGACAACTGACCGGACGACGAGACCAGCACCCAAGGCAACCGGGCTGACGAGGACACTCGCCGGCAGGGACACTCACACGACACGGGGGATGACGACATGATGAGTGCGGCGGACTTCGACAAGCAGTTCCGCGAGCAGGCCAACCAACAGAGGCAGTGGGGCCTGCGGGTACTGGCCGCCGGTGCCGTGCTGTGGGGGTGGTTCGCTTACCTGGTCATGTTCCCCTACGACATCGAACACGGCAGCGGTCCCGACATCGAATGCGACGCGCTGCTCTTCGGCGACGGGCCCACGGAGCTGTGCGCGGAGCACCGCCCCTGGTGGGAGGCGCTCGCCGTGCTCGGCGTGTCCATCCCGGTGACGATCCTGGGAGCCGTCCTGTACGTGATCGCGGTCGCCAGTCTCAACGCCAGCCGGTACCGGCGGGATATGGCGTACTTCGAAGCCGAAGCGACACGGGAGGAGCCTCACGGCTGAGCCAACGGCGTACTGAGGTTCGACCCGAGCCGCCGCGCGGGCACAGGCCAGCATGCCAGGGAAACGGTGAGTCGTACGGTCGGGCAGCTGGCCGCGAGGTCCCGCAGGGCGAGTGCCTCGCTGCCGTCAACCGACAGTGGCCCACTCCTCGCCCTCGGCCGGCTCGCGCTGACCGCCCTGGCCGGACGGGCGGAGGACGTCGCGGCCAAGGGCCTGACCGTGCGCGAAGGGCGGATCGACGACTTCGCGTAGGTGCGGGGCAGCCGGACGCTGCCGCGCCGTGTGGCCGACAACGTGGTCGACAACGCGATCACGCACACGGACCCAGGGGGGCTGGATCGGTGTCGCGGTACGGGCCGAAGGAGACGACGCGGGCGCAGTGTCCCTCGTCGTCGAGTCCAGCGGACCGGTCCTCGATCAGCGGCAAGTGGCGGATCTCGCGCAGCCCTTCCGCCGCCTCGGCGCCGACCTGGCAGGCACCGGCCGGGGCAGCGGCCTCGGCCTCTCCATCGTCGCGGCCGTCACCCGGGCCCACCACGGCATCCTGGACCTGCGCGCCCGCCCCCGACGGCGCCTGCGGGCCACCGTCACCCTCCCTCGTACGGACACCGCAGGGCGACGGCGGAGGCCCCCGGCACACCGACGCTCGTGGCGCGTTGAGAGTCCTGGTGGTCGAGGACGCCCGCCCCTCGCCGAGGTCATCGCCGAGGAACTGCGCGACCAGAGCATGGCCGTGGACCTGGCCCACGACGTGCTCGACGCCGTGGCCAAGCCGGACGTCAACCCGTACGACGTCGTCGTGCTCGACCGAGACCTGCCCGGCATCCACGGCCACACCCTTTGCCAGGTGATCACCGAGCGGGACGGCCGCGTGAGGGTGGAGCCGATCGGGTGGACGCTCGCAGCAGCGGCGAGCTGCCGGTCGCCGGGGGAGGGGAGACATCGGTGTCGCTGCGGCCGCCGGTGCGCCGGGTGGTGGTCCGCCGAGGCGGGAACGATGCCGGGCGGGCGGAACCGGGCTTCGCCGTCACGCGTCCTTCTCCGGCGACACCGTCACCGAAACGGCGGTCGGTGGACTGCACGGACCAAGGCAGAAGGATGCGAGCGGGGGAGAAGGTCAGGTGTGTCGACGGACGGCGGGCCGGGTGTGGCCGGCCGGCGTAGTGGCGATGGGCGTGGTGGCCGCCCTCGCCGGATGTGCCGGGGAGGGCGACGACCGGGCGTCCGGGGAACCTGTTTCGTTCGGTTCGGCCTGGGACCGCGAGGCGGATCCAGGGACTCCGCACGACATCGGTGGCCAGGGGGTGCCACGCCTCCGGCTGCGACTGCCTGACGGTGTGGGTATCAAGAAGGGCCATGTTCCGGTGACTGTCCCCGGCACGCCGGCCGAATGCCAGGTGCCGCCTCAGCGTGCCGTCGACGACGACTGGAACGTCTACTACTCCTGGTTCTCCGTGCCCGTTACCTGTGGGGTCGACAAGGAGAGGAACGAGAACCCGCACAACGGCCTGCACCCCCGCTACCGGACCGCCGCGGATATCCCGCCCGCGGTGAAGAAGACCGCTCGTACGGTGACCACCCCGCTCGGCCCGGCGCGGGTGTTCACACAGAAATACTGGAGAGCGACCAACGAGTATCGCTCCTTCCGCGAACCGTTCGTGGTCATTACCCTGGACAAGCCCGCCGACCCTGAGCACCCGACCCTGGTGTTCACCTCGGAGGAGGCCGAGATCACCGAGAGCGACCTGGTCCGAGTCGTCACCAAGGACCTGGCTCCCCGCTGACGGTGGCCGCGGCCGCGAGGCGCGGGTCCACCAGGCCACAGCCCTGGCCATGGCGCCCGTGGGGCCGAAAATGACGTGGTGGCGAGCTGTGGAAGCGGCGGCCGGGTCGAGCGTGCGTGGTGAAAGCCACCGCATTCGCGGGGTCTGTGATGGTGGTAGGAAGGACACGGGACAGCCGACCGTCACGGTCCACGCCAAGGGTGCCTCCGGCACCAGGACCGCGACGTACACCCTCACGGTGGCGACGGGGGCGGCACCGAAGGGCCCAGCGCGGCTTCGACGCCCAGACGGAGCGGATGTCCTCCTGAAACGCGTGATGTTCCTCTCCGCGTTCGCCGCCCTGCACGACCGCCTCCCGCGGCTGCTACGACCGCTGCCGGGCCCGCGGAAAGACCCACACCCAAGCCCTCCTCCCGCCTGGCCCCCCACCGCATCAGCGTCCTCTTCGCCATGCTCCGCGACGGCGCCTTCTACGAATCCCGCAACCCCGGATCAGCCACAGCATGACCAGCTCGGCCTTGAGGAAGGACATGGAGGCACTCCCCGGATCACCGCGCGCCCGTTGAGGGAGCCCGCGCGGTGCGGTGCGGCCGGGTGAAGCCGGGGCCGAGGCCGCGCTACCGGCCCCGGCCCCGGGGTCCCCTGCGGAACCGTCGCTCCCGCACCCCGGGGCGGAGCGGGCCGCCCCTTCGTGCGTGCCCCGGCCTCGTCGTGGGGGGGGCCGGAGGCAGTGCGGGGACGGGCTCAGTTCGTGTGCGTCGACAGGCAGAAGGGATGACCTGCCGGATCCAGGAGCACCCGCCACACGTCGGGCCGCGGCTGGAAGGACGGCAGGACGGCACCCAGGGCGAGCATCCGCTCCTGCGCGGCGTCCAGGTCGTCGACGCCCAGTTCGAGGTGGGCCTGCTTGCTGTGGGCAGGATCGGGCCAGGCCGGGGGCTGGTAGCCCGTCTGACGGATGAAGCCGAGCCCAGGGGCTCCCGCCCGTCCCAGCAGGACGAAGTCCTCACTGCGGTACAGCACGGGAAGGTCCAGGGCATCACCGTAGAAGCGGGCCAGCTCGGCCGGGTCGGGGCAGTCGAAGTCGAAGGACAGCAGACGGATCGTCGGGCTACTCATGGAAGCGGACCGTAGGCCACGACCCTGACAGAACGTGTCCTGGTCATACGGGACACTGGCTGACTGTGATCAGGACCTCCTCCCGTCTGCTGCGCCTGGTGTCGCTGCTGTCCGCGCGCCCCGAATGGACCTGCCGTCAACTGGCCGAACGGATGGAGGTCACCGACCGCACGGTCCGCCGGGACATCGCCCGGCTGCGGGACCTCGGCTACGGAGTCGAGTCCATCCCCGGCCCCTGGGGCGGCTACCGGCTCAGCCCCGGCGTCCGGGTGCCGCCGCTGGTACTGGATGACGAGGAGGCCCTGGCCGTCGCCGTCGCCCTGCGCGAAGCCGCACTCAGCGGAGTGCTCGGCACCGGGCAAGCCGCCCTCTCCGCGCTGCTCAAACTCCGCCAGAGCCTGCCCGCACGCCTCGCGGACCGACTGAGCACACTGGACAGGGCCCTCGAACACACCCCCCGCTCCGGCGAACCGCAGATCGACACCCTGGTGCTGCTGGAACTGGCGCGAGCCTGCCACAGCGCACTGCGCACCACCCTCGCCTACCGGGACCACGCCGGCCGAGCCTCCGTGCGAGCCGTCGACCCGTACCGCCTGGTCCACACCGGCCTGCGCTGGTACCTGGTCGCCCGGGACGTCACCAAACAGCAATGGCGCACCTTCCGCGCCGACCGGGTGGTGAGCGTGCGCGCCACCACCGAACCAGCCGACCTGACCGATCCGCCCGACGCCGCGGCACTGGTCTCCAGCGGGATCGCGAGCGTCGTGTACCCGGTGTACACGACCATCCGCCTCCCGCTTCCCCTGGACCACGCCCTGCAAAAGGTCCCCTCCACCATCGGAACCCACAGCCCCGACGGCCCCGAGGCCACCGTGGTCCACATCGGCGGCAACAGCACCGAACAGCTCGCCGCCTACCTCCTCGGCCTGGCCACACCGCTCACCGTGCTGTCCCCGGACCAGGTACGGCAGGCACTCGTCCGCCACGCCCACGCTCTCCTGACGGCCCATCACTGACAGCCGTCACCTGCGCAGTGCTGCTGATGGAGGCATGACAGAGCCGAGCACGCACAGCCGCCGGGGACCTCGCCCGTTCGGGGGATCCGGTTTCGAGCTCGTGCGCTTCGGCGCGCAGCAGGTGGCCGGGGTGCTCGGTGACGATGACCTCTTCCGCGGCCGCTTCCCTTCTGTCCTCACTGCGCCTGACGTGGGGGGTTCGTGTCATTGCACTGGCTGGGGGAGCCCGGCGTCGATGATGTGCTCGGCGAGTTCGCGGGCCGCGGCGGCGGGTGGCCGGTCCTCGGGGCGGGCCGTGCCGGTGGCGAGCAGGCCGTCGACGAGGATGAGCAGTTGGTCGGCGGCGTAGTCGGGGCGCGCGTGTCCGAGAGTGGCGAGCTCGTCCGTGAACAGCCCGCGGAGGGTGCGCCGGTAGGCCCGAGTGACCTCGTGGCCGGGATGCTCCCGGTCGGTGAGTGCGAGGTCGGCGGCGAGGTAGCGGCAGCCGCGGAAGTCCGGGCCCGCGGCGATGCGGCCGAGCCGGTCGATGACCGCGAGGAGCCGGGTCCGCGGGTCGTCGCCCGCGGCGTCCATGGTGGCGCGGTACTCCGCCACGTCCTCGGCGGTGCTGCGGCGCAGTACCGCGGCGATCAGGCCGTCCTTGCCGCCGAAGTGTTCGTACAGGGAACGGCGTGCGACGCCGGCCGCCTTGAGCAGGGTGTCCACGCCGACACCGACACCGTGCGTGTAGGTCAGCTCCTGGGCGGCGAGCAGCAGGCGTTCGCGGGGGCCAGGCTTGGCGGAAGCGGTCATGGCGTGATTGTGCCAGCACTTGACGCGGTAGATCAATCGGTCTATCTACATCTCGTAGGCGATAGATCGACTGGTCTATCTGTTCGAGGAGGCGTCATGTCCGTGCGCAGCACCGCCGAAGTCATCGACCGTTTCAACCGCGCTTTCACCCATCGCGATGCAGCCCTCCTGACCGACCTGGTCGCCGAGGACTGCGTCATGGAGAGCGTCCAGCCCGCGCCCCGGGGGGAGCGGGTCGTCGGGCGCGAAGCCTGTACGGAGTGGTGGACGGCCCTCATCGACGACCTCGCCACACAGTTCACCCCACAGGAGGTGATCGTGGCGGGCGACCGCGCGACGATCGTGTGGAACTACCGCTTCGGGGACGGCCCCGACCAGTGGGTGCACGGCGTCAACGTCATGCGTGTGACGGACGGACGGATCGTGGAGGCCCTCGGCTTCAGCAAGACCGTCGGCGAGGTTCCGCTGGCCACCGAATCCGACGGCGCGTGAAGCGGCACTGAACCGTCGGAGCCGACCCGGCTCCGGCGCACCCGCATCTCCAATGACCCGCGTACCACCGACGTCATGAGAAGGGCACTCCCCAGATGCTGAGTTACCACCTGTCGCACAAGTGGTGCCGGGCTGTCCGGCCTTGCCGTCCGCGAGCACGACATGCCCGTGCCCGGTCCAGGCCAGGCCCTGGTGGCGGTGCGAGCGACGTCCCTGAGCTTCCGCGAACGCATGGTGCTCGACGGGACCTACGTGCTGCCGGTCAAGCCCGACGTCGTCCCCGTCTCGGACGGGGCCGCGCTCAGTTCACCGCGATGAACGCCTTCATCGGGACGCACGGACTGCGGCCTGTGATCGACCGTGTCTTCCCCTTCGACGCGGCCGTGGACGCCTACCGCTACTACGCGGCCGGCGGTCCCTTCGGCAAGGTCGTCGTCAGCCACTCCCAAGCCTCCCCGCCGGCCCGTATCCGGGGATGACCTTAGGTCGGAGTCTCAGGCGGTCCGGCGTGGCCGGACGGCCTGAGGCTGCGAGGAACGTGCCGACTGGAGGCGAACTCCGCCACTCCGCCGGGGTAGTGCCGCCGGAGCCGCGGGGCGAGCCCCTGGTCCCGACCTCTACAGGGCTCGGCCTACGCCTCGACGAGGCGAGGAAGCGGAGCTGTTGTACTACCTCGCGGGTCGTGCGGTGCCGGGTGGCGCCGTGAGCCGGCCTTCCCGGTGGTCACGCGGGGTGGTCGGTGGTGAGCGTGGTGATGTCCTCGACGTCGGACGGCAGGATCGTGACCCGGCCCGGCTCGGGCACAACGCACCGCGGCCGTGACGGTGTTCGGTCGGCGGTGTCGGATCGACTGCCACAGCATCGGCCCGCCCGGATGTGCCACTACTTCTCCACGCTGTAGCGCAACTGCGCGAAGCCGCCGACGTCGGCGACCGAGTCCAGGTGAAGAGGGACGTCCTCGGTCAGCTCGCCGAAGAGACGGTGACCAGCGCCGATCAGGACCGGGGCGACACTGATGATGAACGCATTGACGCGTCCGGCGCGGATGAAGCTTTGGATGAGGCGTCCACCATCGGGGTAGACATGCTTGATCCCGCGGTTGTCGAGGGCGGCGACAAGGCTGTCCATGTCGCGGTAGACGGTGATGCGCGGGTCGGCGTCCTCGGGAAGGGTGGTGCTCAGGACGCCGACATGGCGGCCGTCGTAGTGCCAGTTCTCCTCGCCGAAGCCCACGACCTTGTCGTAGGTGTTGCGACCCCGCGCGGCACGTCCGTGCCGGACGGGAACTCGCCTCTCGTGACGGCGTGGCGAGTAGCGAAGAAGAGCCAGTGCCGCTCGCCGGCCACCGTCATGCGGATGCTGCGCGAACACGACGAGCAGGCCGCCAAAGCGGCGGCGAACACGTGACCAGGTCTCGTCGAAGTGGGCGGTCCGTTCGTCCGGGTCGTCGCGCGCGATCTCATGACGGGGATCGGCGCGGCGTCGGCGGCCAGTGCCGACGCCGCGCCGACGGCCGGCACCCGTATCAGTCGCCCGGGACCGTGCCCTGTTCGAAGCGGAGGTAGCGTTCGACGGACCGGGCCAGAACCTCGTTGCCGTGAGAGGTGACGACCCGGTGCCACCAGGCGCCGTAGATCCGCTCGAAGCGGTAGCCGGCGAGCAGGTCCGCGGCGGCGCGGACTGCGTGGGGGCGCTCCGGGATGTGGTTGGCGTAGCTGTACATGAGGGTGACCCAGCGGTTGTCCGGGCAGACATTGACCACGTCGCCGGTGAACAGGGCCCCGTCGCCCGCGCTCCAGTGCAGGACCGCGCTGCCGGGGAAGTGCACGCCCGGGTTGATCAGGGTGAGCTCGTCGGTGAGCTGGAGTGCGCGGCCGTTCCAGAAGCGCACGGCCGGGTCCGGGCGGCCCACCCACTGACGGTCGGCCTCGTGGAGGTGGACCGGGGCGTCGAAGGCGTGGGCCCACTCCACCATCGAGGAGTAGAAATGGGGGTGGCTGATGGCGATGTGGTCGATGCCGCCGAGTTCCTCGACGGCCCGAACCATGGTGTCGTCGAGGTAGGGAACGCAGTCCCAGAGGACGTTGCCGGCGGCGGTGCGGACGAGCAGGGCTCGCTGGCCGATGGCGAACTGCGGGGTGACGCCGACACCGAGCACACCGGGACCCTGCTCCTCGAAGAGGCCGGTGTGGCCCTCTTCGCGCAACTCGGCCAGTGTCGTCCACCGTTGGCCGGCCGGGCTCACGTACTGCCGCTCGTCCAGGCAGACCGGGCAGTCCGGGCGCGGGGCGGCGTACTGGGTGCCGCAGGTGCGGCAGATCGGGGGCGTCAGATCGGCGGTGTCAGCCACGGGTGCCTCCAGCGAGTTCGGTCAGGACGTACGGGCGGCTCGGCCGCCACCCCAGCTCTTCGACGGCGCGCCGCCCCGACACCACCTGGTCGAGCGCGAGCGCCTCGGCGAACGGCGCCCCGAGCACCTCGGCGGCTTCCGCGAGCGGCCACGGCTCGGCCCGGCCGGTGCCGCCCGCGGCGACGTCGGCGGCCGCCGCGACCGCGGCCGCCGGGACGGACTCCCACGCCACGCCGTGCACGAGGTCACCCGCGCGGCCCTTGGTCAGCGCGAGGGCGTACAGCTCGGCGAGGTCGTCGACGTGCACCATCGGCCAGCGGGTCGCGACCGGACCCACGTAGCGACCCGTGCCGTGGTCCCGGGCCCAGCCCGTCATCAGGGCAGGAATGCCGCCGTCCCGGCCGTACACGATGCCCGGGCGGATCACCAGGGCCCGCACGTCGTCCCCGGCGGTGGCCAGCACTTGCTGCTCGATCCGGGGCCGGTAGCCGACGATCGCGATCGGGTCGGTGCCGACGTCCTCGGTCAGTGGGGCGTCCCCGGAGGCGCCGAGCACCCAGACGCCACTGGTGTAGACGAAGGTCCGGCCCGTGCCGCGCAGCGGCGCGAGCAGTGCCTCCATGGCTGCGGTGTCCACCGCCTCGTCACCCGTCGGCGTGGCCAGGTTCACCACCGCGTCCACCTCGTCCGTCACCGCCGCGCGGAGTGACGCCGGGTCGGCCAGATCGCCGACCCGCGCCGGCACGTCGGGATGCAGCGCGGTTGCGTTCTTCACCAGGGGCACCACGTCGTGGCCCTCCAGTGTCAGTCGCGACACCACCGCGGAGCCGATGTAACCGGTGGCACCCAGCACCAGGACCTTCATGAACCCTCCCACACGGACGTTCCTCGAACAGGACAACCGTAGGAAGCGCGCCCGGACCTGCGGATCCGTCGAATGACCGGGTGTCGTACCGGCGTGCATACCGATGAGGCCGAAGGGGTGAGCAGGTCGACTGGGGTGACGGGAGTGCCGGGGTGAGGCGGATGTCATCCCA
Source organism: Streptomyces sp. NPDC018031 (assembly GCF_044327625.1). NCBI lineage: Bacteria > Bacillati > Actinomycetota > Actinomycetes > Kitasatosporales > Streptomycetaceae > Streptomyces > Streptomyces sp. NPDC018031. Next base: position 63,713 of record NZ_JBIRFT010000021.1, read on the forward strand.
GGTTGAGCGCTCCCAGTGCGGCCCGCGACGTCACCCCGAGCTTCGGGTAGGCGTTGGACAGGTGGTAGCCGACCGTGCGCGGGCTCAGGAACAGGCGGGCGCCGATGTCCCGGTTGCTCAGGCCCGTCGCCGCGAGCCGGACGACCCGTAGCTCCTGCGCGGTCAGCCGGTCGACGATGTCCGCGGCCGCCGCCGGCGTGGCCGGGGCGGCGCCGACGGCCCGCAGCTCCGTGCGGGCCCGGTCAGCCCACGCGGCCGCCGGCATCCGCTCGAACGACTCCAGTGCCACGGTCAGCGCCTCCCGGGCGGCGGCCCGGCGCTTGGCCCGGCGCAGCCACTCCCCGTACAGCAGCCGGGTGCGCGCCTCCTCGAACGGGCGGCCGTCCCCCTCGTGGGCGGCGAGCGCCCGCGCGTACAACTCCTCCGCCCGCGCGTTGTCGGCGGCGAGCAGGGCGCGGCACCGCAGCTCCACCGCCCCTGCCCACGCGGTCCCGGTGGCCCCGGCCCAGTGCGTGAACCGCTCGGCGGCCGCCCCGGCGTCGGCGGCCCGGTCGATCCGGACGGCGGCCTCCACCTGGTCGGGCAGGCTGTGTACGGAGACCATGAGGTGCCGGTGCGGCCCGCCGGTCAGTACGGCGAAACGCTGCAGCGCCCGGTCGTAGCGGCCGAGCCCGAGGTCGAGCAGGCCCTGCGCCCTGGTCAGCCAGACCGGGAACGGCGGGACACCGGGGCTCAGGTACCGCCCCGTCCGCCCGGCGGGACCCTGCCGGTCCCCGCTGCCCGGCCCTGCGGTCCCTCCCGGCCCCGCCATGCCGCCCGGCTCCTCCCCGTCGAGCGCGGCCAGCACCACCAGGACGCCATGGAACATCGCCGCGAGATGGCGCTGACCGGTGTCGCAAGCGATCTCCAGGCCCTCGACCGCCGTCGTGTACGCGTCCCGGTGGCGGCCCAGGAACAGCCGCAGCCGCGCCAGCCGCAGCAGCACCCGCGGCAGCACGCCGACGGCACCCTCCGCACGGCACTCCTGCTCCAGGGCCACGGCCTCTTCGTGCACCGTGCGGTACTCGCCGAGCAGCATGTCCCAGCCGTGCAGCCGCACCTGATCGGTCAGGCTGCGCTCCCGCCGGGTCCGCACGACGTAACCGGCGAACTCCCGTATCGCCGCCGCCCCGCCTGCCGGATCACCCGCCATCGTGTCGAGCACCCCGGCCGCGCCCCGGTGCACGGGATGCTCGCCGAAGTCCAGACCGGCCACCCGCGCCCGGGTGTCGCGGGCCGCCGCGACCGGGTCCGGCGCGTCCCAGGCCATCGCGGCCGACTCGAACAGCAGCCATGCCCCCGTGGCGGGACGGTGTGCCGTCACCTCGGATATCGCCTCGACGAGCAGCAGCCGGGCCGACTCCGCGCGGCCCTGCCCGTGTTCGAGCGCCGCCCGGACGCTGGCGAGCCGGGCGACCGCCGACGGGCTGCTCACCGGCCCCGCCTCGTCGGCGAGTGTCCCCGCGAGCCCCGCCTGTCCGGCCTCGGCCGCGGCGGCGGACGCGGCCGCCAGCCGCAGGGACCGGGCTTCCTGGTCCTCGGTCAGCCGTGCGGCCCGCCGATAGGCGGCGGCGACCGCGGCCCGGCCACCCCGCGAGCGGAACAGCTCGGCGCTGCGCTCCAGTTCGGCGGCTACCTCCTCGTCGTAGCCGACGGTAGCCGCGGCCAGGTGCCAGGCCCGGCGGCCCATGTCCCCGGCGGCCGGCGCCGCTTCGGCGAGCGCCCGGTGCGCGGCCGTCCGCTCGACCAGCACCGCCCCCTGGTATGCGGCGGCCCGTGCCAGCGGATGCCGGAACACCAGCCGGCGCCCGGACACCCTCACCAGGTCCGCCGCCTCCGCCGGCCCGAGGTCCCCGGCGGCCGCGCCCACCCGTTCCCCCGCCGCCACCAGCAGCGCCACGTCACCGGTGTCGTCCGCCGCGGCGACCGTCAGCAGCAGACGGGTCGGGGCGGGTAGCGCCCGGATCCGCTCGTCGAAGATCCGCCGCACCCGCCACGAGGCCGGCAACACGGCGATCTCCCGCGCGTCCAGCGGCTCGCTCCCGTCCCGCTGGGCCGCCGTCAGAGCCCCCGCCAGTTCGATCAGGGCCAGCGGGTTGCCCCGCGCGAGCCCGAGGATGCGGCTGCTCACGGTGGCATGCAGATCGGGCGCCCGGCCGGCCAGCAGCGCGGCCCCCTCGTCGTCGGTCAGCGGCCCGAGGTGCAGCGTCGGAAGGCCCGGCGCGCCGTCGAAGGCCGCCGAATCCTCATGCGCGGCGAACACCATGGCCACCCGCCCCCTGCCGAGCCGACGGGCCGCGAACAGCAGCGCGTCCACGGTCTCCAGATCCAGCCAATGCGCGTCGTCGACCAGGACCACGACCGGACGTTCCTCGGCCAGCTCGTCGAGCAGGCCCAGCGTCGCGGCTCCCACCAGGAAGCGGTCCCCGGCGGGCGCGTCATCCAGCGCGATCGCCCCGCGCAACGCCCGCAACCGTCGCTCCGGCAGGCTCCTGACCCGGTCCAGGGCTCCCCGGAGGAGCACCTGCAGACCGGCGTACGGCAGCGCCGCCTCCGACTGGACTCCCGTGCACCGCAGCAGCCGGGCTCCGCCTGCTGCCGCCGAGGCACACCGGTCAAGCAGTGCTGTCTTGCCCGACCCCGCCTCCCCGAGGAGCACCACGGCCCCGCCCCGGTGCTCCCGGGCTCCCGTCAAGAGCCCGTCGAGGACTTCCCGTTCGCGGTCCCGGCCGCTGAGACCGGCGGGTCCCCAGTCGGCGGCACCTGCCAGGGCCGCGTCGGTCATCGGCGATCTTCCCCTCTTCCGGACGCCTCACCCTCAAGGTGAGCGTGGCTGACGATGTCATGGGTCCCACAGTCGTGGACCCCGCTCCGGCAAGCAGGTCAGAGTGCCTCGCCGAGCGGACCCTGTTCGGCTTCCAAGGCCTGGGACGGGGTCAGCGATCGTCGTTGATCCAGTCTCCCGGGAGCAGGTCGCGAACGCGGTCGAGGTCTTCTGCTGTCCGGCCGCGGGCCAGAATGGCCATGCCGCCGTCGTCACGGAGGAGGACGTCCTGGCCCAGGAACCACCGGATGGTGTGCTCCTCTTGGCCGATGGGATAGGCGGGGAAGGGCAGCTGGACGGTGTTCGCCTCCAGCAGGTCGATGCTGTCGCCGTCCGGGTCGAGGAAGTCGCACAGCTCCTCATCGGCCTGTACGGACTCCGACAGCACGATCTCGACGAAGCACAGGGAAAGGCGCTCCAGCCACTCCTCCCACCGCTCGGCGCTCTTGTCGGCAAGGTCAGGCCGGATGACCACTGCGGGGTCGTCGTCCTGGATGCTGTCGAGGAGGATGCCCCAGGATGCGGCTCCCTGGTTCTCGTGGCGGAAGACCAGCGCCTCCTTGGCACCATCCACATACAGCTCGGCCGGGCCGAGCAGCACATCGTGGTTGCTGGTGAGATCGTGACGGCGCCCGAACAGCAGATACGCCTCGCGCAACGCCGTCGGCAGCCGGATGCCCAGCCTCTCCTCGGCATCGACCAGATCAGCCTCCGCCCACCCGTCACCGCTCTCCAGGGCACCAGCCCAGTGGGCAGTGAAGCCCTGGATGAAGCTCCAGGCACCACTGCGGCCTGTGACGCCTGCGCCCAAGGAGGCAGCAAGTTCGAACTCTTGTGTCATGTTGGGACGATATCCGCCCCGCTCAACAGGCTTCTCCACGGCCGCACGCCGACCGAGGTCCGAGAGATCGGCTTCCGCGAGCACGAACGTGTGGGCTGCCGAGCGAGGTCGAGGCGTAGTCGCCTCGGGCTTCTCGGGCCGAGGTCACGTTGTAGGGCAGGCGGAGAAGAGCCCATTCCAGCTTGGCCCAGGACTCCTGACTGAAGCACCGGGCAAGGACCAAGGATGATGAAGGACCGTCGGTACGGGGTAGGTAGTGCGCCGGTCCGGCCGGTGACGTCAGGGTGGGGCTGTTCACGGGTACCGCTGACCAGGGCACTCCCGAGACGGGTGGTGATCGGTTCCCGTCGGCTGGAGATCGTTCCCTGGTACTGCGCCGATGCCGCTCGTCATGGGTTGGTGTTCGAGCGGCTGCGCACGGCAGAGTGGCGTGGTCAGTGAGCTGTGGGTATGCGCCCTGACGAGGGCTGATGTGGATCCGCGCCGACACCGCGGCCGAGTGCCGCCTGATCTCCCGGGGGCAGTCGTGAACGAACGGGACGTCCTGCTCAACGAACTCGCTCAAGGGCTGCGCCCCATGTCCGAAGGCATCGAGTGGTTCGACGACCTCGGCTCGAAGGAACAGTCCGAGGTGCTGCTGTTCCTACGTCATCACTGCGTTCAAGCGCGCGTTGTCCCTGAGGATGCCCCGGAGAGCATCCGCCGTTCCGGGCTGCGGCTGACCCATACGCCCGTGGTGTTGATCTCACGGGGCCGGATCGACATGCAACTGGGGAAGATCGCGGGCCTCACGCCTGTCAACGAACGCCGCAAGGCGTTCAAGCTGCTGATCGCAGTGCTTGCGGTCGCCGACGGACGGCGCCGCGAACGCTTCTGCTCCCACGGATGTGGCCACTGGTGGCACCATCTGTCTGCCGCTGACTGACCACGCACAGCCGGTCTCGTTCCTCAGAAGGGCCGTTGCCCCTCCGGTGGCAGGTTCCTGGCGGACAGGGTGAGGCGGCGGCGCGTGAGGTCGACTTCGAGGATCCGTACGGTCATCTCGTCGCCCTCGCTCGCGATCTGGCCGGGGTCTTCGACGGGCTCGTCACGGAACTCGGTGTTGTGCACGAGCCCCTCGACTCCGTCGGCGATGCGGACGAAGGCTCCGAAGGGGATCAGCTTGGTGACCGTGCCGGTCGTGACAAGGCCTGCCTGGTTCGCGAAGGGGACGAGCGGGTCCTCCTGGAGAGCCTTCAGTGACAGCTGGGCCTGTCCACGCCGGGTGTCCACGTCGATGATCTCTCCCACGACCGGCTGGCCGGCGGTGACGGCGTCCGCGGGATGGTCGATCCGCAGCCAGCTCAGTTCGGGTCCTCTGATGAACCCGGTGCACAGACCGGCCGGTTCGCCTTCGAGGTTCACGAACACACCGAAGTTGTGGACGCTCCGCACCTGACCTCGGTGTGTTGCTCCACACCGAAGGCCGAGAAGGAATGCCCGCAGAGCCGGGTCCTCACACGCTGCAGCGGAGGCCCAGACGCACTCTTGTTTCAAGTCGACGGCTATCACTTCGAAGGTCAGCCGCTGCCCGTTGCTTACGGCTTCGGACGGATGGTCGATCGCCTTGCGGGTCAGATCGCCGCGAGGAATGCGGCCCACCGCCTTCCCGGGGCCGGAGAACCCGTCCAGTTCGACGAGTACCTCCCTGCCTTCGACGCTGGTGATTCGGCCGGTTCGGACTTCGCCGACCCGCAGCGTGTTCAGAAAGTTCTTCAACGCCTCACTCGAGTGCTGTTCAATCACGGCGTGACCCTACAACGCCGGCACCGTTCAGGAGCAAGGACGTTGCGGGCGCGAGTGGTCCCGCGTCGAAGGAGTGCAGACGCGAGGCGGGCGAGCTTGGCCGTTTGGCGCCATCTGCGGTCACCGCCTGCGCTCTTGTTGCGGATCGCCCTGCGTTTGGCCGGGGCTTCCACCGTCGTGAGGTCCGAGCATCGGCTGGGTGGAGGCAGGGCCGCGACGATGTCGCTGTTCGGGCGTCGGGACATGGAGGAAGCCCTCGTGCGGGACGAGTTGTCCATGCTTCGCGAGAAGACCGCGGCGGCCGAGGAACGGCTGGTTCACCTGACGAACACACGCGAGATCCTGCTTCTCTCATATGCGAGGCCCTGGCCGATGACGGCACCGCCGAAACTCAGCCGCGGGAGCACAGCCCAATGGGCGCCAACGGGCCCACCGATGGGTCGGCGTCTGAGGACCCGCCCGTCGCTGTCGCGGTCCGGGGTGGCCCGTCGGTCTCCTCGGGTCCGTTGACGTTGTCGGTCGCCTGTGAGCGGATGCTCGTGCTGCTGGCAGGCGCCGGGCAGACGATGAAGGTGCAGGACATCGCTGCAGCGATCGGCGAGGACGTCTCGGACACCTCAAACGGGCGGAGCGCCGAGACCCACCCGGTCCGGCTGAAACCACTGGCCGAGGAGGGGCAGGTCGTCGAGGGGCCGACGGCCTGGTGCGTGATGGCCCCGGCCGCCGGCAGTGACGAGAGGGAAGGGGCCGCTGTGGTGTGAGCGCTGCCGCGAGCAGGGGGTATTCGTCTCGGCTGAGCGGGATCTCGTGTCGACTCTTGACAGCTACTCAAGAGCCGTCGGGGCGGGCGCGGGTGTGGTGCAGCGGGCCGTGTTCGGCGTGAGGGGCCGAGACCCTGGGCCGCCTCGTCCACTACCGCCAGGTCCCGGTCGCCGACTTCCAGGCCACGATGGTGCAGCATGGCGCGAGCCCGGCACTGGCGCAGGACATGGCGGACATGGTCGAGGCGCAGAACAACGGGATCTACGACGCCGAACCCCGCGACCCGGGCTCCACCACCGCCACCGGGTTCCGCCAGTGGTGCCAGGACAGCCTCAAGCCGGCCGCCCAGACCTGACACCACGCCGATCAATGGTCCACGTGATGCCCGACGCTCCGGACCGCGCGCCCGCTGGCCGACGAACCCACCATCATCCCGCTCGAACATCGGGGGCCGGGAACCGGCTCAAGATGCTCAAGCGCCGGATGTTCGGCCGCGCAGGGTTCCGTCTTCTCCGCAAACGAGTCCTCCTCGCGTAACGGATAGTGGTCGCTGCACGGAGAGTCAGAACCGTATCTCGTGCAGCCGTGGGCGCCAACGTGCACGAGTCCGTCAGGCGTCGGCGAGCAGGGGGTCGTACGGGGCATGCGTACGGCGGCCTGACATGAAGGAAAGGAAGTCGCCCACGAAGGCACTGCGGCCGTAGGTGCCGTCGGTGGTGGTGAGGTCGCGGTGGAAGGCGGTGCGGAAGAGTGCCCGGTACTCGTCCGCGTCGATGGTCCCGCTGCCGTCCTTGTCGGTGGCGTCGAAGAGCACCTCGGCGACGCGGATGAGTGCGGGACCGGCGAGGGAGGGTACGGCGGCGGCGTACTCGTCGGCGCTGACACGGCCGTCGCCGTCCGTGTCGAGGGCCGCCTGGAGCTCGCGCCACCAGGCGGCGAAGGCCTCGTAGAGCCGGGTCTCCTCGGGTTCGTCCAGGTCCAGGCGGGTGGCCAGTTCACGTGCCATGGCGGCGAGGTCAGGCCAGTCGAGGTGGCCGTCGCCGGTCTGGTCCAGCACCTGACGGAAGAACTCCTCGGCCGAGCGCCGGCTCTCTCCCGTGGCCGCCGAGGCGGCCGGGACCGGGTCGGGGCCGGTGTCACCGCTCAGTGGTGTGAGGAGGCGGAGCAGGGCCGATGCCCGCTTCATGCGGGCGCGCAGCGCGGTCACGGTCCGGGCGCGGGGGTCGTCGCTGTCGGGGGAGAGGGAGAGGGTTTCGATGATGGTTTCGGCATTGATCCAGCCCTCGGGCAGGAAGCGGGTGAGCCCGGCGGCGAGGTAGGCGCCCTGCATGAGGGTCAGGGCGCCGGGCATCTCGGTCAGGCCGGCCCTGCGCCGGTAGGCCTCGGGAAGCGAGGCGACGGTGATCGCGCCGAGGAGCGGACCGACGACGGCCCTGCCGGCCGCCCACAGTGTCGGCGCGCCGTCGAGCAGTGCCGGGGCGGGCAGGTGGTCGAAGAGCCGGTAGAGGATGACGCGGGCTGCCTCGGTGTTCTCCAGCTTGTCCTCGACGACCTTGTCGAAGTACCGCCAGAAGTCGTTCAGGTCTTCAGGGAGTTCCCCGGCGTCACCGTCGAGCGCGGCGAGGAACGCGCGGTACTCGACGTACATGCGCTCCATGGTGTCCTGGTCGAGCGGCTGCCCGCTCAGTCGGCACATGGTGACGGCACTCTCGAAGAGGGTGGCCACCACCCATGCGCGGGTCGCGCGGTCCATGGCGTCGTAGGCGCGGCCGCGGGAGTCGGAGCCGCTCATGCGGGCGTGCAGCCTGTTGAGCCGGGCGGCCTCTCGTTCGCGTACCGCCGGGTCGGCGTCGAACATGCGCCGCATGCTGAGGAAGGTGTTGCGCAGCCGGCGCCAGGGGTGGGCGACGAAGGTGGAGTTGTCGGCGAGGGCGGCGCCGATCTGCGGGTGGGCGGCCTCCAGCACGGTGGCGCGAATCATGGCCAGTGCCCAGCGCGGGTCGTCGAAGAAGGCGCGGAACTGCGATTCCGGGCCGAACAGGGGTGCCTCGTCGGCCGTTCCCGTTGTTCCGGTCGTCATGGCGGGTCTCCGTTCGTCTGGGGCGGTACGCCGCCGAAGCGGCGGTCACGGCACCGGTAGGTGTGCAGGCAGGCGAGGAAGTCGGGGGCCCGGAAGTCCGGCCAGAGCGCCTCGGGGAAGACCCACTCGGCGTAGGCGACCTGCCAGAGCATGAAGTTGGAGATGCGCTGCTCGCCGGAGGTGCGGATGACGAGGTCCACGTCGGGGGTGTCGGGGAACGGCAGGTGGTCCGCGAAGAGCCGCTCGGTCACCTCGTCGGCGGGTGTCCCGTTGCGGATCAGCGACCTGGCGGCCTCGACGATGTCCCGGCGTCCGCCGTGGTCGAAGGCGACGGTCAGCGTCATCCCCTGGTTCTCGGCGGTCAGCGTCGCCAGATCGTCGAAGTCCTGGGCCAGTTCACGGGGGATGCGCGGGTCCGCGGCCCCGAGGAAGCGGCAGCGGATGCCGCGGGCGAGTAGCAGCGGCGCGTGCTTGCGCACAACCCGGCGGACCAGGCGCATCAGGTAGTCGACCTCGGTGCCGGGGCGGTTCCAGTTCTCGGTGGAGAAGGCGTACAGGCTGAGCCATTCGACGCCGGCCGCCCGGGCCGCCTCGATGATGTCGATGACGGTGGTCTCCGCGGCCCGGTGGCCCGCCGTTCGGGGAAGCGAACGCCGCTGGGCCCAGCGGCCGTTGCCGTCCATCACGCACGCCACATGGCGAGGCACCGCACGCGCCGGCCCCTCGTCCCGCCGCTGCTCGTCGCCGTACTGCCGCCCACCCCGCCGGTCCTCGGTCGCCGCGCTTGCGGGCCGGACGCCGTGGTCCGTCACCCCCAGCCCCGTCGCGCCCGGAGCGGCACGGTCGGCCCTACCGCGCTCTGTCACACCCACCCCGTATCGCCCATACGGACGCCCCACCCGTGCGTCTCTCCTCAGGAGTCTGACGGCGAGAAGGGGGTCCGTCCGGCCAAACGGGGGGCCGTCACCCTTGGCTCATATGTCCGATACTTTTCGGTGTCGGCTGCTTTCTCCGGTGACCACGATCGACAACCTCATCCGCCTCCGCCGCCCCGTCGGCAGCCGCACCCCGGGCTCGCTATCGTGCCCGCACCCCGGGCTGCTTCGGCTCGGCCCGGCGCGTCCGTCAGGGCGGTGACACAGGCATTCAGCCCGCTCCGCCACGGATCGCGTCGTCAGTTCTGTCCTCCCCGCATTCCGCCATGGCTGCGCCACCTGCCGCACTTCTTCCGAGCACGCCAGCGCGTCCCGTGCCCGCCGGTACGGGCTGCTCGCTCGCGGCGGCCTTCGGGCTCGTGCTCGAAGAGGCGGCGCTCACCGAGCCCGGCTCCCACGATGCCGGGGAGGGCCGAACGCCCGCCGCAGGCCGTCCGCGTCCGAGGGCGGGGGAGCCGTCGTCCCGGGCGACGGAGGTCGAGCAGGGCGAAGACGCCGGGGCCGCCCACCGCGTTCGCCGGGGCGCATGGTGGCCGGTGCCGTCACAGGGTGACCGCACCGGCCACGACTGCCGCTGTGCCGACGATCAGCAGGATGAGGATCAGACCGACGGACTTCTGGTTGTCACGACGGTCGGCTTCGGGGTCGGGCGTGTAGACGGCCGGGTCGGAGGGGGCGTAGTGGATGGTGAGCTCGCGGCCCAGGGAAAGCCTCGGCTCGGGGATGCCGTCGCGGGACAGGACGGTGACGTGGACACCGTCGACGGTGGTGAAGGTGACGACCGGGGCGTGGTTGACGATCTCGGAGCCCTCCCCGTCGGTATAGACGTCCTTGGTGACGGCCACGACACGCGCCGGGACGGCGACGGCCGAGGCCAGCAGGGCGTCGCGGGTGCGCGCCAGGCGAATGTCCGGACTGGCCGCCGCGGACGCGGTGAGCAGGGCGCCGAAGCCGAGCAGCGCCCACGGATAGCCCCGGACGACGGTCGCATGGATCACCAGCCCGACGAGGAGCAGGGCGACCGTGCAGTTCGGACCGGACCGGCCCTTCCTGTCCCCGGCGTGAAGCACGATGCGGAACAGGTGCGGCCGTCCGGGCGGGTAACGCACCGAGAACTCGCGGCCCACCCAGGCCTCCTCGATCGCGTCGCCGTGCTTGCCGGCGTTCGGCAGGATGTGCTTCTGCCCGGTGGCGGGATCCTGGAACTCGACCGTCACCGGTATCCCGGGCGTCTTGGAGGCGCCGTGCTCCGGCTGCCCCACCGTCACGATCCGTGCCGTCACCCAGACCGCTCGCTGGGCCCGGGTCAGCCCGGCCAGCGAGAGCCCGTAGCCGAGCAGCGCCAGCCCGGCGGGTACCGCCCACCACAGCCGCAGCAGGTCGTAACCGCCCATTCGGAACCCCGCCTTTCTCCTCGGAAGTCAGTCCGCGGGCCATCGTGGCCGCGCGCCCTGGATTGGCGTCCGCCGCTGTCGACGGTGATCGTCAGTCCGTGGAACCGGCCGGAGCCACGGGCCCCTGCCGAGGTGGCTCCCGGACGTGGGATCGGGCGGTGCCGACGTAGCCGGACACCTCCGGCACACCGGCCGTCGGAGCAGAGCAGGACCGGATCGGTTGCCGGCGCCTCGTACGACGGTGCCGGAGTCACCGTTGTACGCCGTCCCCTGCGTACAGGTAGTGTCCGGGCCGACCGGGGTCCGCGACCAGCAGTACCTGGTCGCCGGCGCGGGGGATCCGCAGCTTGGACACGATGGTGCGGAGGGTGACCCGGCCGGCCGCGCCGGACGGCTGGAGGACCAGGTCGACGACCGGGTCGAAGTTGACCAGCCGGCCGGTGTCGCTGATGGACACGACCACGGCCTGAGTGGTCGGCGCCCCCGCGGCGAGCAACCGCCGTACGTCGACGGCGGAGTTGTACGCGCCTATCGACTGCTGGACCCCGGCGAAGTCCGCCTCGCCGAGGAACGCACGCGCGGCGCGGCCGTGGAAGCCCTTGCCACTGGCCACCTTGCCGGCGATCTCGGCGGCCCGCTCCTCGCGGCTCTTGCGCCTTCCGAAGATTCCCATGGTGTTCTTCCCTTCTGGCGATGTCCGGCGCAGGGCCGGCCGGCGGCCGACCGACCTCGACCTGATCCGCGCGGCCGCGAGTACGGCCCGGCCGCGCGAGCGGTCCTCCGGTGACGGGCTGCCCCCGTCGGTGCGCCCTGTCGTGCTTCCTGACGGGGTGAAAGCTAAGTGGCCGCGGGCGCCTACCGATCCCAGGTTCGCCCGCCCGTTGCCGGTCGGCGTAGTCTCCTCACATGCCGCCCTCGACCCCGCCGACCGGCGAGCGCCGACCGCGCACCCTGGTCATCGACCACGCCTGGCGTGGACTTGGGCCCGGGCTGGGATCACTGAGCGGCCCCGGTGGGGCACCGCTGACCCGGACGGTCAAGCTGATCGTGCTGCCGCTGGTCGTCAGGCCGACGCTGCGGCCCGAACTCGCGGTGGACTTCCTGGGTCCGGTGCAGGCCGCGACCCTCGACGGGCTGATCCGGGAGTCCGGTACGCGTCTTGTGGCGACGGCACAGTGGTTCACACTGCTCAAGAGGGTCCGCCGGGCGCTGGGCATCGTGGCGGGCAACCCCCAGGACCTCTACTTCCAGCGCTGCTTCGAGCTGGCCACCGAGCACGGAGCTCCCTCGGCCGGCGCGGAGGCGATCGCCAGGGCCGTGGTCGAGGACGTGGCGGGCATCACCGGCGGACGCACGGTGGAGGCGCTGAAGGTCTGTCTGGCTGACGCCGCCCGCCGCTCCCGGCTCGACGAGGAACTGGACACCGCGTGGAAGAACCGTCTCCCGGCGTCGGCCCCGGCCGCCGCCGCGGCGGTCGCCCTGGCGGCCGAGGTCCTGGAACGCTGCGGCGCGCCGGGCGGGACGGGGAACCCGGCGGAGTACACGTCCATGGTCGAATCCGGACACGGGGGCCTGTTCGGCCGGGCCTTGTGGGGGCACACGAGTGCTGTCTGGGGACGCGAAAACCTGCCGGCCCCCCTGGGACTGACCGCGCGGCAGGCGCCACCGCGTCCGGAGATCGGCCGGGGCGCCTCGACGGCCACGCTTCCGGCCCCGCTGGACCGCACGCTCTTCGAGCGGGTCTTCGTCGTCCTGCAGTCGTCGGCCCGCCGGGAGGAACTGCCGACGGTGCCGGAGCTCGTCGGTCGGGAGGCCGGCCGCAGTTGTGCTCCGCTCGGCCTGCACGACGAGAGCCTGCGTGTCGCCGTGGTCCTCGGCGGCCGACTCGCGGTCGGTCTCGACCCGTTGGGCACGGGGGAATCCGCGTCGGGGCGGACCACGGCGCACCGTGCCGTCAACAGCCGCTGGCGGCGGGAGGCCTCGGTGCTCCGTGCCCGCAGGATGGCCGTTTCTCCCGACCCGGACGGCGGAGTCCTGGACGCCCTCGCCCGGGACCTCCGGGCACCATGGGCCGCCTATATGCGGCGGCTGTGGGCGCGGCTGCACGGGCGGGACGTCCGTGACGCACCGCTGGTGGACCTCGCGTCGACCTGGGCGGTGCTCGACGGCGTCGCCCGCTCCGTGATGATGGACCACCGCGCCCGCGTCCGGTCGGCACTGCGCACCCTGTCGGCGCCCCCCGCGCCCGAGGCCGGACGGAGGAACGCCTGATGGCGCGCGGCGACGTCGACGTCCATGTCGAGCGGGGCGAGGACGGCACGATCCGCATCGCCGCCGACCCCGCTCCCGGCCACGCCAGGACCTACGACGAGGCGATCACGGTGGATTCCGGCTTCACCCGTGCCGTCCTCGATGTCGCGGGCGCCGTTCTGACCTGGCCCGTGCTCGGCGACCCCGGCCCGCCGTCGGCGGAGATCCATGACGAGGGACGGGCCCAGCAGTGGCTGTGGGCGCTCTACGGCGAGCGCGTCGCCGCGGCCGTCCACGACCGTGCGACCGGGCGGCCGGCCCGGGCACCGGTGGCGGCGGACATGACCGCCCTCGCGGGCAGCGCCGCCCGGCTCGGCCTCGGGCACTGGGCGGCCCGGTGGTGGCCGGCGTCCTCCATGGACGGGATACCGGTGCTCGACCCGGACCTGCTCGGCCTGGAGCTGGCCGCGCTCACCCACCGGTGTCAGCAGTTGTTCGACGACGACGGCGATCAGCCCGACGACTGCGTGGCGGAACTGATCGAGGAGCACCAGCCGGCCCTCGCCCCGCTCATCCGGTGGTGGCGCGCGGCCCCGCGGACGACGGACACGGCACACCACGTGGAGAGCACCCTGCGGCTGATCGACGACGCGGCGGACGCCGCCGGAACGGACACGCCGGCCGTGCGCCACCTCCGCCGGTCCCTGGGCCAGGGCCGTTCGGCGACTGTGCCGATCGACCTCGGCGGGCTGTTCGCACGGCTCGACGGCTACGCCCTCTCGGCGGGCCGACCGCTCGCCGGGGGCGGGCGGGTGATCGCCCGGGGCGAGGGGACCAACGACTGGCGCCGCTACCCGCCCGGCTTCGTCGACGCGGCCGAGAACGCGGTGTCCTGGACCGCTCGCGCGCTCGGCGCGCGACGGCAGATCGAGGTCGAGGTCGTCGCGCACAGCGAGGCGCCCGCCGCCGGCGCGCCCCTGGTCGCGGAGGTCCGCGTGAACAGCGGCCGCCCGAGCCGGGTGCCCCTCGCCAGGTGGGAGGACGTGTGGACCGGCCGGGCCGATGCGGACCTGCCGGACGGGGCGGTGGCGCCGCATGTCGAGGTCGGTGTCCTGCTGCCCGGCTTCGGGCCGGGCTTCGGCCCCGCCCGCTCCGGTACGTCCGGCGAAGCCGAGGATCGCGTCGACCGAGACGCCATCCGCGCCCTGGTCCGCCGACGGCTGACGGTCGCGGCACGGCCTTCGCCGTACGGGGAGTCCCCGCACGAGGCCCCCGCGGTCCCGTTCCTCGCCGAGGTCGCCGCGGCCGCTGCGGGTGAGGACTACTGACCGATGCCGGACGAGGAGGACACCGTGGCGACGCCGCTGTACGGGGAGCCGTTCGACAGCGGCTTCGCCGTGGCCGAGGAACGTCAGCTGGCGGCCGATCTCACGACCGCGTGCGCTGTCTACGAGGAGTTGCTCACCGTCGCCGAGTCCCTCGAGGACTCTCCCGACGTGCGGTTCCTGCGGGCACACCTGCTGTCCGACCTCGCCGTCGTCCGGCTCACCGCCACGGACCTGGCCGGGGCGGAGGATGCCGTCGAGCGGTCCCGCCATCTGCTCGACGGCATCGCGTCGGCGCCGATGGGGCCGCGGGGCCGGCAACTGTGGCTGGAGGTGCTGCTGAAGACGCTGATCGCCCGGGCCGACCTGCTGCGCAGGACCGGGCACCTGGCCGAGGCACTGGCGTGTCTCGACGAGGCGGCGGACAGGCTGCCCGAGTTCGACGATCCGGAGGGACTGCGTACCGCCGAAGTCGGGCTGAACCGTGTGCATCTGCTGATGGAGCGAGGGGAGTGGGGAGCGGCCGAGGAACTGGCCGCGGTGCTGCTGACCACCGTGCAGGCGACCGTGCTGGAGACGGTGCCGCGGCTCCTGGTCGCCCTCGGCGTGATCTGCGCCTCGACCGGGCGGTTCGACCCGGCCGAGGACTACTTCGTCCGCGCGCAGGACGGCTTCCGGGCGATGGGGGACACCGGTGAGCAGCAGTCGCTGCTCACGCACCGGGCGTATGTCGCGATGCACCGGGGCGACCTCGACGTCGCGGAGCGATTGTTCGCCGAGGCGTCCGCGTTCTTCGAGCAGCAGCGGAGGTTCGGTGACCTGGCGGTCTGTGAACAGGCCCGCGGGTTCCTCGCCGGTCGGCGCGGTGATGCCGACCGCGCGGGTGACCTGATGGCGGCGAGCCTGACCCGGTTCGAACAACTCGGCGCCGCGATCGCCGCCGCCGACACCATGCTGCTGAGCGCCCAGCACGCCTATGACCGGGGCGACATCACCGAGATGAAGCGGCTGGCCCAGGAGGCCCGCGAGGTGTACCTGGCGCGCGAGGTGTACGAGCGGTGCGCACAGGTGGACCTCATGCTCGCGAGAACCCTCGAGGACAACCTCGACCGGACGGACCACGGCGACCACGAGAGGGAGTCCATCGACACCGCGCTCTCCCTCGCCCTCCCCGCCGCGCTGGCCCTGGAGGCGGCCCGCTACGACTTCGTCACCGCCCATGCGCGCAGTCAATGGCTGGAGCTGGCGGACGACGCCATGCAGGTGGTGTTCCGTCTGGCCATGCGCCGGCAGGACCAGGGGCTGCTCTTCGAACTGGTGGAGCACCGCTGCGCGGGCGCCTCCCTGGCGCTGGACCGTACGCCGTCGTCGGCGCCGACGCCCGCGGAGCCCACGGGGCCCGCCGAAGACGCCGTGTCGGTCTTCCCGAGTACGGCCATGAAGACGTACGGCCACGTCGACGGCCCGATGACGCTCGGCACCGTGGCGGCGGACGCCGCCGCCTCCGTCGGCCTGCGCGTCGCGCCGCCGCCGAAGGTGCGGATGTCACCGGAATCCGGCCGCGTCGCGCTCCAGGACTACATCGAGGCGGCCGAGACCCGCTATCACCGACGGATCGTGAACGAGGAAGAGGTGCCGTTCTGGGTCACCGACGATCTGACCAGGCGCCCGGTGGTCCAGGTCCGGCTGGCCGACGCCGGCGACCTGTTCATGACCTGGACGTGGGCCGGCGGCGCCCGGGGGTACGGCACCGGTCACGGGCCCGGTGACGAAGTCGACCGGGCGGTGCGGGAGCTGGCCGCCGCGCTGCCGGCCGCGGGCGGTGGGGCGGAGGGGATGCGGCGCGCGTTCGACTCCGGAGCGATGGCCGATCCGCGGACCGAGCACCGGCTCGCGAGAACACTGGCCGAGGCGCTGTGGCCGGAGGCGCTGACGGAGCAGATACGCCAGGTGTCCGCGCGCGCGGGCCGCCCGCTGGTGCGGATCCAGCCGTCACCCCGCGTCGCCCAGGTCCCGTGGGAGCTGATCGCCGTCGACGCGGAGGTCCGGCTCATCGACCTGGCGGACGTCGTGACCACCGCCCCGGCGTCGTTGCGGCGGCAGGATCCCGCCGGACGCCCGGCACCGGACGTGGGCCGCTGTGAGAACGACGGCAGCGACGCCGTCGTTCTCGTCCTCGACCCCCGGATCCCCGGATTCCGGGCCGACTCCCCGCTCGGCTCGGTCCTGGGGCCGCCCGGCTCGGACCCGAAGATGCTGTCGTTCGTCCGGAGCCGTCTCGACGCGGGCCCCGTCGTGCCGTCCGTCGCCACCCCGGCGGACGCCTTCCGCCGCACCGACCTGGACCGGGACTGGCTGAGCGGCGCGCTCCGCAAGGGGCCACGCAGACTCATGTACGTCGGGCACGTGAGCGGCGCGCCGGTCGAGGGTGGGCAGAGCGAGGACGGCACGCTCCATCTGTGCTGTGGGCCGGGAACCGCCGGCCTGGCCGATCCGGTCCGTACCCATCGACCGCTGTCGGCCAAGGACCTGCTGCTGGGCACCCTGCCCCTGCGCGCCGACGGAGAGCCGGGTGCGCGGATCTGGCCCGCGCCGCCCCGGGTCGCCCTCATCGGCTGCGAGAGCGGTGGCGATCTCCGGTTCGCGGAGTCCTTCGGCCTGGCGACCGCGATGATCCACAACGGTGCCGAGCTGGTCACCGCCACCCGCTGGGTGCTGCCGACCAGCTTCGCGTTCCACCGCCTGACCGGCCTGCCCGAGGCCGTACGCCCGCTGTCCCAGGCGGTCATCGCCGTCGACACCGCCCACGACCACCGCGATCCGGTGAGCCGGCTCGGCGGCTGGCAGCGTGAGCAACTCGCCCACTGGCGCGCCGGTGGCCGGATCGAGCATTCGCCCCTGTTGTGGGCGGCCATGACCTGCATCGTCGTGTGACCGTCCCGCAGGCAGGTGGGCGGCCGAGACCGGAACCGACGTGTACCGCCTTGCGAGCACCCGAGCCCGAGGGGGAAGAACCCGCTTTGATGGCTCGGAACGGTCTCATCCATCGTTGCGGACCGCAATCACGCAGGCCGCTGCCTACCGGAGGACACGTACTCATGCGTACGCTTCACGTCGTCACCCACCCCGAGGCGACGCACCACCTCGAAGGGGTCGTCGGCGGATGGCACGACTCGAAATTGACGCCCGCCGGCGTACGTGCGGCGGCCTCCGTCGCCCAGGCGTTGCGGGCTCGGATCCCGGAGGATGCCGAGGTGGAGCTGTTCTCCTCGGATCTGCAGCGCGCCTCACGGACGGCTGAGGCAGTAGCCGAACTGTTCGGGGTAGAGCTGATCCTGGATCGCAGGCTGCGGGAGAAGTCCTACGGTGAGGCGGGCGGAATGCCCCAGGAGTGGCTGGACCGGCGCTTCGTCCCACCACCGGCTGTCGGAGAGCGGATGGACCACGACGAGGGCGTTGCGGGTTCCGAGACCAAGGCTGCGTGGGCGCAGCGTATCTACGCGGCCATGGACGAGGTCCTGCAGAGCGCATGCGAACACCAGATCATGGTGACGCACGGCGGCTCCCTGACGTTCGTCGTTGCCTCCTGGATCAAGATGCCGATCGAGTCGGCCGGATATGTCAGTTTCCGGGCCCCCTCGGGCAGCATCACCACGCTGAGCGAGGACGACTTCTTCCACAACCGCCAAGTCGTCAGCCTCGGTGACACTCTTCATCTCCACTCGGCCCAGGCCGGCTGACCTCATCCTGGCCTGCTGCGCGGTCGCGGTGGCCCGGGCCTCCTGCGCTGCCACACGGGCGTCGGTGGCTGCCCGCCGGGCGTTCGCCGGCTCCTTTGAACACCTGTGATCGTGTCGCGCCGGCGCCGCCATCTGCCGACGACGCCCTTCGCTTCAAGCTCCCTCAGCCTCAGCTCCAGGGAGCGGCGGTAGTCGTCCGCGAGTAGGGCGTCGGCCTCGCTGTTCTCCGCCCCTTCCCGCACACGGGTGATCCCCTCTGAGAGGTCGCCGACTTCGCGCCGTCGGTCCTTCACTGCCTCGTCGGCCCTCTGGCGTGCTTGTGCTGTCCCGATGGCCTCTCCGAGGTGGCGCAGGCGTCGGGCCGCTTGACTGAGCCGCCCTTTCGCCTCGATCACCCGGGCTTGCGTCGCCGCCACGTCCTGTACGGGCGACCGTATGAGCTTCAGCGCCGCGTAGTACGACGGGGCGTCGAACCCCGCAAGTCTGCTTGCCAACCCTCGACTGCTGGGACCGGTCTCTGATGGAGACGAGTTCGGCCTCGAGTTCCGCACGCCAGGCCGCTGCCTCCGTCAGCCGGGCCCGGACCATCAGGGGCAGGGACACGGAAGGGTCCTCGGCCACCTCGCGTAGGTGTGGCGGCCCTACCCGAACGATGTCACCGAACTCGTGGCGCTTCTCCCGCACCACCCCCAACAGGGCGTTGTCCACAGCGATGTTCGTCGCTGATACCAGCAGCACACGCTGGCCCTGGGCGATCAGGTCGCCGATGGCCCGCTTGAGGACGGTGGTCTTCCCTGTACCCGGTGACCCCCACACCAGCTGGATGCCTTCGCCAAGGCACGCTCGGTAGGAGTCTGCCTGGGCAGGATGAAAGCCCGGCGGGGCGACGGCGTGCGCCGAGGTGCCGCCGATCGTCGCGGTCGCGAGAGCAGTGGCGAGGGGATGTTCACCCAGCCTCGCGATGCCGTCACGCAGAGCCTCGATCAGGAGGTGGGCGGCTGCTTGAGCATCCACAGGCGAGGGTCGGCGATCTCGGCGAACTCCGGTACCGACAGTGTGAACAGGGAGCCGTTCCGTACTGCTTCGGAGACAGCGAAGCCCATGGTCTCGATGCCGTCATTGTCCGGTCCGGCCAGCCTCAGGGAGTCCGGTTGCTCCGGTCCGATGCCGGAGCCTCGTAGATCGACGACATACCGGCCCGGATCACCGCTCCGGACCGCCCGCCCGACGAGCTGCCAGCGTGGCGGCTTGCCCGCGCCTCCCTCGATGGCGATCCACTCGCCGAGTGCCGAGGCGATCTCCTGGCGCCATCCCACCTACCACCCCCCGATCTGCTCGGTCCGGTCGCCTGCCCACTGGTGTGCCGTACCCCTCCACCTGAGGGTTGTCACACACAGTGAATGGTCGATGACCGGAAGGCTCAACATGGACGTGAGCCGACCGTCCGGCGAGATCCAGCCAGCTTCAGCGGCACGCAGCGTGGTCCGAGCAAGCCTCTCTGTCCAGCCGCGATGGCCCTCACCACCGACACGGTAGTGAAGCTTCACGGGACGAGGATGACGCAGGAGACGTCGACGAGGCCGACGTCATCGAGGCGGCGCACAATCGCCTCATGCAGACGGCCCCAGACGCAGGCCCACCGGAATGTAGGTTCTGGCCATGACTGGTGACTGGCGGATGGACCGGATCGGGACGGCGTTGAGGGGCGAGAACCCGACTGTGCTGCGACGGTTGACGGCGGGTTTCGCGGTGATCGGGGACGTTCAGTTCCTGCCGGGCTATTCGGTTCTGCTCGTGGACGAGCCGGATGTGCAGCGGCTGTCGGACCTGCCGAGGGCCAAGCGGCTGTCGTTCCTGTCTGACATGGACCAGCTTGGTGAAGCGGTCGAGCGTGTCTGTCGGCGGCTGGACCCAGCCTTCCGGCGGGTCAACCTGGAGATCCTGGGGAACACGGACCCGTTCTTGCATGTGCATGTCTGGCCGCGGTTCGCGTGGGAGCCAGCCGATGTGGTGGGTGCCCCGGTGTGGCTCCATCCGCGTGAGCGGTGGAGTGACGAGCAGTCCAGGCTCGGTCCGCAGCATGACGCGCTGCGGGAAGCGATCAGCAGTGAACTGGACCGGCTGCGGTCGGTGGCCTGACGCTTCGGGCCCACTGACCGCCGGGTCGGCGGGCCCGGTGATGCGGCCAAGATGACGGTGTCGGCGCGGGTGGCTGGCAGTGGCTGGGTCACGCTGCACGTCCCTGCCACTGCCGTGGTTCACCGCCGTACCAGGATGTGCAGAAGGGTCGCCACGGCGGTGGCGACCATGACGATGGGGGCGACATCCGGGTGCTGGTAGGCGACGTGGTCGGCGCCGATCCCAGCGCCGAGGATGACGACTGTGCGCGCGTCTCACGCCGCGCCCTCCTGGAACAAGACGGTGAAGTGCGAAGCCAAGGACGAACAGGACAGGAAGATCCCGACGCGAACCGGTAATTCCGAACTCGGGTGGAACCACTTTTCCGGGAAGCACAACATCAAGAAGTGCAAGGTTGTTAACAACGTCATTAAGGACAACAAGCCAGACCCTCGCGAAAGCGATGGCAACGGCAGGCTCGTATACAAAACCAAGCCTCTACAAGCCCGGAAAGGCACCGTGCAGTTCAAGGTAATAGCCCAATACTCACGCAAGATCAAGGATGGAGAGTACGACGCAGGTAGGAGGAATAAAATCGGCGTCATCACCGCATTCTGTGAGAGGGTGCCCAGGAGCGAGTGCCCCAACTGGGTGAACGAGTGATACTTGCGCATGAAGACGTTGCGGATCAGCAGGCGGCCATCGCCCGCCTCCTGATCCACCACATCCACGCTCCGCTTATTGGCGGCCAGTACATCCGGGGCATCCTTCCGGTGCCGCCGCCTGCCGCCGCCATCCGAGTCGTCACCGGTATCGATTCCGCCCATACACCTGAGGGTCTGGTCGCCTACGAAATCCCTCTCGGACAGGAGGACGATCTGCTCACCGCAGGGCGTGTCACCGGCATCCTCCGCACTCTGCTCACCGGCACGCAGACCTATCCCATCGGCAGCACCAGCAGCATGATGGGCATGGCTCTCGTCCATGTGGACCCCGAGACGTTGGATGTGTCCGCTCCTACGCAGGACGACAAGGCACTCAGAATCCTGCGCAGCTTCGCGCAGCCGTTGACCGATGAGGATCCGGACCCACGCCTACGTGGATTCCTCTTCCTGGAACAGGACCGGTTGCGTCTTTACCTGGACTCCGAGAGGCAGCTGCTCTACCCGGACTCCAAGAGAGCCCCTGGCGTGGTCGCGGCAGATGTGCGACCGTCCGGCGCCATCACTGCTGTTGTCGCCGCCCTGCCATCCCTGCTCACAGAGAAAGAGCGCACGAAGCAGGACAATACTGATCCGCACTGTTCCGTCGTGGTCGACCTCACCGACTGGTGAGCCAACTCGAACGATCACACAGTTCAGGTGACCGGCCGGCAGACCTACCGCCGACGCAACACCACCGAACGCCGCCTCAACCAGCGGAGGCTGGTCGGCGGCCTCTTCTCCGGGCGCTGCCGCTGAAATTGATCAAGACCGTCGCCGGCCCTCGACGCACCTAAAGAGGTCGTCTCACGTGGTTGTGGCTGAGCACTTCAGTTGGCCGCTCCGGTGCTCAACGCCGGGCCGCTTCGGCGCTCCTGGTTGCGGTGTCGAGTACTTCCAGGGCGACGTCCGCGCCTGCTACGACGTGCCGGCGAGCCTGCCCATCACTTCGTACATCTGCGGCGGGGTCAGCGGGGCGACGGAAAGCGGTTCTTGCGCTGGTTCCGTGCTCAGTCCGGTGAGCAGGAAGGCGACTTGGCGGCGCCAGGCATCGGGCGCGGTGTCCGCGACCGCGCGAGCGAGGAGAGCGTTGGTGCCGAAGAAGAGCATGAGGTCTTCGCCGGTGAAGTCCGGGCGGACAGCGCCGGCGAGCTGGGCTCGCTCGATGATCCGTGTGGCGGCGTCCTTCGTCTGGCTGCAGATGGCCATCAGGCACTCGGCGGCGGGAAAGCGTCCGCTGACGACGTCGGCGACTGCGGGGTCGGTGGCCTGCAGTTCACAGACCCTCTCGATGTAGTACGCGAACCCCTTCCCGGCCTCCTCGAAGGACAGGGCGTGTTCGGCGGCTTCGCCGAGGCGGTCTGCGGCCAGCCCTGCCACGACTTCGTCGATGAGTGCCTCGCGGGTGCCGAAGAGGTTGTAGAGCGTGCCGTGGCTGACTCCGGCCCGGCGGGCGATCTCCTTGAGGGGCACCTTGAGGCCGCGCTCCTGGAAGAGTTCGGCGGCGGCTGCCCGCAGTTTCTCCGCGTTCCGTTGCGCGTCGGCCCGCATCAGGTCGTTCCTCCTGGTTCCGGCGCTGCGGCCACCCTGGCCGCATTCCCCCTCAGACTAACTTGACCCCCGGGTCAAGCCGCGTGCTACCGTCGGCGAACAAGTTGACCCAGGGGTCAAGAACACTGTCGTGGCAAGGGGTAGTCCTATGTCCAAAGTGATCGCCGTCTTCGGTGCCGGTACCGGTCTGGGGGTGTCCGTCGCCCGCCGCTTCGGGCGCGAAGGCTTCCGGGTCGCCCTGGTGGCCCGCCGCAAGGACCGGCTGGACGCCCTCGTCGAGGTGCTCGCCGGTGAAGGCATCGAAGCGGTCGCATTCCCCGCCGATCTTTCCCAGCCGGCCGGGGTGCCCGCCCTCGTCGAGGCGATCCATGACCGCTTCGGCCGGATCGACGTGGTCGAGTATGGGCCGATCAGCCGCGACCAGGGCTTCACCCCCGCCGCCGAGCTGGACGCGGCCACCCTGGAGGGCCTGACCCCGCTGCTGCTGCTCACCCCGGTCGAGGTGGTCCGGGCCGTGCTGCCGGAGTGGACCGAGCGCGGCGAGGGCACCTTCCTGCTGGCTCAGGGCTACTCGGCGGCGCAGCCCATGCCCCACCTCAGCGGCCTGGGACCGGTGATGGCCGCCACGCGCAATTACCTGTACTCCCTCAACGCCGAGCTGGCGGACAAGGGGATCTACGCCGGTGCTCTGACCATCGCGTCCCTGATCGCCCGCAGTGAGGTGTCCGCCGCGGCCCAGGCCGCCTTCGAGTCGGCCGACGGCCCGCATTTCCCGGTCGCCGACCCGGACGACCTCGCGGAGCTCTGCTGGGACATGCACGCCAAGCGCGACCGCGTCGAGCAGTTCCACCCCGAGTCGCCGACTCTGCATGCCCCCGCGTAGTACCTGCGACCCCGAGCAGGGAGCCCCGGAGCAAGTGCCTGCCAGGCGGCCAATGCGACTTCGCGGAACACGGCCTCACCATGCCAAAGCAATCCATACCCCGAGGCCAACCATGAAGCTCAAGGTGGCCAACTGGAGCGCTCAGTCACAGTGGTGTGGGTTCGGTCCGGCATGATGTCACGTCATGGGTGTTGACCTGTCACAGAGGTTGGTTCCTGACGAACTCTGGTCGCTCGTCACGCCGTTGCTGCCGCCGTTTACCTCGCGTCCGCAGGGAGGCGGGACGGCTCCGGTGGATGAGCGGGCTGTGTTCACGGCTGTGGTGCACGTGCTGACCAGCGGATGTGCCTGGCGACACCTGCCGGAGACGTTCGGGTCTCGCCGGCGACTGCGCATCGCCGGTTCTCTGCGTGGACCGAGGACGGGATGTGGAGGCGGCTGCACCGGGGTGTCCTGGACGAATTGGGGGCGCGCGGTGAGGTCGACTGGACCTCGGTGATCGTGGACGCGGCCTCGGTCCGCGCGAAAAAGGGGGATCGCTGACCGGTCGCAATCCGGTCGACCGGGGCAAGAGGGGCAGTAAATTCCACGTCCTGTCCGACGCACAGGGCTTGCCCCTGGCCCTGAGTGTCTCCGGCGCGAACGTCCACGACAGCCCGGCACTCCTGCCGTTGGTCCTAGGCCGTGTTTTATGAGGTGGATCATTGGCTGTGGCCGGGTGCGCCACGCTGCGGGAGGGTCAGGCCGGGGCGATTGCCCTGGAGTGCGCCGGGTGACGAAGCCCCAGGCCGTTGTTGGGTCCTGGGGCTTCGTTCACAGTGAAGGGCGGTTGTGCCGCTGGTCAGCGGTTGAGGACTTCTTCGATCTTGGCGGCCACGTGCTGGGCCTGGAGGTCGCGGCCCTTCTCGTTGGGGTGTCCGTACCAGGGGAGGGGCTGGCCGACTTCGAGCTTGGAGTTCTCCAGCAGGCCGCCGATGCCGCGGTCGGCGCCGTCGCACGCCGTGTTGGTGCCGGTCTGGGCGTAGAGGTCCACGAAGTCGGCGCCGTCATCGGCGGCGGCCTTCTTCATGACGTCGTTCAGCCGCTTCTGAACCTGGTCCAGGACCGGCAGGGCGTCCTGGGGGATGTCGGCGAAAGGCAGTTCCGTCTGTCCCGGGGCCGCGGTCGAGCACTTGGTGGTGTCCTGGGGGACGAGCCGGGGGTAGCCGACGAGGACACGCTCGGCGTCCGGCGCGCGGTAGCTCATGCGCAGGAGCATTTCCTCCAGGTCCCCTCCGACTCGCTCGAACTGGTAGTCCAGCCATTCCTTTCCGTCTCCCGACTCGAAGAAGGTCTTGCACTCGGCCGCCGGCGACTCCGGGTCCACCGGCGAGCCGGGCAGCAGCGCCCCCTCGTCGCCCCGGAGCTTGGCGGAGCACTGCTTGATGACGCTGGTGAAGCCCACCGTGTTGCCGCCCACACCGCCCACAACCAGCTGGGTGTCCTCCTTCAGCGCGTCCTGCTGCGCCGGGACCTTTCCGATGCCGCCGAAGAGCTCCTGCTCCTTCCAGAAGTGTTCGACGAGCGCGCCTCCGCAGGAGATGTCGGACTGGACGTCGAAGGTGATGCCGTTGTCGGCCAGGCGCTTGGTGGCGACGGCGGGGTAGTTCTGCGTTGCCTGGAAGCAGAAGAGCTTCTCGTTGTCCTGGTTGTTGACGGGGGCGATGCCGTAGTTGGCGGTGTAGGAGTCGCCGAAGAAGACGGTCTTCACCGGGTCCGCGGGTGCCGCCCCGGCGGCTGCCGTCGGGCCGACGAGCGCCAGGAAGCTGCCCAGCGCGACGGCTGCGACGGCCAGCCGCCGCGCCGTGGGAGTGGTCGTCTTACGCATGGCCGAAGACATGGCTGTGCCTTTCGTCGGGTTCCGCGGGAAGAGGGAAACGAACAAACGCTGTAACCCTGCGTATTCATTCATAAGCGGATCGTGATGTGCCAGTGACGGTGAGGCGCAACCGGGCGATCTTGGCCAGCTTCTTCGTGCCGGCTCCTCCACACCTGCTCAGCCGGGGTGCCCGAGGCGAAGGGGTCGCCGGGATCGAGAACGATCGCGACCCGAACGAGGAAGAGCGGGGCGGCCTCAGGGCGAGCCGGGCGGCAAGCCCGCCCCCGGCAAGGCGACGGACCTCGACTCGCCGCCGCAGGTGTCGCGCGCGTGAGCGGCCATCGCAGACACGTCCAGGCAAGGACGTGGTTGTGCGTGTCGAACCGGCCAGAACTCCGCCCGCGCCGGGGCGCAGGCCGTCTCACCCTGAGGGCCGGATAGGGAGAGGCGCGGGAACCTCACAGCCATTGCTGGATCGCCGCTACACGGACGACCGCCTCGAAGCGAACCGCGAGCTTGTCGTAGCGCGTCGCCACCGCGCGATGCTTCTTGAGGCGACTGATCCCGCACTCGACGGCGTGGCGGGCCTTGTAGTCCTGGGAGTCGAAGGCGGGTGGGCGGCCACCTGCGCGGCCATGACGCTTGCGGTTGCGGACCTGATCGGCCGGTTCCGGGATGGTGCACCCGATCCCCCGTTTGCGCAGGTAGGCACGGTTCGCGCGAGAGGAGTACGCCTTGTCGCCCCGCACCCGCAGTGGGCGGGTCCTCGGCCGGCCCCGACGGGGCCTGGGCACCCGGATCGCGTTCAGAACCGGCTCGAACTGCGGACTGTCACCCCGCTGCCCGGCGGTGACCAGCAAAGACAGGGGCTTTTGGCCCTCGCACGCCAGATGGATCTTCATGGTGAACCCGCCCCGCGACCTCCCCAGACCGTGGTCGTCCGGCTCGATGGTGATCCCACCAGGTGGTTCCTTCTGCCCGGCGCCGTCCCGGCGGGCACCGGCTGCATGCTGATGCGCCCGGCAGATGGTGGAGTCGATTCACCTCCCAGATGATCAACCCGTCCGCATCGGCTCTGGCCTGCAACAACGTCAGCAGCCGGGCCCACACTCCCCGCTGCTGCCATCGCCGGAACAGGCCGTACACCGTTTGCCATGGCCCGTACTCACGCGGCAGATCACGCCACGGAGCACCGGTTCGCACCCGCCACCGCACGCCGTCCACGACCCGCCGCCGGCCTGGCGACCTGCGGCTCACCCCTGCCGCAGGCAACAACGCCTCCAGCACCGACCACTGCTCATCGGAAAGATCCCCACGCCCCACCCCTGTGATCATTCCGGTGCAGGACGACAGTCAGAAGACGAACTCAAAACACGGCTAGCCAGGGCCGGGCAGCGTCTGTTTCGTTATTCCGCTGCCCGGCTCCTGGCTAGGGCGACGGGCTACTCGCCCGAGGAGCAGCAGGTAGGGGGCGTGCAGGAGGAGGCTGCCGTCGGTGGCGCGGTTGTGCGTGTGGAAGAGGTCGGTGAGGGCGGTGCGGGCGCGATCCCAGCGTCCGGCCGCCTCCAGGGCTGTGCGGTGCTCACGCAGTGGTCCGGGTTTGTTCTGGAAGACACTGACGGCGTGTGCCACCGAGGTGTAACCGACGCGGACGTGTTCGACCTCGGTCCGCACCGCCACGGGGAGGGGTGCGAACCAGGTGCGGACGTGGCCCGGGTCGCCCCATCGCGTCGGCGGCGACGGCGTGTCCGTCGGGTGGTCGAGGTGCCGCAGGACCGTTGGGGCGATCCGGCCCATGACTCCGTCGGGCGTCCAGGAGGCGATCGCCAGCAGCCCTCCGGGGCGGCAGACCCGGACCAGTTCGGCGGCGGCCCGGCCGGGCTCGGGGGCGAACATCACACCGAAGGTGGACAACACGAGGTCGAAGCTGTCTGCCGCGAACGGCAGGGCCAGCGCGTCCCCGGCGACGAACCGGGCCGTCTCCGCGAGCCCGCCCGCTCGACGCGCGCGGTCCGAGGCGATGTGCAGCAGCCCTGGCTCCCGGTCCAGGCCAACGACGCGGGCCCCGGCCCGCGCTGCGGCGAGGGCGGCCGGTCCGGAGCCGGTGCCCACGTCGAGGACCCGGGGCGCGGGCGGGTCTGGTGAGCTGTCCAGTTCGGCCAGGGCGGAGGCAGTCACGTCGTCCGCGGCGTGGGCCCAGGCGTCGCCGGCCGCGGTGTAGTCGCCGCCCTGCCAGCCGCCGCTCACCGCCCGGTCCGCCCTTCGTAGCGCAGGAACGTGACGTCATGTGAGGTCAGGACTTCCGGCAGCGCGGATAGGGCGGACACCTGTTCGATGTGGTGGACGCCGGGCGGCAGGGCTCCGCCGAGGAGTTCGCGCGTGGCGTGCGCGGCCACCAGACCGGTGACGCGGCTCTGTTCGCGGCCGGTGACGGCGTAGGCCGCGTGCCGGTCGCCGTTTCGGGCGTCCACGCGTACCGCGAAGCCGTCCTCGCCGAGGTGGACACGACCGCAGACGTCGGCGATCACCCTCCCGGCACCGGGCCTGCGGGCCATGCGCAGCAGCCCGGAGCGTCGTAGCGCGAAGAGCGCGGCGGTCAGCGGCCGGGAGTCCAGGCACAACCGGGTGGTGACCTGGGGGACGCCGAGGGTGCGGGCCAGGGTGAACTGGTCGGAGAAGGGGAAGGGGTACGCGGTTCTGGTGCCGTATCCCGGCAGTTCGGTCCGCCAAGGGCGTGCCTGTACCGGTTCGCCGAGGGCGGCGATGGTCCAGCGCAAGGCGTCGGCGCCATGGCGTTCGCCGGTGCCGAACAGCAGTGTCAGGTCCAGGCGTTCCGCACCATCGACGGCCTGATGGGCCCGGTGGGCGAGCAGGTTGGTCAGGCCCGGCGCGACTCCCACGCTGAGCAGTGCCGTGGCTTGGCCCTCCGTGGCCAGGTCGTCCAGTTCCTCCGTGGCGTCGAGCAGCCGCCTGGTGGCGCCGATGTCGACCACGTGGATGCCGCGGTCCAGGCACATCCGCGTGACGCCCGCGTCCGGGGGTTCCACGCACAGCACCACCGCGGCGACGTCGCCCACATCGTCCAGCGTCTTCCGGAAGCCACCGAGGTCGGTGACGTCGATCCGCACGCCGCCGATCCGGCGGGCCTTGGCTTCGTCACGCCCGCCGGGGATTACCCGGCCGGGGAACCAGGCGCCGAGTGTCGCCGCCACGGTCGCGCCGACGGCGCCGTAGCCGCCCACGACGAGGATCCGCCCAGCGATGCGTCCGGCTGCACCCGATTTCACTGTAGTCATACTCCAGTGAACTACACTGTAGTATCACTACAGTCAAATCCGTGCCGCGAGCAGAGGAGCCCGTGTGCCCGAGCCCGTCACCCGCGCCGAGAAGGCCCGCCGTACCCGGCAGAGGATGCTCGACGCCGCGTCCCGGCTCTTCGCCGAACGCGGGTGGGCCCGTACGACCGTCGGGGACATCGCCGGCACTGCCGAGGTCGGCGTGCAGACCGTGTACTTCACCTTCGGCAACAAGCGCGCCCTACTGAAGGAACTCCTGGACACCGCGATCGCGGGAGACCCGGACCCGGTCGCCACGCTCGACCGCCCCTGGGCCCGCGCGGTCCTCGCCGAACCCGAGCCGTCCGCCCAGCTCGCTCTCCAGGCCGCCGGAGCCCGCCGCATCCTGGAGCGTGCCGCTCCCGTCCTGCGCGTCGTACGGGACGCCGCCTCCGCCGACCCGGAGCTCGCCGAGCTGTGGCGGATCAACCAACAACAGCGGCACACCGTGCAACTGCGGTTCACGCAAGCCCTGACAGCCAAGGCCGGCGGCCGGCTGCGGGACGGGCACGACGCGGCGTCCGCCGCCGATGTCGCCCTGACCGTGCTCGGCCCCGAGACCTATGACCTCCTGGTGACCGACCGCGGCTGGCCGCCCGCCCGCTGGGAACGCTGGGCCACGGACGCACTCGTACGCCAACTCCTGCCGTAGCCCCCTCCGGGGCGGTTACGGGCCAGACTGCTCCACGGCATCCGGTCCCGCCGAGGAGCCCTCACGTCCGCCGCGCTGGCGCCGGTGCCCGACCACCACAGCCAGAACCGGCATGTTCACCCGCCGCACGGCAGCCGCTCCACGACCAGGCGGATGACGGTGCCCTCGATGATAGGCAGCGGTCCGTTGTGCTCGTCGGCTGATCCGGTCCGTGTGCGGCTGTGGGCTGATCACCGTCGCACTCTTGCGCGGCCTGGCCATGCGAACAGACAGGCTCGCAGTCGCCTACCAAGCCGCACTCCACCTCGCCGCCCTTCTCATCTGGGTTCGGCGACAGCTCACCGGCCCTCCGGCCGGCGCGAGCGCCGGAGGGCCAGGGCACGGCTCAGAAGGTCACGACGATCTTTCCGACCAAGCCGCCACCAAGGAAGCGTTCGTGTGCGGCGTGGATCTCGTGGAGACCGAAAACAGAGTGCGTACGCAGCTGCAAGGAACCGCAGTCGACGAGTTTGGTCAGCTCGCTCAGCCCCGTACCGTCCTCACGCACTTGGTTGACGGTGGTACGGACTCCGCGTGAGGACAGGTCAGGGACCGGACCGGCCTGAGTGGCGATCGACGCGTACCGGCCGCCGTCCGCCACGGCCTCGGTCAGGAAAGCCCCGAAGGTGTCGAAGACCGCGTCGTAACCGCGGTCTTCGAAACCCTCACGGTCGCTGGTGACGAAGTCGGCACCGTGGTCACGGGCGAAGGCGATCTGCGCGTCCCGTGAGACCAGAGCATCGACTCTGACGCCTCGTGCGCGAGCTATCTGCAGCGCCAACCCGCGGACCGCGCCAGCGGCACCGGCAATCAGCAGCCGCTGGCCAGCAGATACCGCGAGCCAGTCCAGTGTCTGCAAGGCCGTCAGGCCGGGAAGAGGCAACGTGGCAGCTTCCACCAGGCTGACCGCCTGCGGTGCGGCGGCCACTGCCTGCGCCGGAAGCGCGACCAGATCGGCCCAGGTTCCGCGGCCGGAGCTGAGCTGGTGCGACATCGCGATGACACGCTCCCCCGTGCCAAGTCCACTGTCTCCTCCGTCGACCACGGTGCCGGCCAGGTCCCACCCGAGCCTCATCGGCAGCGGTGGCGTCCCCTCACCAATGGCTCCCTCCCGCGTCTTGTCGTCGACGGGATTGATGCTGGTCGCAACGGTCCGGATCAGAACCTCCCCAGGCCCCAGCTCAGGCTGGGGAACCTCGACGAGGTCGAGGACGTCGGGTGTGCCGAAGCGATCGATCTGTATGGCGCGCACGGAGAGCCCTTCACACGACTACTGCTGACGCGTGGTGCAACCCGCGTGATGATCACGAGATTCCCACCCCCTGACGGCCCCGTGTGGTCTCGGAACCGCGGCCCACACCCGCCGCCTGACCAGCCGAGCCACATCGGTTCAGTCCTCACGGCGGCACAGGCACCAGGGGCAGGCCCAGGACGGGTACGGTGCGAGATCAGCGGCAGCAGGCCGTCACGCCCCTGGGCCGCACCCAGCCGTCCTGGGAGACCCGGTGCCAGGCCACCGTTGTCGAGCGCTCCGAGCAGGTCGATGACCGGCGACGCCGGGCGGTTTCGGCGAACGCCGTCCCGCTGTCGATCCCACCATGTACGAGCACGGCCAGCACTCGGAGTCCGTGATCACCTGGGCTGCGATCACGCTCATGCCCAGGCGAACCACCCGCCGAAGCTCCCGCAGAAGCGGGCAACCGGCATCTCGCGAAGCGCACCGGGGCTGATCCAGTCGGCAGTGGCGGTCACCACCGCCACCCAGAGGCCACCCGATCCGGGGCCTGGCCGCATTCCTCTCATCACTACTCTCCTCAGCGGCGGCG
Organism: Streptomyces sp. NPDC018031; assembly: GCF_044327625.1. Lineage (NCBI taxonomy): Bacteria > Bacillati > Actinomycetota > Actinomycetes > Kitasatosporales > Streptomycetaceae > Streptomyces > Streptomyces sp. NPDC018031. Next base: position 94,651 of record NZ_JBIRFT010000021.1, read on the forward strand.
GAACATGCAGATCAGGTTGGCGACGTCGGCATGACTGCCGGGCGCGGCCGTCATGTGCGTGAGGAACCAGCCCGCCGCTTCGATCGCGGCTATCTGGGAACCTGTGCCCCCTCCTCCGAGGAACGGCTGTGCCGAAACGACTCCGTGACCTTGTACACGAACACCTGCCGGCCTTGGCGGTAAGCAGCTCTTGTCCGAGCTCCGCTCTGCCCGGTCACGTGGAGGGATCGCCGAGTTGACTGCCCGGGCGAAGGGGTGGCCGCCTCCGCACTGCCGGAGCGGAGCGCGTAGACCGTGCCGGCGGCGGGGGAGGACGAGGTGAGCACGATCTCGGTGTCACGGTCCCTCGGGCCCTTGACCCGTACGGTTTCGATGGCCTGAAGCGGTATGCGCAGCCGGGTACCCGCCCAGTCCAGCAGCACCGCTTCGCTACGGAAGCGTGCCGTGGCCCTACGGCCGTACAGCACCGGCTCGGGGACGGCGGGCGGCTCCAGTCGGTTGCTCACCGGAGCACCGTAGGACACCGGACGGGCCCTGGACCTGGGCCGTTGACGGCGCGCGGACACCCCTGGCGGCGGGCGGACGGGCAACGAGGGCCGCCCTGGGCCATGGGCGGACGGCGGACCCAAGGCCCGGCCCCCTGGCGGCGGGCAGGGCGCGAACCGACCGGCCCGCCGGTGGAGTAAGCCCACCGCGCCGGCGCGCCTCCGTCCTGGTTGGATCTGAGAGGCCGATGTCGCGCTGGTCCTCCAGCGACCAGCAACGTACGTGCCGCAACCGCCCATCGCGCCTCGCCGTGCCCCCGTTCGGTCACCGACTTCGTCTGCCTAGGCCAGTGTGCCCCGGCCTGCTGACGTCCGCAGCGTGGTCTAGGAGTGCCAGGTGCCGCCGATCCGCGAGAAGCGGCCGCTGACTGCGGCGGGGCGGTGACCCTTTCCAGTGGACCTCGGTGGCCCGGGGTGTCCGGCGCCACCCCTGAGCAGCCCGCCGGAGCGGGCCGGGAGCCCGGCCACCGGCCCGTCACACGGGCGGCTTCCCGCCGCGTCCGGGGCGTGACCACTCGCTCCCGCATGACGGGGCGCGCAGGGCGTCCGGCAGGTGACCACGCATCCGGTACGGCGCCACCGGCCCGGGGTGCCCGGTGCTGGCAAGCGGAATCCGGGGGCCGCCGGCGGGCCGCTCCCGCGATCGGCTCGACCACAACCGTGCGCGCCACTTGCGATGCTGACTGTTGGTCACCACCCGTTCTCTGATAGTTGTTTCAGCGGGGTACGGGCGCAGGCCCGTAGCGGCGTTCCCGGGCGCGCCGCAGGGAGGGACGCACGGAGACATGGGCACCACCACGCATGACGAGGTCATCGCCACCGAGCAGAAGGCCGTGGACCACGCCTACCGCTGCTATGAGGGGCGGCTGGCCGAGATGAACGCGGCGTCGGCGGCCACCGCTTCGGCCAGTGGCAAGGACGGCATAGCGAACCGGAAGGAGGCGGAGGCGCGCGCCGCGGCATATGGCGGGCTCGGCGACGAGGCGCTGGTCTTTGCCCGGGTCGACGCGCCGGAGGAGCCGGGTGCCCGGCCCCGCCCCTGGTACGTCGGCCGGCGGGTGGTGCACGACGCCGACAAGGAGCTGGTGGTCCTGCCCTGGACCAGCCCGCTGGCCAAGCGGTGGTCCGAGGCGCTGCCGGAGGCGCCGGGGGAGGTGGTCCTGCGGCGGCAGCTGCGCTGTGTGCGGCGGATCGTGGAGGGGTACTTCGACGAGATCGCCGCGGCGAGCCCTGCCGCCCCGGCCCCGGTGGCTGTTCCGGCCCCGGTCCCGGGTCCCCGCCGGGCCCCGGGGGACACCCCCGAAGACACTGGGGAGACCGGAGGCGCCGGGGAAGCCGAGGACGCCCCGGGCTCCGAGGCCCCCCGCGAGACCGGGGAGGCAGGGGAGCCCGGAGCGGCGGGGGACAGCGGCGTCGGCGTACCGCCGGACACCTCCGCCGGGCCCGCCGGCACCCCGCGGCCCGCCCCGGCCCGGCGCGGCGAGCACCGGCCGGACCGCACCCCCGGGGACGTCGCCCGCGCCCAGCGCCGCAAGCCGCTCCCGCCGGACGACTTCCTCCTGCGTGAACTCCAGCGCTCCCGCAGCGGCCGGATGCGGGATATCGTCGAGACCATCCGCCGCGACCAGATGGACCTGGTCACCGGCTCGCCGTCCGACATCCTGGTGGTGCAGGGCGGCCCGGGCACGGGCAAGTCGGCGGTCGGCCTGCACCGGGTGACCTGGCTGGTCGGCAACGAGCACTTCGCGGCACAGGACATCCTGGTCATCGGCCCACACCAGCGGTTCCTCGACTACGTCGGCCAGGTCCTGCCCACCCTCGGCACACGGGACGTCAACGCCGTCCAGCTCGCCCGGCTGTGGGACGGCGAGATCCGCGGCACCGACACCCCCGGGGCGGCGCGGCGGGTGAAGTCCGACGAGCGGATGGCGGCGGTACTGCGGCGCCGCGTCGAGCACGAGTGCCGGCCGGAGGCGCTGGACGACCTGACCACAGCCCCCTCCTTCGAGGGGGACGAGCCCGCCGTCGTGGTCACCGCCGGCAGCACCACGCTCCGCGTGCCACGCGCGGAGGTGCTCGCCCTCCTCGACCGTGCCCGCGCCGGCGAAGGCCCCTACCGGCAGCGGCGCGACCACTTCCGCAGCCTGTTCGTGGACCGCCTGCTCCAGGAGCTCGCCGCCGTCGCCCCGCGCCGCGGCCAGGGCGGCGCCATCCGCCGTGACCTGGAGCGCAACCGCCGGGTCGAGCGGCTGGTGGAGCGCGTCTGGCCCTCGCCCGGTGCCCGGGAGGCCCTGCGCACCCTCTACGACTCCCCAGAGCTGCTGCGGACCTGCGCGGACGGCCTTTTGGACGACGAGGAGCAGGCAGCGCTGCACCGGCCCCGGGCGGCCACCGCGGACGCCGACCCATGGACGCTGGAGGACCACGTCTGCCTGGAGGAGCTGCGCTTCCTCATCTCCGGGGAGATACCCCGGCGCTACGGGCACATCGTGATCGACGAGGCGCAGGACCTCACCCCCATGCAGGCCCGCGCGCTGCGGCGGCGCTGCGCCGCCGGCGGTTCCATGACCGTCCTCGGCGACCTCGCCCAGGCGACCGGCCCGCACACCCCCGCCGACTGGGACCGGCTCGGCGCGCTGCTGTCGGACCACGGGGACTGGCGGGTCGCCGAGCTGAACACCAGCTACCGGGTGCCGGCCGAGATCATGGAGTTCGTCGCGCCGCTGGCCCGGGCCGTCGCCCCGGCCCTGCCCCGGCCGCGGGCGGTACGGGCGGCCGGCCCGGAGGCCGTACGGGTCCTGGCGTCCGAACCGTGGAAGCTCCTCGACGACATCGTCACCCAGGTGACCCGTCTGGTGGGCACCAGTGACGGGCGCACCCTGCGCTCGGTGGCCGTCCTGGTACCCGACGACTCGGAGTGGATCACGGAGATCAGCCGGCTGCTGGACGGTGCCGAGGTCACCGGCCCGCGCCGGGAGACCGTCTCGGTGCTGCCCGCCGCCCAGGCCAAGGGCATGGAGTACGACCACGTCCTGGTGGTCGAACCCACGACCCTCGCGGACCGGGGGCCGGTCGGGCTGCGCCAGCTCTACATCGCGCTGACCCGCAGCACCCAGACCCTGACCGTGCTGCACACCGCGCCGCTCCCGGCGGCCTTGACCGAGCGTGCCGCCGAGCCGCCCGCCCCGGAAGGCGCACCGGTCCCCGGCGACGGGACGGGACCGGACGCGGCCCCGGGGCCGGACGGCGGGTTCGGCCGGGCGCCCGGGGCCGCGCCGGACGGCGGCCCGGAGATCGGCACCGACATCCGGGTACGGGTCCTCGGCCCCGGCCCGGGCGGCCGATACAAGGTGAAGGCGCTCGCCCCCACCATCGACCGCCCGCTGGTCCTCACCGTCCGGCACGGCTCCACGCCGCCGCGCCCGGGCGAGGAGCTGGACTGCTGGGTCTTCGCCAACGAGACCGGTCACAGCGTGCTCACCGCCGACCAGCGCGGCCGGCGGCCCATCTCGCCCGCCATGGCCGAACGCTACGTGGCGGCGCTCGGCGTGCTCGACGAGATCGTCAACGGGGACGGGGAGATCCCGGGGGACACCCGTGCCCGGCTCTCCGAGCTCCAGGGCATGGCCAACCGCGTCCTGCGCCGGGACCAGGCGGACTGGGTGGACGTACGGCGGGTGCTCGGCTCCCCCGACCGGCACCGGGTGGGCGTCCTGCGCACCCTCGCGGCGGGCGTGCACCGCGCCCTGAAGGACCACACGCTGGACATCCCCGCCGTCCGGCAAGAACTGGCCGAGTCCGGCTGGGCCGATGCCCTGCCGGCGGCGCGGGAGGTGCTCCTCGCCCGTCTGGCCGCCGTGCCGGCCCGGCAGCCGGCTCCCGAGCCGGACAGGCAGGACGGGCCGGACACGGGCCCGGGCGCCCCGGCAGACCCGGCCACCGGCCCGGCGCCGGAGGCCCCGGCCCGGGACGGCACCGTGACCTTGGCCCCCGACTCCGCAGTCGCGCCGGCTCGCGACGACGAGCGCGCCCTGACCGCCTCTCGGCCCGCACGGCGGGAGCACCAGTCCGAACAGAAGGAAACCGAGCCCGTGACCACTGTCGAGGAAGACCCCGTCGCACCCGCCCCGACCGCCGAGGACGGTTTCCTCCGCGCGCTGGAGAACTCGGCGTCCGCCGATCGAACCTGCAAGAAGCACGAGGCGGTGCGCCACGCCCTGAAGTCCGCCCTGCTGTGGGCGGACATCGAGCCGTCCGACTCCCCGGTGGTGGACGTCAGCTGCGTCACCGACCGGGGCGTGCGCCTGTACGAGGTGCTGGGCGCCGGCCACTCCACCTACCGGCATCTCCGGTCGGGGGCGACCCGCCTGCTCGAGATCGACCACACCCTCCCGACCCGGGCCGCCGTCCGCTATCTGGTGCTGTGCGAACCGCCCGCCGAGGACTGGTCGGCCGACACCACCCGCGATGTCTTCGGCGTGCATGTCCTGTGGCGCACCCCCGAGGGCTGGGGCGGCCAGGAGGCCGGGAACGCGCTGGGCTCCGCCGGGGCATGAGACGAGGCGGGGGTGGGCCCCCGCGCCCGAGGGCCCACCCCGGCAGAACGCCCGCCCGCAGCCACACGGGCGGCAAGATCGCCCCACCGCGCACTGGCCGGCCAGCTACAACGCCCCCACGGCACACGCCATGTCCGTGGAAGGGTGCGGGAGGGGATGAAGCGTGGGAGCGCGTGGCGGAGCCAGCGGATCAGGCCGACGGAGTGGACACTGTTCTGGTGAGTCGAGCAGTGCCGCCGACTGTCCGAGAACGTGCTCGCAGCCGGTTATCACTAGCTCAGGCCATCCGACTTGCGTTGCTTCCGGGGTGCGCCAGGCTCGCAGTATGGACACGATCCCATTTGAGCCGACTGTTCGTCGCGCCGAGGGCACTCAACGGCTGTCTGCCCGCCATCTGGAAGAAATCAGCCGGTTGATCGACGCTCGGGCACAGTCTGTGGCAGAGCTTCCTTTGCGGAGGATCAAAGAGGAGTCGAGAGCGCTCGCTCCTCTCGCCAAACTGGTTCAACAGGATGCGGAAGCTGCGACGGCAGTCAACAACCTTCAAGCACTGAGCCTGGACAAGAGGTCTGCGGCCGTGGGTGGAACTCACGTCTCCATGGATCTCAGGGAGGCGGTGCATCCGGCAAGGCCCGGCCTCAACATCTTCGGCCCGCCATACGACTGGGAGGTCCTCCAGCCCACGCAAGGGACGGCCGCCACGGCGTCTAGTGACAAGGCCTCCGGGAAGTTCGCGATGTGGCACGGGTACGGAGGAAGCATCGAGGGCTACCGCATCGCAACGGCGGGCGTGAGTACGGCGCTGCGGGCTGAGAAGGGTGGGTTTGCTCGCATCGCGCCTTCACTGAATTACCACTATGAGTGGTCGCTGAGATGTTTCTTTGGACTTTCAGCCTTCACTGAGGGCTGGTGCGAAATGATCGTCCAGGATGGGTCCGGATCGGTGCTGCCTCAAGGACGGCGGACTGTAAAGCTGTGGAACCACACGTCTGAGACGAGTGCCGACGGCGAAGGTGGCGATCTGATCTACACGCCTGATATCGAGACAACAGTTGCCTTGGCCGAAGGTCAGATCTTCCACGTGACACTGACAGGCACAGCTGTCGTGGTCGATTCGGGGCCAGAGACGTTCGGTTACTCCCATGCAACTGCCCTGATGCGGAACATCGGCATTTATTTCACCGTGACGCTCTGATGCCCCCTCCCACGTACGACACGGGCCAGCAGCAACCGGAGGATTTGCGTTGTTTCGGTGACTTAGTTCCATTCCAGTTGATGCCTGGAACCGTACATGCGCAATGTGCCTGAATAGCTCGGAGCGTAAGGCGCGTCACTCGCCTCCAACCGCACGTCCCCACGGACCCGAGCAGTCGTGCGGGGAGGGCATCCCGGCCGCCCGTACTGACTCCGGCCCAGCGCTCAGCAGCGCACTTGGTCCTCGCCGGACAACGCAGCCATGCTGGCGGACTCGAGCGCGGGGACGACAGTTGGCGACATCACGGTCCGGCCCTGCCCCCCGAGCGACCCCCGCGGGCGCGGGGACGACCCGCTGGGCGCAGCCGGGTGCCGAAGAGGTCTGTACGCAGGTCCTGGACTGCCAGTCCCTCGCCCGCGGCCAGCACGGTGCGGGCGACGCTGCTGGTGATCCCTTCGCGGTTGTTCTGGAAGTCCGAGAGGAAGTCGGGGGAGTATTCGTGCAGGTGGGAGCGGAGTATGTTGCCGGCCTGGGTGCGGTCCCAGACCGAGTCCTGCTGGGCGCGGGCCAGGACGGCGACCGCTTGGGCAAGCTCGCTGTGGCCAGGCAGCGGCCGATGGGCGCCGCTTCGGCCATCCGGCTGGGAGCGGCCACCGGAACCGCCCTCGCCGGCCCCGCGGGCGGCCACTTTGCCTTGCCCCTGCTGGCCGCCGCCGCGTGCATCCTCCTGCTGGCCCTTCCCTCACCCCACCCCTGCCACACGCCCCTGACCAGCAGCCCGGCACCCGCCCCACGACCAAAGGTCGTACGCGTATTGACTGGAAACCTTCGGATTCGGCCCCCCTGCGGGCCGCGCCCCTGATTACGGCTCGGTCCGCGATTGATGATGGTGTAGCTCCATCTCGGGGGCAGCTGATCTGGGATGTCGCGAGGGCCGTTGACCAGCCCGGGGCGTTGTGATGGGCGGTGCTGGGTCGGGATATTCGCTGGGCGCTGCTTGCTGGTGGTGGTCATACTGCCGCGATGGATCCAGTGACGCTTGAGACCGACCGGCTGGTGCTGCGGGCCTTCACACCTGCCGACGTGGATGCGGTGTACGAAGCCTGCCAGGACGAGGACATCCAGTCCTACACCCCGGTGCCGGTGCCGTACCGGCGTGCCGACGCGGAGAGGCTCGTCGGCGAGAAGCTGCCCGCTCATTGGGCCGAGGACAGGGACTACACCCTCGGCGCCTTCCGCAAGGACACCGGCGCCCTGGTCGGCTCGTACTGCCTGACCCTCATCAGCCGCGGCGTCTGGGAGCTCGGTTACTGGGCGGTCAAGGAACAGCGCGGACGCGGGTACTCGGTGGAGGCCGCTCGGGCCCTGTGCGACTGGGGCTGGACCACCCTCGACGTCCACCGCATCGAGTGGTGGGCCATGGTCGGGAACACCGGCTCGCGTGCCGTCGCCGAGACACTCGGTTTCACCGTCGAAGGGACACTGCGCAATCGCGGCATCGCCAACGACGGCAAGCCACACGACTGGTGGGTGGGCGGACTGCTGAGGCCCTGATGCCCGGGCCGGTGCTTGGCCAGCTACGTTTGCTCTTCTGCGGCTACGGTCGGCCACGGGAGCGGGTCGGACCGCGGGGCGGCTGCCACCCCTGCAGGCGAGCGCTGCCATTACGGCAGTCCTGCTGGGGCTACGGGCCAGGACGGGGGCGCGGTCCCGGGGGGCAGTGACGGCGGACCGGGCGGCAGCCGTCATGGCCGCAGCATGGGTGGTAAGCCCGCCCGGTGGCGCAGGGGGCCGCGCGGGGCGCGGGCGGCACCACGGGAAGGGAACGCACCGTCGGCCTGGTTGTGATCCATGGCGCGCGTGGTGCGGTCGCACACCGGGCATTCCCGGCGGCAGACCGCGCACAGGTGATCGGAAGGGTGGGGGAGGGCCAGCACCCGGTGCTAAAGGGTGTTGCATAAGGCTTGGTGGTGGGCATTTTGCTTGTATGGGTGGGGTGTTGCGGGCTGAGCCGGTGTGGGTGGAGACGTTCACGGGCTTGCGGATGGACCGGTTCGCGAGGCTGGTGAAGGTGGTGCGGGAGCGGGGCGGGAACGGGCCCGGTGGTGGCCGGCCGTGGTGCCTGCCGCTGGGGGACCGGGTTCTGCTGGTGGCGGTGTACTACCGCACGAACCTCACGATGCGGCAGCTCGCCCCGCTGTTCGGGATCTCGTCGGCGACGGTCTGCCGGGTCATCCAGCGC
>NZ_JBIRFT010000022.1:0-30271 GCF_044327625.1 Streptomyces sp. NPDC018031
CACTCCTCCAACCCCGCCCGGAACACCGGATCCGCATCCAGCAACTCCACCGCCATACCCGCCCACTGCGACCCCTGACCGGGAAAGACGAACACGACACCGCCCATGCCGGCATCGCGGCCGGTCACCACCTGCGCCGCGCCCGCGGTCTGCCCGGCGGCCAGCGCCCGCAGTCCCGACAGCAACTCCTCCCGGTCACCGCCGACCACCACCGCACGCTGTTCCAGCTCCGCGCGCGAGGCCACCAGCGACCGGCCGACCTGGGCCGCGCTCCACTCCGGGGCGGCCGACACGGCCTCCGCCAGCCGGGCCGCCTGCGCCCGCAACGCTGCCTCGTCCCGGCCCGACACCAGCCACGGCACCACCCCCGGCACCTCGGCGGGAGCGCCCTCGGCCGGAACCTCCTCGACGGCCGGGGCCTGTTCGAGGATGACGTGGGCGTTGGTGCCGCTGATGCCGAAGGAGGAGATGCCCGCGCGGCGCGGGCGTCCGGTCTCCGGCCAGTCCCGGGCCTCGGTCAGCAGCTCCACCGCCCCGGCCGACCAGTCCACGTGCGGCGTCGGCCCGTCCACGTGCAGGGTGCGCGGCAGCACCCCGTGCCGGAGGGCCATCACCATCTTGATCACACCGGCCACCCCGGCCGCCGCCTGGGTGTGCCCGATGTTGGACTTCACCGACCCCAGCCACAGCGGACGGTCCTGCGGCCGCCCCTGGCCGTAGGTCGCCAGCAGCGCCTGCGCCTCGATCGGGTCACCCAGCTTCGTCCCGGTGCCGTGCGCCTCCACCACGTCGACGTCGGCCGTCGAGAGCCGGGCGTCGGCCAGGGCCTGCTGGATGAGCCGCTGCTGGGAGGGGCCGTGGGGGGCGGTCAGGCCGTTCGACGCGCCGTCCTGGTTGAGCGCCGAGCCGCGGATCACCGCGAGCACCCGGTGCCCGTTGCGGCGCGCGTCGGAGAGCCGCTCCACCAGGAGCACGCCGACGCCTTCGCCCCAGGCGGTGCCGTCCGCCGCCGCCGCGAACGCCTTGATGCGGCCGTCCGGCGCCAGCCCGCGCTGCCGGGCGAACTCCACGAAAAGCCCCGGGGAGGCCAGCACGGCGACGCCGCCGGCCAGCGCCATCGAGCACTCGCCCCGCCGCAGCGCCTGGCAGGCGAGGTGCAACGCGGTCAGCGAGGAGGAGCAGGCGGTGTCGACGGTGACGGCCGGCCCCTCCAGCCCGAAGACGTAGGACAGCCGTCCGGAGAGCACACTGACGGTACTGCCGGTCAGTATGTGGCCGTCGGCGCCCGGTATCGGTTCGTGCATGCGGGAGCCGTAGTCCTGCGCCATCGCGCCCATGAACACGCCGGTGTGGCTGCCGCGCTGCCCGGTTGGGTCGAGACCGGCCCGTTCGAACGCCTCCCAGGAGGTCTCCAGCAGCAGCCGCTGCTGCGGGTCCATCGCCAGCGCCTCGCGCGGGCTGATCCCGAAGAGGCCGGCGTCGAAGCGGTCGGCGTCCGGGACGAAACAGCCGTGCCGGACGTAGGTACGGCCGGGCGTGCCGGGTTCCGGGTCGTAGAGGCGGTCGAGGTCCCAGCCCCGGTCGGTGGGGAGGCCGGAGATCGCGTCACCGCCCTCGGCGACCAGTCGCCACAGGTCCTCGGGGCTGTGGACGCCGCCCGGGAAGCGGCAGGCGGCGGAGACGATCGCGATCGGTTCGTCGTCCTCCGCGGGGCGGCCGGGCCGGGCGGCGGCGACCGTGGCGCCGCCGGGGACACCCAGCAGGACCGCGCGCAGATGGTGCACGAGCGCGGTGGTCGTGGGGTGGTCGAAGACCAGCGAGGGCGGTGTGGTGAGCCCGGTGGCCTCGTTGATCCGGTTGCGCAGCTCGATCCCGGTCACGGAGTCGAAGCCGAGCTCCCGGAACGGCCGGTCCGCGGCGAAGGAGCCCGCCGCGGACCGGCCGAGCAGGAAGGTGACCTGGGTGCGCACCAGTTCGGTGAGCAGCCGCAGCTGTTCGGGGCCCGGCACGCCGGCGAGCCGGCGGGCCAGCGGCAGCCGAGCGGCGCCGGAGTCACCGTGCTGCCCGGCCGCCTCGGCGGTCGGGTCCGTGGTGGTGACCGCGGTGCCGTGGCCGCGGAACGGGTAGGTGGGCAGCTCCACCCGTGGGTCACCGGTCGGCGGGCAGACCGCCGTCCAGTCCACCGGCACCCCGCGCACATGCAGTTCGGCCAGGGAGGTGAGGAAGCGGTCCATGCCGCCCTGGCCCCGGCGCAGCGAGCCGACCGTGACGGTGTGGTCCGCCAGCCCCATGGTCTCCGCGGTCTCCTGCACACCGACCGTCAGCAACGGGTGCGGGCTCATCTCGACGAAGGTGGTGCAGCCCTCCGCCAGCAGCGCGCGGGCGGCCTGCGCGAAGCGGATCTCCCGCCGGAGGTTCCGGCCCCAGTAGGCGCCGTCCAGGGTGCCGGTGTCGAGGAGATCGCCGGTGACGGAGGAGTAGAACGGCAGGTGGGAGGGGCTGCCGGTGAACCGGGCGAGCGCCGGCCGCAGGTCCGCCAGGATCCCGTCCACGTACCGGGAGTGGGCGGGTACCCGGTTGCTGGTCTTCCTGGCCCGGACGCCCTGCGCGGTGAGGCGGGCGAGCAGTTCGTCGACGGCGTCCGTGTCGCCCGCCACGAGCGTCCAGCGCGGCCCGTTGGCCCCGGCGACGTCCAGCCGGTCCCCCCACGGGGCCAGCAGCGGGACGAGTTCCTCCCGGGGCAGCACGACGGAGGCGAGGTCGCCCTGCCCGAACAGTCGCGTCTGCGCCTGGCTCCAGGGCACCACCAGGGCGAGCGCGTCCTCCAGCGACAGCGCCCCGGCGACGTGGGCGGCGGCGAACTCCCCCAGCGAGGCGCCCACCACGGCGTCGGGCTCCACCCCGCAGGACCGCCACAGGGCCGCGAGCGACAGCATCACCGCGACCAGGGCGGGCTGGACGACGTCGGTGCGCTCCGGCCGCGGTGCCCCGGGGACGCCGCGCAGCACGTCCAGCAGGGACCAGTCGACGTGGTGGTCCAGGATGTCGGCGCAGGTGTGCAGGTGGTCGCGGAACACCTCCGAGGACTCCAGCAGGTCGAGCGCCATGCCCGGCCACTCGGAGCCCTGACCGGGGAAGACGAACGCCACCTTGTGGCCGTCGGTGGCGGCGCCCCGTACGACGTCGGGGCTGGGCCCGCCGCCGGCCAGGGCGCGCAGCCCGTCCAGGGTCCGCTCCCGGTCCCCGGCGAGGAGGACCGCGCGTCGTTCGAACCGCGTCCGGGTGGTGGCGAGCGACCGGGCGATGTCGGGGACGGCCGGTCCGGGGTGCGCGGTGACGTGGTCGAGCAGGCGGGCGGCCTGGGCACCCAGCGCGCTGTCGGTACGGGCGGTGAGCACCCAGGGCACCACGAGCCCGTCGGGGGTGGGCGCGGCCGGCTCCGCGGGCGGGCCGTCCGGGCGGGGAGCGGCGGGCGGGCGGGGCAGCAGGGTCAGCGGGCCCAGTCGCTGCTCGCCGTCGCCGCGGGCCGCCCGGAGCACCGCGGTGATCCAGCCGCGGGCGTCGTCGGCCGGTCCGGTCGTCCGCTCGGCGTCCGCGCCCCCGTCCCCGGACGCGCCGGCCCGCAGGGCGCAGGAGATCCGGTCACCGTCCCGCACCGCGTCGGCGAGGCGCTTGAGGACGACCAGGGCGCCGCCGGTTCCGCGGACCTCCGGGGTCGGTTCCGCGCCGTCGTCCGCCGCTCCGCCGTCCGGGCCCGTGGTGAGGTGCACGGCGCCGGCGAGTGCGAGGTCCACCCGGCCCCGGAGGAGGTCCTCGGCCGCGCGGGCGACGGCGTCCGTCGCGGAGGGCTGCGCCGAGCCGGGCCACGGCGTGTCCCGGTCCGCCGCCGGCCGGCCCAGGACACGGCCGAGCAGGCGGGCCGGATCGGCCGGCTCCCCGGTGCCGAGGCGGACGCCCGTCCGCTCGCCGGCGACCTGATCCGGAATCAGGCCCGCGTGCTCCAGGGCGGTCCAGCCCAGTTCGGTGACGAGCCGCTGTTCCGGGGTGGCCGCCGCCGCCTCGTCGGCGGTGATGCCGAAGAACGGCGGGTCGAAGAGGTCCTCGGGGTCCCACCGGTGGTCGGCGCCGGGAGTCCCGGGGGCCTCGTCGTCCCCGGCCGGCCGGACGCGCAATTCCGCCGCACCGGCGATTCCCGGGAACCGGCAGGACCAGCCGATGACCGCGATCAGGTCCGTCGGCTCGCGGTACGCCTCGGATCCCATTGCTTCGGAAGTGTTCATCGGCCGACCCCCGTCATCAGGAAATGCCGCACAGCTGAATTCGACTGTTCTTCGACGAAGAAGGGTCTTGCCATGTCCTGAAGTCCCAGGCGTGCCACTGAGCGGATTCCCCACCCTCCGGATCCAAGCGTGCGACGACCAGGTGTCCCGACTTTTACCGAGCAGCTTCACCGAGTAGCGGTCAATCTGGCGGTAAAAGTTCCACGAGACCTCCTGGATGAACCCCCCTGACGCAAGTCGTGTCACCGTAGCGCGGCACTCTTAAGGGCGACTTGGAGCCGACTTGGAGCGATATTGGAAGAACCTGGGCGAGAATGAAGTCAGGCAGTGGTCAAGAAGATGCTAAGGGCCGCGCGTAATGCCAATGTGAGGGGTGCTCGGCAATCCGGCGGGGCGGCGTGCGGCCTCGGCGGGACCCGGCCTCCGGGGGCCCCGGGGAGCCCCGCCGGTCGACTCATCGGGCGCTCGCTGTCCACAATGTGGCCCTCCGGGCGGGTGTTTCAGGCCACACTCGGTCCGGTGTACTTGTGACCATCGTCACCACTTCACGTCTCACTCCGTCACTCGGCGACCACCGAGCGGCAGTCCACGGGGCCTCTGCGGGGGCGGTCGGGCACCGGCCATCGGTACGCGCGGAGTGCCAGCGGGTTCCGCAACCCTCCGATTGGGCAATGAAGTTGACGTCCGAAGGACTGCGCGGTGACACCTCACGGCGCCCCGGGCGGGACAGGCAGACGGCGCGTACCCGGTCCGGGCCGCACTCCTTTCCGCCCGGCGTGCGCGGCGTACGCGAAACACGGAGCGTGGCGGTGGTCGACCGCTCGGACAATCGTGGGGAAGATCAGTCTTGGATATGCCAGGGCCGTCCGCTTCGATTGTTCCGAAGCGAGCAAGTGCGTGAGTGTCGGGGGTCACGTCTGCATGTGCTCACTACCGTCGTCAGTAGTTTTACGGGAACGGGAGTGCCATGTCGTTTGTCGTCGGATTACAGATCAGTGTTCTCGGCCCGCTGACGGTTCGGTGCGACGGCCACCCGGTTGACCTGGGACCGGCTCGCCAGCGGAAGGTACTGGCCGCACTGCTGCTGAACCCAGGCCAGGCAATAGATCCGGAACGACTCAAAGAAATGGTATGGCCGAACAATGCGCCAAGCGCGGCAATGGCGAGCCTGCACAGCTATATGTCCAATCTGCGGCGCGCCCTGGAACCCAACCGGCCGCCCCGCGGCCGCAACCAGCTGCTGCGGCGGGAGCCGCCCGGCTATCTGTTCGCGGTGGACCCGGAGGCCATCGACGCACACCGCTTCGAGCGGTCGTTCCGCGAGGGCAGGCGTTTGTTGCAGCAGGGAGAACACGACCGGGCGGGCCGAGTTCTGCGTGAGTGCCTCGACCTCTGGCGCGGTTCCCCCTATCCGGAAGTACGCGACGACGCATTCGGCGCCCAGACCTCGGCGCGTCTGGAGGAACTCCGGCTGCTGGCACTGGAGAGCCACTGGGAGGCGGAGCTGGCGCGGAGTCAGGACACCTCGCTGATCGCCGCCGACCTGACCTCGCTGAGCATGAAGTTCCCGACCCGCGAGCGACTGCGCTGGCTACAGATGCAGGCCCTCTACCGGGCCGGCCGGCAGGCGGAGGCGCTCAAGGCGTACCACCAGACCCGGACGCTGCTGGCGGACGAGTACGGCATCGATCCCGGGCCGGACCTGCAGCAGTTGTTCGGCTCGATCCTCCGGGGCGGCGCGGGGGTGGTGGTGCCCCAGCCGGGATGAGCCCCGCGGACGGGCGGCGCCGGGCCGGCGCACGCGGTGGCGTGCGCCGGCCCGGCGGGCCCGGTCAGGTACCGGCCGGGGCGCCGCGCGGACGGCGGGTGGTCCGGACCCGCCACCGGCCGTCGCTGCGGGTGAGTTCCAGCGGATGGTCGAAGCAGGCGCTCAGCCGGTCGCCGGTGAGCACCGCCCCGACCCGGCCCGCGGCGAGGCAGCGCCCGTCGCGCAGCAGCAGCGCGTGGGTGGTACCGGCGGGCAGCTCCTCCAGGTGGTGCGTCACCAGGACCGTCGCGAGTTCCTGATGGGCGGCGCGCAGGGTGTCGAGCCGGTCGATCAGCTGCTCGCGCCCGGCCACGTCCAGTCCGGTCGCCGGTTCGTCGAGCAGCAGCAGGCGCGGACACGGCATCAGCGCGCGGGCGATGAGGGTCCGTCCGCGTTCGCCCTGGGACAGCACCGGCCAGGGCGTGTCGCGGCGGGCGGTCAGCCCCAGCAGCCCGATCAGCCACTCGGCCCGCTCGGCCTCTTCGGCCGTCGGCGTCCACCGGGGCACCCGTTCCAGGGTGCCGGTCAGCCCGGTCAGCACCACCTCCCGTACCGGCCGCGCCGAGCGCAGTGGGTGCCGCGGGTCGACGTGGCCGACCTGCCGGCGCAGCTGACGCACGTCCACCCGGCCCAGGGGGCGGCCGAGCACCTCCACCGTCCCCCGGGTGGGGTGCGCGGTGGCGCCGAGCAGACCGAGCAGGGTGCTCTTGCCCGCGCCGTTGGGGCCGAGCAGGGCCCAGTGCTCGCCGGGCCGTACGGTCAGCGTCACCGCGCGCAGGATGGTCCTGCCGTCCCGGACGACGTCGGCGTCGCGGACGCGCAGCACGGCGGCCGGCGGGACCGGGGGGCGACCGCCGGTGCCGGGTGCCCCGGCCGCCGGCCGGGGTCCCGTGGCCGGGGGCGTGTCCCTCATGACGACGTCCGCGCACGGGCGGCCCGGTTGGCGGCGGCCAGGACGGCGGTGACGGAGGCGGTGAGGACCGAGGTGTCCCGGCCCGCTCCCCAGTGGGTCTCCCCGTCCACCCGGCATTCCGCGTAGGCCACGGCCGGGCTGCCCGGTCCCGCCGCGGTGGCGTGCTCGGCGTAGCTGAGGATGTCCAGGTCGGTGCCCGCGGCGGCGAGGGCCGCGGTGAAGGCGGACAGTGGCCCGTTGCCGGTGCCCCGGTGGTGCCGCTCGGTGCCGTCGACGCGCAGGGTGCAGCGGAACTCGTGCTCGCCGGGCGCGGTCTGCGCGGTGCTCCAGGAGACCAGGGCCAGCGGGCCTTCCCGGCCCGGCGCCAGGTACGTCTCCCGGAACAGCTCCCACAGGTCCTCGGCGGTGGCCTCCCGGCCGGTGTCGTCGGTGGTGGCCTGCACCCGGCCGGAGAAGTCGGCCCGCAGGCGGGGCGGCAGGTCCAGTCCGTGGTGGGCGCGGAGCAGATGCGCCACGCCGCCCTTGCCGGACTGGCTGTTGACGCGGATGACGGCTTCGTAGCTGCGGCCCAGGTCTGCGGGGTCCACCGGCAGGTACGGCACGTCCCAGGGGGCCTGGCCGGCGGGGACGCCGAGTTCGGCGGCCCGGCGGGCGTGGTGGGCCAGGCCCTTGCTGATGGCGTCCTGGTGGGTGCCGGAGAAGGCGGTGTGGACCAGGTCGCCGCCGTAGGGGTGGCGGGGGTGCACCGGCAGCCGGTTGCAGTCCTCCACGGTGGTGCGGATGGTGTCGATGTCCGAGAAGTCGATCATCGGGTCGACGCCCTGGGCGTGCAGGTTGAGCGCGAGCGTGACCAGGTCGACGTTGCCGGTGCGCTCCCCGTTGCCGAACAGGCACCCCTCCACCCGCTGGGCGCCCGCCAGCACGGCGAGTTCGGCGCAGGCGACACCGGTGCCCCGGTCGTTGTGGGGGTGGACGGAGAGGATGACCGACTCCCGTCGCTCCAGGTGCCGGTGGAGGTACTCGATCTGGTCGGCGTAGACGTTGGGGGTGGCGATCTCCACGGTGGCGGGGAGGTTGTGGACCACCGGCCGGTCGGGGGACGCGTCCCACAGGTTCGTCAGTCCGTTGCACACCTCCAGCACGAAGTCCGGTTCGGTGAGGATGAAGACCTCCGGTGAGAACTCGAACCGGATGTCCGCGCCGGGCCGGGTGTCCGCCAGCTTCGCCAGGTGTCCGGCGGCGTCCTCGATCATGGCCCGCACCTCGTGGCGGCTGCGGCCGAGTACCACCTCGCGCCAGGTCGGCGCGGTGGGGGTGTACAGGTGGACCAGGACCCGCGGCAGGTCCGCCACCGAGGCGAAGGTCCGCTCGATCAGGTCGCGCCGGGCCGGGGTGAACACCACCACGGTCAGGTCCTCCGGGACGGCGCCGGTCTCGGCGAGGTGGCGGACGAAGTCGAAGTCGGTGCGGCTCGCCGAGGGGTAGCCGACCTCGATCTCCTTGAAGCCCATGGTGACGAGGAGGTCGAACAGGCGGCGCTTGCGCGGGGTGTCCATCGGCTCGGCGAGTGCCTGGTTGCCGTCCCGCAGGTCGACCGGGACCCACAGCGGGGCCTGTTCGATCCGGCGGGAGGGCCAGTCGCGGTCCTCCAGGGGGAGGGCGACCCGCTGGTGCGCGGGCCGGTAGCGGTGGTGCGGCATGGCGCTGGAGCGCTGCGGGTTCCAGGCCGGCGCGCCGGCGGGCACCGGGCCTGCCGGGGTGCGGAGGGAGGGGAAGGTGTGCGGTGCGACGGTGTGCGACACGGACGTTCGGACCCTTCGGTCGGTCGAGGACCGGCAGCACGACACCCCGCGACGGGGTGCCGGTCGGATCAGACCCCGTCGCGGCGGCCGAGGAGAAGCGGGTACCGGCGCGGCGACATGGGCGGTACGCTAACCACAACTCAACTCCTCAGACAACCTGATAGGTGAGATCGGATGCCGCTCGGCCCCCTCCGCTCCAGCCCGCTGGTCGAACAGGCCACCCTGCGGCTGCGTGACCAGATCGCCTCCGGCCACTGGCCCGTCGGGACGAAGCTCCCGGCCGAGACCGCGCTCGCCGGGGAACTCGGGGTGGGCCGCTCCACCGTCCGGGAGGCGCTGCGCGCACTGGCCGGCGCCGGTCTGGTGCAGTCCCGCCAGGGGGCCGGGGTGTTCGTCATCGCCACCGAACCGGAGCGGGACTGGCCCACCCGGCTGCGGCAGGCGGCGGTGGCCGACGTCTACGAGGTCCGGATGCTCGTCGAGGTGGAGGCCGCCCGGCTCGCCGCACAGCGCAGGACCGAGGCGGACCTCGCCACCCTGCGGGCCGCCCTGACCGACCGCCGGCTGGCCGCCGACCGGGACGACCAGGCCTTCGTGGACGCCGACATCGCCCTGCACGCGGGGGTGGTCGCCGCGGCGCACAACCCGGTCCTGACCGACCTGTTCGCCGAGTTCGCGCCCGCGCTCCGGCGGGGGCTGACCGACCTGGTGGAAATCCTGGAGTTGCGGGCACACGACCCCTGCCCCGGTGACGCCTCGCACGCCGCGCTGGTGCACGCGGTGGAGCGGGGTGACGCCGACGCCGCCGCCACCGCCGCGCGGGAGGAACTCCTGGGAACCCTGGAGCAGTTGCGACGGTTGTGAACCCTGGGCCTCTCGGCTCGGGCGGGCGATCGTCCCGCGGCGGGCCGCGGCGGCACGGGCGAGGCCCGGGCCGGCGGCCCCCGCCGGGCACCCGCGGGGCGGGCCCGCGGGTGCCCGGCGGGTGCCCGGCGGGGCCGGCTCAGAGCCGTTCGGCGGGGATGCGGGCGTACTCGGCCCGCAGGGTGTCGAGAACCGGGTGCCCGGGATCGAATTCCACGCCGTCCACCGCAGGCGAGCGGGCGGACGCCCACGGCCGCGTTGGTCACGAACGCGGCCCGCATTCCGGGCAGATCGCCGAGCCGGACGGCTCCGGTGCGCTGCGGCCCGGTGTGCGCCTGCCGCAGCAGCCGCATCGTGACGCCCGGCAGGCACTCCGCGTCCGGCCACACCAGCCCGTGGCCGTCATGGAAGCCGATGTTCCAGGTGGCGCCCTCGGAGACGGCGGGGCGGTGGTCGGTGAAGAGCACGTCGTCGAAACCGTCCAGTTGGGCCAGTCGCCGCTGGTGGAGCGGTCCGAAGAGTCCGACGTGTTTGACGTGCGGGGTGTCCCGGCGGTACGGCACGGCGCGGACCCGCAGCGGCGGCAGCGGGCCGCTCGGGGCGGGCCGGGTGGTGACCAGGATCCGCGGCCGGGCCGCCGTGGCGGGCCGCTCCACCGGCAGGTCGGGGTCGGACACGGTCACCCGCGCCACGACCGGCCCGGCGGCGCCCGCGACCGCGTCGCGGACCAGCGCGCGTACCCGGTCGGGGTCCGGCTCGGTGCCGAACAGCAGCCGGCAGTCGCGGGCCAGTCGCTCCAGGTGGAGCGAGAGCCCCCGCACCCGCCGGTCGGCCACGCGCATGGTGGTGAAGTGGCCGTAGTTGGTGAGGGCGAGGGCCGTGATCTGGCCGGTGTCCGCGCGTTCGGTGTTCCGCTCCGTCATGCGGGCAGTCTTCCACCGCCGGTCCCCGGGCCGGATCGCGCCGGCGGGTGCGTCGCCACCCGCCGGCCGGGCGGGTTCAGCTCCGCGGCACCTTCGCCAGCTGGCGGGACTGGGCGACCAGCCGGTCCGCGCTGTCCCAGACCTCGGCGTCCTCCTCCAGCAGGCCGCCCGCCAGGTTGCGGGTGGTGATGGCGACCCGCAGCGGACCCGGGGCGGGCCGGCAGCGGACGTGGGTGGTGAGTTCGACGGTCGGGGTCCAGCCCATCAGCCCGAGGTCGAAGGAGGTCGGCGGGAGCGCGTCGACGGTGAGGAGCAGGGAGAGCGGGTCGGCGTCGCGCCCGTCCGCGAGCCCGAACCAGCCGCGCATCTCGCCCTTTCCGGACGGCTCGCCGACGGCCCAGCCGACGGTCTCCGGGTCGAGCCGGATGTCCAGCCGGTCGATGATCGCGGAGCTGCCGGGGATGACGGACGGCCCGTCGGAGGCTCCCAGGCAGTGCTCCCGCGGCGGGATGGCCGGCGGCTTGGCCGAGGTGCGCACGTCGTCGGGGAGTCCGTCCAGGTCTCCGTAGGTGGCGAGGACCCGGATGCGCTCCACCTCGGTGCCGTCCTCGTCGTACTGGAACAGGGACGCCTGGCCGGTGGAGAGGGTCGAGCCGGTGCGTACCGCCTCGGTGCGCACCACCGCGGGCCCGGGGACGGACGCCGTGAGGTAGTAGGCCGAGACGGTGATCGGGTCCGGATGCGGCAGGGCGTCGGCGAGGGCCCGGCCCAGCACCGCGAGCAGATAACCGCCGTTGACGGCCTGGATGATCGTCCAGCCCGCGGACAGATCGGCGTCGTAGACGCCAGGTTCACGTGCGGAGACCGCGGTGTCGCGGTCGAACTCGCTGTCTCCGATGGATGCCTGCCTCATGCGCGGCATCTTATAAGATTCTATTACTGAGCGGTAGCTTTTTGGCGGCCCCGCCCCGGGCTCCGGTCACCCGCCGGACGCGGGTGCCGCCCGCACCGCGTCCACCACCAGCGCCAGGAGCCGGGCCGGCTGTTCCGCGTCCTCGCCCCGGGCGGTGGACAGGGCGATCCCGATGACGAGCCGGAGCAGATCGTCGGGGGCGAGGTCGGCGCGCGCGGTCCCCAGCCGCTGCGCCCGGCCGAGCAGCCCGGCCGCCGCGTCCCGGATCAACCGGTGGCAGTCGATGCCCAGGGCGTCGGCGTCATGGAGCAGCAGCGCGCCGCCCATCCCCTGGTTGACCCGGGCGTGTTCGAGGAAGAGCGTGAGCCAGCGGGCCAGGGCCTCGTCGGGCGGCAGCGCGTCGGCCGACTCCCCCGCCGCCGCGCACAACCGCTCGACCCGGTCCCGGAGCACCGCCGCGAGCAGCGCCTGCCGGGTGGGGAAGTGCCGGTAGAGGGTGCCCGGTCCCACGCCGGCGCGGCGCGCGATCTCGTTCAGCGAGCCGTCGGGGCCCGCCTCGGCGAACACCTCCTGGGCCACCGCGAGCAGCCGCTCCCGGTTGCGCCTGGCGTCCATGCGCTCCCGCCGCTCCGGTCGCTCCCGGCCGCCACCGTCCACCACGCCCACCTCCGTCGCCCCGCGCCTCCGCGAGCCCTCCGGTCCGGCCGCCCGGCGCCGCCCGACTAGCCAAACGGAGAGCCTCTCCGTATGGTACCGCGGAGAGATCCGGAGAACCTCTCCGGAAAAGCGTCCATCGCACTTCACGAGGAGTCAGATGTCCGAGGACGAGCGGAACTCACTGGGCCGGGTCGGGATCTGGACCACCGCCTTCGAGGGGCAGCCGGCCGGACTGGTCCGGGAGACCGCGGCCGAGCTGGAGGAGCTGGGCTACCGAGCGCTCTGGTACGGGGAGGCCTTCGGCCGGGACGCGGTGGGCCAGGCCTGGCTGCTGCTGTCCGCCACCCGGCGGCTCACCGTCGCGTCCGGGATCGCCAACATCGCCTTCCGGGACCCGATCGCCATGGCCACCGCGACCCGTACGCTCGGCGAGGCGTTCCCCGGGCGGTACCTGCTGGGCCTGGGCGGTCACCGGGTCGACGACACGGTGCACCTCCTGGACGGCTACCCGATGCCGGCCCGGGGCCGGGCGGTGGCGACCATGCGCGCCTATCTGGCGGCCATGGACGCCGTGCCGGCCCACGGTCCGCGGCCGGACCCGGCCCCTCGCCGGGTGCTGGCCGCCCTCGGGCCACGGATGCTGGCGCTGGCGGCCGAGCTGACCTGGGGCGCCCACCCGTACTTCGTGCCGGTCGACCACACCGCGGAGGCCCGGCGGACCCTCGGCCCCGACGCCTTCCTGGGGGTGGAGCAGGCCGTGGTGCTGGACCCCGACCGGGAACGCGCGTACCGGACCGCGGCCGACCACGTCGCCGCCTACCTGCGGTTCGCACCGCACCAGGAGGCGAACGTGCGGCGGCTCGGCTTCGGTGACGCGGACATCGTCGGCGGCCCGAGCCGCCGCCTGGTGGACGCGATCGTCGCCTACGGCGACCTCGCGGCGATCGAGCGCCGGGTCCGGGAGCATCTGGACGCCGGGGCCGACCACGTCTGCCTCCAGGTGCTCGGCCCGGACCCGGCCGCGCCGCCGCTGGGCGAGTGGCGCGAGCTGGCCGCGGCCCTCCTCCCCGGGTGATCCCGCGGGCGGCGGCCCGCCGGCTCGGGACGGGTGGCCGGCGAACCGAGCCCCGCTCCCCGCGGCGCTCGGTGGCCGGCGGACCGGGGCAGGGCGCGGCCGCGGCGGACGGGCCGCCCCGGCCCCGGCCCGTCCCGGCGGAGTTCCGCGGGCCGCCACCGGGGTGCCCCGAACCCGGGTGTTCCGACTGGTCGGCGGATGTTTCGCCGGCGTTCACCGCCCGCCGCGCACCCGGTCCGCGGCGGGCGCCGCAGGAGGCCGCGAGGAGCGCCGCCCGTCGCAGGTCCGGACCACGGACGCCGTGAATCTCACCATACGAGAGGGTAGCGGCAGGGTTTCCGTACCGCTGATAACGATCCGCGCAGCGATCTCCTCAGGGCGGGGCACTGCTCCTACGCTCCCGCCATGCCGCTGTTTGGAAGCCGCCGTAGCGCCACCCCACGCCTGGTACCGGAACTGGACGACACCCAGCTCGGCCGGGTCCTCACCCAACTCCAGGCCCCGCCCGCCCCGGGTCTGCTCGATCTGCACGTGGAGCAGGTGGAGCGGGTGATCAAGGACGCGGGCGCGGACTGGGACCGGCGGGCGCACCGGATGGCCGTGCTCGCCCGGACCTCCGCGGGTCACAACCTGTCCCGCGCCTGGCTGCGGCGCCGGCCGGACAGCCCCGAGGCGCTGGCCTTCCACTCCTGGGTGGACCTGCTGCGCGGCCTCCGCACCGGCGCCGTGGAGGACGAGCGGGGTGCGGTCGACCGCTGCCGTCTGGCGGCCGATCTGCGCCCCGAGGACCCGACGCCATGGGTGGTACTGCTGGGGCTGCTGCGGCAGTTGCGCGCACCCTCGCACGAGGTGTTCGCCGTCTGGCGCGAGGCGACCGGCCGGGATCCCTGGCACCGCGAGGCGTATCTGCAGATGCTGGGCTACCTCTCCCCCGAGGAGTGCGGATCCCAGGTACAGGTGCGGGACTTCATCGACGCCGTGCGGGCCCGGATCCCCGCGACGGCCCCCGCGGTGGGCGTGGAGCTGACCGCGACCGTCCTCCACCACCACCGGACCGTGCAGGACGGCGGGATCAACGCGGTGCTGGCGGGCAACCAGTGGACGCACCCGCCCGCCTCCACCGCCCTGGAGGCGGCGTTCGAGGACTGGACCCGGCCCGGCTTCCTGCGCCACGCCGCGGCGCTGGCCGACCTCAACCTGCTGGCCTACGTCCTGGTGCACGCCAACCGCACGCCCGACGCCGCGGTCGCCTTCCGGATGATCGAGGGCAAGGTCACGCCGTGGCCGTGGCGGCTCGACGGCGATCCACTGGAGCGGTTCGCGCACTGGCGCAGCCGCGCGCTGCGCTGATCCGCCGGACCGTCCGGCGACGCCCGCCGGCCGCGCGGGCCTCGCCGGGCACGGCCCTTGACACTCCTGTGACCACTGGGTTGACTGCGCCGTGACGTATACCGAATGTTCGGTAGGTGACCAGGGCGGTGGAGATGGCACAGTCGCGACGGCCGGCAGGCGAGGACACCGGCACGCCAAGGCGGGCGGGCAGCCCGGGCGCCCCGCCGCCCGCGGCGTGGGACGCCGCGGAGCGGATGAGCCGCGCGGAGCTGACCGCGCTCCAGCTCGACCGGCTGCGGGGCGCGTTGCGGTACGCCTACGACCAGGTGGAGGTCTACCGGCGCAAGTTCGACGCGGCGGGGGTCACCCCGGAGGACTGCCGGACCCTCGCCGACCTCGCCCGGTTCCCCTTCACCACCAAGGCCGACCTGCGCGACAGCTACCCGTACGGCATGTTCGCCGTCCCGCAGGACCGGGTGCGGCGCATCCACGCCTCCAGCGGCACCACCGGCCGGCCGACGGTGGTCGGCTACACCGACCGGGACCTGTCCATGTGGGCCGATGTGGTCGCCCGGTCCATCCGGGCGGCGGGCGGCCGGCCCGGGCACAAGGTGCACGTCTCCTACGGCTACGGCCTGTTCACCGGGGGGCTCGGCGCGCACTACGGCGCGGAACGGGCGGGCTGCACCGTGATCCCCGCGTCCGGCGGGATGACCGCCCGTCAGGTGCAGATCATCCAGGACTTCCGGCCCGAGATCATCATGGTCACCCCCTCCTACATGCTCACCCTCATCGACGAGTTCGAGCGCCAGGGCGTCGACCCGCGCACCACCTCCCTGCGGATCGGCATCTTCGGGGCCGAGCCGTGGACGGAGGAGATGCGCCGGGAGATCGAGGAGCGGCTGGGCATCCACGCGGTCGACATATACGGGCTGTCGGAGGTCATCGGGCCGGGCGTCGCCCAGGAGTGCGTGGAGACCAAGGACGGGCTGCACATCTGGGAGGACCACTTCTACCCGGAGGTGGTGGACCCGGTCACCGATGAGGTGCTGGCCGACGGCGAGCGCGGTGAGCTGGTGTTCACCTCGCTGACCAAGGAGGCGCTGCCGGTCATCCGCTACCGGACGCGCGACCTCACCCGGCTGCTGCCGGGCACCGCCCGGCCCGCGTTCCGGCGGATGGAGAAGGTGACCGGCCGCTGCGACGACATGATCATCCTGCGCGGGGTCAATCTCTTCCCCAGTCAGGTGGAGGAGATCGTCCTCCGCACGCCCGGAGTGGCTCCGCACTTCCAGCTGGTGCTCGGCCGCCGCGGGCGGATGGACCACCTGACGGTCCGGGCCGAGGCGCGGCCCGGCGCGGACGCGGACCGGCGCGCGACCGCGGCGGCGGCCATCGCCCAGGGGCTCAAGGACGGGGCGGGGCTCTCGGCCGAGGTCGAGATCGTCGCCCCGGAGACGCTGGAACGCTCGGTGGGCAAGATCCGGCGGATCGTCGACGAGCGCGCGGGGTGACCGCCGCGGCGCCGGAGGTGCCGTGGCGCCCGACCGGCCGCGGCCCGGCACCGTGGCCGGTCAGGCCCGGGTGAAGACGTGTGTCCGGCCGATGGTGGTGAAGCCCGTCCGGGTGTACCAGCCGTGGGGCCAGTCGGCGGCGTCGGCGAGGAGGAACAGCAGGTCGCAGCCGGCCGCCCGGCGGACCGCCGCCGCGAGCACGGCGCCCGCGTGCCCGCGCCGGGTGTGCGCGTCGTCGGTGACGAGCTCCTCGATCTGGGCCGTTCCGGTGCTCCGGTCCAGGTAGAGGTCGGCCCAGCCGGCGACGGCTCCGCTCGCCTCGTCCCGGCTGGCGAGGAAACAGACCTCGTCCGCCCCGCGGAGCCGGGCGTGCCGCCGCTCCGCCAGCTGCCGGATCACCTCGTCGTCGGCCTCGGGCATCCAGGTCCGCAGCTGCCGGCTGACGGACGGCAGCAGTTCGGCCGGCTCCACGAGCTCCACCTGCCGGGCCGGGGGCACCTCGGCCGGGCCGGCGCCGCCGCCGCCGTACACCATGATCAGGAGCGTCTCCTGGGTGTACCCGGCCGCGGTGAGTACCGGCGCGCACTCGGTGCCCACCGCGTCGTCCAGGACGCTGATCCTGCGGTGCGGCAGGTGCCCGAGGACGCTGTCGGCGAGGGCGGGCAGTTCGGCGACGCGCGGGGTGCCGTCGATGACGATCTCGTTGTGCTCGTAGGAGGCGGCGTAGGTGGGATGCAGGACGGCCGAGCCACCCGGGACCCCGATGACCTCGGTGGCCTGGCGACGGGCGAAGGCGGCGCGGAAGGCGGCTATCCGCCGCAGCTGGGTGGTCGGCACGCGGTGAGTCTAGGCGGGGCGGTCGGGCGGTTCGACGGGTTTTCCGGGGCGTGCGGGCGGGCGCGTACGCGTTGCGGGGCGGGGCAGGCGGTTGCAAGGTCGGTAGAGCACCGACGAGGAAGGAAGCCCGTATGGCCATCGCCACGGTGAACCCCGCGACCGGCGAGACGCTGCAGACGTTCGAGGCCCTGGGCCCCGAGGGGATCGAGGTGCGGCTGGCGGCGGCGCACGACGCGTTCGGGCGCTACCGGCTGACCGGCTTCGCCGAACGCGCCCGGCTGCTGGGGCGGGCGGCGGAGCTGCTCGACGAGGACCAGGACGAGGTCGCCCGCACCATGACGACGGAGATGGGCAAGCCGCTGGCGGCCGCGCGGGCGGAGGCGGCCAAGTGCGCCAAGGCGATGCGCTGGTACGCCCGGAACGCTGAGGGTCTGCTCGCCGACGAGGTGCCCTCGGAGGCGGACGTGCGGGACTCCGGCGCCGGGACCGCCCGGGTGGTCCACCGGCCGCTGGGAGTGGTGCTGGCGGTGATGCCGTGGAACTTCCCGCTCTGGCAGGTCGTGCGGTTCGCCGCCCCGGCGCTGATGGCCGGCAACGTGGGCCTCCTCAAGCACGCCTCGAACGTGCCGCGTACCGCGCTGTACCTGGAGGAGCTGTTCCGCAGGGCGGGGTACCCGCGGGGGTGCTTCCAGACCCTGCTGGTGGGCTCGGACGCGGTCGAGGGCGTGCTCCGCGACCCGCGGGTGGCCGCCGCCACCCTCACCGGCAGCGAGCCGGCCGGGCGTTCGGTGGCCGCCGTCGCGGGCGGCGAGGTGAAGAAGACGGTGCTGGAGCTCGGCGGCAGCGACCCGTACGTGGTGATGCCGTCCGCCGACATCGAGCGGGCGGCCCGCATCGCGGTCACCGCGCGGACCCAGAACAACGGTCAGTCCTGCATCGCGGCGAAGCGTTTCATCGTCCACCGCGACGTCTACGACGACTTCGCCGCCCGCTTCACCGAGGGGATGCGGGCGCTGACGGTGGGGGACCCGATGTCGGAGGCCACCGACGTCGGCCCGCTCGCCAGCGAACGCGGACGGGCCGACCTGGAGGAGCTGGTCGAGGACGCGGTGGGGCGGGGCGCCCGGGCCCTGTGCGGGGGCCGGCGGCCCGCGGGGCTGGACCGGGGCTGGTTCTACGAGCCGACGGTACTGGCCCAGGTCACCGACGCGATGCGGATCCACCGGGAGGAGGCGTTCGGCCCGGTGGCCACGCTGTACCGGGTGGACGGGCTGGACGAGGCGGTCGCGCTGGCCAACGACACCCCGTTCGGACTCAGCTCGAACGTATGGACCCGCAGCGCGGAGGAGCAGCGCCGGTTCGTCCGGGACATGGAGGCCGGCGGGGTCTACTTCAACGGCATGACGGCCTCGCACCCGGCGCTGCCGTTCGGCGGGGTGAAGCGCTCCGGGTACGGCCGGGAACTGTCCGGGTACGGCATCCGGGAGTTCTGCAACACCACCGCGGTCTGGTTCGGCGCCGAGACCTGAGACGCCGGTGGCCGGCACCGGTCGGTGGCGGCCGGGCCACCGGAGCGGGCCGGGCCGGGGCCGACGCGGGCCCCGCCCAGCCCGGGGCGCGCCCTCAGACGCCGAGCAGGTCCACCAGGTCGTCGGCGTGCTCCTCCTCCTCTTCCAGGATGGACTCCAGCAGCCGCCGGGTGGTGGGGTCGTCGTCCCCGAGCCAGCGGACGATCTCCTGGTAGGTGGAGATGACGATGCGTTCGGCGAGCAGGTTGTTCTCCAGCATGGCCTTCAGGTCGGCGTCGGGCGGCGTGGTGTAGTCGGTGTGCGCCCGCTGGGTGAGGGTGGCCGGGTCGAAGTCGGGGTCCCCGCCGAGCTGGGAGACGCGTTCGGCGGCCCGGACCGCGTGCCGCATCTCCGCCGCCGCGTGCTCGGTGAACTCGGCGGACACCTGCGCGCGGTCGATGCCGGTGGCGGAGATGGCGTGCCGGGTGTACCGCAGCCAGCAGACCACCTCGGTGGCGATCACGTCGTTGAGGATGCCGATCACCCGGTCCTTGTCCAGACCGTAGGTGTCGGTGACCGGCCCGGTCTCCATCCGCTGCCGGGCCTCGGCACGGATCCTGGAGACGTCCAGCACGAAATCGTCGGTCATCGCACTCCCTCGTCGTGGCTTGGCCCGCCGCTGCGGCGTGACGCCAGCCGGTATGCCCGGCCCCGGCGGCGCGGGCACCCGGAGCGGGGGAAGTTGACCGGTTCGCCGCACCGGGTTGGGCCGGGCGGGGCCGTCGCCGGGATGCCGTCGCGGCGGGCCCGCGCCGGCGGGACAGCGCTTACGCCCTCATCACCGTCCTGCTCCGCCGCCTCCCGGCGCGACTCGTCGCGGGGCCGCCGGGCCGGTCAGCGGGGTGCGCCGGGCTCCCGGGCGAAGCGATCGAGAGCGGCCAGTCGCAGGGCCCTCGCCCGGTCGTTGCCGAAGTGCCCGGCGTCGTCGACCAGGTGCAGCTCGGCGTCCGGCCAGGCCCGGCTGAGTTCCCAGGCGGTGTGCGGGGGGCTGCCGAGGTCCAGCCGGCCGTGGACGAGGACGCCGGGGATACCGGCGAGGCGGCCGGCGTCGCGCAGCAGCGCGCCCTCCTCCAGCCAGGCGCCGTGGGCGAAGTAGTGGGCGGCGAGGCGGACCAGCGCCAGCCGGGATTCGGACGGCCGGCCGCCGTAGGGGGCGGTCACCTGGCCGCTCTCGGTGGAGGCCACCGCGTCCTCCCAGGCACACCAGTCCTCGGTGGCCCGGGCCCGCACCCGGGGGTCGGGGTCGGACGTCAGGCGCGCGTAGGCCGCTATCAGGTCGCCGTCCCGGTCGGCTTCGGGCACCCCGGCGCGGAACCGCTCCCATGCCTCGGGGAAGAACCGGCCGACGCCGCGGTAGAGCCAGTCGATCTCCGAGCGGCGGGTGGTGGTGACGGCGGAGATGACGATCTCGCTGACCCGTTCCGGATGGCGCTCGGCGTAGGCGAGGAGCAGCGTCGATCCCCACGAACCGCCGCTCAGCAGCCAGCGGTCGATGCCCAGGTGCCGGCGGAGGAGTTCCATGTCGGCGAGGAGGTGTCCGGTGGTGTTGTGCCGCAGTTCGGTGGCGGGGTCGGCGGCGTGCGGGGTGCTGCGTCCGCAGCCCCGCTGGTCGAACAGGACCACGCGGTAGCGGTCGGGGTCGAAGAAGCGGCGCGCGCCGGGGGCGCAGCCCGATCCGGGGCCGCCGTGGACGACCAGGGCGGGTTTGCCCGCCGGGTTGCCGCAGACCTCCCAGTACACGTGGTTGCCGTCGCCGACGTCCAGCATCCCCCGGTCGTACGGCTCGATCGGCGGATACAGCTCGGCCTCGGTGTGCTCCGGCACGGAACCCATCAGTCCTGCCCCTCCCTCTCGCGACAGCATTACAACAGCGCTGTTACATTAGCGGTCATGACGTCCTCCCACCGCCCGGAGCTGCTGGGCACCCGGCTGCGGCACCTGCTCGAGCTGCTGGAAGCCGATGTCGCGGCGGTCTACACCGACCTCGGGCTGGCCGGGTTCCGGCCCCGTTTCACGCCGGTGATCCGGGTCCTGGCCGCCTCCGGGCCGGCCGCCATCCGGGATCTCGCCGAGGCGACCGGAGTGACCCACTCCGCCGCCAGCCAGACGGTGGCGGAGCTGGTCCGGGCGGGACTGGTGGCGGTGGTACCGGGCCAGGACGCTCGGCGGCGCATCGTCCGGCTGACCCCGGAGGCGGAACGGCTGCTGCCGGCGCTGGCCGCCGAGCACACCGCCACCACCGCCGCGGCCATCGCGTTCGAGGCCGAGCTGTCCTTCCCGCTGAGCCGGCTCGTCGACGAGGCGCTCGACGCGCTGCACCGGCGCCCGATGCGGGAACGCATCGCGGTCGCCCTGACCGCCCCGCCGTCCGACCGCGCGGCGGACGGCCGGGCCGCTCCCGACCGGCCGGTCGCGGGCAGTTGACGTCCGGTCAAAAGGCGCGGTCGGCGGTTGTTCCCGATCAAGGACGGGCAGGTCGCTGCCTAGGATGGCCACTGCCATACGCATATGGCCGGACGTCGTATCGATCGGGTAGCGAAGCGGGGGTGCTCCGTGATGCCGGAGATCTCCGGTGAGGAGCCATGGACATGAGTGACGGGCAGCGCGAGGACGAGCGGTGGATCAGGCGGTTCCACCCGGTGGACGACGCCGAGGTGCGGGTGGTGTGCCTGCCGCACGCGGGCGGTTCCGCGCCGTTCTTCTTCCCCTTCTCGGCCGAGCTCGCGGCGCGGAAGCTGGACGCGCTGAGCGTCCAGTACCCGGGCCGTCAGGACCGGCGTGACGAGCCCGCCGTCGATCACCTGCCCGACCTGGTGGACCGGGTCTTCGCGGTGCTGCGGGGCTGGACGGACCGGCCCCTGGTACTGATGGGCCACAGCATGGGCGCGGTCATCGCCTTCGAGGTGGCGAGGAGGTTGGAGGAGGCCGGGGACGGTGTGCCGCTCGGCCTGATCGTGTCCGGGCGCCGGGCTCCCTCCCGGTTCCGGGAGGAGACGGTCCACCTGCGGGACGACCGCGGTTTCCTCGACGAGATACGCAGCCTGAGCGGTACGTCGTCCAGCCTGCTGGACGACGAGGAGATGGTCCGGATGATCCTCCCGGCCCTGCGCGCCGACTACAAGGCGATCGAGACGCACGTGCCCGGCCCCGAGCCGCTGCTGCGCTGCCCGGTCGGCGTGATCACCGGCGAGTCCGACCCCCGGGTCACCCTCGACGAAGCCTCCGCCTGGCGCGAGCACACCACCGGTGCGTTCCACTTCCGCACCTTCCCCGGCGGGCACTTCTACCTGAACGACCATCAGGCAGGGGTCTCCGAGGCCATCGCCGAATACGTCGGCACGTTCCGCGAGACGGCGGGCTGAGTACGCACCCCCGGGGGCCGGGGCTCGCCGCCGACCGGGCGGCGAGCCCCGCGCCCCCGACCCCCGGCCACCTCTCGGCCTCCCCCGGCCCCCCGGCTCCCCCATCCCGCGACCTCCCCCGCCGCCCCCGCTCCCCCGGCAGCCGCCCGCGCCGCCCACCGCCAGGGCCACCATGCGCCGAAGCACCACTCGCCCCGGGCATCCATCTGTGCAAATATGCGCTCATGGGTCGAGACCGGCCTCCGGCGAACGCGGCCTCCTCCAGACGGCAGCCATGGGCGCGGGACGGGCGCCGCCGATCGATGCTGGGTGTCCGCACCGTGGCCGGTCAGGCCCTGGTCCTGCAGGTGGTGGTGGCCCTCCTCATCGTCACGGCCGGTGTGGTGGCACTGCTGCTCCAGGCCGACCGGGACAGCGAGCGCGAGGCCCGCAACCGCTCACTCGCGGTCGCCCAGAGCTTCGCCAACTCCCCGGGCCTGGTCGCCGCGCTCGACTCCGACGACCCCACCCGCGTCCTCCAGCCCAGGGCCGAGGCCGTTCGGACGGAGACCGGCGTCGACTTCCTGGTGGTGACCGACACCGAAGGCATCCGGTACACCCACCCCAAGCCGGACCGGATCGGCAAGAAGTTCGTCGGCGACATCGCCACCCCGCTGTCCGGACGCCCGGTCGTGGAGACCGTCGAGGGGACCATCGGCCGGCTGGTGCAGGCGACCGTCCCGGTGAAGAACCCGCAGGGCGAGGTGGTGGGGCTGGTCTCGGCCGGCGTGCTCACCAGCTCCGTGGGGGACGTGGTCCACCGGCAGCTGCCGGTGCTGCTCGGCGGTGCGGCCGTCGGCCTCGCCCTGGCCACCGGGGGCATCGTGCTGGCGAGCCGGCGGCTGAGCCGGCAGACCCACGGTCTGGGCCCCGTGGAGATGGCCCGTATGTACGAGCACTACGACGCGGTGCTGCACGCGGTGCGGGAAGGCGTACTGATCGTCGGCGACCAGCGGCTGCTGCTCGCCAACGACGAGGCCCGCCGGCTGCTGGGCCTGCCCGCCGACGCGGAGGGCAGGCCCGTCACCGGGCTCGGGCTCGACCCCCGGATGACGGAGTTGCTGGCCACCGGCCGGATCGCCACCGACGAGGTGGTCGCCGCCGGGGACCGGCTGCTGGCGGTCAACAACCGGCCGGCCGACGGCCACGGGGGCCCCGTCGGGTCCGTCGCCACGCTCCGCGACACCACCGAGCTGCACGAGCTCTCGGGCAAGGCGGCCATGGCGCGGGACCGGCTGCGGCTGCTGTACGACAGCAGCGTCACCATCGGCACCACGCTGGACGTGGCGCGCACCGCCCGGGAGCTGGCCGAGGCCACCGTCCCCGAGCTCGCCGACTTCACCACCGTCGATCTGTTCGAGGGGCTGACCGAAGGCGAGGAACCGGTCCCCGGGCACCCCGCCGACATGCGCCGCACCGCGGTCAGCGGCATCCGGGACGACGCCCCGCTGTACCCGGAGGGCGAGCGGATCCGGTTCGTGCCCTCCACTCCCCAGGCACAGGGCGTCGAACGGGCCCGCGGGATGCTCGCTGCGGACCTGCGGCGCGCGCCCGGATGGCACGCGCAGGACCCGGAGCGCGCCCGGGCGATCACCGACTACGGGATCCACTCGCTGATCGCGGTGCCGCTGCGCTCGCGGAACGTGGTCCTGGGCGTGGTGAACTTCTGGCGGTCCGAGCGGCCGGAGCCGTTCGAGGAGGACGACCTGTCGCTCGCGGAGGAGGTCTCGGCCCACGCGGCGGCCTGCATCGACAACGCCCGCCGGTACACCCGTGAGCACACCATGGCGGTGACCCTGCAGCAGAGCCTGCTGCCCAGCGCGCTGCCGGAGCAGAACGCCCTGGAGGTCGCCCACCGCTACCTGCCGGCCCAGGCCGGGGTGGGCGGTGACTGGTTCGACGTGATTCCGCTGCCCGGTGCCCGGGCGGCGGTCGTGGTCGGCGACGTGGTCGGGCACGGCCTGCACGCCGCCGCCACCATGGGACGGCTGCGGACCGCGGTGCACAACTTCTCGGCGCTGGACATGGCGCCCGAGGAGCTGCTGGGCCGGCTCAACGACCTGGCCCTGCACATCGACCACGAGCCGGGCAGCGGCGGCGACGGTCTGACCGGCGCGACCTGCCTCTACGCCATCTACGACCCGGTCGGCGGCCGCTGCACCATGGCCCGGGCCGGGCACCCGCCGCCGGCCGTGGTGGCCCCGGACGGTTCGGTGGAGTTCGCCGACGTACCGGCCGGCCCGCCGCTCGGCCTGTCCGGGCTGCCGTTCGAAGCGGTCGAGCTGCGCCTGGCGGCGGGCACCCGGCTGGTGCTGTACACCGACGGGCTGATCGAGCAGCGGGGCCGGGACATCGACGTCGGGCTCGGGCTGCTGCGCGAGGTGCTCGCGGCGGGCGAGCGCACCCCCGAGGAGACCTGTCACGCGGTGCTGCGGGCGCTGCTGCCGGAACACCAGGAGGACGACATCGCCCTGCTGGTGGCCCGCACCCGGTCGGTGCCCGCGGACCGGATCGCGGACTGGGAGGTGCGCCCGGACCCGGCGGCGGTGGCGGAGGTGCGCGCCGCGGTGACCGGCCGGCTCGCCGGGTGGGGGCTGGCCGAGGAGGCGTTCACCACCGAGCTGATCCTGAGCGAGCTGATCACCAACGCCATCCGGTACGGCTCCGGCCCGATCCGCGCCCGGCTGATCCTGGACCGCTCGCTGATCTGCGAGGTGTCGGACGGCTCCAGCACCTCACCGCACATGCGCCACGCCACCACCATGGACGAGGGAGGCCGGGGTCTGTTCCTGGTCGCCCAGTTCGCCGAGCGCTGGGGCACCCGCTACACGGCGACCGGGAAGGTCATCTGGGCCGAGGTGCCGCTGCCGCGGTCCTTGCGGGCCGGGCCGGGACGCTGACCCTGGCCTGTGCGGTCCGGCGGGGAGCGGCCGACCCGGGCGGTCAGTCGGGGGGCCGGGCCCGGCTGGGCTGGACGCGCTTGGGCTCGCCCGGCATCTTCGGGTGGTCCGGCGGATAGGGCATGTCGCCCATGCCGTGGTCCCGCTCGTCCCGGGCGGCCATCTCCAGCAGCCCGTCGAGCGCGTAGGCGTGCTCGGTCATGTCGGCGTGCACGTCACCGAACTCGGCGAACCGGTCGACCATGGTGACCAGGTCGAAGTCGGCGGGTTCCACCGCGTCCACCTCCGACCAGCGCAGCGGCGCCGAGACCGGGGCGTGCGGGCGGGGCCGCACCGAGTACGCCGAGGCGACGGTCCGGTCGCGGGCGGTCTGGTTGTAGTCCACGAAGATCCGCTCGCCGCGCTCCTCCTTCCACCAGGCGGTGGTCACCTTGCCCGGCATCCGCCGTTCCAGCTCCCGGCCCACGGTGATGGCGGCGCGGCGCACCTCGGTGAAGGTCCAGCGCGGTTCGATGGGGACGAACACATGCAGCCCCCGGCCGCCGGACGTCTTCGGCCAGCCCCGCAGGCCCAGTTCCTCGAGGAGCGCCCGGAGCTCCTGGGCGACCGGCACGGCCTGCGCGAAGCCGGTGCCCGGCTGCGGGTCGAGGTCGATGCGCAGCTCGTCGGGGTGGTCCAGCCGGCCGCTGCGCACCGGCCACGGGTGGAAGGTGAGGCAGCCCAGGTTGACCGCCCAGATCACGGCGGCCACGCCGGTGGGGCAGATCTCGTCGGCGTGCCGTCCGCTGGGGAAGGCGATGGTGGCGGTGCGCAGCCAGTCGGGGTGGTTCTTGGGGGCGCGCTTCTGGAAGAACGACTCGCCCTCGATGCCGTCCGGGAAGCGCTCCAGGGTGGTGGGGCGGTCGTACAGGGCCCGGGTGACACCGGGGCCGACGGCGAGGAAGTAGCGGGCGATGTCGAGCTTGGTGTAGCCGCTCTCGGGGAAGTACACCTTGCCCGGGTTCGACAGCCGTACGGTGTGCTCGCCCGCCTCCAACTCCACCGCTTCGCCCATGCCCGCAACGGTAGGCGCCCCGCCCGTACCGCGCACATCGGGTCGTACCGGGCGTCCCGCCGGGGTGCGCGGCACAATCGGCGTATGGACCTTCCGGTCATGCCGCCCGTGAAACCGATGCTCGCCCGCTCGGTGGCGGCCATCCCCGCGGGCATGCACTACGAGGCCAAGTGGGACGGCTTCCGGGCGATCGTCCACCGGGACGGCGCGGAGGTGGTCATCGGCAGCCGGACCGGCAAACCGCTGACCCGGTACTTCCCGGAGGTCGTCGCGGCCCTGCTCGCGGAGCTGCCGCCGCGCTGCGTGGTGGACGGGGAGATCGTCATCGCCCACCAGGGCCGGCTCGACTTCGACCGGCTGACCGAGCGGATCCATCCCGCCGACTCCCGGGTGCGCATGCTGGCGGAGCGCACCCCGGCCGCCTTCGTCGTCTTCGACGTGCTGGCGCTCGGTGACCGGTCGCTGCTCGACGCCCCGCTGACCCGGCGCCGGGCGGTCCTGGAGGAGATGCTGGCGGACGCCCGGCCGCCGGTCCACCTGGCGCCGGCCACCACCGACGTCGAGGTGGCCCGCGAGTGGTTCGAGCGCTTCGAGGGGGCCGGGCTGGACGGGGTGGTCGCCAAGCCGCCGGACCTGCCGTACCGGCCCGACGCCCGGGTGATGTACAAGATCAAGCACGAGCGTACGGCGGACTGCGTGGTCGCCGGATACCGCCACCACAAGACCGGCCCGGTGGTCGGCTCGCTGCTGCTGGGCCTGTACGACGCCGACGGCCGGTTGCAGCACGTGGGCGTCTGCGCGGCCTTCCCGATGCGCCGGCGGCGGGAGCTGGTGGACGAGCTGGAGCCGCTGCGCATGGCGTCGGCCGAGGGGCATCCGTGGGCGGGGTGGACCGACGAGGCGGCGCACGAGGCCGGGCGGCTGCCCGGGGCGCCCAGCCGGTGGTCCGGCCGGAAGGACCTGTCCTGGGTGCCGCTGCGGTGCGAGCGGGTGTGCGAGGTCGGCTACGACCACATGCAGGGCGACCGTTTCCGGCACACCACGCAGTTCCGCCGCTGGCGGCCGGACCGCGATCCGCGCTCGTGCGGCTACGCCCAGCTGGCGGAGCCGGTGAGCTACGACCTGGCCAGTGTGCTGGTCCCCGGCGGGCGGTAGCCCCTCCCGGACGGCGCGCCGCTCCCCCGGTCCGGCCGAGAGCGGCGGCCGGCCGGACCCGGCGGGGCGCGGCAGGGGCGTCAGGCGAAGGCGTCCGGGTCGGGGCCGATCCGGGTGCCGCTGTCCAGCGCGGTGATGGCCGCGATGTCCTCGTCGGCGAGGTCGAACCCGAAGACGTCGATGTTCTGCCGGATCCGCTCCGGGGTGACCGACTTGGGGATGACGACGTTGCCCAGCTGCAGGTGCCAGCGGAGGATGACCTGCGCCGGAGTGCGCCCGTACCGCTCCGCGAGCCCGGTGATGACCGGGTCGGCCAGCAGCGCGCCCTGCGCCAGCGGGCTCCACGCCTCGGTGGCGATGCCGTGTTCGGCGTGGAAGGCGCGCAGCTCCCGCTGCTGCAGCCGCGGGTGGAGTTCGACCTGGTTGACCGCCGGGACGAGGTCCGAGTCCTCCCTCAGCCGGCGCAGGTGGGCGGGCTGGAAGTTGGAGACGCCGACGGCCCGCACCCGCCCGTCGGCGAGCAGCCGCTCCATGGCGCGCCAGGTGTCGGCGTAGCGGTCGCGGGCCGGGGCCGGCCAGTGGATGAGGTACAGGTCGACGTGGTCCAGGCGCAGCCTGGCGAGGCTGGCGTCGAAGGCGGCCAGGGTGGAGTCGTAGCCCTGGTCCTCGTTCCACACCTTGGTGGTGACGAAGTACTCGTCGCGCGGCAGCCCGGAGGCGGCGAGGGCGTCACCCACACCCTTCTCGTTGCCGTAGACGGCGGCCGTGTCGATGCTGCGGTATCCGGCGTCGAGCGCGTGGCCGACGGCCGCCGCGGTCTCGTCGTCGGGCACCTGGAAGACGCCGAAGCCGAGCTGCGGGATGGGGACGCCGTTGTTCAGGGTGATGGTGGGGGTGGTGGTGGTCATGGGACCTGCTTCCGGTGTGGTGGTACTGCGGCACCGCCGGGGTGCCGTGAGACGGGTCAGGGGATGAGCGTCGGGGCGACACCGCCGTCGACGCGCAGGGCGGCACCGGTGGTGGCCGATGCCTGGTCGGAGCTGGTGTAGAGGACGAGGTTGGCGACCTCGTCGGGGCGGATCAGCCGTCCGAGCAGCGAGGTCGGCCGCTCCTCCGCGATGAAGCGGCGCTCGGCTTCCTCCAGGGGCACGTCGGCGCCTACCCGGTCGCGGAGGAACTCCTCCACACCGGGGGTGAGGGTGGGGCCCGGCAGCACCGAGTTGACGGTGACGCCGGTGCCGGCCACTTCCTGCGCCATGCCCCGGGAGAGCGCCAGTTGGGCGGTCTTGGTCATGCCGTAGTGGACCATCTCGGTCGGCGTCATCACCGCGGACTCGCTGCTGATGAAGATCACCCGGCCCCAGCCGCGGGCGACCATGCGCGGTGTGTGGTGCCGGGCCAGCCGCACCCCGCTGAGCACGTTGGTCTCGAAGAACCGCAGCCACTCGCCGTCGGGGATCTCGAACACCGGGGCGGCGCCGAACACCCCCGTGTTGTTCACCAGGATGTCGGCCTCCGGGGCGGCCGCGACCAGGGCCGCGGCTCCTTCGGCCGTCGCCACGTCCGCGGCCACCGATCGGACCGTGCCGCCGCCGGACTCCTCGGCGACGCCGCGCCCCGCCCTGGCGGTGCGCTCCGGGTCACGGCCGTTGACCACGACCTCCGCGCCGGCCCGGGCCAGGGCCACCGCGATCGCTCTGCCGATGCCGCTGGTGGAGCCGGTGACCACAGCCGTACGGCCGGACAGATCGATGTGCATGACTCCCGTCCTTCGCTGGTCTCGGGGTTCCACTTCCGACCTTACGACGGTAATTGCACACGCCTTTAGTTGCAAGCGCGCACATTTCCAGGAGGCCGCCGGCCCGGACCGCGGACCGCCCCGCCGGCCGCCACCGGACAGGCGGCGCCCCGGCGCCCGCGGTCACGGGGCTCCGTCGAGCCCCCGGCACACCCGCAGCTCCTCCTCCGTCATACCGGAACCCGCCAGCTCGCAGAAAGGCCCGACCGACATCCCGTCCGGCAGGACACCGCGCGGCACGCCCTCCGGCACCGGCAGCCGGGGACGGATCGTCCCGGACGGCGTCCGGGGAGCCGCGGGCGCGGGCCGTACCGGCCGCGCGGCCGGGGCCCGGCCGTCCGCGGGCCCGTCCGGCGCCGGGCCGCGTGGGGCCGCGGTCCGGCCGGCGGAACCGGGCGTCCGGGTGCCCCCGGGGCGCCCGGACGACTCGGCCCGGTCGGCGGAGCGCGCGGTGGCACGGGGCTTGGCATCCCCCTGCGGGCGGGAGCCGGCCTCCTCGCCGGCCACCGACACACAGCCGGCGATCCCGGGCAGCAGACCAAGCAGGGTGAAAGAGAGCATATGGCGACGCATCCGGCTACCGTGCCGCACCCGGCACCGCCCCGACCGCCGCGGCGCCCCGGCACCACCTGAACGACGGACCCCGCCGCGCCCGAAGCTGACCGGCCCCGCACCCACGTGCGGCGCGTCGCGGGCGGTGCGGGCTGGTCGGGGCCGGGACGGGGCGGGGTCGGGTAGGGGCGGGGTCGGAACCCTCGCGGCACCGGCCCCCGTCCGGAGGAGACCCGCCGTACCGCGCGACCGGCCGCTCAGGCACCATCGGACCATGATCGAACCCACCACGGATGAGCGGACCCTCGCGTTCCGGCTCGCCGACCACAGCGACATCCCCGAACTCATCCGGTTGCGGGACGCCGCCGCGCGCTGGCAGCAGGGCTCCGGTATCGACCAGTGGCGGCCCGGCGAGCTGGGCGCGGACCACTTCGCGGCCCGGCTGCGGGACGGCGAGGTGTGGCTCGCCACGCTCGGGCCCGACGGACCCAGCGCCGGGGCCTGGGAGCTGTGGTGGGAGGACGTCGCCGCCTGGGGTCCGCAGCCCCCGGTGGCCGGATACGTCCACCGCCTGATGACGGACCGCGAAACCGCGCCTCCCGGAGCCGGCCGGACCATGCTGGCCGCGGCGGAGCGCCGGATCGCCGCCGCCGGACGGACCCTGTGCCGGCTGGACTGCCTGTCGAACAACGCCCGGCTGCGCCGCTACTACCAGGACGCGGGCTACACGGTCGTGGGCGAGACCCCGGCCAAGCACGGGGACGCCGGGAAGCGCTACGCGGTCACGCTGCTGGAGAAGCGGCTGGCCCCGGGCGGCGGCTGACGGCGGGCGGTCCGCCCGGCCGCGGGGGGGGGGCGCCCCGGCGGCCCCGCCCGCCCCCCGCCCCCCCCCCCCCCCCCCCCCCCCCCCCCCCCCCGCCCGCGCG
>NZ_JBIRFT010000022.1:30279-101970 GCF_044327625.1 Streptomyces sp. NPDC018031
GTTGGGGTTGGGGTGTGTGGGGGGGGGTGGGGGGGGGGGGGGGGGGGGGGGGGGGGGGGGGGGGGGGGGGGGGGGGGGGGGGGGGGGCCCGCGGGGCCGCCCCCCCCCCGCGGCCGCACCGCGCACCCGCCCCGCGACCCGCCGCGACGGTCCGGATGGGCGACACCCCGCCCCTCTGGAGTCGTGCACGTCTCGGATGCGCTGAGACCATGGTGTCCGGCCGAGAAACGGGATGTGTGTCCGTATGCGCAGTGCCAAGGGTGAGGACGGCTACACCTTCGCCGCCCACGACACAGCCGCCGCCGTGGTGGACGGCACCGGCACCCTGGTGGCCTGGACATCGGCGGCGGAGCGGATGGTGGCGCGCCCGGCCGAGGAGGTGTGCGGGCACCCCGTGGCGGAGCTGCTCGCCGATCCGGCCCGGCTGGGCGAGGTGCTGGCCCAGCGGCCCTCCGGCCCGGAGCCGTGGGAGGGGCGCGCGGTCCTGCGGCACGGTTCCGGCGGCGAGGTCGAGGTCGGGTTCCGGGTGCTGCCGCTGGGCCGGGCGGCGGCCTGCGGCGTGTCCGGCTACCTGGTGGTGGGCGCGCCCGGCGAGCAGATCACCCGGTTGCGCCA
This sequence comes from Streptomyces sp. NPDC018031, assembly GCF_044327625.1. Classification (NCBI taxonomy): domain Bacteria; kingdom Bacillati; phylum Actinomycetota; class Actinomycetes; order Kitasatosporales; family Streptomycetaceae; genus Streptomyces; species Streptomyces sp. NPDC018031. The sequence goes on from NZ_JBIRFT010000022.1 coordinate 30,895, forward strand.
GGACCACGCGCTGGCCGTCGGACTGTTCCAGCAGAACCGGTTCGGGCTGGCCGTCTTCGACACCGGGCTGCGTCTGGTGCGGACCAACACCCCGCTGCTGCCCTACACCGGGATCCCCGCCGACCTGCGCGGGCACCGCCTGGGGGACTTCCTGTGGGCGCGGGACGCCGAGGCCCTCGACGAGCGGCTGGCACAGGTGATCGCCACCGGGGACCCGCTGCTGGGCTTCACCACCCCCGCCCGCACCCTGCACGACCCGCGCAGCGGCGTGATCCTGCGGGTCTCCGCCTTCCGGCTGCAGGAACCGGACGGGCGGTGCCTGGGGGTGGCGGCCACCTTCAGCGACGTGACGGCCGAACACCGCATCCACGAGCGGATCGAGGTGCTGCACCGGGCCACCTCGGTGCTGGGCGGCTCGCTGTCGGCCCAGGCCACCAGCGAGGACCTGGCGGGCGCCCTGGTGCCGTCACTCGCCGACGCCATCGCGGTCGACGTCACCGAACCGGTGTTCACCGGCGGGGAGCCGGTGCCGGACCGGCGGGAGCGGCTGGCGCTGCGCCGCACCGCGGTGGCCGGGGAGGGCACCGCGGCACTGCGGACGCCCGGCACCGTGCACACCGGGGCCGTCCCGACCTCCCCGAGCCGCCCGGGCCGGGGCGTGCTGGTGCCGGACCTCGGCCTCCTCGGCGAGGAGGGTGCGGGCGGGGGCACCGGCCCCGGGCCACCCGACTGGTCGACCGCGGTCCCCGGCACCCGTTCGGCGATCAGCGTCCCGATGTGCGCCGGGAACACCCTGCTGGGCAACCTGATGCTGTGGCGGACCGCGCCCACCCGGCCCGCCTTCGAGAAGGGCGACCTGCACCTGCTGGAGGAGATCGCCGCCCGTGCCGCGCTGGCCCTGGACAACGTGCGCCGCTACACCCGCGAGCATCTGGCGGCGGTGAGCCTGCAGCGGTCCCTGCTGCCGCCGGCCACGGCGGACACCGCCGCGGTCAGGACCGCCAGCGTCTACCTGCCGGCCGATCCGATCGGCGGGGTCAGCGGGGACTGGTACGACGTCATCCCGCTTTCCTCGGCGCGCGTCGCCCTGGTGGTCGGGGACGTGGTGGGGCACGGGCTGCGGGCGACCGCCTCGATGGCCCGGCTGCGCACCGCCGTGCGGACCCTCGCCGACCTCGATCCGGACCCGGACGAACTGCTCACCCATCTGGACGACCTGGTGCTGCAACTGCCGCTGGGCGCGCCGGAACCGGCGGGGGCCCAGCAGCCCGTGGGCGCGGAGCAGCCCGGCGTGCCGACCCTGCCCGGCCCCGGCCTGTCGGGCGACTCCTCCGCCCAGAGCGGACCGGACACCTTCGCCGCCACCTGCCTGTACGCGGTGTACGACCCGGTGAGCGGCCGCTGTTCGATGGCGAGTGCCGGGCACCCGCCGCCGGCCGTGGTGGACGCCGACGGCACGGTGACCTTCGTGGCCATGAACCCCGGCCCGCCGCTGGGGGTGGGCGGGCTGCCGTTCGAGAAGTCGGTGATCGACGTCACGCCGGGCGGTGTGCTGGCGCTGTACACCGACGGCCTGATCGAGCGGGGCGAGGGCGACGTCGACGAGGGCATGGAGCAACTGCAGAAGCGGCTGGTGCAGACGGACGCGCTGCACCGGCCGCTGCACGACGTGGCCCGGGAGATCGTGGCCGGGCTGCCGCCCACCCGCCTGCCGGACGATGTGACGCTGCTGGTGGCCCGGACGCGGCGGGTGCCGGAACGGGACACGGCGACCTGGGCGCTGGAGGCCGACCCGGCCGTGGTGGCCCGTGCCCGGGAGCTGGTGATGCGACAGCTGACCGCCTGGGAACTGGACCTGCTGTCGTTCACCACCGAGCTGGTCGTCAGTGAGCTGGTCACCAACGCGATCCGGCACGCGGGCGGCCCGATCGAACTGCGGATGATCCGGACCGACGTGCTGACCTGCGAGGTGTCCGACCCCAGCAGTACCCAGCCGAGGATGCGCCGGGCCCGGGACACCGACGAGGGCGGTCGCGGTCTGTACCTGGTCGCCCAGCTCACCACCCGATGGGGCAGCCGCTACACCCGCGGGGGCAAGACCATCTGGGCCGAACAGGCGCTGCCGCCGATGCTGTGAGGGCCCCGGCGCCGGGTCCGGCGGCCGGCTGGGCACCGCCCCGGGCCGCCGGTGCGGCGGTTGTGCGCTGCTTGCCATGGCTTGTCGTGAGCACGTATGGGGCACTAAGGTCACAGGGCCTTGGTGCACGGGAAACCGGTGTGGAACCGGTGCGGCCCTCGCCACTGTGATCGGGAAGTCCGGCTCCATCCCCGCGGGGAAGCCACTGGGACGGCGTGGAAGTACCGCGGCGCCCGGGAAGGCGGAGTTCGGGCGGCATCACCCGTCAGCCAGGAGACCGGCCAGGGTGTGTCGTCCATCCACGAGGTGCTGGAGAGGTCTCCCTTCTCATGCATATAGCCGAGGGCTATCTGCCCCCTGTGCACGCCGCCGCCTGGGCCGCGGCTTCCGCTCCGTTCGTCTTCCACGGGGTGCGCGCGCTGACCCGCGAGGTCAAGACGCACCCCGAGAGCACACTGCTGGTCGGCGCCTCGGGCGCCTTCACCTTCGTCCTGTCCGCCCTCAAGATCCCTTCGGTGACGGGGAGCTGTTCGCACCCCACCGGCACCGGGCTCGGCGCCATCCTGTTCCGGCCGCCCGTCATGGCCGTGCTGGGCACCATCACGCTGCTGTTCCAGGCCCTGCTGCTGGCCCACGGCGGACTGACCACGCTGGGCGCCAACGCCTTCTCCATGGCCATCGTCGGCCCGTGGGCGGGATACGGCCTGTACCGGCTGCTGCGCCGGTTCGGCGCGCCGCTGATGGTCTGTGTGTTCTTCGGCGCGTTCGCCGCCGACCTGAGCACCTACTGCGTCACCAGCGTGCAGCTGGCCCTGGCGTTCCCGGACCCGAGCAGCGGATTCGCCGGCGCGCTGGCCAAGTTCGGCGGCATCTTCGCGGTCACCCAGATTCCGCTGGCGGTCAGCGAGGGGCTGCTGACGGTGCTGGTGATGCGGCTGCTGACGCAGTCGAGCAAGGGCGAGCTGGCCCGGCTGGGCGTGCTGCCGGGCGAGCGGTCCGGCGACGCGAGCGGCACGACCGGCACGAAGGGCGCGGTGGCCTGACATGAGCCGTAACGCGAAGATCAACGCACTGATCCTGGCGGTGGTCGCGCTGCTCGCCGTGCTGCCGGTCGTCCTGGGGCTCGGCGACGACAAGGAGGAGCCGTTCGCCGGGGCCGACGCCCAGGCGGAGACGGCGATCACCGAGAACAAGCCGGACTACGAGCCGTGGTTCAGTCCGCTGTACGAACCCCCGTCCGGAGAGATCGAGTCGGCGCTGTTCGCGCTGCAGGCCGCGCTGGGGGCCGGGGTGCTGGCGTACTACTTCGGGCTCCGCAAGGGGCGCCGCCAGGGCGAGGCCCGCGCCGCCGCGGCGGCCGCCGCCGCAGACCTGCCGCCGGCACCCGACGCGGGCGCGCCGGAAGAGCCGGCACGGCCCTCGGGCACCGCCGCCGACCGGTCCGCCTGACCCGGTGCTGCCCATCGACGCGGCGGCGCACAGCAGTCGCTGGCGCCACCGCCATCCACTGGAGAAGGCCCTGCTGGGTCTCGGCCTGACGGTGACCGCGGTCTGTCTGCCGCCCTGGCCGGGCGCGCCACTGGTGGCCGCCGCCACGCTGGCACTGCTCCTCGGCCCGGCGGGGGTCGCCGGACGGCAGCTGTGGCGGGCCTTCCGGATACCGCTCGGATTCTGCGTCACCGGGGCGCTGCCGCTGCTGGTGCAGGTGGGCGGTCCGCACGGGCCGCTCTCCCTGGCGCCGGGCGGCCCGGAGCAGGCCGGACAGCTGCTGCTGCGGACTTCCGCGGCCTCCTTGGGGGTGCTGCTGTTCGCCTTCACCACACCGGTCTCCGACGTGTTCCCCCGTCTGGTGCGGGCCGGCGTGCCGGCGGCCGTGGTCGACGTCGCGCTGGTGATGTACCGGATCAGCTTCCTGCTCCTGGACACGCTGTCCCGGGTCCGCCAGGCGCAGGCCGCCCGGCTGGGCCACACCAGCCGGGCGGCGGCGTGGCGGTCGGTGGCCGGGCTGGGCGCGATCGCGTTCGTCCGGGCCTTCGACCGGGCCGGCCGGCTGCAGGCCGGGCTCGCCGGCCGCGGCTACGACGGCACGCTGCGGGTCCTGCTGCCCCCGGCGACCGTGTCGAGGCGCTTCGTCGGCGCCACCGCGGCCCTGCTGACGGGCCTGGTCGTCCTCACCCTCGTACTCGAAAGGCTCGTCCCATGACCCCGTCGTCCCCGCCACCGGTCGTGGAGCTCGTCGACGCCGGATACGCCTACGAGGACGGTCCCCCGGTGCTGCGCGGGGTGTGCTTCGCCGTCAGCGAAGGGCGTTCGGTGGCGTTGCTCGGCCGCAACGGCAGCGGCAAGACCACCTTGATGCGGCTGCTCAGCGGCGGGCTGCGGTGCGCCTGGGGCGAACTGCGGCTGGACGGCGAGCGGGTGGGCCACGACCGCAAGGCGCTGACCCGGCTGCGCACCGCCGTCCAGCTGGTCGTCCAGGACCCCGACGACCAGCTGTTCGCCGCCTCGGTCGGCCAGGACGTGTCCTTCGGCCCGATGAACCTGGGGCTGCCGCCGGAGGAGGTGCGCGACCGGGTCGCCGAGGCCCTGGAGGCGCTGGACATCACGGCGCTGCACGACCGGCCCACCCATCTGCTCTCCTACGGGCAGCGCAAGCGCGCGGCCATCGCCGGGGCGGTGGCCATGCGTCCGCGGGTGCTGATCCTGGACGAGCCGACGGCCGGGCTGGACCCGCACGGGCAGGAGCGGCTGCTCGAAGTGCTGGGCCGGCTGCGGGAGACGGGCACCACGGTGCTGATGGCCACCCATGACGTGGACCTGGCGCTGCGCTGGGCGGACGACGCGGCGGTGCTGGCGCCGGACGGGCTGCGCACCGGCGAGGTCTCGGCACTGCTGGGCGACCAGGCGCTGCTGGACGCGGCGAGGCTGCGCCGCCCGTGGGGCATGGCGGCCGCGGAGGTACTGCGGGCGCACGGACTGCTGTCCGCGGGCGAGCCGGGGCCGCGGACGCCCGAGGAGTTCGCGCGCTGGACGGCGGCGGTGTCCGGCGGCTGACCGGCGCGGCCGCCCGCCGCCGTCCGCCCTCCGATGCGCTCAGGTGACACTGCCATCCGGGTCGAGGAGCACCCATCGAGCGGCTGCTCGGCCTTCCGCCTGTCCTGCCATCCGTCCGTCCGCAGTGTTCAGGGGTCTCCCAAAGAGCGCGCGTGACCGTATCCGGCCGGTGCGGAATCACGCCGGGGAGCAGGGAGCGGAGGCGTGGTGGGCGAGCGGTAGAGATAGCCGACGCCGCGGACCGAGACGATGGATCCACCGCCCACAGGCGTACGGTCGAGCTTGCCGCGCAGCCGGGAGATGACGAATTTGACCCGCCCGTGGGCGGTCGGGTCCGGATCGTCCCAGCCCTCGTCGAGGAGCCTCCCGACGTGCTGGATGACGCCCGCGTGGCGAACGAGTCGGTTCAGCACGCGGAACTCCGCTGTGGTGAGCGGCAGTCGGGAACCAGCGGCCCACGCCTGTTGCCGCTGCGAGTCCAGCCGCAGCAGGCCGTCGTCGTACACGTCGTCGCCCCGCCCCTCCGCGGCCCGGTAGCGGTGCAGTACGCGTTCGATGCGCGCGGCGATCTCGACGGGCTGACAGGGCTTGACGATGTAGTCGTCCGCGCCGCTGGTCAGTCCGACGACCACGTCGACGCTGTCGCTGCGCGCCGTCAGGAAGATGACCGGGACATCGCTGACGGTACGCAGTCGCCGCAGCACTTCGAATCCGTCGATGTCGGGCAGCATCACGTCGAGCAGCACGAGGTCCGGGCGCTGGAGGTAGGCGCTGCGCAGACCGGCTCGTCCGGTTCCCTCGACAAGGACCTCGTAGCCCCAGCGCATGAGCACCGCCCGGAGGGCCAGGAGAACCGCCTCGTCGTCCTCGACCAGCAGGAGTTGCGTCGGGCGGGCGGGGCCCGACTCCGGGCGGGCGGTGCCGGTCGGGAGCGTCCGGCCGGGCTCGGACGGGACCGGGCGCCGGGGCACTTCGATCCCGGTTGCCGGAACGCCCTGGTCCAGCAGGTACTGCGTCGCCATGGGGTAGCAGGCGGGGCAGAACCGGAACGGCACCCCGTTCACCAGCAGCGTGTACTCGGCCTGCCGGGGACAGCGCCGGCCCGCCAGCTCGACCGTGCAGGGGCCGCGCTGCCGCGCCTGACGGGAAGCCTCGCGCGCGCGAGCGCGCCGTCCCGCCGAGCGGCATGTGGCCGAGCAGTACTCCCGGGGGCGTCCCACGTTCCGGGGCGGCGGCAGCGCCCGGCCGCAGGCGAGACAGGCATCGGTCTGGGCGGACAGAGCGCCCCCCTTCTTCCCGCGCACGAAAGGGATTTCGTGCGCCTGCTTGAGCCCGATCGGACGGACTGCCCTTGGCCGCCGTCTCCCGATGCTGTTACCTGTAAGGAGCACGCCGGAAACGGCAGGGGGCCCGGCCGCCGCAGGGCGACCGGACCCACGTGTCACGGTCGCTCGGGCTTGCCGGCGTCGGCGACCGTGCCACTCACCGCGGTGAGCGCCCTCGCCACAACGGCGAGGGCCTGCGCGTCGGTCAGGACCGCGACCGCCTCGACCACACCGAGCACGGTACGCACCCCCTCCCACCACACATGCCGTGAAGCGCCCACTGACGGCCACCTCCGCGGCGACCCGGAAGGCACCGGCGCGGGAGCCCTCCCCGCCGCCGCGCCCTCCGCCACGTCCCCGTCGTCTCCGCACGAGCCGTCGCGCATCGGGATCCTCCTCTCGACGGCGCCGGCGACCTTCGCGGGCCGTCGCGACTTGCACGCGGCGGTCGGGCCGCGAGAGGTGCCACTCGGTGCGCCCCGGCCTGGTGCGGTCACCGGGGTGGTGTGGTGTCAACCGTCGCGTGCCGGACGGAGGGGTGGCAAGCAGATGCAAACAAGGTAGTCGGGGCGGTGGTGGCCGGGGCAGCGCGAGCGGGCCCGTGGCCCGGAGGTCACCGCAGGCCGCTGAGGGCCGCCGCGCACCTGCGCGCGCCGGTGCGGCGCAGGCCGGTCGCGCGCGGGGCCAGCATCACGGCCAGCGCCAGCAGCCGCAGCGGCACCAGCACTCGGGCCACCCGGCACCCGCGCGCGGCGCGGACGCCGGGCCACAGCGGCACCGCGCCGGCCGGTCCCGCCCCCGCCCGGACCGCCCGGTACACCGCCGCCCCCACCCGGACCACCCGGTACGCCGCCGCCCCCGCCCGCCACACCCTCGCCACCACCACGGAACCCTTCCCTCGACCGGTCGTGCCGCCGCCGAGGACCTAGCTCACCATCTCGGCGGGGTCCGCGTCCGGTTCCGGCGCGCGGGCACCCGGCACCGCCCGGGACGCCAGGCCGCCCGGCCGGCGCCCTCAGCGGCCGGCCGGCGGGTGGCGGCGCACCAGCACCACGGCCACGTCGTCGTCGTGACCGGACCCCGCGACCGCGGGCGCGAGGACGCGCTCGGCCAGCGCCTCCAGGTCCGGCGGTCCTCCGGAACCGTCCGCGGCGCCCGGCCGGTACCCGAGCCGCCCGGCCAGTCGCGCCACCCCGTCGTCGTAGTCGACGCCCGGCTCCTCGACCAGGCCGTCCGTGTAGAGCAGCAGCGTCGCGCCCTCCGGCAGGTTCACCTCGGTCACCGGGTAGTCCCGGCCCGCGCACGGGAAGATGCCCAGCGGCACCCCGCCCGGCACGTCGAGTGCGACGACCCGGCCGTCCGGCCCCAGCACCATGGGCGGCGGGTGGCCGGCCCGCACCACCCGCAGCGTGCCGTCCGCCGCGGTGATGTCGACGATGGCGCAGGTGGCGAAGAGGTCGGTGTCCAGGTCGCACAGCGTGCGGTTGGCGCGGGACATCAGCGAGGCGAGTTCATGGCCTTCGGTGGCATGTGCCTGCATCGCGATCCGCAGCTGGCCCATCACCGCCGCCGCCCGCGCGCTGTGGCCCTGGACGTCGCCGATGACCATGGCGATACGGCCGTCCGGCATCGGCAGCGCGTCGTACCAGTCGCCGCCGACGTCCAGCCCGTCCGAGCCGGGGCGGTACCGCACCAGCACGTCCAGCCCGGGCAGCCGCGGCAGCCGCCGGGGCAGCATCAGGTCCTGCAGTTCGGTCAGGTGGGCGCGCCGTTCGTCGAAGAGGCGGGCGCGGGCCAGGGACTGGGCGAGGATGCCGGACAGGCCCGCGCCGAGCACCTGGTCGTCGGCGGAGAACGTGTGCGGGTGCTCGTAGACGATCACGCAGACCCCGACCAGGCCGTCGGCGGTCGCCAGCGGCAGCACGGCCCAGGCGTGCAGGCCCGGCAGCGGCGTCAGCCGGGGGTCCCCGACCCGCTCCATGAACTCCTCCCGGGAGCTGATGAACATCGGCTCACCGTCGAGCAGCGGCGCCAGGTAGGGGTTGTCGACACCGATCTCACCGATCCAGCGCAGCCGGTCCTGGTGACCGTCGAATCCCCGGGAGCCCAGCAGCCGCATCCCGCCGTCCTCGGACTTCAGGAAGATCGCCATGCGCTGGCCGCCGAACGCCGGGAGCACGGTGTCCGCCATGGTCGAGACGATGTCCTCGGAGGAGGAGGCCGCGGTGAAGGCCCGCGTGATGCCGAGGACGAAGTCCTTGCGAGCCTGGCGTTCGTACTCCCGGGCCCGCTCCTCGGTGCTGTCCCGGGCCACGCCGACCATGCCCCTGGGCTCCCCGCCCGGCGTGTAGACCACCCGGCTCTCGGCGTCGATCCACCTGACCGCCCGGTCGTCACGGCGCACGATGCGGTAGTGCACCACGTAGCGCCCGGTGCGGAGGCTCTCCTCCAGCGCCTGGTCGACGGTGGCCCGGTCGTCCGGGTGCAGTGCCGCGTAGAACGTCTCGACCCGGCCGTCGAACTCGGCGGGGGCGATACCGAAGAGCCGGCAGATCCGTTCGTCCCAGACCAGCCGGCCGGAGGGGAAGTCCCAGTCGAAGGAGCCGATGCCGGCGTTGGCCATGGCCATTTCCAGCATGCCGGCCCGGTCCCGGGTCCGGAACGGCAGCAACCGGGTCCCGGCCTGCGGCTTCGTGCCGCCGGTGGCCTGGCGTTCCAGGTCGAGCAACTGGTCCAGGCGGTACGCGCACAGCGCCGCCAGGGCGAGGAAGTCGCGGTGCCGGGCGGTGTCCAGGGTCTCCCGGCGGGAGAGTTTGAGGACCGCCGAGCCGATGCAGCGGGTGCCGATCAGCAGCGGCAGCACCGCGAACTCGGCCGCCGCGGTCTCCGGGGCGGGCTGCCCCGACTCCTCGGACTCCCCGGGCAGCGCGTAGACGGCCTCGTGCTCGCGGACCACCTGGGCGGCCGGCAGCCCGGCGTCGAGCGACATCACCCGGTACTGGTCCAGCACCCGCTCGTCCAGCCCCTCCGCGGCCACCAGCCGGATCATGCCGTCGTCGTCCGCCCGGTAGAGCAGCCCCATGTCCACGGCGTCGCCGCGGCCCGGATCGACCGCGGCCATCAGCGCGGCCAGCAGGGATTCGGCGTCCGCGCTGGACAGCAGCCGGGCGACGGCATGCTCGTCCAGGCCGCTGCGGCCGCCTTCCGGGCCCCGGTGACCGTCCGCCGGGCCTACACCCATTCCCTGTCTCCGTCTTCCGCCACACACTCCGGCCCGCCCGCCGCGGTCCCATGTTCTCCCAGGCCGGTGCGGTTCGCATCAGCAGCGGGCGATGTCCGATTCCCGCCAGCATCCGGCCCGCGGCTGCCGCACAGTGGAGGCGTGATGGATGAGGACAGCATGTACGAGGCGGTGTGCAGCCGGGACGCCAGGTTCGACGGCGAGTTCTTCTTCGCGGTCTCCACGACCGGCATCTACTGCCGGCCGAGCTGCCCCGCGGTCACCCCCAAGCGGCAGAACGTCCGGTTCTTCCCGGCCGCCGCCGCGGCCCAGCGGGCGGGCTTCCGGGCCTGCCGCAGGTGCCGGCCCGACGCGGTGCCGGGGTCGGCGGAGTGGAACGCGAGGGCCGACGTGGTGGGGCGGGCCATGCGGCTGATCGGGGACGGGGTGGTGGACCGGGAGGGAGTGGCCGGACTGGCGGTCCGGCTGGGCTACAGCGCCCGGCAGGTGCAGCGCCAGCTGAACGCGGAGCTCGGCGCGGGCCCGGTGGCGCTGGCCCGGGCCCAGCGGGCGCACACCGCCCGGGTGCTGCTGCAGACCACCGCGTTGCAGTCGGCGGAGGTGGCGTTCGCGGCGGGATTCGCCAGCGTCCGGCAGTTCAACGACACCATCCGCGAGGTGTACGCGGCGACGCCGACCGAGCTGCGGGGGCACCGGCCGGCGGCCGCGGCCCGGGCCGGACGGGCGACGGCCGGCCGGGCCGGACGGGCGGCGTCGGCGGTGCGCGAGCGTCCCCCCGGCCCCGGTGACGGGCCGGGCGACCGGGCGGGCGGCACCCGGCAGCCGGGCCGGGTGGTGATCCCGGCCGCCGTGGCCGCCGGGACGGGCGGACCGCCCACGCCGCCCCAGGGGCCGGGGGGCATCCCGCTGCGGCTGGCCTATCGCGGCCCGTACGCGGGCGCCGAGCTCTTCGACTACCTGGCCCACCGGGCCGTCCCGGGCGTCGAGGAGGTGACCGGGGGGCACGGTGCCCGGACGGCCCCCGGAGCCGGTCGGGGCCGGGTGTACCGGCGCACCCTGCGGCTGCCGCACGGCTTCGGGGTGGCGGAGGTCACCGAGGGCCCGGACGACCAGGGCTGGCTGGCGTGCCGGCTGCACCTGAGCGAGCTGCGCGACCTGACCACCGCCACCCAGCGGATACGGCGGCTGTTCGACCTGGACGCCGATCCGTTCGCGGTGACCGAGCGGCTGGGCGCGGACCCGGTGCTGGGCGCCCGGGTGGCCCGCCGGCCGGGCATGCGGGCGCCCGGGGCGGCCGATCCGCAGGAGCTGGCGGTGCGGGCGGTGCTGGGCCAGCAGGTCTCGGTGGCGGCCGGGCGCCGGCTGGGGCAGGCCCTGGTGGAGGCGTACGGCGAGCCGCTGCCGGCGCCCGCCTGGGGCTCGCCCGGGCCGGGGGCCTGGGGCTCGCTGACCCGTCTGTTCCCGTCGGTGGAGACACTGGCCGAGGCGTCGCTGGCGGAGATCGGGATGCCCGAGTCCCGCCGTGCCGCGCTGCGCGCGGTGAGTACGGCGCTGGCGGACGGCACGGTGTGCCTGGACGCGGGCGTCGACCGTGAAGAGGCGGAACGGGCGCTGCTGGCGCTGCGCGGCATCGGCCCCTGGACCGCCGGGTACATCCGGATGCGGGCACTGGGCGACCCGGATGTCCTCCTCACCGGGGACGTCGCGATCGCCGCCGGCATGCGGGAGGCGGGGGCCCGGCCCGGCGACACCGAGGGCTGGCGTCCGTGGCGCTCCTACGCCATGCACCATCTGTGGCACCGGGAGCCGGCGGCCGGCGCGGCGGCGCGGTCCGGCCCGGAGTGAGGGCGGCGGGGCCGGCGCCGCGGGTGCGGGCCGGTCCCGGCAGGGGGCGGCGGGGCCGGGGCGGCGGCACCCGCTCGGCGGCGGCGCCCCGGGGTGCCGTTCCGGCGGCCGGCCGCCGCGGGGGTACCGGGGCCGGGCGGCGGACCGGTGCCGTGGCGCGGGTGCCGTGGCGCGGGTGCGGCGGGTCCCCGCGGCCCCCACAGCCGCGGCGACCCGCCGCACCGGCACCGGCCGGGTGGTCAGCGGATGTGGACGCCGGACAGGGTGCGGGCGATGACCAGCCGCTGGATCTCGCTGGTGCCCTCGAAGATGGTGTATATCGCCGCGTCCCGGTGCATCCGCTCCACCGGGTACTCACGGGTGAAGCCGTTGCCGCCGAGGATCTGTACGGCCTGGGCCGTGACGGTCTTGGCGACCTCGCTGGCGAAGAGCTTCGACATGGACCCCTCGGCGGCGGTGAACCGCTTGCCGTTCACCGCCATCCAGGAGGCGCGCCAGACCAGCAGCCGGGCGGCGTCGATCCGGGTGCGCATGTCGGCGAGCTGGAAGGCGATGCCCTGGTTGTCGATGATGGGACGGCCGAACTGCTCCCGGGTGCGGGCGTAGTCGAGGGCGACCTCGTACGCGGCGCGGGCGGTGCCCACCGCCATGGCGCCGACCGCCGGGCGGGACGCCTCGAAGGTGGCCATCGCCGCGTTCTTCACCCGGTCGCCGGCGGACCGGGCCTTCTCCCGGGCCCGGGCGAGACGCTCGTCGAGCTTCTCCTTGCCGCCCAGCAGGCAGGAGCCGGGCACCCGGACGCCGTCCAGCACCACCTCGGCGGTGTGCGAGGCGCGGATGCCGTGCTTCTTGAACTTCTGCCCCTGGGACAGGCCGGGCGTGCCCGGCGGCACGATGAAGGAGGCGTGGCCCTTGGACCCGAGCTCCGGGTCGACGACCGCGACCACCACGTGGACGTTGGCGATGCCGCCGTTGGTGGCCCAGGTCTTGGTGCCGTTCAGCACCCACTCGTCCTTGGCCTCGTCGTAGACGGCCCGGGTGCGCATGGCGGCGACGTCCGACCCGGCGTCCGGCTCGGAGGAGCAGAACGCGGCGACCTTCACGTCGTCGGCGTCGCCGTACATCTGCGGGATCCAGGTGCCGATCTGCTCCTCGGTGCCGTTGGCGAGCACGCCCACGGCCGCCAGCCCGGTGCCCATGATCGACAAGGCGATGCCCGCGTCGCCCCAGAACAGCTCCTCGGTGGCCATCGGGATGCCCAGTCCGGTGGGGTCGAAGTACTGCTGGGCGTAGAAGTCCAGGGAGTAGATTCCGACCTTCGCGGCTTCCTGGATGATCGGCCACGGCGTCTCTTCGCGCTCGTCCCACTCGGCGGCCGCCGGGCGCATCACGTCCGCGGCGAAGCCGTGAATCCAGTCACGTACGGCCTTCTGGTCGTCGTTGAGCTCGAAAGAGAACTCGGCCATGGCCCCTCCTGCACACTTGTTACTAGCGGTAACGTGAGTCTGTTACTCGTGAGTAGAAGATGTCAACTCCCTCGTTCGGCACGCCCCTCACCTGCGGCGAAGTGTTACGTTGCGCATGCGTCGCGGAAACACCAGGGGCGGGGAGGCAACCACCATGAACACCGGGACCGGCCGACGGGACGACGAACGGCCACGGGACGGCCGGGACACGGCCGCGCCCGGCCGCAGACCGGGGGACACCGAGGAGCGCCGCAGGGAGCTGCTGGAGGCGGCGGACCGGGTGGTGCTGCGCGACGGCCCCGAGGCCTCGATGAACGCCATCGCCGCCGAGGCGGGCATCACCAAGCCGATCCTCTACCGCCACTTCGGCGACAAGGGCGGCCTGTACCGGGCACTGGCCCAGCGGCACACCGACGCCCTGCTGGCGTCGCTGCGGGACGCGCTCGACGCGCCCTCCGACCGGCGGGAGCGGGTCGAGGCCACCCTGGACACCTACCTGGCGGCGGTCGAGGCGCGCCCGCAGGTGTACCGGTTCCTCATGCACCCGGCCGAGGACGACCAGCAGACCGAGTCCGACCAGGGCTTCGACGTGGGCCGGCACTCCGCTCCCCTGCTCCGCCGCATGGGGGAGGAACTCGCCGAGGTGATCGCCGAGCGCGTCGACCTGGACTCCGGGGACCGGGCGGCGGCCCGCGCCTGGGGCCACGGGATCGTCGGCATGATGTACGCGGCGGGCGACTGGTGGCTGCGGGAGCGCCCGTGCCCCCGGGCCGACCTGGTGCGCAACCTCACCGACCTGCTGTGGGGGCGGCTGGCGACGGCAGGCGACCGGCGGGACGGTCCCGGCTTCTGACCCCGCCCGGCGCGCGTTCCCGGCCGGTCAGCCCCGCCGGGGGCGCGCCCACGGCGCCCGGCGTGCCGCCCGCAGCGCCCGGCGCTGCCGCAGCCCCGCCAGCCGGTCGGTGAACAGCCCACCGTCGAGGTGGTCGCACTCGTGCTGCAGACAGCGTGCGAAGAAGCCGGTCCCCTCCACCCGCAGCGGCTCGCCGGTCATGGTCACCCCTTCCACGACCGCGCGGTCGAAACGGGGCGTCCCCGCCTCGATGCCGGGCAGCGACAGGCAGCCCTCGGGGCCGCGGACGGTCACCCCGTCCGCCTCCACCAGCCTGGGGTTGACGATGTGCCCCAGATGGCGGCGGTCCTCGTCGTCCGGGCAGTCGTGGACGAACACCCGCAGACCGACCCCGATCTGGTTGGCGGCGAGGCCCACGCCCTGGGCGGCGTACATGGTGGCGTAGAGGTCCTCGACGAGCGCGGCGAGCGACCCGTCGAAGACGGTGACCTCCTCGCAGGGAGCGCGCAGAACCGGATCGCCGAGCAGCCGCATCGGGTGCACCACGCCTGAGCTGCCGGGAATCACGCTCTTTCGCATGCCCGCAAGGGTACGGTCATGCGGGCCGGGGGTACCTCTCCCGGCCGAAGCGCCGAGGGGGAGGGATTCGGGACGACGGCCGGATCTCGATAGGCTGATCCACGACCGATGCCTCCCGGCAGGGGGTCGCTCCCGTGGCGGAAGGGCCGCGAGGGTGATTCAGGCGTGACGGGGGCGTATCCACCGGCGCCCCAGGGGGCATGGGCGCGGCGCCGGACGCAAGGAGGATCTAGGAGATGGCAGGCAACTCGGACCCGCTGTCGCCGCGGGCCAAGCTGGCCGTGACGGCGGGCAAGGCAGCGGCCGCGGTATCGAAGGCCGCGGGCCGGGGCAGTGGCTCGGTGATCGGGGGCAAGGTGGCCCTCAGACTCGATCCGGACCTGCTCCGCGCGCTGGCGCAACACCTCGATGTGACCCTGGTCTCCGCCACCAACGGCAAGACCACCACCACGCGGCTGATCGCCGAGGCGCTGCGGGCCGCCGGTCCGGTGGTCTCCAACGCGCTGGGCGCCAACATGCCGGCCGGCATCACCTCCGCGCTCGCCGCCGGCAGCGACGCCCGCTACGGCGTGATCGAGGTGGACGAGAAGTACCTGGCCGGAGTGGCCCGGGACACCGAGCCCAAGTGCATCGCGCTGCTGAACCTCTCCCGCGACCAGCTCGACCGGGCCGCGGAGACCCGGATGCTCGCCGAGAAGTGGCGCGAGGGGCTGTCCGGCACCAAGGCCGTCGTGGTGGCCAACGCCGACGACCCGCTGATCGTGTGGGCCGCCTCCTCCTCCCCCAACGTGGTGTGGGTCGCGGCCGGCCAGGAGTGGAAGGACGACGCCTGGTCCTGCCCGTCCTGCGGCGGCGTGCTGCAGCGTCCCGGCGACGACTGGGGCTGCGGCGAGTGCGGCTTCCGCCGCCCCGCGCCCAGCTGGGTGCTGCACGGTGACTACGTGCTGGACCCGCAGGGCTCGGCCTGGCCGATCCACCTCCAGCTGCCGGGCCGCGCCAACAAGGCGAACGCGGCCAGCTCGGCCGCCGTCGCCGCGGTCTTCGGCGTGCCGCCGCAGGTCGCGCTGGAGCGGATGTACCAGGTGCAGGCGGTGGCCGGCCGGTACGACGTGGTGACCTTCATGGACCGCCAGATGCGTCTGCTGCTGGCGAAGAACCCGGCGGGCTGGCTGGAGACCTTCTCGCTGATCGACGCCCCGCCCGCGCCGGTGATCCTCTCGGTGAACGCGCGCGGCGCCGACGGCACCGACACCTCGTGGCTGTGGGACGTGGACTACACCCGGCTCGCCGGGCGACCGATCTGCGTCATCGGGGACCGCAAGCTGGACCTCGCGGTGCGGCTGGAGGTCGCCGGCCTGGAGTTCCGGGTCTGCGAGGACGTCGACGAGGCGGTTCGGATGTGCCCGCCCGGCAGGATCGAGACCATCGCGAACTACACCGCGTTCCAGGACCTGCGCCGCCGCGTCGGCAACTGACCCCCCAACGCAGCCCGCTGGGCAGTACGTAGAAGGATTGCGATCATGAGCCAGAACAGCCTGCGCCTGGTGTGGGTCTACCCCGACCTGCTGAGCACCTACGGAGACCAGGGGAACGCGCTCGTCGTGGAGCGCCGCGCGCGCCAGCGCGGCCTGGACGTCTCCCGGCTGGACGTCCGCTCCGACCAGCAGATCCCCACCTCCGGGGACATCTACCTGATCGGCGGCGGCGAGGACCGTCCGCAGCGGCTGGCGGCCGAGCGGCTGCGCCGCGACGGCGGGCTCAACCGGGCGGTCGCCAACGGGGCGATCGTGTTCTCGGTGTGCGCCGGGTACCAGATCCTGGGCCACGAGTTCATCAACGACCTCGGCCAGCGGGAGCCGGGCCTGGGCCTGCTGGACGTGGTCAGCACCCGGGGCGAGGGCGCCCGGTGCGTCGGCGACGTGCTGGCGGACATCGACGAGCGGCTGGGCCTGCCGCCGCTGACCGGGTTCGAGAACCACCAGGGCGTCACCCACCTGGGGCCCACCGCCCGCCCCTTCGCCCGGGTGCGGTTCGGCAACGGCAACGGCACCGGGGACGGTTACGAGGGCGCGTACAACGACACCGTGTTCGGCACCTACATGCACGGACCGGTGCTGGCCCGGAACCCGCTCATCGCGGACCTGCTGCTCAAGCTGGCGCTCGACGTGAACGCGCTGCCGCCGGTCAACGACCAGTGGTACGACGCGCTCCGGGCGGAGCGGATCGCGGCGGCCACCCAGTCCGCCTGAGCCGTCGTCGACCGGTGGGCGCGCCCGCCTCGGGGGGCGTCCACCTGTTGGCCACCGCCCCGACGGAGCGCACCGGCTGGTTTAGGGTGGCGGTGATCCGACCGGACGAAGGGGTCCGGGCCCCGTCCGGTTGAGTTGCAGAGGTATCTCGGACATATGCGTATTGGTGTGCTCACCTCCGGCGGCGACTGCCCCGGTCTGAACGCCGTCATCCGCTCCGTCGTCCACCGTGCCGTCGTCGATCACGGCGACGAGGTCATCGGCTTCCACGACGGCTGGAAGGGCCTGCTGGAAGGCGATCACCGCCCCCTCGACCTGGATGCCGTCGCGGGCATCCTGGCCCGCGGCGGCACCATCCTCGGCTCCTCCCGGGTCCAGCCGGCGCACCTTCGGGACGGCGTCGAGCGGGCCAAGGGGCACGTCGCCGAGCTCGGGCTGGACGCGGTCATCCCGATCGGCGGCGAGGGCACCCTGAAGGCGGCCCGGCTGCTGTCGGACGCCGGTCTGCCGATCGTCGGGGTGCCCAAGACCATCGACAACGACATCGCGGCCACCGATGTGACGTTCGGTTTCGACACCGCGGTCGGGGTCGCCACCGAGGCCCTGGACCGGCTGAAGACCACCGCCGAGTCGCACCAGCGGGTGCTGATCGTGGAGGTCATGGGGCGGCACACCGGGTGGATCGCGCTGCACTCCGGCATGGCCGCGGGTGCCCACGCGATCGTGGTCCCGGAGCGGCCGTTCGACATCGACGAGCTGACCGACGTGGTCGGCCGGCGGTTCGCGGCGGGCAAGAAGTTCGCCATCGTGGTCGCCGCCGAGGGGGCCAAGCCGCGGGCCGGTTCGATGGAGTTCGACACCGGCGGCAAGGACATCTACGGGCACGAGCGGTTCGCGGGTATCGCCCGCCAGCTCTCGGTGGAGCTGGAGCGGCGCCTGGACAAGGAGGCGCGGCCGGTGATCCTGGGGCATGTGCAGCGGGGCGGCACGCCCACCGCCTACGACCGGGTGCTCGCCACCCGCTTCGGCTGGCACGCGGTGGAGGCCGCCCACAGCGGGGCGTTCGGCATGATGACGGCGCTGCGGGGCACCGACATCACCCTGGTGCCGCTGGCCGAGGCGGTGGAGCGGCTCAAGACCGTGCCCGCCGACCGGTACGTGGAAGCCGAGTGCGTGCTGTGAGCTGATCACGCGCCCCGACGCCGGGTCGCGCCGCTCGTACGGCGGCGCGACCCGGCGTGGTACCGCCCCCGCCCGGAACCGCCGGCGGGGGCGGTTCTAGTCTGGTGGGGCGGATCGGCGCAAAACCCGGCAGAACAGGGAGATCGGATGGACCACGGCGGACACGGCATGATGATGGATCTGCCGCCGTTCACGCTCTCGCGCGGGCTGGAGTTCGGGGGCGACACGTTCTTCCTCGTCGCCTGCGCGCTGGCGCTCGTGCTGTACGGGTGGGGCGTGCTGCGGCTGCGGCTGCGCGGGGACGGCTGGCCGATCGGCCGCGTCGTGGCGTTCGTCCTCGGCGTGCTCTCCATCGCCCTGGTCATGTGCACCAAGCTCAACGACTACGGCATGGTCATGTTCAGCGTGCACATGGTGCAGCACATGGTGATCAGCATGCTGTCGCCGATCCTGATCCTGCTGGGTGCCCCGGTGACGCTGACCCTGCGCGCGCTGCCCGCCGCCGGGCGCGGCCGCAAGGGCCCGCGCGAGCTGCTGGTGGCGCTGCTGCACAGCCGGTACATGCGGGTCGTCACCCACCCGGTCTTCACCATCCCGCTGTTCATCGCGAGCCTGTACGGGCTGTACTTCACCCCGCTCTTCGACACCCTGATGGCGAGCAAGCCCGGCCACATCGCGATGATGGTCCACTTCCTCGCCGTCGGCCTGGTCTTCTTCTGGCCGATCATGGGCGTGGACCCCGGACCGCACCGGCCCGGCTATGTGATGCGGATGCTCGAGCTGTTCGCGGGCATGCCGTTCCACGCCTTCTTCGGCATCTCCCTGATGATGGCCTCCGAGCCCATGGTCGACGCCTACAAGCACCCGCCGGCCTCCCTGGGCATCGACGTCCTCGGCGACCAGAACGCGGCCGGCGGCATCGCCTGGGCCTTCAGCGAGATTCCCTCGGTCGTGGTGCTGCTGGCGCTGGTCTACCAGTGGTACCGGTCCGAGCAGCGGCAGGCGCGGCGCAAGGACCGGGTCGCCGACCGGGACGGTGACCGCGAGCTGGAGGCGTACAACGCCTACCTCGCCTCACTGCAGGCGCGCAGCCGCTGAGCCGGACCGGATCCGCGCCGGCTATGGCGGTACCGGCCCCGCCGGTGGACGATGGTCTCCTAGGCCGTGGTCCGGGCGGAGCGCCGCCGGGACCTCGTTGAGGAGGTTGCGGGGATGCCCGGATCTGCGAAGGCGATGGCGTGGTGCACGGTGGTGGGGCTGGTCCTGGCGACCGCCTACACGGTGGTGCTGGGCAGCAGCAGCTGGCTGTGGTTCAGCTGGGCGGTGCTCGGACTGCTGACCGTGGGCGTGGTCGCGGCCCGGACCTGAGCGGGGCGCGGACGACGCAGGACGAACGGGCGGGGTGATGCCACCCCGCCCGTTCGCCGTGTCCGCCTGGCCCCTCCCCCTCAACGCCTCAGCGCCCGTCCGGGCCGGCCGGCGGCGGCGGAGCGGCCGGGGCTTCCGGGGCCGCCCCGAGCGAGCCCAGCCGGCGCCGCAGATGGACCCGCTCGGATTCGGTGCCGGCCAGTTCGAGCGCGCGCCGGTAGGCGGCCGCGGCCTCCGGGAGCCGGCCGAGCCGGTGCAGCAGGTCCGCCCGCGCCACCTGGTAGGGGTGGTAGCCGCGCAGCCGTTCCTCGCCCGCGAGCTCGTCCAGCAGGTCGAGACCGGCCTGCGGGCCGTCCCGCATCGCCACCGCGGCGGCCCGGTTCAGGGCGACGACCGGCGACGGCGCCAGCGCGAGCAGCACGTCGTAGAGCGCCACGATCTGCGGCCAGTCGGTGTCGGCGAAGTCCGCCGCCTCGTCGTGCAGGGCGGCGATCGCGGCCTGCACCGCGTAGCGGCCCGGCGCGCCGCCCACCAGTGCGGCGGGCACCAGGGCGCGGCCCTCCTCGATCAGCGTGCGGTCCCAGCGGCCGCGGTCCTGGTCCGCCAGCAGCACCGGCGCCCCGTCGGGGCCGGTCCGCGCCCCGCGCCGGGCGTGCACCAGCAGCATCAGCGCCAGCAGCCCGGTGACCTCCCGCTCGGCGGGGAGCAGCCGGTGCAGTATCCGCGTCAGCCGGATGGCCTCCTCGGCGAGGGCCGGCCGCTGCGGGTCCGGGCCCGAGGTGGGGGCGTACCCCTCGGTGAAGACCGAGTAGAGGACCTGCAGCACGCCCGCCAGGCGTGCGGGCAGCTCGTCGGGGGCGGGCACCCGGAACGGGATCCGGGCCTCCCGGATCTTCTTCTTCGCCCGCACGATCCGCTGGGCCATGGTGGCCGGCGGGACGAGGTAGGCCCGGGCGACCTCGGGCGTGGTCAGCCCGGCCAGGCAGCGCAGGATCAGCGCCCCGCGCGCCTCGGCCGGCAGGGCGGGGTGGGCGCAGGTGAAGAACAGCCCGAGCCGGTCGTCGGGCAGCCCCGTGCCGGTGTCCGCGGGCGGGGCGGGGCCGGCCCGGTCCGCCTCCACCTGCAGGAGGGCGAGCCGGGCGGCGTAGGCCTGGTCACGGCGCAGCCGGTCGACGGCCTTGCGGCGGGCCGTGGTCAGCAGCCACGCCCCGGGCCTGGCCGGTACGCCCTGCGCCGGCCAGTGCGCCAGGGCGGCCTCGATCGCTTCGGAGGCGACCTCCTCGGCCAGGTCGAGGTCGCCGAACCGGCGTGTGAGGGAGGCGAGGAGCCGGCCGTGTTCCTCGCGGAACACGGCCTCCACGGCCCGGCCGGCGCCACCCACCCGCTCCGGCACCGGTTCAGGCCCCGAAGTCGGCGACCGGGCGGACCACGACCGAGCCGCTGCCGCGCGCTCCGGGGCAGCGGGCGGCCCAGTCCAGCGCGGCGTCCAGGTGCGGGACGTCGATCACGTAGAAGCCGCCGAGGACCTCGCGGGTCTCGGCGAACGGCCCGTCGGTGACCGTCCGCTCGCCGTCCGGGCCGACCCGGACGGCGGTGGCGGTGACCAGGTCCGCCAGCGACTCCCCCGAGACCAGGATCCCGGCGTCCCGGACCGCCTTGTCGTACTCGGCCCACTCCCGGACGTCGCACTCGGCGGCCGCCCCGTTCTCGTCGATCGCGCCGGCGTTGATCAGCAGCATGTACTTCACGGTCGGAACTCCTTGTCGGTGCTGTGGTGTCCTCGCGCGGCGAGGCGCCGCACACCATGACGACGAACGGGGCGCGCCCGGATCGACATCGCGCGGGAGGATTTTCCCGCGGGCCCGCGCCACGCGCACGGCCCGGCCGCGGTGCGGGCCGTGGCCGGGCCGGTGTCCCGGCGGCCCGCCGCACCCCGCCACGGGCGGCGCCGGGCGCACCGCCGCCGCTCAGGGGTGCATGCGCGCCCCCTTGAGGACCCGGTCCACCGCGTTGCGCGGCCCGTGGAGGGCCATCCCCACCAGGTCGAGCCGGTCCCTGCCCACCGCCCGCACGGCCGCCCGGTTGTCCCGGTCGTCGCCGGTGCCGAACAGGTCCGAGGTGAAGACGGCGGTGGGCAGCTCACGGGCGAGCGCCCGGCCGTGCGCGGCGGTCAGCGTCGCCTTCGACCCCTCGAAGACCAGCACCGGCTGGCGGAACATCGGCAGGTACCCGCTGCCGTCGGCGTCCTCGTACGGTTCGCCGATCAGCTCGGGGACGGCCGTGCCGATCCCGCTGACCAGGAAGGCGGTCACGTTCAGCCGCTGCCAGGGCTCCAGGTCCTCGCGCAGCAGTACGGCGATCTTGGTGTCGAAGCGGACGGCGGCGGTCCCGCCCCCGGCGCCGCCTGCCCGCTCGGTCTCGTCGGTGTTTCTCATGCCGCGAGACTGCCGGGTGCCCGCCCGCCGGGTCTTGTACGTTCCTGGCATGGTCCCCGGTCAGCAGCTCTCCGCCTGGCGACCGCCGGTGGCCGGCGTCGTGGAGGTCCTGCACGCCCGCTTCACCGAGCACGCGTACCCGATGCACGTCCACGACGCCTGGACCCTGCTGATGGTGGACGACGGCGCGGTCCGCTACGACCTGGACCGCCACGCGCTCGGCACCCCGCGGGACACCGTGAGCCTGCTGCCGCCGCAGGTTCCGCACAACGGCTCGCCCGCCACCTCGCACGGCTTCCGCAAACGCGTGCTCTACCTCGACATGACGCAGCTGGACGAGAGCCTCATCGGCCCGGCGGTGGACGGCCCGATCCTCTCCGATCCCGTCCTGCGCACCCGGGTGGGCCAGTTGCACGCGGTTCTCACCCGGCGGGGGGAGGAGTTCGAGGCGGAGAGCCGTCTGGCCTTCGTCAGCGAGCGGCTGCGCGAGCACCTGCGCCCCAAGGCGGTCCGGCGCGGCACCGCGCCCTCCCGCGGGGTGGCCCGGCGGCTGCGCGAACTCCTCGACGAGCGGCTGCCGGACGCCGTCACCCTGGAGGAGGCCGCGCGCCTGGTCCACGCCCACCCGACCCATCTGGTGCGCGCCTTCAGCGCCGCCTTCGGTATCGCGCCGCACCAGTACGTGACGTCCCGCCGCGTCGACCTGGCCCGCCGGCTGCTGCTCGACGGGCGGCCACCGGGCGAGGTGGCGGCCTCGGTCGGCTTCCACGACCAGTCCCACCTCACCCGGCACTTCAAGCGGATCGTGGGCATCGCCCCCGGCCGGTACGCCCGCGCCGGGTCCGGCGGCGGGCCGCCGGCCACCCGTGCCTGACACGGCGGCGGGCGGCCGCCGCGCGCCGGAGGGGCCCCGCGTCGGGCCCGGCGGGGTGGCGGGCCGGCCTCCGCGGCCGCGGCGGGCCGGCTAGCGGAAGTCGTCCGCGTGGTCCTCGGCCCATGACCGGAAGGTCCTGGCGGGCCGTCCCAGGAGCCGTTCCACCGTGTCGGTGACCCGTTCCGGGGTGTCCACGAAGCCCGCCCAGGCCCGCAGCCGGGCATCGGCGAACTCCGCGCTGGCCCACGCGGCGGCCAGTTGCTCACGCGCCACTTCGGCGGGCAGTTCCTCCCACCGCACGTCGCGGCCGGTCACCTCGCCGATGATCCGCACCAGTTCGGCCTGCGGGATCGACTCCGGTCCGGTGATCACGTACGCGGCCCGCTCGTGCCCCCCGGTGGTGAGCGCGCGGACCGCCACGTCCGCGATGTCGCGCTCGTGGATCAGCGACCGGGCGGCCTGCCCGTACGGCAGCCGGACCACGCCCCGCCGGATCTGGTCCGCCCACCCCAGGGTGTTGCCGGCGAAGTCGATGGCCCGGACGAAGGTCCAGCTGAGCCCGGTGTTCCTGATGAGCCGCTCGATCTCCTGGTGGAAGACGACGGGCCGTTCGCCGTCCCGGAGGTCGGTGACGTCGGCGGACAGGTACACCACGCGCTCGGCGTGCTCGGCGATCAGCTCCACCACCCGGGGGCTCACCGGAAGGCCGGGCCACATCAGGAACACGCTCGTCACGCCGTGCAGCGCGGCTTCGATGCTGCCGGGGTCGGTGAGGTCGCCGCGGACCGCCTCGACCCCCGCGGGCAGCGAGGCGCGGTGCGGGTCACGGACCAGGGCGCGTACCCGGTGTCCGGCCGCCGCGAGTGCGGAGACGATGTGCCTGCCCACGTTGCCGGTCGCGCCGGTCACCAGAATCGTGCTCATGCCGCGACCGTAGAACCTCGACCGCGGTTGAGGTCAACCGCCGTGGCCGCCGGCCCGGTCGGGGCCGGCGCATGCCGCGTCCGGCGCCGGGAGCGCGCCGGAACACGACCGCGCCCCGCTCCGGTCGGAGCGGGGCGCGGGTGCCGCGGCGGTCAGGCCACGGTCACGACGGGGTGCGTCGCGGCACTACTTCTTCGGCTGCGGGGTGGCGTGCGGCTCGCAGGTCACGTCCTTGGCGTCCACCGTGCCCTCCAGCAGGTAGGCGTCCACCCGCTGGTTGATGCACGGGTTGGCCAGGTTGGTGACGCCGTGCGATCCCGCGTCCTTCTCGGTGATCAGGCGCGAGCCCTTGAGGCGCTTGTGCAGCTCCACGGCGCCCTCGTACGGGGTCGCGGCGTCGCGGGTGGCCTGCACGATCAGGACCGGCGGCAGACCCTTGCCGGTCTTCACCTCCAGCGGAGTCTGCTGCGGCACGCCCCAGGTGGCGCACGGCAGGTTCATCCAGGCGTTCGACCAGGTCAGGAACGGGTAGTCCTTGTGCAGCCGGGTGTTGTCCCGGTTCCACCGGCTCCAGCTGGTGGGCCACTTGGCGTCGGCGCACTCCACCGCGGTGTACACGGCGTTGCCGTTCTCCGAGGCGATGTTGCCCGCGGTGTCCGACATGTCGGGTGCCGCGGCGTCGACCAGAGCCTGCTCGTCACCGGCCAGGTAGGCGCTCCACACCTCGGCGACCGAGGTCCAGGCGGAGTCGTAGTACGGGGCGCTCTGGAAGAAGCCGAGAAGCTCGGCCGGGCCGACGAGGCCGCCGATCGGGTTCTTCTTGGCGGTCGCGCGCAGCGTCTCCCACTGCTTCTGGACCTTCTCCGGCGTGTCGCCGATGTGGTAGGCGGCGTCGTTCTTGGCGACCCACGCCTTCCAGTCGTCCCAGCGCATCTCGAAGGCGACGTCCTGGTCCAGGTTGGCCTGGTACCAGATCTTCTCCCGCGAGGGGTTCACCACGCTGTCGACGATCATGCGGCGCACGTGGTTCGGGAAGAGCGTCGCGTAGACACCGCCGATGTAGGTGCCGTAGGAGACGCCGATGAAGTTGAGCTTCTTCTCGCCGAGCGCGGCACGGACCACGTCGATGTCGCGAGCGGTGTTGGGCGTCGTCATGTGCGGCAGCATCCAGCCGCTGCGCTCCTTGCAGCCCTGCGCGTACTCCTTGGCGAGCTTGCGCTGGACCCGCTTGTCGGCCTCGCTGTCGGGCACCGGGTCGAGCTTCGGGGCCTTGACGTACTCCTGCGGGTCCACGCAGGAGATGGGGGTGGAGCGGCCGACGCCCCGCGGGTCGAAGCCCACGAAGTCGTACGCCTTCGAGGTCTTGGTCCACAGCGGGTTCTTCGAGGTCACCCGGGCCGGGAAGCGCAGACCCGAGCCGCCGGGGCCGCCGGGGTTGTAGAGCAGGGCGCCCTGGCGCTCCTCGGGCGTGCCCGTGCTGCCGATCCGGTCGACCGCGATCTTGATCTGACGACCGTTCGGCTTGGCGTAGTCCAGCGGGACGCTGACATAGCCGCACTTGATGGGCTTGGCCAGGCCCCAGTCGGCCGGGCAGTCCTGCCAGTCGATGCCTGCCTCGGCGGCACGGTCCGCGGCGATCTTCACACCGCGGGCCTCGGCGGCGCCGCCGGGCACGGTCTGGCCGGCGCTCGCCGAAGGCGCGGCGAGCGCCCCGGCTATGAGCACGCCGGTCACGACGCCACCGGTGGCGCCGAAGATTGCTGTACGTCTCACGTAGGTAACTCCCCCTGCTTTGATACGCCGCTTGTGGCGGCGGTGGTCACAGTGGCAGGAGGATCCTCGCCTGCCGTTCCCCGATCGGTACAGGTCAAACAGGTGTTTCTTTACCAACCCGTGAGGTCGGACGCATCGTCGAACAATCTGCGCAACCGCAGCGCGTCCGCCGCGACCGCCGTGACGAGTACGGCCGGTCCGGCCAGCGGGGTGGCCACGGCGGTGTCGCCGAGCCGCGGCAGGCGCGGCGGCCGGTCCGCGAACGCCGGGTCCACCACCAGGAGTTGACCCACCGCCCGGTGGCCGCCCAGCACCGCGGGGCCGTCCCAGCCCGGTGCCCGGGGCCCGTAAGCCGACTCCTGGTCCAGCAGCGGAACTCCCGAACGGTACACGGTGAGCCTGGTGGCGAGGCTGCCGGGCCCCTCCCCGGCGCGGCCCAGAACCTGCTCCTCGCGGAACGTCAGCCGGGCGGTGGCGGCAAGGGTGATACGGGTGTGCATCCGCAGGTCGCTGCCGTGGGCCGAGATCAGCGGCTCCGGCAGCCAGGCCAACTCCGCATGCTCCCCCACCGTGATCGACGTGTCGTAGTGGGCGGGCGCGCCGGTGCGGCCGGGCAGCGCGATGGTGGCCGCGGTGGTGGAGAACCGCAGCCGCGCGCCGTCGGCGAGTTCCGCGGTGAGGCCGAGCCGGTCACCGCCCAGCGGCGCGCTCATGGCGCCGACCAGCGCCACCCGGGCCTCCGGGCCGCGGGTGGCGAGCCGGCGCAGCGCGAGGGGGCCCTGGCCGTCGAGTTCGGCCAGTGCGGTGCCGCCCCGCCCGTCGGGCACCGCGCTGATCCGGGCGGCGGCCAGGACGCCGGAGGGGGCCGGCCCGGCCGCGGCGCCCGCGCCGGGAGCCGGCCGGGTGCCACCGGGCCGCGGCACGGGGCGGGTGGCGCGGGTCATGCCGGGGAACCCGCCCAGGCGGCGAGCCGCGCGCGGACCCAGTCGCGGACCGGCCGGACACCGTCCTCGGCGACCAGCGAGGTGAAGACCACCGGGAGCGGCCCGCGCTGTTCGGCGGCGTCCCGGGCCATGCGTTCCAGATCCGAGCCGACGTACCGGGCCAGGTCGGTCTTGTTGACCACGAGCAGGTCCGCCGTGGTCACGCCGGGGCCGCCCTTGCGCGGGATGTCGTCTCCGCCCGCGACGTCGATCACGAAGATCTGCGCGTCCACCAGCCCCTTGGAGAAGGTGGCGGTCAGGTTGTCGCCACCGGACTCCACCAGCACCAGGTCGAGC
The DNA here is from genome assembly GCF_044327625.1 of Streptomyces sp. NPDC018031. Lineage (NCBI taxonomy): Bacteria > Bacillati > Actinomycetota > Actinomycetes > Kitasatosporales > Streptomycetaceae > Streptomyces > Streptomyces sp. NPDC018031. The sequence goes on from NZ_JBIRFT010000022.1 coordinate 57,480, forward strand.
GGGCCGACGGTGTCCTCCAGGTCCTCCACGGCTTCGAGGTTGGCGGAGATGTCGTCCCGGATGGCGGTGTGCGGGCAGGCGCCGGTCTCCACGGCGGTGATGCGCTCGGGCGGGAGCACCGCGTTCCGCAGGAGGAACTCGGCGTCCTCGCGGGTGTAGATGTCGTTGGTGACGACCGCGATGCGCAGTTCGTCGCGGAGCGCCCGGCACAGCGCGGCCACGGTGGCCGTCTTGCCGGACCCGACCGGTCCGCCCAGTCCGATCCGCAGCGCGCGGCGGCTGCCGTCCGGGCGGTGCGGTTCGGCCGCGCTGTAGCTGTGCCGGTGGGGATAGGTCTCCGGGTGGTCGAGGTGCATGGCGGCTCCGGTCGGGTGCGGCGGGTCCCGGCCTCGGGGGCCGGGAGGGGCGGACGGGCGGGGGACGGGGGGTGGTTCAGGAGGCGAAGAGACGTACCGGCCAGCCGGCGTGCGCTTCGGCGGTGATGTCCAGCAGCGGGGCGGACGCGGCGGGCAGTACGTCCGGGCCCTGGTCCACGGCGCGCCGGGCCGCCTCGGCGGCGCGCTCGGCGACCTGGTCCAGCTCGGGGGCGAGCCGGGCCAGCACCGCGGTGGCGTCGAAGGGGTCGAGCCCCAGCAGCCGCACCACGGCGGTCGCCGGGCCGCTGACGGATTCGTGGCCGGCGAGCCCGGCGGCGTCCGGCGGCCCCAGGCCCGCGGCCCGCGCCGCGAGCCCGAGGACCACGGGTTGGTGGGCGCCACGGGGACGGGCGGCGGCGAGCGCGTCCAGTTCCGCGGAGGGCCAGGTGGCCCGTACCGCGCGGGTGAGCTGGCGGCCGAGCCGGCGGGCGGTGGCCCGCAGCGCCGGGGCCGGGGTGCGGGCGTCCGCGGCGGCGTCCAGCAGCAGCGGGTCGACTCCGGCGGCGGCCGCGGCGGCGAGCCCGGCCGCGGTGAGGCCGGCGGTGTGCAGCCGGCCCCGGCAGAACTCCTCCAGGGTGCGCGCGTCGTGGATCCGGCCCGCGGCGACGGCGGCTTCGGCGCCACCCGAGTGCGCGTGGCCGCCGGCCGGGAACCTGCCGTCGGCGAGCACCAGCAGGGCGGCCCGGGCCGCCGCCGGGCCGGGTCCGTCCACCGCGGGGCGTGGCCCGGCCTGTGGCGCGTGGCCGGGCGCGGCGCGTTCGTCGGAATTCATCAGAACAGGAAGTACCGCTGAGCCATGGGGAGTTCGGCGGCGGGCGCGGGTTCCACCGGCTCCCCGTCGATGGTGACGGTGAACGAGTCCGGGTCGACCTCGACCGCCGGCAGGGCGTCGTTGAGGCGCATGTCGGCCTTGGTGACGCCACGGGTGCCGCGGATGGCCGCGAACGGCTTGCCGAGGCCGAGCCGCTCGGGCAGCCCGGCGTCGAGCGCGGTCCCGGTGACGAAGTTCAGCGAGCCGCCGGCCGCGGCCCGTCCGACGGCACCGAACATCGGTCTCGGCAGCACCGGCTGCGGGGTGGGGATGGAGGCGTTGGCGTCGCCCATCTGCGCGTAGGCGATCTGGCCGCCCTTGATGACGAGGTGCGGGCGGACGCCGAAGAAGGCCGGGTCCCACAGCACCAGGTCGGCGAGCTTCCCGGTCTCCACGGAGCCGATCTCGTGGTCCATGCCCTGGGCCGCGGCCGGGTTGATGGTGTACTTGGCGACGTAGCGACGGGCGCGGAGGTTGTCGGCCCGGCCGTCGCCGGGCAGGGCACCGCGCCGCCGCTTCATCACGTGGGCGGTCTGCCAGGTGCGCAGGACCACCTCCCCTACCCGGCCCATGGCCTGGGAGTCGGAGGAGATGATGGAGATCGCGCCGAGGTCGTGGAGCACGTCCTCGGCCGCGATGGTGCTCGGCCGGATGCGCGACTCGGCGAAGGCGAGGTCCTCGGGCACGGACGGGTTGAGGTGGTGGCAGACCATCAGCATGTCGAGGTGTTCCTCGATGGTGTTGACGGTGTGCGGCCGGGTGGGGTTGGTGGAGCTGGGCAGCACGTTGGGCTGCGAGACGACGGTGATGATGTCGGGTGCGTGTCCGCCGCCGGCGCCTTCGGTGTGGTAGGCGTGGATGGAGCGTCCCGCGATGGCGGCGAGCGTGTCGCCGACGAAGCCCGCCTCGTTGAGGGTGTCGGTGTGGATGGCGACCTGGGCGCCGGTGGCGTCGCAGACGTTCAGGCAGGCGTCGATGGCGGCCGGGGTGGCGCCCCAGTCCTCGTGGATCTTGAAGCCGACGGCGCCGCCGCGCAGCTGCGCGTACATCGCCTCGGTGGAGACGGTGTTGCCCTTGCCGAGGAGGCCGATGTTGAGCGGATACGCCTCCATCGCCTCGAACATCCGGGCCAGGTGCCAGGATCCGGGGGTGACGGTGGTCGCCTTGCTGCCCTCGGCCGGGCCGGTGCCGCCGCCGACCAGGGTGGTGATGCCCGCGGCCAGGGCCTCGTCGGCGATCTGCGGGCAGATGAAGTGCACATGGGCGTCGATCGCCCCGGCGGTGAGGATCTTGCCGTTCCCGGCGATGATCTCGGTCTCCGGGCCGATCACGAGGTCAGGGTGGACACCGTCCATGATGTCCGGGTTGCCGGCCTTGCCGATGCCGGTGATCCGGCCGTCGCGCAACCCGATGTCCGCCTTGACCACCCCCCAGTGGTCGAGGACGACGGCGCCGGTGATTACCGTGTCGGGAGCGCCCTCGGCACGGGTGGTCCGGGACTGCCCCATCGACTCGCGGATCACCTTGCCGCCGCCGAACACCGCCTCGTCACCGGCCCGGCCGGGCCCGCCGGCCCGGTCCTCCTCGATCTCGACGAGCAGATCGGTGTCGGCCAGCCGGATGCGGTCGCCGGTGGTGGGGCCGAACAGCTCGGCGTAGTCGGCGCGGCTCAGCCGGGTCATCGGTCACCGCCGGCCGGCGGCGGGTCGAGCGGTCCGCCGGTCTCCCCGCGGAGCCCGGGGACGAACCGGGCTCCGGCCAGCGGGACGAGCGCCACCTCGGCGGGGATGCCCGGTTCGAAGCGAACGGCGGTGCCGGCCGCGATGTGCAGCCGCATACCGCGGGCCGCCGCACGGTCGAAGTCGAGACCGGGGTTGACCTCGGCGAAGTGGTAGTGGGAGCCCACCTGGACGGGCCGGTCGGCGGTGTTCAGCACGGTCAGCCGGGTCACCGGCCGTCCTTCGTTGAGCGGTACCGGCGCCTCCGCGTGGAGGGTCTCTCCGGGGATCACAGCGGCCTCCTGCGGTCAGACGATGGGCTCATGGACGGTGACGAGCTTGGTGCCGTCCGGGAAGGTCGCCTCCACCTGGACGTCGTGGATCATCTCCGGGATGCCCTCCATGACCTCGTCCCGGGTGAGCACCTTGCGCCCGGAGGACATCAGTTCGGCGACGGTTCGGCCGTCCCGGGCGCCTTCGAGGATGTGCACCGTGATGAGCGCGATCGCCTCGGGATGGTTGAGGCGCACACCGCGCGCACGCCGCTTCTCGGCGACGTCGGCCGCCACATGGATCAGCAGCCGTTCCTGCTCGTGCGGGGTCAGTTGCACGTTCCCACCTCACCTCGTCTCCGGCCGCCGCCGCTCGGGTGCGGCAGCCCTCGGGGCGCCGCGGTGCACGCCGCGGCAGCCGTGGAACCGGGTGCTCCCCTCTCGCAGCGGGACCCTAGCCGACTTCAACACACTGTTGACCTGCGGTTCCGTCCGGTCCCGCGAGGTATTGCAGATTAGAGCGGAACCTTTTCCGATGCGTTAACTGACGCTTTGCCAGGGCATGGAACTTCGCCGCTGGTCAGGCCGCGCGTCCGGCCGTCACGCCGCGTGCGGGGGCACATCCCGGGCACTCGGGGGGATACAGGAACGCTTCGACAGAAGGGCGGGGGTCGCAGTGTTCACAGGACCGCACGCGCCCCTGTGAGGCGAGGCGGGGGCAGCCGAAGGGCGGCCCTCCGTCCACCCGCCGCGCTCCCAGGCTTCACAGGGGCTGTCCGAGGGGTGTGCGCGGCCACTTCTACGAGGGTGCAGTCCTGGGCCCCGGCGCCGCACGCGTGGTCGGCGACCAGCTGCGCCATGGGGTCTGTGGTTGCGGTAACCGCTTTGAGTGGGCCGCGCAGGAGTGGCCCCGCATACGCCCATTGGGACGTGTGAGGTCGAGGCCAACGTCGTCGCCATCCCCGTCCCGCTCCTCCCTGGCGGCGGCGACGGTTCGTTCGGCTGCCAGACTTCTTGATCGTTCGCGGCAGGGACGTTCGGGTCGTGCGAGCGGCCCTGCGGCCTATGGACCTCCAGCGGAGCACCCATAGGGCTGCGAGCCGTTGACACGAGGATGTAAGCCGGGCCGCGCTCCACTTCCAGCTCAGCTGGAGCTGCGCAGAGCGAGCGCGCGGCTGGTACTCGTGCCGGGCCGCACGCACCAGTCCCTGAACTTCGCGATCACCAAATGGCTTGGCAGGGCTCCGTGTCGCCGCGTATAAAGAGCGGAACGCCTGGACGACGGTCCGGGCGGGGAATGGCAGAAACGGTCCCGTAGCAGCTAGCGGGGCGGATTGCGCATCCGGTGGAAGACAACGCAGCGCAGACCAGGCCGATTCGGTGAGGCTGACTGCGGAGCGGGCCTAGCGGCCCGTGAATCCTGAGCTCAGCGGCGACACGGATGGCCCGAGGGACTCACTTCCGAACGAGCTGCCCCTTGGTGAAGGTGGAATCCTTCTTCCCACCCCCCGATTCTTCGAGTCGGGGGGTCCTTTTTCAGCTCGCCGGGTAGCGGGGCTGCTTGTCGGTGCCGGTGCTGCGGATCTGGCCGGACTTCACGAGCGCGGCGCGTGCCCGGTAGAGGGTGGCTCCGCTACAGGTGACGAACTCGGCGAGCTGGCTGGTGGATGCTCCCGAGCCGGGGAACACGTCCCGCAGGGTCTCCGCGAGGGTGTTCTGGACGGCTTGGTTCTCTCCGCCGGCACGGCCGTCGAGGAGGACGGAGTTGCACGGCGACGGGCACGATGTTTTCGTGTGGTTCCGTGTGGCGGTTGTTGGCGCGGTGGATTTCATCCAGGCCGATGCCGATGGTTGCCGGGTTTTCGGGGCTGGCGCCGCGTCGTTTCAGCTCGCGGCCGACTACTGGGATCTTGTAGTCGGCGGTGCAAGCGCGTTCGCCAGGGGCCCCGTTGGACATCCGCACGGGGATCTTGAGGGACTTCGAACCCGCGCGGGTGAGTTCTTGCCAAGCACGCGGGGCGTCCAGTACACGGCCGAGGCGGGTGGATCCTCCCGGTCTCACCGCCGTCGTGGTGGGCGGAGCACGCGCCGGCCGGCCCACCGCCCCCGGCCCGCGCGAGGCCGCAGAACCGGCCCTGCCCCCCGCGGCGGGCCGACGCCGCCGAATGCCGCGTACCGGTTGCCGGAACCCGCTGCCCGATATTCGCTCTTGACGATGAGCCGACAAACCGGAAAAACTCTTGCCCGAACCATCGCACCATCCAGCTCCGCACCAACCCCCCACATCAGTAACGGAGCCCATCTGTGTCTCGAATAGCCACATGGCGCCGGGCCGCGCTCGCGGCCGGAACCTGCACCGCTCTCGCCTCGGTCCTGCTCAGCGGCGCCGCAGGCGCCCAGGCGACACCCCCCACCAGCACCGCGGCCGCCCCCGACATCGACGTCGCGGCGGTCAAGGCCGATCTGTCCGAACTGCAGTCCATAGCCGAGCAGAACGGCGGCAACCGGGCACACGGCCAACCCGGGTACAAGGCGTCCGTGGACCATCTCAAGGCCAAGCTCGACGCCGCCGGATTCACCACCACGGTCCAGGAGTTCTCCTATGGCGGCTCCACCGGCTACAACCTGGTGGCCGACTGGCCGGGTGGTGACGCCGAGCACGTCGTGATGGCCGGCTCGCACCTGGACTCGGTCGACGACGGTCCCGGCATCAACGACAACGGCTCGGGGTCGGCGGCCGTGCTGGAGGTCGCCCTGGCCGTCGCCAAGGCGGACCTGAAGCCCACCAAGCACCTGCGGTTCGCCTGGTGGGGCGCCGAGGAGTACGGCATGGTCGGCTCGACGCACTACGTCGACCAGCTGGCCTCCGGAGACCTGGCGAAGCTCGACGCGTACCTCAACTTCGACATGCTGGGGTCCCCGAACCCGGGCTACTTCGTCTACGACGACGACCCGGAGCTGGAGAAGGTCTTCACCGACTGGTACGCGGCGAAGAACATCACCACCGAGCCCGAGACCGAGGGCGACGGTCGCTCCGACCACGCTCCCTTCAAGGACGCCGGGGTCCGGGTGGGCGGCCTGTTCACCGGCGCCGAGGCCACCAAGAGCGAGGAGCAGGCCGCGAAGTGGGGCGGCACGGCGGGCAAGTCGTTCGACCCGTGCTACCACTCCTCCTGCGACTCCACGTCCAACATCGACGACAAGGCGCTGGACCTGAACACCGACGCGATCGCCCACGCGATCTGGGAGCTCGGTTCCTGACGCCCCCGCTCGCGGTCACTCCCCGCGGCCCGGACGCCGATCCCCGGTGTCCGGGCCGCGGTGCTCCGCCCGCGGTGCCGTAGCGCCGGCGTTCGCCGGCAGCGGGCGGCAGGGGGTGCGCGGTCGGCACCGCACCGATCGCCCGCCCCTCCGCAGCCGCCTCGTCCTGCCCCGGACGCCGCAGGTCGGCGGCTGGGACCAGGGCCGGGCGTCGCGCCCCCGGGCGGGGAGCGGCGCTCCGGGCGGGGCGCCGTCCCACCCCCGCCCGCCGAGCGAGCCGCCGCGCCCGGCCGAGCGCCCCGGCGCGCCGTGTCGTCCGTTCGGGGTCCACCGATCGGCCCAGTCGGCGGACCGCGCCACCGGGTACCCGAGTTGCGCACCGCCGACGGGCGTTCCACTGCCCCGGACACCGCCGCGCCGCAGGTGCGGCCGCTCGCCACGGACCACCGGACGGCGCGTCAGGCCTCCGCCGACCAGCGGCATTCACCCCCGATCGGCCTCCAAGTGATGTAAATCACACGCCGTCGTTTCAGCGCGGAACGCCGGTGGTGGTGCGTGACCATCCCAGGGACGACAAGCCCTCGTCACAGCGGCGAGGCAGCCCGGTCGGACGCCGAGTCCCGCCGCCGCACCGGGTCCTGGTCGACCTCGGCTGACCGGCGGGAGTGGAGGACCCGGCAGTACGGGGCCGTCGTGTACGCGAGCGCCGGCCCCTCGGGGTGAAGCCGCAGTGGCGGCCGGGCATTCTTCGCCTGCCCGAACCCGACAGGACACCCTTCACAGGCGGCTGACGAAGGGGTGCGTCATGAGCACGCGCACGGACAGACCCGCCGGAACGGCACGGATCCGCTCCACCTCCGCGGTGACCGCCGCGGCCCTCGGAGCCCTGCTGGTCCCCGCCTCGGCGACCGACGCCGAGGCCGCCGCGGTCTCGGCCAGGGCACTGCGGGTCGCGGAATCCAAGAAGGGCTCGCCCTACCAGTGGGGTGCCGTCGGTCCGCACCGGTTCGACTGCTCGGGCCTCACGCTCTACTCGTTCAAGCGGGTGGGCAAGCGGCTGCCGCGCACCGCCGCGGCGCAGTACAACCACACCCGGCACATCAGGGCCTCCCAGCGGCACCGCGGTGACCTGGTCTTCTTCCACTCCGGCGGCCGGGTGTACCACGTGGGCATCTACGCCGGCCACCACCGGATCTGGCACTCCCCCAAGACCGGGGCGGTGGTCCGGCTGGAGCGGATCTGGTCCCGCAGCGTGTGGTACGGGCGGGTGAACTGACCCGCGCCGCCCGGTGCCGCGCCCGGCCGGCCGGTTCGCCGCCCGGTACACGCGGCGCCGGTGCCCCCGGGCGGGTCGCGCGGCATCATGGAGAGGCCGGACACAGCGGGGGGCCTCATGCCGAGCGAGCAGTTCCAGTCCGATCGCACCTACGACCACGTCTACCTGCTCTTCATCGACACCGCCGGATACTCCTCGATCGTGCTGGCCAACCCCCGGGACCGGGCGGCACGCGCCTTCGACCTGCTGCGCGACCGGATCGGCGCGCGGGTGGACCAGCTGGCCGCCACCCACCGCTGCGCGCGCGGCGAACTGTGGTCGTGGCGGGGCGACGGAGGGTTCTTCGCCCTGCACGACGACCACGAGAGCGTGGCCCGGGACGTCGCGCTGGAGGCGGCCCGGGCGGTCCTCACGCTCGATCTGCGGCACCTGCGGGACGAGTTCGCCCGCGCCGGGGTCGCCGGTGACCTGCATCTGCGGATAGCGGTGCACAAGGGCACCATCCGGCACACCGGACCCGGCCGGACCGGGGCCATCCACTCCCCCGACATCAATCTCGCGGCGCATCTGGAGAAGGCCACGCCGCGGGACTGCGTCGCGGTGTCGGAGGACGTGCACCGGACCGCCGGACCGTACGCCGCGCTCTTCGAGGAGGTCGGCGGCCACGAGGGCAAGCGGGTCTTCCTGATGGCCGCCGACGGCGCGCCGGGCACCGCCCGCAGGGCGTGGCTGGCCGCGCGCGGACTCTCCGACGGCGCCGCGGTGCACACCTATCCCGAACGCCCCAGTTCCGTGGAGAAGGCACGGATGCTCGACGCGGCGACCGGCGAGGTGCTCGACATGGGAACCGCGCTGCGGGCGTCCTCCCGCCGGCTGGTGACCACCGAGCGGCCGGCGCACTACCGGGACGCCGTGCTCGGCTTCCTGCGCCGCGGCGGCGTCTACCGCTGCTTCCTGCTGGACCCGGTCTCGGACGCGGCGGCGACGCTGGCCCGCCAGCACCAGGAGGACATGAGCCGGAAGATCAAGGACTCACTGGAGCGGCTGGGCCGCTTCAAGGAGCGCTACGGCACCGAGGCCGACGGTCTGGAGGTGTACCAGACCGACGCCTTCCCCGGATTCTCGGCGCTCGCGGTCGACCCGCGGGAGCCCGACGGCCTGATCCTGTACTCCTCCTACCTGCTGGGCACCAGCCGGTACGGGGTGATCGAGCGGGGGGACATGCCGCACTACCTGATCAGCCCCGGCGCGGGCCGGGTGTACGAGCGGATCCGGGCCCTGACCCAGGCCCGGGCCCGGACCGGGAACGTCCAGCGGGTGCTGTGATCCGGCCCGGCCCGTGCCCGCCCCGTGCCCGTGTCCGCTCCGGCCGTCGTCCCGGTCGGGCCTCCCGGCCCAGGTCGCCGCTCGCCGCCGCCCGGCTCACCCGCCGCGACCGCCGTGACCGCCCGGGCGCCGGGCGGAGGCGGGCCGTCAGGGGCCCGGCGCCGGCCACGGCAGGGCGACCCACACCGTCTTCCCGCCGCCCGGGGCCGGGGTGACGCGGAGCCGGCCGCCCGCCTCGGCGGTCAGGGAGCGGATGATCACCAGCCCCCGTCCGTTGTCCTGCTGTACCGCGGCGGGCAGCCGCCGGGGCCGGCGGGGGTCGCTGTCGGTGATCCCGACGCGCAGTTCCTCGTCGCGGTCGAGCCGTATCCGCACGGTGAAGGCGGGCGACAGCCCCCGGGTGTGCACGATCGCGTTGGTGGCCAGCTCCGAGACGATCAGCCGCACGGTGTCCGCGGTCGGGTGGCCGGCCGGCAGCCCCCAGCCGGCGAGCACGTCGACCACGTGGCCGCGCGCCATGGCGACCGACGCGGGTTCGCTCGGCAGCGTGACGGATGCTTCCTGCTGGTCTGCCATCGGACCTGTTCCCTTCCCGCCGGGACCGGTGTCCGACAGGGGTGGGTGCGGGGCGTCGGATGAACCGTCAGCGGTCCCGGACGGCTCCACGCGCCAGGGTGCCACCGATGCCGCCGCTGCCGCGGGCGATCCGCGGACACCACCGGATCCCTGTCGCTCGAAGCGGTGACCTGTACTACGGAAGACCGCTTCCGGGGTCCGGCGCGGTGCGCGCGATCACCGCCACCGCCTGTGCCACCTGGCGGTCCGTCAGGTCCGCACGGGCGGTGAGCCGGAGCCGGGAGACGCCGTCCGGAACCGAGGGGGGCCGGAAGCAGCCGACCCGCAGCCCGGCGGCCCGGCAGTCCGCCGCCCAGGACACCGCCTGCTCCGGCGAGGGGGCCTTGACCGAGACCACGGCGGCGTCCGGGCGTACCGCGGCCAGCCCGGCGGCGGTCAGCCCCTCGTACAGCGCGGTGGCCACCTCGCGCACCCGCCGCGCGCGCCGCGGTTCGGTGCGCAGCAGGCGCAGGCTCGCCAGGGCCGCGCCCGCCGCGGCCGGGTTCAGACCGGTGTCGAAGATGAGCGTCCGGGCGGTGTTGACCAGGTGCTCGATGACCCGGGCCGGGCCGAGCACGGCACCGCCCTGGCTGCCCAGGGACTTCGACAGGGTGACCGTGGTGACCAGGTCCGGGGCGCCGGCCAGCCCGGCGGCGTGCGGGGCGCCCCGGCCCTCGTCGCCGAGTACGCCGAGGCCGTGGGCGTCGTCGACGAGGAGCCCGGCGCCGCCGTCCCGGCAGGCGTCGATCAGCTCCTTCAGCGGCGCGGCGTCGCCGTCGACGGAGAACACCGAGTCGGTGACGGCCAGCGCGGGGGCGCCGGACCGGTCGAGCGCCTTGCGGACCGCGTCCGGGTCGGCGTGCGGGACCACGGTGGTGTCGGCCCGGGAGAGACGGCAACCGTCGATGAGCGACGCGTGGTTGCCCTCGTCGGAGACGATGACCCCGCCGGGAACGGTCAGCGCGGTGACGGCTGCGAGGTTGGCCGCGTATCCGGAGGAGAGGACCAGAGCCGCCTCGAATCCGCAGAATTCCGCGAGTTCCCGCTCAAGCCGGGCATGGAGTTCGGTGCTTCCGGTGACCAGCCGGGAGCCGGTGGACCCGGCCCCCCAGGTGTGCGCGGCCTCCGCCGCCGCGCCGGTCACCTCCGGGTGCCGGGACAGGCCCAGGTAGTCGTTCCCGGCCAGATCCAGCAGGGGGGACTCGGCCGGCCGGGGACGTAGTTCGCGGACGAGTCCGGCGCGGCGGCGGGCCTCGCGCTGGGCGTCGATCCAGTCGAACGGTCCGTCCTGGCGCTTGGCGGGCATGGGCCGTCCTTCGGGTGCGTCTCGCCTCGGGCCGTGGGCCCCTTTGTATGCAACGGCTAGAAAGTAACCCCCCGGAGGCTCGGGCAGGGTGTGGCAATACACACACCTCCAACACTCGACGTTGTGCGATCTCTCCTTGGCCGGGGGCGGTGGCGTAAGACAGGATCAGCGCCATGGACCTGCTGAACACGCTGGTGGAGAAGGGGCTGCGACGGGAGTCGCCGACCCGTGAAGAGGCGCTCGCCGTCCTGGCGACCTCCGACGACGAACTGCTCGACGTGGTGGCCGCCGCGGGCAAGGTACGCCGTGCCTGGTTCGGGCGGCGGGTGAAGCTCAACTATCTGGTGAACCTCAAGTCGGGGCTCTGCCCGGAGGACTGCTCGTACTGTTCGCAGCGGCTCGGCTCCAAGGCGGAGATCCTCAAGTACACCTGGCTGAAGCCCGAGGAGGCGGCGGCCGCGGCGAACGCGGGGGTCGCCGGCGGCGCGAAGCGGGTGTGCCTGGTGGCGAGCGGACGCGGTCCGACCGACCGCGACGTGGACCGGGTGTCCGAGACCATCGCCGCGATCAAGGAGCAGAACGGGGAGGTCGAGGTGTGCGCCTGCCTCGGTCTGCTCTCCGACGGGCAGGCCACGCGGCTGAAGGACGCGGGCGCCGACGCCTACAACCACAACCTCAACACCTCCGAGGCCACCTACGGGGACATCACCACCACCCACACCTACGCGGACCGGGTGGCGACCGTGCAGCAGGCGCAGGCGGCCGGCATGTCGGCCTGCTCCGGCCTGATCGCGGGCATGGGCGAGACCGACGAGGACCTGGTCGACGTGGTCTTCTCGCTGCGCGACCTGGACCCGGACTCGGTCCCGGTCAACTTCCTCATCCCGTTCGAGGGGACCCCGCTCGCCAAGGAGTGGAACCTCACGCCGCAGCGGGCGCTGCGGATCCTGGCCATGGTGCGGTTCGTCTGCCCGGACGTGGAGGTCCGGCTGGCCGGCGGCCGCGAGGTGCACCTGCGGTCGATGCAGCCGCTCGCCCTGCACCTGGCCAACTCGATCTTCCTCGGGGACTACCTGACCTCCGAGGGCCAGGCGGGCAAGGACGACCTGGCGATGATCGCCGACGCGGGCTTCGAGGTGGAGGGCACCGACACCACGACGCTGCCGGAGCACCGCCGGGACGCGGTGGCCGGAGGCGGTTGCGGCGGACACGGCGACGGTGGCTGCGGGCCGTGCGGCGGCGAGTCGGCCGCGGAGCCGGCGGCCGCCGGGACGACGCCGGTGGCGGTCGCCGCCGACCAGGCCCGCACCGACCTGGTCGCCGTGCGGCGCCGGGGTGCCGGGACGGACGTGCCGCCCAATGCCTGAGCCGCTGACCGCCGGTGAACTGCTCGCCCTGGACCGGCAGCACGTCTGGCATCCGTACGGGCCGATGCCCGGCCGCCAGGAGCCGCTGCTCGTGGAGTCCGCCGCCGGGGTGCGGCTGCGGCTCGGCGAGCCCACCGAGGGACGTACCGAGCTGATCGACGGCATGTCCTCGTGGTGGGCGGCGGTGCACGGCTACAACCACCCGGTGCTCAACGAGGCGGTGCGCGCCCAGCTGGACCGGATGAGCCATGTGATGTTCGGCGGGCTCACCCACGAGCCCGCCGTCCGGCTGGCGACCCGGCTGGTCGAGATCACCCCGGAGCCGCTGCAGCACGTGTTCCTCGCCGACTCCGGGTCGGTGTCGGTCGAGGTCGCGGTGAAGATGTGCCTGCAGTACTGGCGCTCGGTGGGCAGGCCGGCCAAGCAGCGGCTGCTGACCTGGCGCGGTGGCTACCACGGTGACACCTGGCAGCCGATGTCGGTGTGCGACCCGGACGGCGGGATGCACAAGCTGTGGTCCGGGGTGCTGCCCCGGCAGGTGTTCGCGGACGCCCCACCGGCCGGTTTCGACGCCGAGCCCGACCCCGCGTACCTGGACCACCTGCGGGAGCTGTTCGCCCGGCACGCCGACGAGGTGGCCGCGGTGATCGTGGAGCCGGTGGTGCAGAACGCGGGCGGCATGCGCTTCCACTCGCCCGGGTACCTGCGGGTGCTGCGGGAGCTGTGCGACGAGCACGACCTGCTGCTGGTCTTCGACGAGATCGCCACCGGGTTCGGCCGCACCGGAGCGCTCTTCGCCGCCGAGCACGCCGGGGTCTCGCCCGATGTGATGTGCGTGGGCAAGGCGCTGACCGGCGGCTATCTGACGCTGGGGGCCACGCTGTGCACCAGCCGCGTCGCGGAGGGCATCTCCGGCGGCGAGGTGCCCGTGCTCGCCCACGGCCCCACGTTCATGGGCAACCCGCTGGCGACCGCGGTCGCCTGCGCCTCGATCGACCTGCTGCTGTCGCACGACTGGCAGCGGGAGGTCAAGCGGATCGAGACCGGGCTGCGGGCCGGGCTGGCGGAGGCCGCCGGGCTGCCCGGGGTCCGCGACGTCCGGGTGCTGGGCGCCATCGGCGTGGTCCAGCTGGACCACCCGGCGGACATGGCGGCCGCGACCCGCGCCGCGATCCGGGAGGGCGTCTGGCTGCGGCCGTTCGGCGAGCTGCTGTACACCATGCCCCCGTTCGTGACCGGGGACGAGGACCTGGCGCGGATCTGCGCGGCGGTCCGCGCGGCGGCCGCGGCGGGGTGACCCGCCGGGCGGCCGGGCCGGTCCGAAGTTCGACAGGAAAGGTACGTGGAAGACATGTCGGTGCTCGTCGTCACCGGAACCAACACCGAGATCGGCAAGACGGTGGTGACGGCCGCGGTGGCGGCCGCCGCCCTCGCGCAAGGCCGGACGGTGGCCGTGCTCAAGCCCGCCCAGACCGGTGTCGCCCCCGGTGAGCCGGGCGACGTGGCGGAGGTCACCAGGCTCGCCGGGCCGGTGACGGGCTCCGAACTCGCCCGCTACCCGGACCCGTTGGCACCGGACGTGGCCGCCCGGCGGGCCGCGCTGCCCACCGTCGGCCCCAAGGACGTGGCGGCCGAGGCCGAGCGTCTGGCCGCCACGCACGACCTGGTGCTGGTGGAGGGCGCGGGCGGCCTGCTGGTGCGCTTCGACGAGGAGGGCGGGACCCTCGCGGACGCGGCGCGGTTGCTGGCGGCGCCGGTGCTGGTGGTCACCCAGCCCGGCCTCGGCACCCTCAACACGACCCAGCTGACCGCCGAGGCACTGCGCGCCCGGGGCCTGGTGTGCCCCGGCGTGGTGATCGGCCGCTGGCCGGCCGCCCCGGATCTCGCGGTCCGGTGCAACGTCGCGGACCTGCCCAAGGACGCGGGCGCGCCGCTGCTGGGGGCGGTGCCGGACCAGGCGGGCGCGCTGCCGCCGGAGGAGTTCCGGGCGGCGGCGCCGGGCTGGCTGGCGCCGGTCCTGGGCGGCGGCTGGGACGCGGCGGCCTTCACCGCGCACCACGCGCGCTGACCGGGACGCCGGCCGGCGGCCGGGCCGCCGGCCGGGTCCGCCGTCGGCGGCCGCCGGCGCCGGCACCCGCCGGCGGCCGGCCGAGTCCCGTCGGCGGGGGTCAGCCGGTCCAGCCGCGCAGTTCCTCGGCGATCGCGCTCACGTCGGCGGTGCCGTCCTTCACCAGCCGGGCCAGGTCGCGGACCCGCTCCGGCGTGGTGGTGACCTCCAGCCCGCTGGCGACCAGGTAGGCGTAGGCGACGGCGGAGGCGAACAGCGCGTTGGAGCGCTCCAACGAGGGCACCAGCAGCAGCAGTTGCAGCAGCGCGGCGGCCCGGGTCTGCGGGTCCGGGTAGACCGGGGTGCCGAAGATCTCCGCTTCGTGGCGGCTCACCGCGGCCACCAGCGCGCCGTAGTCGGTGACCCGGGGGTCGCCGGGAGTGCTGTGCTCGGCGACCATCAGCAGCCAGGCGAGGTCTATGCGGACGGTCAACGGCGCACGTCGCCCTGGTCGCCGAACTCGTCGGCGAACACGCCGCGGTACTGCTTCATGAAGTCCGCGGCCGCGTCCACGAAGGTCTGGCCGACCTCGCCGGCGTCCTTGCGGACCAGTTCCTCGATGTAGCGGTTCACGCTCATGCCCCGCTGGAGTGCGCGTTCCCGCGCGGTCTCCGCGGTGGTCTCGTCCACCCGGACGTTCAGCTGGGTCTTCGCCATACCCTCCACGCTAGCGCTGATCCGCTAGCACCGGCAAGACGCGTGACGGCACCGGTACCGGCGCGCCCGGCGCACGCCCGTCCCCCGCGAGGGCGCCCGTATCCGCGGACGACCGCCTACGCTCGACCGGAGAGCGGTCGCGCACCGTCGCGGTGGTGCGCGGGACGGAAGGGAGCGGCCCCTTGACCCCAGCGGCGGCAGCGCCGGCCGGCGGTACCGGACCCGTCGGCCCGTCCGGTGCCTCCGATGCCCCCGGCCCGGGCACCGCCACCCGCGTACCCGGCCCGGGCCCCGCCACCCGCGGCACGGGGCGGGGCTGAGCGGCCGTGCTCCGGGCCACCCTGCGCAGCTTCTTCGCCCACAAGGGGCGGCTGGCGCTGTCCGCGCTCGCGGTGGTCCTGTCGGTCGCGTTCGTCGTCGGCAGCCTCGTCTTCTCCGACACCGTCAACCGCACCTACGACGAACTGTTCAGGTCCACCGCCTCCGACGTGGCCGTACAGCCGGCGTCCGCGTTCGACGAGAACCGCACCTACAGCACCGGGCGCACCCCGACCGTGCCGGCGGACCTGGTCGACCGGGTCCGCGCCGTCCCCGGGGTGGCCCGGGCCCGGGTGGACGTCACCGTCGAGGACGTGACCGTGGTGGACGCCCGGAACAGGGAGGTCGGGCCGACCAGCAACGCCCCGACCACCGCGACCAACTGGCACCCGGGCGAGCGCAGCCCGGTCCGGCTCACCGAAGGCCGTCCGCCGCGCGGCGACGGCCAGGTGGTCATCGACGCGGACACCGCGGACCGCCGGGACATCCGGGTCGGCGACCGGCTGCGGATGATCGCCGGCCCCGGTACCTTCCCGGTCCGCGTCGTGGGCGTCGCCGCCTTCACCACCACCAACCCGGGCGTGGCGATGTTCTTCCTGGACACCCCGACCGCGCAGGCCAGGCTGGTGCACGAGCCGCGGGCGGCGACCGCCATCGACGCCGAGGCCGACCCCGGGGTCTCCGACGAGACGCTCAAGCGACGGATCGCCGCCGCCCTCGACGGTGAGGACGGCCTCCGCCTGCGCACCGGCGACGAGCAGGCGGAGTCGGACGCCGCCGCGTTCGGCAGGTTCCTGGACATCGTCACCTACGTGATGCTGGGCTTCGCCGGGGTGGCCGTGCTGGTCGGCGTCTTCCTGATCGTGAACACCTTCTCCATGCTGATCGCCCAGCGCACCCGGGAACTCGGACTGCTGCGGACCCTGGGCGCCGACCGCCGCCAGGTGCGCCGGTCGGTGCTCACCGAGGCGCTGCTGCTCGGCGCGGTGGGCTCCACGCTGGGGCTGGCCACCGGCCTGGGCCTGGCGGTCGGGCTGATCCGGCTGCTGGGGCTGCTCGGGATGAACCTCACCGCGGCGGACCTGGTGGTCCACTGGCACACGCCGGTGGCAGCGTACACCGTGGGCCTGGGCGTCACCTTCGTCGCCGCCTATCTGCCGGCCCGGCGCGCCGCCCGGGTCTCCCCGATGGCGGCGCTCGGCGAGGTGGAGGCGGCCGGCACCGGGCGCCCGCTGCGCACCCGGGCGGTGGCCGGTCTGCTGCTCGCCGCGGCCGGCGGGGCGGCCCTGCTGGGCTGCGCCCGGGAGGACAGCAGTTCCTCGGCGGCCGCGCTGCTCGGGCTGGGGGTGGGACTCACCCTGATCGCCATGGTGGTGGCCGGCCCGCTGCTGGTGCGCCCCCTGGTCCGGGTGCTCGGCGGCGCCTTCCCCCGGCTGTTCGGCCCGGTGGGACGGCTGAGCCAGCGCAACGCGCTGCGCAACCCGCGCCGGACCGGTGCCACCGCCTCGGCCCTGATGGTGGGGCTGGCCCTGGTCGCCGGGATGTCGGTGGCCGGGGAGTCGATGAACACCTCGTTCGAGGAGCAGATCGACAAGGCGCTCGGCGCCGACTTCGTGGTGCAGAGCGACACCTTCGGCCCCTTCTCCGAGCAGGTCACCGAACGGGTGCGGACGGTGGACGGGCTGGGCACCCTGGTGCGGCAGCGGTACGTGCCGATGCGGGTGCGGCTGCCGGACGGCGAGACCGTGCGCACCACCGGCGGCGCCTTCGACCGGCGCTTCGACGAGGTCGTCTCGATGGAGTACGCCGCCGGCAGCACCGCCCGGGCCCTGGGTCCGGGCCGGGTCGGCATGGAGGTGGCGTTCGCCCGCGAGCACGGCGTCCGCGAGGGCAGCCGGATCACCGCCACCTTCTCCACCGGGCGCACCGCGCGGCTGACCGTCGGCGCGCTCACCCAGTCCGAGTCCGGGAAGGGCCTCGGCTCCGAGGGCGGGATCATGATGGGGATCGCGACCGCGGAGAAGTACCTGCCCGGCAGCCAGGACTCGGCGCTGTACGCCAACGCCGCCCCCGGCACCGAGCCGCGGGAGCTGCGGAAGTCCCTGGAGCGCGCGCTCGCCCCCTTCCCCCAGGTGCAGGTGCGCGACCAGGCCGACTACAAGGAGCTGGTGCACGACCAGATCGCGGTCCTGCTGTACCTGGTCTACGCCCTGCTCGGGCTGGCGATCGTGATCGCGGTGCTCGGGGTGGTGAACACGCTGGCCCTGGCGGTGGTGGAACGCACCCGGGAGATCGGCCTGCTCCGGGCGATCGGGCTGTCCCGGGCCCAGACCCGCCGGATGGTGCGGCTGGAGGCGGTGGTGATCGCGGTCTTCGGGGCGGTCCTGGGACTGGGGCTCGGCCTGGTGTGGGGCGTGAGCATGCACCAGCTGCTCGCCCTGGAGGGGATGACCGCGCTGGCCGTCCCGTGGCCCACGATGGTGGCGGTGCTGGTCGGCTCGGTGGTGGTGGGACTGGTCGCGGCCCTGCTGCCGGCGCGGCGCGCCGCGCGGATGACCGCGCTGGACGCGATCGCGCACGAGTGACCGGACGCCCCGCACCGGCCCGCCGGCCCGCCCGGCCCGTGAGACGGCGGCGGTACCCGGTCGACCCGCCACCCGGTCCGATGGTGGGATGCGGCCATGAACGATCTTCGTATACGGGCCGCGGCGCCGGCCGACCTGGACACCGTCCTCGCCTTCTGGAAGGAAGCCGCGGAAGGCACGAGCATCAGCGACGACCGGGACGGGGTGGCCCGGCTGCTGGCCCGGGACCCCGGGGCCCTGCTGCTGGCGGAGCGGGACGGCGAGCTGGCCGGGACGGTGATCGCCGGCTTCGACGGGTGGCGCTGCCATCTCTACCGCCTCGCGGTGCACCCCCGCCACCGGCGGCGCCGGGTGGCCACCGCGCTGCTGGCGGCGGCCGAGGAACGGTTCACGGCCCTGGGCGGGCGGCGCGCCGACGCCATGGTGCTGGACGGCAACGAGACCGCCCACCACGCATGGCGGGCCCGGGGCTACGGCCGTCAGCAGGAGTGGGGCCGCTGGGTGAAGCCGCTCCCCTCGTGATCACCCGCCGCGGCTCCTCCGCCGGCCCGTCACCCCAGGCATCCTGGTAAGCCCCTGAGATCCCGTGGGATCCGGCTCCCGCCGCGCGCCGCGGCGGGACCGGCCCCCGTCCCGAAAGGTGTGAGCGTCCACTCATGGGTGAACCCCCCGGTAGCCGACGTCGCGCGATACCTCCGCCGCTGACCGACGATGGGACGGAGGTGAACCGATGACCGAAGTGCTCCTCCTGGCAGTCGCCCTGCTACTCACCCTCGCCTGCGCGGTGTTCGTCGCCGCGGAGTTCTCGCTGACCACGGTCGAGCGCTCGGAGCTGGAGATCGCCGCCGACCGCGGCGACCGGGGCGCGGAACGGGCACTGCACGCCGTACGGAGTCTCACCTTCCAGCTCTCCGGAGCGCAGCTCGGCATCACGGTCACCGGACTGATCATCGGCATGCTCGCCGAACCGTCCATCGCCGCCCTGCTCACCGGCCCCATCGAGGCGATGGGGCTGCCCCCGTCCACCGCCTCCTCGGCCGCGCTGGTGCTGGGCACCGTACTGTCCACCGTGGTGCTGATGGTGGTCGGCGAGCTGGTCCCGAAGAACTGGGCCATCTCCCGCCCGTTGCCGGTGGCCCGCGCGGTGGCCGGGCCGCAGCGCGCGTTCAGCGCCGCCTTCCGCCCGCTGATCCGGCATCTGAACAACACCGCGAACCGCATGGTGAGCCGCATGGGTCTGGAACCCACCGAGGAACTGGCCTCGGCCCGCGGGCCGCAGGAGCTGGTCGCGCTGGCCCGGCACTCGGCCAGGCAGGGCGCGCTGGAGGCGGACACCGCCGAGCTGTTCGTCCGCACCCTGAGCCTGTCCGACCTCACCGCGGAGAACGTGATGACCCCGCGCGTGCAGGTCATCGCCCTGGAGGTGCAGGCCACCGCCGAGGACGTGGCCAACGCCACCCGGGCCACCGGCCTGTCCCGCTTCCCGGTCTACCGCGGCAGCCTCGACACGGTGGTGGGCATCGCGCACATCAAGGACGTCCTCACGGTGCCCGCCGAGCGGCGTCCCCGGCACCCGGTCACCGAGCTGCTGCGGGAGCCGCTGCTGGTGCCCGAGTCGCTGACCGTGGACCGGCTGCTGGACCGGCTGTCCACCAAGCGCAGCATGGCCGTGGTCATCGACGAGTACGGCGGCACGGCGGGCGTCGCCACCCTGGAGGACATCGTCGAGGAGGTCGTCGGCGAGGTCCGCGACGAGCACGATCCGCACGAGACCCCCGACCTGGCCCCGGCCGGCACCGATCCGGACGGCCGGCTGCTGTACGACGCGGACGGCGCGGCCCGGATGGACCAGCTGGAGGCCATCGGCCTGCGGGCGCCGGACGGGCCGTACGAGACCCTGGCCGGGCTGGTCGCGACGCTGCTGGGCCGGATCCCGGCCCGCGGCGACACCGTCGAGGTGGCGGGCTGGCGGATCGAGGTGGTGGACGCCGGCGGGCGGCGCGCCGCGGCGGCCCGGCTGCGGGCACCGCTGCCGGGCGAGCGGGGCACCCATGAGCCGGAGGCCGGCCGATGACCGCGGTCCAGTTGCTGATCGGCCTGCTGTCGCTGATCGTGAACGCCTTCTTCGTCGGCGCGGAGTTCGCGCTGATCTCGGTGCGGCGCAGCCAGATCGAGCCGTTCGCCGAGCGGGGCGACCGGCGGGCCCGCAGTGTGATGTGGGGCCTGGAGCACGTCTCGGCGCTGCTGGCCGCCGCCCAGCTGGGCATCACGCTGTGCACCCTGGTGCTCGGTGTGGTGGCCGAACCGGCCATCGCGCACCTGCTGGAACCGGTGTTCCACGCCGCGCACCTGCCGGAGGGGCTGATCCATCCGGTGGCCTTCGTGATCGCCCTGTCGGTGGCCACCTATCTGCACATGCTCTTCGGAGAGATGGTGCCCAAGAACATCGCGCTCGCCGAGCCGGTGCGTTCGGCACTGGTGCTGGGCCCCCCGCTGGTCGGCCTGGCCCGCGCGCTGCGGCCGGTGATCTTCACTGTGAACTCCTTCGCCAACGGCATCCTCAAACTGCTGCGGGTGGAGCCGAAGAACGAGGTCGCGGCGAGCTTCTCGGACGACGAACTGGCCCGGATGGTCTCCGACTCCAGCGAGGCCGGGCTGCTGGACGACCGGGCCACCGAGCGGCTGCGGGAGGCCCTGGAGCTGGGCCGCAGGCCGGTGCGCGAGGTGGCGCTGCCGGTGACCAGCGTGGTCTCGGCGACGCTGGGGGTGACCCCGGAGGGTCTGGAGCGGCTGGCCGCCGAGTCCGGCTTCTCCCGCTTCCCGGTCATCGACGAGGACGGCCGGATCCGCGGCTACCTCCATGTGAAGGACGCGCTCGACGCGCGCCCCCGGGACGTGTCGTTCCGGACCCGTCAGATGCGGCCGATCGCCCGGGTGCGGGCGGAGACGCCGCTGGACGACGTGCTGCACGCGATGCGCCGCAGCCGCACCCATCTGGCCGCGGTGATCGGCGTGGACGGGCGGCCGGTCGGCCTGGTCACCATGGAGGACCTGCTGCGGGTGCTGGTGTCCTGAGCGGACGTTCGGTGCCGGCGGCGGGCCCGGCGGCGGCCGGCCCGCCGTCGCGCCACGGCACGGCGGGGATCGCCGCCCCGCCGTCCGCCCGCGCCGCCGGGCGCGGGCGGACCCGTCAGCGGCCCCCGGGAGGGACCGGCCCGTGGGCGGTCGGGTCGTACCGGAAGACGGTGAACTCCACCCGGCCGATCACCCTCTTCCGCGGCGTCCTGCGATACAGCTCCGGCGGCCGGAAGATGTTGTCGTCCCAGACGTCCTCGCCCGGCTCCAGGTTCCACACCACCGTCGTGCCGTTCCGCGCACCGCCCTCGAAGTAGATGTGCGTCGTCGCCATGGAGCGAGCATGCTCGCGCCCGGCGCTCGGCGCACCCCGAACCGGTGCCGACGACTCCGGACCGACCGGTTAGGATCTTCGGCGCCATGCAGACCAACGCGATCCACTCCAGCTACGTCGCGATCGGCGACTCCTTCACCGAGGGCATGTCGGACCTGCTCACCGACGGCAGCTACCGGGGCTGGGCGGATCTCCTCGCCGCCCGGCTGGCCGCCCTCCACCGGGTGGCGGCCGGCGACGGCGGCGTCCCGGCCGCCTTCCGCTACGCCAACCTGGCGGTGCGCGGGAAACTGATCGGCCAGATCGTCGACGAGCAGTCGCACGCCGCGGCCGCGATGGGCGCGGACCTGGTGACCCTGGTCGGGGGGCTCAACGACGTTCTCCGGCCGCGGTGCGACATGGGTGTGGTGTGTGCCCGGCTGGAGGAGGCCGTGGAGCGGCTCGCCCCCACCTGCCGCCACCTGGTGCTGATGCGCAGCCCGGCCCGGCGCGGACCCCTGCTGGAGCGCGGCAGGCCGCGGATGGAAGCGCTCTTCGGCCACATCGACCGGCTGGCCGAGCGGCACGGCGCGGTGGTGGTCGACCTGTTCTCCGCCGAGGTGCTGGGGGACGCCCGGATGTGGGCCGAGGACCGGCTGCACCTGAACGCCGAGGGCCACCGCCGGGTGGCCGAGGCGGTGTGGCAGGCGCTCGGCCACCCGGCGGAGTCCGACTGGACCGAGCTGCTGCCGCCGCCGGTGCGCCCCGGCTGGCCGGCCCGGCGCGGCGCCGACCTGCGGTTCGCCCGGCAGCATCTGATGCCGTGGATAGGTCGGCGGCTCACCGGCCGGTCCTCGGGCGACGGGCGGCCCCCCAAGCGCGCCGAACTGTCGCCCTACGAGCTGTGACGCCACCGGGCCGCGGACGGTCCGGACACCCGCCCTCGTAGCAAGCCACAAACCGGGGCGGGGCGCTGGCCTGCACAAACGACCAGTAGAATCTGGACACGTGACTGTTAAGCCGCGCATCCCGAACGTTCTGGCCGGCCGCTACGCCTCCGCGGAGCTGGCCGTCCTGTGGTCCCCCGAGTACAAGGTGACGCTGGAGCGGCGGCTGTGGCTCGCCGTGCTGCGCGCCCAGAAGGACCTCGGGATCGAGGTCCCGGACGGCGCGCTCGCCGACTACGAGCGGGTGCTGGAGACCGTCGACCTGGCCTCGATCGCCGAGCGTGAGAAGGTCACCCGGCACGACGTGAAGGCCCGTATCGAGGAGTTCAACGCCCTCGCCGGCCATGAGCACGTGCACAAGGGCATGACCTCCCGCGATCTCACCGAGAACGTCGAGCAGCTGCAGATCCGGCTCTCCCTGGAGCTGGTGCGGGACCGCACGGTCTCCGTCCTCGCCCGGCTGGGGAAGCTCGCGGCCGAGCACGCCGAGCTGGTCATGGCGGGCCGCTCGCACAACGTCGCCGCGCAGGCCACCACCCTCGGCAAGCGCTTCGCCACCGCCGCCGACGAGCTGCTGGTGGCCTACGACAGGCTCCGGGACCTGCTGGCCCGCTACCCGCTGCGCGGCATCAAGGGCCCGGTGGGCACCGCTCAGGACATGCTCGACCTGCTGGGTGGCGACGCCTCGAAGCTCGACGAGCTGGAGCGCCGGATCGCCGGGCACCTCGGCTTCGCGCACGCCTTCACCTCGGTCGGCCAGGTCTACCCGCGCTCGCTCGACTACGAGGTGGTCACCACGTTGGTGCAGCTGGCCGCCGCGCCGTCCTCGCTGGCCAAGACGGTCCGGCTGATGGCCGGCCACGAGCTGGTGACCGAGGGCTTCAAGCCCGGGCAGGTCGGCTCCTCGGCGATGCCGCACAAGATGAACACCCGGTCCTGCGAGCGGGTGAACGGCCTGGCGGTGATCCTGCGCGGCTACGCCTCGATGGCCGGGGAGCTGGCCGGAGACCAGTGGAACGAGGGCGACGTGTCCTGCTCGGTGGTGCGCCGCGTCGCGCTGCCGGACGCCTTCTTCGCCTTCGACGGGCTGCTGGAGACCTTCCTGACGGTGCTGGACGAGTTCGGCGCGTTCCCCGCCGTGATCGCCCGGGAACTCGACCGCTACCTGCCCTTCCTCGCCACCACCAAGGTGCTGATGGGCGCGGTCCGGGCCGGGGTGGGCCGGGAGGTCGCCCACGAGGCCATCAAGGAGAACGCGGTGGCCACCGCGCTGGCGATGCGGGAGCAGGGCGCCGAGCGCAACGACCTGCTCGACAAGCTGGCCGCCGACGAGCGCATCCCGCTGGACCGCGCCGGTCTGGACGCGCTGATGGCCGACAAGCTGTCGTTCACCGGGGCGGCGGCCGACCAGGTGCGCACCGTGGTGGCGCGCATCGAGGAGATCGCCAAGGAGCACCCGGAGGCCGCGGCCTACACCCCCGGGGCGATCCTCTGACCCCGCGGGACCTCGAGGCCGCCCGCGACCGCGTCGTCCCGGACGTGGTCGCGGACGGCCTGCATGTGCTGTTCTGCGGCATCAACCCGGGGTTGATGACCGCCGCCACGGGGCACCACTTCGCCCGGCCCGGCAACCGGTTCTGGCCCGTGCTGCACGCCTCCGGTTTCACCCCGCGCCTCTTCGCGCCGGCCGAGCAGGAGGAACTGCTCCACCACGGGCTGGGGATCACCAACGTGGTCGCCCGCGCCTCGGCTCGGGCCGACGAGCTGAGCGCCGAGGAGTACCGCGAAGGCGGCCGGCTGCTGGTCGAGAAGGTGCTGCGGCTGCGGCCGCGGTGGCTCGCGGTCGCCGGGGTCACGGCCTACCGGATCGCCTTCGCCGACAAGCGCGCCGCGATCGGCCCGCAGCAGCGCACCATCGGCGGCACCCGTATCTGGGCACTGCCCAACCCCAGCGGGCTCAACGCCCACTGGACGCTGCCCCGGATGGCCGAGGAGTACGGCCGGCTGCGCGCCGCCGCCTTCGCCGGGACGGAGGGGACCGCACCGGCGGACCGTGCCGTGCCCCCGCCCCGGTCCGCCCGGGGCTGAGCCCCGCCGCTCGCCGGGCCCGGCGGAACAGCGGAACTGGTGATCCGCCGCTCGCCGGGTGGTGCGGCCCGGTGCGGCGCACAGCCGCTCCAGTGGTACGCGTGCGGGCTTCCAGCAGCCGCAGCCAGGGTGGGCAGCGGCCGGGGCGCACCACTGTCCCGGCCCGGGTGGGCCCGGCCCGTGGCCGCCGCCGTCCGGCGCGCCACGGGACGGGTCCGCAGGAGCCGTCATCGGCCGTCACCTCGCCGGGCGCCGCGCCCGGCGAGGGGTCCGGATCCCGGCGGGCGCCCGGCGCCGGCCCACCAGCGGCTGGGCCGCCTTCGCCGACGAGCGCAAGCCCTGGGCCCACCGCGCCGACCAGCTGCCCTCCGCCCTCCCGAACACCGCCGACATCCCAGGCCCGGAGGACGCCAAGCCCTGGGACCGGCGCCGGGGGCGGCCAGGGGCCGGGAGGCCGGGACCGGCGGCGAGCGGTGGACCGCCGGCGGGGCGCCGGGCCGGGCCGGCCCCGGCTCACCGCCGGTTGCCGGAGCCGTCCGGCAGGGTGCCCGCCGGTGTGCGGACGGGGGCGTCCGGCTCGTCCCGCGCCGGACCGGCGGGTGCCGTCCCGGCCGCTCGCCCGGCGGCACGCTCGCCGGGCAGCAGGGCCCGTGCGGCCTCCAGCGCACCGGCGAGGAGGTGGGCGCGCCCGGCGACCACCGGCCCCAGTACGGCGAGGACGAGGACATAGCCGGCGATGAACGGGGCGAGGCGGTCGTCGAGTCCCGCGCCGGCCGCCATGGCGGCCAGGATCAGCGCGAACTCCCCGCGTGCCAGCAGCGTGGTGGCGATCTCGGCGGCGGGCTGCGGGCCGTGCCCGTACAGGCGCGCCACCAGCAGCCCGGCGGCCACGTTCATCACGAGGGTGAGCGCCGCCGCGGCGGCCACCGGTCCGGCGACGGACGCGACGTCCCCCGGGTCGATGGCCAGCCCGAAGGCGAAGAAGAAGATCGCCGCGAAGGCGTCGCGGAGCGGATGCACGAGCTTGCGGATCCGCGGCCCGGTGGGGGTCCCGGCCAGGATCAGGCCGACCATGAAGGCGCCGATGGCATCGGCGACCCCGAGCACCTCCGACACCCCGGCGACCAGGACCGCGGCGCCGAGGAAGCTGATGACCAGCAGCTCGTCGTCCCGGACGGCGATCAGCCGCCCGATCAGCCGGGTGCCGTAGCGGGCCGTGGCGGCCAGCGCCAGCAGGAACCCGAAGGCCTTGCCCGCCTGCAGGAGGATCTCCGCGACGCCCTGGGCACCGCTGATGACGGGCTGCAGTGCGGCCAGGTACAGCGCCAGGAAGATGTCCTCCACCACGATGACGCCCAGGATCAGCCGGGTCTCCGGGCGGGCGAGCCGGCCCAGGTCGATGAGGATCTTGGTGACGATCGCGGAGGACGAGATGCCCAGCACCCCGGCGAGCACCAGGGCCTCCCGGGCACCCCAGCCCAGGGCGATCCCGAAGCCCAGCCCGGCCCCGACGTTCAGCAGCAGGTAGACCCCGCCCGCGGTGAGCAGGCGCCGGCCGCCGCTCCGCAGGTCGTCGAGGTGGAATTCCAGCCCCAGGTAGAACAGCAGCAGCACCAGACCGAGCGCGGAGAGCATCTCGAAGTCCTGGGCGTCCTCGACGAGGACCAGCCCCGGGGTGTGCGGGCCGAGCAGGATGCCGGCCAGGATGAACAACGGGATGGTCGGCAGCCCGATCCGGCTGCCGAGACGGGCCAGGAAGGCGGCCGCCAGGAAGGCGCCGCCCATGGCGAGCAGGGTGTCAGCATGTCCCACGGGTCACCGCCTTCGGGGGCGTGGCGGGGCCGGGATGTCGGCGGGTGCGGGGTCGGATACGTCCTCCTTCGTCAGTGGGTCCGTCAGGACGCCGGTGATCGTCGGCCGCCGCGCGCCGGACGGTCCGCCCGGCCGCGGTCAGGGCCGATCGAGGTCAGGGCCGACCGAGGTCAGGGCCGACCGGGCTCAGGGCCGGCCCAGGTCAGGGCCGGCCGGGCGACCGGTGGCCGCCCGGGGCCGGCGGCGGATGCGCCGCCGCCACCCCGGCCGCGACCAGGCCTGCCGCCGGTAGCAGGCCGTGCGGCGGCAGCAGGCCGGCGGCGAGCAGGGCCAGGGCGAGGGCCCGGAGCGCCCGGGCCGGCCCGCGCCGGGGCGCCCGCTGCCGGGCCGGCCGACGCTCTGCCGGACCGCGGACCGGGCGCGGGCCGCGCCACGCCGTCCGCTCCCCCGGGCCGTGCGGCGGCTCGTCGCCGGGCTGCGCCATGGCTCCTCCCTCGGTGCGGCGGTCACGGCGGCTGCTGCCACCGTCACACGGCGCGGCGGGGCGCGGCCATCGGTGGCAGCACCCATTTCGGCGGGGGGCCGCCCCCCATCCGGCGGCCCGGTCCATGGGTGCTGCCACCGATGTGCCCGGCGCGCATCCGGTGCAGGATGGCCATGCGGCCGGTGGACAGGGCGCACCGGAACGGACCGGCACCGGAGGGAGGGCGCACGCGATGTCCTTGTACTGGCGGATCTTCCTGCTCAACGCCCTGGTGGTGGTCACGGCCACCGCGCTGCTGCTGGGGCCGGTCACCGTCTCCACCCCGGTCCTGCTCACCGAAGCCGCCATCCTCACCGCGGGGCTGGCCGTCATGCTGATCGCCAACGCCGTGCTGCTGCGCATCGGCCTGGCTCCCTTGCAGCGGCTCACCCGGGCCATGACCACCACCGACCTGCTGCGCCCCGGGCAGCGGCCGGCCGCGGGCGGTCCCGGCGAGGTCGCCGGGCTGATCACGGCCTTCAACGCCATGCTCGACCGGCTGGAGAGCGAACGCGCCACCAGCGCCGGCCGCACGCTGACCGCCCAGGAGGCGGAACGCCACCGCATCGCGCAGGAGCTGCACGACGAGATCGGCCAGACCCTCACCGCCGTCGTGCTCGACCTCAAGCGGGTCGCCGGCCACTCGCCGCCCGCGATCCGCGAGGAGCTGCACCGGGTGCAGGAGACCACCCGCGCCAGTCTGGACGAGATCCGCCGCATCGCACGGCGCCTGCGCCCCGGCGTCCTGGAGGAACTCGGGCTGGTCAGCGCGCTCAGGGCCCTCGCCAACGAGTTCACCGGCTCCGCCCTGGCCGTGCACCACCGCATCGGCACCGACCTGCCGCCGCTGGGCAGGGACGCCGAACTCGTCCTCTACCGGGTCGCCCAGGAGAGTCTGACCAACACGGCCCGCCACTCCGGCGCCCGGCGCGTCGATCTCGAACTGCGGCGCACCCCCGCCGGCGTGGCACTCCGCGTCCAGGACGACGGCCACGGCACCGGCGGCGCCGCCGAGGGAGCCGGCATCCGCGGCATGCGTGAACGCGCCCTGCTCATCGGGGCCGACCTCGCACTCGGCCCCGTCCCCGGCGGCGGCACCGAGGTGCGGCTGTCCGTCCCCGCCCCCCACCGGAGCCGCTGACCATGCCCGAGGCGAACCGAACCCGCATCCTGCTGGCCGACGACCACGCCCTGGTGCGCCGCGGAGTCCGCCTCATCCTGGAGAGCGAACCCGATCTGACCGTCGTCGCCGAGGCCGGCGACGGCGCCGCGGCCCTCGAAGCCGCCCGTGCCCACCAGCCGGACCTCGCCGTCCTCGACATCGCCATGCCCCGGCTGACCGGTCTGCAGGCCGCCCGGGAGCTGGCCCGTACCCAGCCGCGGACCCGCATCCTCATCCTGACGATGTACGACAACGAGCAGTACTTCTTCGAGGCGCTGGCGGCCGGGGCCTCCGGGTACGTCCTGAAGTCCGTCGCCGACCGTGATCTGGTCGAGGCCTGCCGCGCCACCATGCGGGGCGAACCCTTCCTCTACCCCGGTGCCGTCAACGCGCTCATCCGCAACCACCTCAACCGCCTCCGGGACGGCGAGGACGTCCCCGAGCGGGCCATCACCGACCGCGAGGAGGAGATCCTCAAACTCGTCGCCGAGGGCCACAGTTCCCAGCAGATCGCCGACCTGCTCGTGATCAGCGTCAAGACCGTCGAACGGCACCGCGCCAACCTGCTGCAGAAGCTCGGTCTGAAGGACCGGCTGGAGCTGACCCGGTACGCGATCCGGGTGGGGCTGATCGAGCCGTGAGCCGCGCTCCGCGCCGGCCGGGCCCTCGCCCGGAGGCCCGTGCGCCGGAAGGCTCACCGAAGGGCGCCGCCCGGCCGCCCGCCGGCCGGTTCCCGCCCGCGGCGTCCCGCGCGGCAACCCGGGCCGGGGCGGTCACCGCGGCGGGCCGTCGGCCACCGCGGCGATCAGCTGGATGGGCAGTTCCCGGTCCGCCTGGCCGACCCCTATGGCGATCCAGCGCCCCGCCACCTGCCAGGTGTGCAGCGTGCCGACGTATCCGCACAGCACGTCCAGCGGCGGCGGCACCGGTTCGCCGAGCGCGGACCGCTCCAGGTGGTCGGTGAGGTCCCAGACCTCCGGATCGCCCCAGCGGCGGGACAGTGCCCGCACCAGTACCTCCGACTCGGCGTGGAACTCCTCGTCCACCTCCTGCACCCGGCTCAGGTCCGCGTCCCAGAAGTCCTCGCTGACCCGCAGGGCCGCGACGTGGTGCCCGGGGCCGCTCCAGGTCCACGCCCCGGTGCTCGGCCGCGCGGGGAAGGGACGGGTGCGGAGGGCCTCGACGGCGGCGAGATGCGCTCCGATGTACGTCGTCATACCGTCAGTCAACCGCTGGGGTACGACAACTGGCCGGTCGTCAGGTCAGGCGTCGTCGCGCTCCAGCCGCCACCAGCCGGCCAGCACCGCGGCCGCGGCCCAGCACGCGGTGACCGCCAGGCCCGCCCACGGGTCCAGTCCGCCGTCCGGAGAGGTGTGCAGCACCAACTGCCCGGCCCGGTCCGGCAGGAACCGCGCGGCACCGGTGGCCAGGTCCCCCACGACGAACGAGACGATCAGCAGGAACGGGATGAGCAGGCTGAGCACCGCCACCCCGCTGCGCAGCAGCATGGTCAGTCCGGCCGCCAGCAGCGCCATGAGCGCGAGGTAGATCCCGGAGCCGACGACGGCACGCACCGCGCCCGGGTCGCCGAGCCCCACCCGCGTCCCGCCGAGGAACGCACCGCCGGCGAGGAAACCGGCGAGGCCGGTGACCAGGCCCACCGCCAGGGCCGGGCCCCCGACGGCCAGCAGCTTGGCGGCGTAGAACACCCTCCGGCGCGGCACCGCGGCCAGCGACACCCGGATCGCGCCCCCGTGGTACTCGCCGGAGACCGCGGTGGTGCCGTAGGCGAGGGCGGCGATCTGCCCGAAGTTCAGGCCGTAGAACACCGTGAACAGCGGGTCGAAGTCGGCGTTGTCGGACTCCGCCTCACCGAAGGCCGCGCACGCCACGACGGTGAGCCCGACCGTGACGCCGAGGACGGCGAGCAGGGACCCGAGGACCGAACGGGTGGCCCTGATCTTGATCCACTCGGAGTGGAGTGCGGCTGTGGTGGACATGGCTCATGCCTCCTGCGTAGTGGTCGGCCGGCCCGCCGCGAAGTCGCCCTGCGCGGCGGTGAGATCGAGGTACGCCTGCTCCAGTGAGACCTGCTCGTCGGTGAGCCCGAGCACCGGGATGCCCTCCCGGGCCGCGAGCGCACCCACCTGCTCGGCACGCGCGCCCTCCACCGTCAGCTCGTCGGCCCCGTCCCGGAGCGGGGTGAGGCCCTCCGCGGCCAGCGCGGCTCCCAGCCGGTCCGGTTCGGCGGTGCGCACCCGTACCCGCGGGCCGCCACCGGTCTCGATGAACTCCCGCACCGGCAGGTCGGCCAGCAGCCGGCCGCGGCCGAGGACCACCACATGGTCGACGGTCGCCGCGGTCTCGGCCATCAGGTGGCTGGAGACCAGGACCGTGCGCCCCTCCGCGGCCAGCCGCCGCATCAGCTCCCGGATCCACACGATGCCTTCCGGGTCGAGGCCGTTGGCCGGTTCGTCCAGCAGCAGCACCGGCGGGTCGCCGAGCAGCGCGGTGGCCACTCCGAGCCGCTGCCGCATCCCGAGCGAGAAGGTCTTCACCCGGCGGCCGGCCGCGCTCGTCAGCCCGACCTCGTGCAGCACCTCCTCGGTACGGCGGACCGGGATGCGGTTGGCGGCCGCCACGGCGCGCAGATGGTCGGCCGCGGTACGCCCACCGTGGGCGGCCTGGGCGTCCAGGAGCGCGCCCACGTGACGCAGCGGCTCACGCAGTTCGGCGTAGTGCCGCCCGTCCAGGGTGGCCGAACCGGAGGTGGGCCGGTCCAGGCCGAGCACGATGCGGAAGGTGGTGGACTTGCCGGCCCCGTTGGGGCCGAGGAAGCCGGTGACCCGGCCGGGCCGGACGCTGACGGTCAGCCGGTCCAGGGCCCGCACGGGCCCGTACGCCTTGGTCAGCTCGCGGATGTGGATCGCTGTCATGCCATCGACGATGCCGGGAGACGGCGGGCCGGGGCCTCCCCCCGGAGCGGGGACCTCCTCCCCCGCACGGGGGAGGCCGGCCGCGGTGGCCCGCTGAGAGGATGACGGGGTGTCCCATCGCTCCGTCCGCCGACGCGCCGTGCTGCCGGGCCCGCTGGCCCGTGCCGTGACCTACACCCGCTGGCTGCATCTGCTCACCGGCGCGGTCCCCGCCGGGATCTGCGCCTTCATCTACCCCGGGGCGTCCGGGATCGACGAGCCCCGGGCCCTGTGGCTGCTGGTGACCCCGCTGCCGCTGCTGGCCGGCTGGGCGATGCTGCCGGTGGCCCGGCTGGCGGAGGGGCTGCAGGCGCGGCTGCTGCTGACCCCCGGCGAGCACGCCCGGCGTCCCGGCGGCGATCCGGCGGCGGGCATCGCCGCCGCCCCCGCCACGGGCTGGAGCGAGCGGGGCCTGACCGCGCTCTGGCTCGTGCTGCGGCTGGAGACCGGTGTGCTGACGGTGTGGCTGTCCAGCCTGCTCCCGGCGACGACCGCGGCGCTGCTGGCGGCGGGCACCGGCGGGGCGCCCGAGCCGGTGCTCGGGTTCCGTCTCCCCGGCCACCACTGGCTGTACGGGGTCCTGGCGCCGCTGCCGCTGGTCCTGCTGGCGGTCCTCGTGGTGACCGCCGGGAACCTGATGGCAGCCGCCGCGCCACGGCTGCTCGGCCCGTCCGCGGCGGAGCGGCTGGCGGCCCTGGAGGAGCGCACCGAGCGGCTGCTGGAGCACAACCGGCTCGCCCGGGAACTGCACGACTCGATCGGGCACGCGCTGACCGTGGCCGTGGTGCAGGCGGGCGCGGCGCGCGCCGCCGGGTCGCCGGAGTTCACCGAGCGGGCACTGGCGGCCGTCGAGGAGACCGGCCGGCGGGCGCTGGAGGACCTGGAGCGGGTGCTGCTGCTGCTCCGCGAGGGCCCCGGGGGGCGGCCCGCCGACCGGCCGGGGCTCATCGAGGCCGAGCGGCTGCTGGAGTCGGCCCGGGCGGCGGGGACCGCACTGACCGCCGAGGTCTCCGGGGAGCCGGCGCGGCTGCCGGGGCCGGTGTCCCGCGAGGGGTACCGCATCCTCCAGGAGGCGCTCACCAATGTGCTGCGGCACGCCGGTCCGGTCCCGGTGACGGTGCGCATGGCCTGCGCGCCGCACGCGCTCGAACTCGAGGTGCGCAACCCGCTGCCCGCGCCCGCCGGCACCGCATCGGGCCGCGACCGCGGTGGCCGGGGGCTGCGCGGCATCCGGGAACGGGCGGCGCTGCTGGGCGGTGAGGCGGTCTGCGGCCCGCACGGCGGGCAGTGGCGGATCCTGGTGCGGCTACCGCTGGACGGCGGCGCCCGGCCGGCCCCGTAGGGTGTACCGGTGCCGATCACCGTACTGCTCGTCGACGACGAAGAGCTGGTCCGCGCCGGGTTGCGCGCGATCCTCACCGCCCAGCCGGACATCGCCGTCGTCGGGGAGGCGTCCGACGGCGCGTCGGTCGTCCCGCTCGTGCGGGAGCTGCGGCCGCGGGTGGTGGTGATGGACGTGCGGATGCCGCTGCTGGACGGGATCGAGGCGACCCGGGCGGTGCTGCGGTCGGTCCCGAAGCCGCCCAGGATCCTGGTGATCACCACTTTCGAGAACGACGACTACGTGTACGAGGCGCTGCGGGCCGGCGCGGACGGCTTCCTGCTCAAGCGGGCCCGGCCCGCCGAGATCGTGAACGCCGTGCGGCTGGCCGCGGAAGGGGAGTCGCTGCTGTTCCCGGCTGCCGTGCGGGCGCTGGCGGCCGGGCGGGGGAACGCCGCGGCCCGGGAGGCGATGGACCGTGCCGCGCTGACCGAGCGGGAGGCCCAGGTGCTCCGGCTGATGGCGCGCGGCATGTCGAACGGGGAGATCGCCGGCGCCCTGGTGCTGGGCACCGAGACGGTGAAGACGCATGTCAGCGCGGTGCTGGCGAAACTGGGCGCGCGGGACCGGACCCAGGCGGTGATCGCGGCGTACGAGTCGGGGTTCGTCGTGCCGGGATGAGGGGCGCGGCGGGGTCCGGCACTCGCCGCGCCCCTGGTCAGCGGATACCATCCGGCTGACACGCACAGGTAGGGAGGCCGACGTGGGGCGGCTCACCGGCACAGATCCGTCTCTGCTCCGGCGCATCAACTCCGCCGTGGTCCTGCACGCGCTGCGCACGGCGACCGCCGAACGCGGCCCGGCGGAGCACGGTCCGGCCGGTCCGGCGCCGGCGGGATCCGGTCCCGCGGGGATCCGGTCCGCGCCGGGCGCCGCCACGCTCACCGACCTGGTCGGCGCCACCGGTCTGTCCCGGCCCACGGTGGAGGGCGTCGTCGAAGGGCTCATCGCCGGCGGCCTGGTGACCGAGGTTCCGGCCGATGCCGAGATCCGCCGGCAGGGCCGGCCGGCGCGCCGGTTCCGGTTCCGCGCCGAGGCCGGCCATCTGCTCGGGCTGGAGATCGGGCCGCACCGGGTCGCCGCGCTGCTGTCCGATCTGGACGGGCGGGTGCTGGGCTCCGGCCAGCGCGAAGTGTCGCAGGGCGCCCCGGCGGAGGAGCGGCTGGAGCGGGTGCGGGCCACCGTGGCCGACCTGCTGCGGCGGGCCGGGGTGGCCCGCGACTCGCTGCGGGCGGTGGGCGCGGCCACGCCGGGCATCGTGGAGGCCGACGGGACCGTCCGGCTGTGCACCGCGCTGCCGGGGTGGACCGGGCTGCCGCTCGGTGAGCGGCTGGGGCGTTCCTTCCGGTGTCCGGTGCTGGTGGAGAACGACGCGAACGCGGCCGCCGTCGCGGAGCAGTGGAAGGGCGCGGCGACCGGCTCCGGGGACGTGGTGTTCGTGCTGGCGGGGCTCAGTCCGGGGGCCGGATCGCTCATCTCCGGCCGGTTGCACCGCGGTTTCGGCGGCGCCGCCGGGGAGATCGGGGCACTGCACCTGCTGGGCCGGGAGGCGGCGCCGGAAGAGGTGCTGTCGACCACCGGTGAACCGCTGCTCCCGCTGGACGAGGCGCAGGTGGCGCGGGTCTTCGCGCTGGCGCGGGACGGGGACGGCCGGGCCCGGGAAGCGGTGGACCGGTTCATCCGGCGGCTGGTGCACGATGTGGCCGCGCTGGTGCTGGCCCTGGATCCGGAGGTCGTGGTGGTCGGCGGCTGGGCCGCCGGGCTGGACGGTGTGCTGGGCCCGCTGCGTGAGGAGCTGGCGCGCTACTGCCTGCGGCCCCCGCTGGTGACCCAGTCGCTGCTGGGCGAGGCGGCGGTGGCCGCCGGGGCGCTGCGGCTGGCCCTGGACCATGTGGAGGAGGAACTGTTCGCGGTGGAGGGCACCGTGACGGCCCGTCGCGCGCGGCGCTGATCCGGCCCGGCCGCGCTCACGGCCGGGCGGCCCGCGGAGGACGCCGGCCCCCGTGGGCGCCGGCGCGGCCCAGGGGGGCCGCCGGGCCTGGGCAGTGCGGCGCGTACCCCGGTCACCGGCCGCGACGGCCCGGGGTACGCGCCGCACCGCGGCGTTCCGGCCCGCCATCGGGCCGACCATGGCGACCGGTACCCGGACGGCGGCGGGTCACCGGCGGCGTCCGCTCCGCCGGGTGCCGGCACCGGACGAGCAGGGGCGCGTCCGGCGGACCGGAACCCGCCCCGTTCGTCAGCCGGCCAGCAGCTGCACCCCGCCGCCGGTGTCGCCGAAGGTCAACCGGCAGGTGTCGGCCCGGTAGGTGGCCACCGCGACGGCGGCGGTGCGGCCCTGGGCGTAGTACCGCGTGGTGACGATGAGCACCGGGGAACCGGGCAGCCGGTCGAGCTCCTTGGCGTCGTCGGCCCGGGCGGATCCCAACTCGACCGCCTGGTCCTGGCCTTCGAGTTCCAGGCGGCACAGCTCGCGCAGTACGGTGCGGGCGCGCGCGGGCCCGCCGGGGGCGTCGATGGCGCTGAGACCGGGTACCGAACCGGCCGGGATGTACAGGAGTTCGGCGGCGAGCGGCTGGCCGTGGGACATCCGGGTGCGGCGCACCACGTGCGTCTCCTCGTCCGGGCCGGCGTCCAGCAGCCGTGCCACCGCGGCGGGCGGGACCGCCTGGTGGCTGTCGACGGGCTGCCAGGCGTCGGCCGCGTCACCGGTGCCCGGCCAGGAGTGCCCGGGGTCGCCGACCGAGACGCCGACCCGGGGCGGCGCGACGGTGGTCCCGACCCCGCGGCGGCGCTGCAGCCGGCCTTCCAGTTCGAGCTGTTCGAGCGCCTGCCGGAGCGTGGCGCGTGCGACGCCGAACCGGGCGGCGAGCTCACGCTCGTTGGGGAGGATCTCCCCCACCGCGAACTCCGAGTCCAGCGCGTCGCTGAGCACCGTCTTGAGATGCCAGTACTTGGGCTCCGGCACCGATTCGAGCTGCGTGGTCCCCACCCTGTCCTCCGCGATTGCCGTGTCCCCAGCGGGCCGTGTCCGACACAAGACCGCGCTCCGGGGATGCCTCGGCGGCAAGCTCCCCGGAGTTATGCGCGTTTCTTTATTAAAGGTTGTTTCACTATGTACGACTGCGACGATAAGGCGACACACCCCCTTGGTCAAGACCAATCCTCGATCCGTTACCGTCGGTACCGGGCGTGATTCCGCACAGCGTTCACAGGGTGTTCGCGTAGGGCCGGAGGTTCGAATTGGGCATGGAGCAGCAGGTCACCGTGGTGACGGGCGGAGGACGGGGCATCGGCGCGGCCACCGCGCTCCGGTTGGCGCGGGCGGGTCACGACATCGTCGTCGGCTATGAACGGGACGAGGAGGCGGCACGGCGGACCGCGGACGCGGTGCGCGCCGAGGGCGTCCGCTGCGCCGTCGTGCGGGCGGACACCAGCGTCACCGAGGACGTCGAGACGCTGTTCGACACGGCCCGCGCGGAGCTGGGCCCGGTCACCGGGCTGGTCAACAACGCCGGTGTCACCGGCCCGTTGAGCCGGTTCGCCGAGGTCTCCCCGGAGGTCGTGCGCCGGGTGGTGGACGTCAACGTCACCGGGGCGCTGCTCTGCGCGAGGCGCGCGGTGCGCGAGATGTCCACCCGGCTCGGCGGCGCGGGCGGGGCGATCGTCAACATCTCCTCGGGCGCCGCGACCACCGGCAGCCCCGGCGAGTACGTGCACTACGCCGCCAGCAAGGCCGCGGTGGACGCGATGACGGTCGGCCTGTCCAAGGAACTGGCGGCCGAGGGCATCCGGGTCAACTCCGTCCAGCCGGGCATGACCCTCACCGACATCCACGCCGCCATGGGCGACCCCGAACGCCCCTGGCGGGTGAAGGACCGGGTGCCGATGGGCCGTCCCGGCGAGCCGGACGAGATCGCCGCGGCCGTCGCCTGGCTGATGTCCCCGGACGCGTCGTACACCACCGGCGCGGTGCTGCGGGTCGCCGGGGGTCTGTGACCGCACGCGCGGCGGCGGACCGTCCGGCGGGCGGCCGCCGCGCCCGGGTGCCGTCCGCGGTCCCCGGCGGCGGTGCGGCGGGTGTCAGGGGCGGGGCGCCAGGCCCGCGCCCTCCGCGGCACGGCCCAGGACCTCCCGGAGCATGGCCGGCGTCAGCCTGCCGGTGAAGACGTTCCGCCGGCTGGGGTGGTAGCAGCCGAAGAGGCGCACCCGGCGGTCGGCCACCGGATCGTGGAGCGGCACCTCGGCGGCGTGACCGAACGGCGGGCGGGGGCGCGGCACCCGCCAGCCGGCGGCCGCGAGGACCGGGAAGGTGGCCTGCCAGCCGAAGGCGCCGAGCACCACGACCGCCCGCAGGGTCGGGCGGAGCAACTCCAGTTCGCGGGCGAGCCACGGCCGGCAGGTGTCCCGCTCCGCCGTGGTGGGCCGGTTGGCCGGCGGCGCGCAGTGCACCGGCATGGTGATGCGCACCCCGCGCAAGGCCAGCCCGTCCCCGCGGTGTTCGGCCACCGGCCGGGAGGCGAGGCCCAGGGAGTGCAGCGCGGCGTAGAGCACGTCACCCGACGGGTCACCGGTGAACGCCCGTCCGGTCCGGTTCCCGCCGTGGGCGGCCGGGGCGAGCCCCACAATGGCCAGCGCGGCGTCCGCGGGTCCGAAGCCGGTCACCGGTTTTCCCCAGTACGTCCAGTCCTGGAAAGCGGCCCGCCTGGTCCGCGCCGTCTCCTCGCGCCAGGCCACCAGGCGCGGGCAGGCCCGGCAGCCGGGCAGCGCCGCGTCCAGTTCGGTCAGCCCGCGGGCGGCCGCGGCACGGGCGGCCGGGAAGTCCGGGTCGTCAGGCGAGGGGGACGCCGCACCGCGCTCCGGACCGGTCCCTTCCGCACACACCCCGCACCCTCCTCCGCCCGCGACGTCCGGCGGGCCCGCTCGGCCGTCGGCGCCGTCCCGGCGCCGGTTCCCACTCGGCTCCATCCTGGGTCGGCCACTGTAACCGGAAGGCGCCCGCCGCGGCCCCCGGGCCCGTCGGGGCACCGCCGCTCCCGCCCGCGGCCGGTGCCGGGCACTCCGGCAGGGGGCGGCCGGGGAGCCCGCGCCGGGCCGGAGCGGACCCACGTGGGACCGGGCCGGAGCGACCGACCACGTCCGCCCGGGCAGCGAGTGGTCGGCCCGGCCGCGGCCGTCCCTTCGGACCGCCGCCCGCGCCGGCCGCATCGGGTCGCCGCGCCGGGTCGCCGGATCAGTCGCCGCATCAGGTCGCCGCGGCGGGTCTCCGGGGCGAGGACGCCGGGGGCGGCCGATCGTCCGTCCGGGTCCGCTCCCCCACCCGGACGGCCGCATACCGCGAACCCGATCACGAGTCACCCGTCCGGCGCACCGGCGCCGGCCGCTGCCTCCCGGCACCCGCCGCCGGCGCACCGTGCCCGGCAACGGGACGGGCCCGCCCAACCGGCCGCCCCGCCCGGCTGCCCCGGCGCCCGCGGCGGGTCGCCGGCGGCGGGTCCGGGCGCCCACCCGCCGTGCGAGCCCGACCGGGAAGCCCCGGGAAGCGCCCCGGGGCGCGCCGCCGGTCCCGCGCGCCGGAGCGGGACTCCGCATGGCGGCCTCCCGGCCCGGAGGTGACACTGAGGAACCAGCGCGTGAGACGGGCAGGCCATGGACACCATCGAAGAGACGATCGAGATCGCGGTTCCGGTACGCACGGCCTACAACCAGTGGACCCAGTTCAAGAGCTTTCCGCGGTTCATGTCCGTGGTGCGGGGCGTCGAGCAGGTCGGCCCCACCGTCACCCGCTGGACCGTCGGCCTGGGCCCGGTGCGCCGCCGGTTCGAGGCGGAGATCGTCGAACAGCGGCCGGACGCCCGGCTGGCCTGGCGCAGCATGGGCCGGCGCCCCCGGCACCGGGGCGAGGTCTCGTTCCGCCCCACCGCACCGGACCGCACCGCGGTCACCCTGCGGTTGGAGTTCGAGCCGCGCCGGGCCGCCCGCGGGCTCGCCCGCCGGGTGGTCCGGTCCGAACTGGGGCACTTCAGGGAGTTCATCGAGAGCATCGGCGAGGAGGGCGGAGCATGGCGGGGCACCATCCGCGAAGGACGGGTACAGCCGGCGGAACCGGAGCCGCCCAGGAGCCGGGTGCCCTGCTGGCCGGTGGGCTGATCCGCGCGCCGGAGAGCGGGAGGCACACCCGATGAAGAGACGGCCGGGCCGCGAGCCGCGGGAAGAACTCGGCGTGACGCCGCCCCAGGAGTGGGCCGCCGGGGCGCCCGCGGTGGCGCACGCCGTGGAGTACTCCCTGGACCAGACGTCGGTCCGGCGGGCCGGAGTGACGCTGCTGACCATGAACCAGGTGGACGGCATCGACTGCCCCGGCTGCGCCTGGGCCGACCCCTCCCCCGGCCACCGGCACCGCAACGAATACTGCGAGAACGGCGCCAAGCACATCAACGACGAGGCGACGTCGCGGCGGGTCACCGCCGACTTCTTCCGCCGGCACCCGGTCTCCGACCTGGCCCGGCGCTCCGACCGGTGGCTGAACCAGCAGGGCCGACTCACCGAGCCGATGGTCAAACGGCCGGACTCGGACCACTACGAGCCGATCGGCTGGCACCAGGCCCTCACCCTGCTCGCCGCGGAGCTGAAGGCGCTGGACTCCCCCGACGAGGCGGTCTTCTACACCTCGGGGCGGGCGAGCAACGAAGCCGCGTTCGTCCTGCAGCTCTTCGCCCGGGCCTTCGGCACCAACAACCTGCCCGACTGCAGCAACATGTGCCACGAGTCCAGCGGCTCCGCCCTGCACGAGACCCTGGGCACCGGCAAGGGCACGGTGAGCCTGCACGACATCCACCACGCCGACCTGATCTTCCTGGTCGGGCAGAACCCCGGGACCAACCATCCGCGCCAGCTGACCGCGCTGGAACAGGCCAAACGCAACGGCGCCCGCGTCATCGCGGTGAACCCGCTGCCGGAGGCCGGGCTCCTGCGGTTCAAGAACCCCCAGAAGCTGCGCGGGGTGATCGGATCCGGGGTGCGGATCGCCGACCGGTTCCTCCAGATCCGCGGCGGCGGCGACCTCGCGCTGTTCCAGGGCCTGAACCGGCTGCTGCTGGAGGCGGAGGACGCCCGGCCCGGCACCGTCCTCGACCACGACTTCATCCGCTCCGGCACCAGCGGCTTCGAGGAGTTCGCCGCCCACGCCCGCACCGTCGCCTGGGAGGACGTGTGCGCCGCGACCGGACTGGCCCGCGAGGAGATCGAGGACGTCCGGGACGAGGTACTGCGCAGCAGCCGCGTCATCGTCTGCTGGGCCATGGGAGTGACCCAGCACAAACACGCGGTCCCCACCATCCGGGAGATCGTGAACTTCCTGCTGCTGCGCGGGAACCTCGGCAGGGCCGGAACCGGCGCCTGCCCGGTGCGCGGCCACAGCAACGTGCAGGGTGACCGCACGATGGGCATCTGGGAGCGGATGCCGGACTCCTTCCTGGACGCCCTGCGGCAGGAGTTCGGCTTCGAGCCGCCCCGCGCCCACGGACTGGACACGGTGAACTCGATCAGGGCCATGCGCGAGGGGCGCGTCAGGGTCTTCGTCTCCCTCGCGGGCAACTTCGTCCGGGCCGCCCCGGACAGCGCGGTCACCGAGGAGGCCATCCGCCGGTGCCGCCTCACCGCCCACATCTCCACCAAGCTCAACAGGTCCCACGCGGTGTGCGGCCGGACGGCGCTCATCCTGCCGACCCTGGGCCGCACCGAACGGGACGTCCAGGCCGGCGGCGAGCAGTTCGTCACGGTGGAGAACTCGATGAGCGAGGTGCACACCTCCCGCGGGCGCCTGGAGCCGGCCTCCAGACTGCTGCTCAGCGAGGTCGCCATCCTGTGCCGGCTCGCCCGCCACACCCTCGACGGCAAGGCCGGCATCCCCTGGGAGCAGTTCGAGGCCGACTACGGAACGATCCGCGACCGGATCTCCCGCGTCGTCCCCGGGCTGCACCACTTCGACCGGCGGGTGAGCCGCCCCGGTGGCATCAGGCTGCCCAACCCGGTCAACGAGGGGATCTTCGCCACCAGCACCGGCAAGGCCCGGTTCACCCGCAACGCCTGGACGATGCCACACGCCCCCGAGCGGCACCTGCTGCTGCAGACCCTGCGCTCGCACGACCAGTGGAACACCGTTCCCTACACGGACGACGACCGCTACCGGGGCATCCACGGGAGCCGCAGGGTGGTACTGGTCAACCCGGAGGACGCGGCCGAACTGAGCCTGGCCGAAGGACAGTCCGTCGACCTGGTGAGCGTGTGGGCCGACGAGGTGGAACGCCGCGCGGCGGACTTCACGGTGGTGCCGTACCCGACCGCCCGCGGCTGCGCCGCCGCGTACTATCCGGAGACCCAGGGCCTGGTGCCGCTGGACAGCGTGTCCGACATCAGCAACCAACCCACCTCCAAGAGCGTCGTGGTCCGGCTGGAGCCCGCCGCGCCCCGGCCGGACGGCCCTCGGCGGTGACGGGCCGGCCCGGCCGGGCGCTGCGGCGGGACCGCACCGCCCCCGCCGCAGCGCCGCTGCCGCGGCGCCACCGGGCCACCGGGCCACCGGGGTGACCCCGCCCCTGCCGTCCGCATGACATCCGGGGCCGCCGCGCGGCCGTGCCGCCGCATCTGCCGGCCTGGTCCGGCCCCGGCGCCCGGCCCCGCACCGCGGTACGGGTGCCCGGCCCGGCCCCGTGACCCACCGCGACCGCCGCGCCGGTGAGCAGGGCCCACCGCCCCGGGGCGCCGTACCCCGGGCCGGTGCGCCCCGGCCGGCCCCGCCCCCGCGCCCGCATATCCTCGGACGGTGAGCTGGCCGCGCGCGTTGAAGGAGACCGCGCGCTCCGGGCTGACGATCGAACGCGGCCGGCTCGAGCCGCTGATCGCACTGCGCGGGGCAGCCGGCGTCGCCATCGTCGTCGGGCTCACCCTGTGGCTGGTCTCCCCGGCCTTCGCCGCGTCCTCCGCCTTCGGCGCGTTCTCCGCGGGCGCCGTCCCGTTCCGCCGCAGCTGGCGCTCGCGCCCCGTGCTCGCGCTCCTCGCCGGCTCGGGCCTCGCGGTGAGTACGTTCGTCGGTTATCTGGCCGTACCGCACATCGTGCTGTTCATGGCGCTGCTCGCGGTGTGGACGTTCCTCGCCGGGATGGCGTGGGCCGCGGGCACCACCGCCGGCATCATGGCCGCGCTCAACGTCGGCATCATGCTGGTGACGGTCACCCTGCCGACGTCGGTCCCGGAGGCCCTCGGACACGCGGCGGTGATCGCCGCGGGCGGCGTGGTGCAGGCCGCGCTGATCGTGCTGTTCCCCGTCCGCAGCTGGGGGCGCCACCGCGACGCGCTCGCGGACGCGGTCCAGACGGTGGCCGACTACGCCCTTCGGCTGCGGGACGACCCCTTCGCGCCGTTCGACCCCGAACCACTCATGACGGCACGCCACGCCGCCGCCGTGACCCCCGGGCAGGCCCGGCGGCGGCCCGCCGAGCTGCACGGCAGCCGGGGCCTCGTCGAACGCATCCGGCCCGTGCTCGCCTCGCTCGCCGATCCGGCGATCGGCGCCGAGTCCGGCGCGCCGGAGCGCGAGCGGGTCCGGGAACTGCTGGCCGCCACGGGCTCCGTACTGGAGGCCGTGGCCCGTTCCATCCGGCAGGGGGAGCCCGCCCCGCTGCCCGCGGAGGCCGTGGCGACGCTCCGGATCCCGGTGAGCGGCACGGTGCTGACCGGCCCGATGCGCAGGGCGGCGGTCCGCCTGGTCGCCCCGCTGGGGGAACTGGTGGAGACCGTGTACGGCGGGGACGCCCCGGCCCTGTCCGCGCCGTCCGCCCCGGAGCACCCCTCGCCGTCCGAACCGTC
Source organism: Streptomyces sp. NPDC018031 (assembly GCF_044327625.1). Lineage (NCBI taxonomy): Bacteria > Bacillati > Actinomycetota > Actinomycetes > Kitasatosporales > Streptomycetaceae > Streptomyces > Streptomyces sp. NPDC018031. Next base: position 99,658 of record NZ_JBIRFT010000022.1, read on the forward strand.
ACCGGCCCCGGCGGGCCCGCCGCCGGAGGCCGCACCGCGACTGCACCCCACGGTGCTGCAGACGGTGCCGATGGTGCTGCGGGAGATGCGCCGCGAGATGCGCCACGACTCGCCCGTCCTCCGGCACGCGCTGCGGCTGACCGTCGTGGTCGTCGTCGGCTACGCGCTGGGCAGCGTCCTCCCGCTGGGACACGGCTACTGGGCGCCGCTGACCTCCGTCATGGTCATGCAGCCCGACTTCCACCAGACCTACGCCCGGTCCGTCGCCCGCCTCGCGGGAACGATCGTGGGCGTGGGCGTGGCCACCGGCGTGGTGCGGCTGACCGGCCCGGACACCGTGCCGCTCGCCGTGCTGGCGATGGTCTCCGCCGCGGCCATGTACCTCGTGATCCGCACCGGCTACGCCGTGTCCCAGGCGTGCGCGGCGATGTACGTCGTCTTCCTGCTCAGCATGGGCGGGACCCAGTGGACGCAGACGGTTCCGGAGCGGGTGCTGCTGACCCTCCTCGGAGGCGCCCTGGCCATGGTGGCCTACGCGGTCTACCCCGCCTGGGAGACGCCCCGGCTGCGGGACCGGCTCGCGGACTGGCTCGAAGCGACCGGTCGCTACACCGCCGCCGTGGTCGCCGGCTACGCCGACCCGGCGGTCGAGCGGCGTGCGGAGGTGCGCCGGACGCTGCTCGCCGCCCGGTCCGCGCGAGCCGACTGGAAGGAGGCCGTCGACCGGGCGGCACTCGAACCCGTGCGGCACCGCGGTCTGTCCAGGGCCGCCGCGGACGACGCCGACAAGGCACTGCCCGCCCTGGCCCGGGCCGCGATGCTGCTGGAAGGGCACCTGCCCGGCGAGGGAGCGCGGCCCGTGCCGGGCGCCGGGCAGGTGGCGGAGTCCCTCCGGGCCGCCACCGAGCGGGGCGCGCGAGCGGTGCGCCAACGGCAGGCACCACGCTGGGACGACGTGGCGGAGGCCCTGGAAAGCTGGGCGAGCGCCAATGTGCAGGACCCGGTGGTCCGGCGCGGAGCGGAACTCGTCCTCGAAGCGCTGGAGGACTTCACGGCCGCCGTGGGCGCCTCCCCGCTGGAGCGCGGCGAGCCCGGCTGACCGCCCGGCCCCCTCCCCCACCGCCACGTCGGACCGGCCCCCGGGCCGCGCCCGGCGCAGCCCCGGGCGACACGCCCCGGGCGGGAGCGAAACCGCCCCCCGCCCGGCTACGACTCCTCCTACGACTCCTCCATGGCGATCCGGATGAGACTGTCCACGTCCAGGTCGTCGATGGCCTCGGAGTCGCCCTGCCACCGCGGCTTGACCACCCGGCTCCCCGGGTCGGCCAGCCCCAGCAGGACATCGAGCAACCCCGCCTGCCGGAGCTTCGCCACGGGGATGGACGCGAGGGTCGCCCGGACCCGGCTCTCCTCACCCCGGTCGCCGGCGGCCGGCACCCCGACGCCCCCCGCCCCGTTGCCGGCGGCACCCTCGTCACCGCCCGCTCCGAGCTCCCCGAGCAGATGCCTCGCCAGCACAGCGGGATTGGGGTAGTCGAAGACGAGGGTGGTGGGCAGCAGCAGACCGGTCGCGGCCCGGAGGCGGTTGCGGAGCTCCACGGCTGTCAGCGAGTCGAAGCCGGACTTGAGGAACCCCGCCTCCGGGGAGACGGCATCCGGATCGGAATGGCCCAGTGCCGCGGCGGCGTGCGCACGGACCAGGTCCAGCAGCAGTTCCGTCCGCCCGGCCACGGAGAGCCCGGCCAGCCTCGACCGCAGCTCGTCCGTCGCCTCCGCCGCAGCACCGGAGCCGTCACCGCCGATCCGGCCGTCACCGCTACCCGTCCCCCCGCCGCTCGGCGCCACCGCCGCGGCCACCGCCGGGATGCCACTGAGCAGGGCACTCGGTCGTACCGCGGTGAACACCTCCGCGAACCGCTCCCAGTCCATGTCCGTGACCGTGAGGGACGCTTCGTCGTGGTCGAGTGCGCCCATCAGCGCCCCCACCGCCGACTCCGGGTCCATCCCCCGCACCCCACGGCGGACCAGCCCCTCCGCCAACCTGCCGTCGGCCACCGACATCCCGGAACCCGCCCAGGCGCCCCAGGCCACCGAGGAGGCCGGCAGCCCCAGGCCACGGCGGTGTGCCACCAGCGCGTCGAGGAAGGCGTTCGCCGCCGCGTACCCACCCTGGCCACCGCCACCCCACACCCCGGCACCCGAGGAGAACAGGACGAAGGCGGTGAGGGGGTGGTGTCGGGTGAGGTGGTGGAGGTGCCAGGCGGTGTGGGTTTTGGGGTTGGCGAGGTGGGTGAGGTCGTGGAGGGTGGTGGT
>NZ_JBIRFT010000023.1:0-94426 GCF_044327625.1 Streptomyces sp. NPDC018031
CTCGCCGGCAAGGTCCGCCAGGTCTTCCAAGCCGCCGCCCGCCCCGTCAACCGCGCCATCGACAAACTCGTCGACCTCATCGCCAAACAAGGCAAGAAACTCTGGGCCAAGCTGAAGGGGAAGGACCGGGACCGGCCCGCAAAGCCCGGTGCGTCCGACCCCCGGAAGCCGGTCCGCCGGAGACCGGACGGCAAACCGCCGCACACCAAGGGGAAGCCTGGTACGGGGAAGAGGCCGGAGCCCACCGACCGGAGCGACCCCCCGGAGGCGAAGTCCCCGAAGCAGAAGGAGGAACTGGCAGCCGCCGCGGCCCGCGACGGGTTTCAGCAGATCAAGGGTGTTTCCCTCGACCAGGTGAAGCCGACCCTCGACCAGGTGCTGACCAAGTGGCGGCCCAAGGGAGTCAAAAGACTGTTCCTCGCCCCGAACGGCAGTGGTTCCTACCGCGTCCGGGCCGAGGTCAACCCGGCGAAGGCCAGCCCAGCCATCTCCTGGCAGGCCCCGCAGACGGCCGACGACGTGGTGAAGCTGCTGAAGTTCCGGCACGCGCGCGCCGGGAACGACACCTGGGCCAGAGGGTGCTTCTCCATCACCGGAATCCGCGGGACTTCGGTGGGACCGTCGAAGAACAGCCCGTACGCGGCGATGCGGAAGGAGTCGGAGGTCGCCGCGAACGCTCACGCGGAAGAGGCGGTGACGGCCCGGTTCAAGGTCGACTGGGACCCGCTCAAGTCGCAGATCGCGAACCTCCAGGCCGATCAGGTGAGGAACGACCGGCGGCCGTACACCCGGCTGATGGTCGACCTCGACATAGAGGTGGGAGTCAGCTGCTGCCTGAACTGCGCCGACTACGTCGCGGGGTTCGTCAGGGAGCTTGAGGCGGACGGCTGTCAGGTCAACGCGAAGATGCGCTTCGGCGGCCTGTACTGGGGTGGACAGCACAAGAAGCCGACGGTGGTTCCCGAGTCACTGGTGACGCGGCACGAGCAGCTCTTCAAGACCTTCATGGGCGAAGGGTTCATGGATCCCGGCAACAACCGGATGAGCCCGGCGAGCCCCGGCCGGTACTGGGGCAGGGCCTCCGAGACCCAGTCGAAGATGATCGAGGAGAAGTGGTACAACGTCACCCGCAACAAGGATCAGGGCAAGGTGGCTCTCGGCATCCTGCGTAATGCCGGAATATCGGTACGCGTCCTGGACGAGGGGCGGGTGGACGACGACCTCTCGGACGAGCAGAAGCTCGAACTGCAGACGGCCAACAAGTGGATCAAGAAGGCCATTGACGAGGTGAACGCAAAGCTGGGCGGCGCCTGACAGCCATCCCTGACCAGGAAGATTGGCGTGTGCATCCATGGCATTGGAACGTGAACGGTTGATCTCGGTCTTCGCTCAGTGGGGACTCGAGGTCACGCGCCCGGACGCCCCGGCCACCGAAGGGCTCGTCGCGGACCGCACGGCAAGAGAGGTGTTCACCGAGATCGGCATCCCCGAACGCATCGGCGGCCACATCACCCTGCATGACTTCAGCGACGGTCCGGCGACGGTGGCCGACCTTCTGGGGAACTCCGACGGCTCCATGCGGACCGTCAGTGATTACATCTACCTGGGCAGTGGCGACGGCATCCTGCTGCTGAACGGCACAACTGGAGAGGTCTTCTCCTGGAAGGACCGGTCGCTGTCGAGGATCAGCACCGCCCTGGACTCCTTCGTGGAGTTCCTCGTGCTGATCCAGGAACAGCTGAATCTCGCGGAGCGGCAGGGGTGGCCGGAGTCCGGTGAGGAGGTCCGCACCGCTTCCGAGCACCTCATGTCGGCCTTCCGCGGGATCGACGGCGCGGCGATGGCAGAGGCGAGCGGGTACTGGCGCCGCTTCGTCCGCGAGTCGTTCGCCTCAATGGGGTTCGACTGAGCCGACCCCGGACACCGCTCGCCAACCGTCGGCGGGTGCGGTGGAGGACGGCGCGGAGTAGGTTCGGAAGGTGGAAGAGCGGGCGGCAGGACAGCGCCGGGAACAGGCGTCCGCGCGGCGACACTGAACCCGGCCCCATCGGGACCATCCGTCTGGCGCCGCCGCTCGCACACCGGCACTCACGGGAGATGCTTCCCGATGTTGCGTACAGGTGATGAACCGGTGCACGCCCGCAGTGCGCTGCGGGCCCGGTGTGCGCTGGCCGCGTTCGGGCTGGTCACGGCGGCCGCCGGGGCCGTGCTCTTCGCGTTGGTCGACCGCACCGGCTGGGCGGTCGCGTGCGGCGTGGTGGCGTTGACGGCCGCGGTCGACCTCGCCGTGGTGATCCGGCACATCCGGCAGGGGCCGCACTACCAGCCGGGGCGCGACGTTCCGCCGTACCACCCGGTCGGGGGCCGGGATTCAGGCCGCCCGCCGGACGAGGGCCCGCAGGACTGGCCGGGCGGCGGGGTCTGAGGACGGGGCGTCCCGCGCCACCTGGGAACGCGGGAGGGGGCCGGACGGCCCCTCCCGGGCCCTTCCTGCAAGGCCAGGCGATCCCCGTCCGGCCCCCTCAAGGCAGGCCCCGCCCGGCCCGCTCGTGGCCAGCGATCCTGCTGGGTCCGCTCAGGACCACGCGATCCCCGCCTCGACCCCTCCCAGGCATGGTGTTCCCGCCGGGGGCATCTCAGGATCAGGCGCCCCCACCTCGGTCCCTTCCCGGCCGGACGTTCGACACGGGGCCTTCAAAGGCCAGGCGAACCCTCCCGGCCCCTCAGGACCATGCGATCCCCGCCGGGGACCCTCAGGGGTCGGGCCATCCTGCCCGGCCCGGCCCAGGGCCCGGCCCAGGGCCCGGCGATCGTGTCTGGACCGCTCGGGGCCGGGCGGGGCGGCCGTCCGCTCGGCGGCGTCCGGTGGCGTTCAGGAACTCTCGCCGAACTTCGCCGCCGCCACGAAGTCGGGGCGCGGTTCCAGGGCCGCCGCGAGGCGGAAGTGGCGGGTGGCCTCGGCGGGCCGGTTGGCGCGCTCCAGGGTGCGGGCGAGGGCGAAGTGGGCGAACGCGTTGTCGGGTTCGCGCTCCAGGACGAACTGGAACTCCGCCTCGGCGGAGTGCAGTTGCGCGGCGAGGAAGTAGGCACGCGCCCGCAGCAGCCGGGCCGCGGTGTGCTCGGGATGAGCGGTGATGACCGAGTCGAGCAGCTTCACCGCACCACGCGGGTCGCGGGCGCTGAGCAGCTGCTCGGCGGCGCGGTAGTCGATCACATGGGTCTCGGGCGTGGGCTCGGGCACAACCGGTTCCTTCCCGTGGGAGCTCGCGGCTGACGGGCCACCGTCAGCGCTCGGTATGAGCAGCACAACCAGCGGCCCGGCCGGCGCATTCCCCCGGGGTGTCAGTCGCGGTTGGCGCGCTCCCGTTCCACCAGCTCCGCCCATACCGTGGCGACCCGCGGTTCCAGCGCTTCGAGGGGGCCGTCGTTGTCGATCACCAGGTCGGCGACGGACAGCCGCTGCTCGCGGGTGGCCTGGGCCGCCATCCGGGCCCTGGCCTCCTCCTCGGCCATGCCCCGCAGCCGTACCAGCCGGTCGAGCTGGGTCTCCGGCGCGGCGTCGACCACGATCACCAGGTCGTACAGGGGGGCGAGCCCGTTCTCGGTGAGCAGCGGGACGTCGTTGACGACGATGGCGTCGGGTCCGGCCGCGGCGGCCAGTTCGGCGGACCGGTCCCGCACCAGCGGGTGGACGATGCCGTTGAGGACCCGCAGCCGCTCGGGGTCCGCGAAGACGATCGCGCCCAGCTTGGGGCGGTCGAGAGCGCCTTGGTCGGTGAGGATCTCCGGTCCGAACGCTTCGACGACGGCGGCCAGACCGGGAGTGCCCGGCTCGACCACCTCGCGGGCGATCCGGTCGGAGTCGATCAGCACCGCACCGTACGAGGACAGCAGTCGCGACACCTCGCTCTTGCCGGCGCCGATCCCGCCCGTCAGTCCTACCGAGAGCATGGCCGCCCCTTCACTCGCTCCCGCCACCGCGCAGGTGTCCGCCGGCGCCTGGAGGTGGCACCGGTCGGCGCCACGCTACCCGACGGTAGTGCCGCTCGGTCCGCCCGGGATCCGCCCGGTCCGCCCGTCGGACCGCAGGTGTGTCCGGCGGGCGCCGGTGCCCCGCCGTCCGGTGCGGTGGGTCCCGGTGTGCCGGTCCCGGCGGCTCCGGGGTGCCGGTCCCGGCGGCCTGGCCACGGCGGAGCCGGTACCGCGGGGCCGCCGGTCCGGCCGTCAGCCGCCGGTGCCGCCCTCCCGCTCGGCCAGGAAGCGCTCGAACTCCGCCCCCAGTTCGTCCGCCGAGGGCAGCTCCACCGGTTCGGCGACCAGGTTGCCGCGGGTCTCCGCCCCGGCGACCGCGTCGTACTGGTGCTCCAGTCCGCGGACCAGGGCGACCAGTTCCTCGTCCCCGTCGGAGATCTGCCGCTCGATCTCCTCCTGGGTCTTCAGCGCCTCGTTCCGCAGCGCGTGCGCTGCGGCCGGCAGCACCAGCCCGGTGGCCGCGGTGACCGCTTCCAGGGCGGTGAGCGCGGCGTCCGGGTAGGGCGAGCGGGAAACGTAGTGCGGGACGTGGGCGGCGACGCCCAGTACGTCGTGGCCGGCCTGGGAGAGCCGGTACTCGATCAGCGACTCGGCGCTGCCGGGCACCTGGGCCTCGGAGAAGAACCCGCGGTGGCCGGGCATCAGGTCGGTGCGGTTGCCGTGCGGGGTGAGGCCGACGGGGCGGGTGTGCGGCACGCCCATGGGGATGCCGTGGAAGTTCACCGAGAGCCGCACTCCGAGGCGCTCGATGATCTGCCGTACGGCCACCGCGAACCGCTCCCACTCCACGTCCGGCTCGGGGCCGGTGAGCAGCAGGAACGGGGCGCTGGTGGCGTCCCGGATGAGGTACAGCTCGATCGCCGGGGTGTCGTAGCCGGTCCAGCTGTCGCGCTCGAAGGTGAGCAGCGGGCGCCGGGCGCGGTAGTCGACCAGCCGGTCGTGGTCGAAGCGGGCGACGACCTGGTGCGGCAGGCCGTCGAGCAGCCGGGTGACGATCTGCTCGCCGGTCTCGCCCGCGTCGATGTAGCCGTCGAAGTGGTAGAGCAGCACCAGCCCGGCCGAGTCCCGGGAGATTATGGCGTCGACCGTCGCGAGCCCGCTCGGGTCCCATGCGTACAAATCCTGCGGATCCAACACCGTGACGCTCCTCCTCTAGTCCGAGAGCAAGAACGTTTACCGGCGGTGCGGGCATTCCCCTCCGGGGGCGGGAGGCGCATTCTTTGCTGTCCCTTGCCTCCGTGTCCGGGCCGTCACCCTCCGGCGGGAGCGTCGCCGACCGGGGCGCGGGGGCATGCGTGAGGCCCGCTCCCCCGGAGGGGAGCGGGCCTCATGTCAGCTGCTCAGCCGGTGACCGAGCGGGTCAGAGCGTCAGCTCTGGCCGCCGGCCAGCTTCTCGCGGAGCGCGGCGAGGGCCTCGTCCGACGCCAGGGCGCCGGAGCTGTCCGCCGACTCCGAGGAGTACGAGCCACCGGAAGCCTGGCCGCCACCCTGCGGGGCAGCGGCGCCGGCCTCGGCCGCCGCCTGCTCGTCGGCCTCGCGGGACTTGATGACCTGCGCCTGGTGCTGCTCGAAGCGCTGCTGCGCCTCGGCGTACTGGCGCTCCCACTCCTCGCGCTGCTTCTCGTAGCCCGGCAGCCAGTCGTTGGCCTCCGGGTCGAAGCCCTCGGGGTAGATGTAGTTGCCCTGGTCGTCGTAGGACGCGGCCATGCCGTACAGGGTCGGGTCGAACTCGACCGCGGACGGGTCGGCACCGAAGGACTCGTTGGCCTGCTTCAGCGAGAGGCTGATGCGACGACGCTCGAGGTCGATGTCGATGACCTTGACGAAGATCTCGTCGTTGACCTGGACGACCTGCTCCGGGATCTCCACGTGGCGCTCGGCCAGCTCGGAGATGTGGACCAGGCCCTCGATGCCCTCGTCGACGCGGACGAACGCACCGAACGGAACGAGCTTGGTGACCTTACCCGGGACGACCTGACCGATCTGGTGGGTCCGGGCGAACTGCTGCCACGGGTCTTCCTGGGTCGCCTTGAGCGACAGGGAGACGCGCTCGCGGTCCATGTCGACGTCGAGGACCTCGACCGTGACCTCCTGGCCGACCTCGACGACCTCGGACGGGTGGTCGATGTGCTTCCAGGACAGCTCGGAAACGTGCACCAGACCGTCGACGCCACCCAGGTCCACGAAGGCACCGAAGTTGACGATGGAGGAGACGACGCCGGAGCGCACCTGACCCTTCTGGAGGGTGGTGAGGAAGGTCTGGCGGACCTCGCTCTGGGTCTGCTCCAGCCAGGCGCGGCGGGACAGGACCACGTTGTTGCGGTTCTTGTCGAGCTCGATGATCTTCGCCTCGAGCTCCTTGCCCACGTAGGGCTGCAGGTCGCGGACGCGGCGCATCTCGACGAGGGACGCCGGCAGGAAGCCACGGAGGCCGATGTCGAGGATGAGACCACCCTTGACGACCTCGATGACGGTGCCGGTGACGATGCCGTCCTCGTCCTTGATCTTCTCGATGGTGCCCCAGGCACGCTCGTACTGGGCGCGCTTCTTCGAGAGGATCAGACGGCCTTCCTTGTCCTCCTTCTGGAGGACCAGGGCCTCGATCTCGTCACCGACGGAGACGACCTCGTTGGGGTCGACGTCGTGCTTGATCGAAAGCTCTCGGGAAGGGATGACGCCTTCGGTCTTGTAACCGATGTCGAGCAGGACCTCGTCCCGGTCGACCTTCACGATGACGCCGTCGACGATGTCGCCGTCGTTGAAGTACTTGATCGTCTCGTCGATCGCGGCGAGGAAGGCTTCCTCGGAACCGATGTCGTTGACCGCCACCTGCGGGGTGGTGCGGGTTGCCTCGGTGCTGCTCGTCATGTGGGAAAGGGCTCCGGTACGGACATTGAGTCGTAGGTACTGCTACGCCGAGAGCCCGTATCGCACTGCAGAAGCCGGCCAGCTTGGAGGCGATCCTTCCGACCCCCGGAAATCCGGGAGAATCGAACGGCGCCTCGACAACCGAGGGGACTACGACAAGTGCGAGCGCGGCCTGCTCCGTCTGAGGCGCGCAGGCTCGCAACGCAACTTGTAGCATACGGGGGCAGCCGGGCAGGGTCAATGCGCGAAGAGCCGCACACGAGACTTTCATCCCAATCCCGGCATTGCCTGCCGGTGCTGCGACGCGGATCACACCGTGTCCGCGGCCAGATGTCGACCAGAGAGTACGACGACACGCCCGATGATCCAAGATGACGAACGCCATGGACCGGCCGAGCCCACCGCGACCCGGCGTGGCACGAGCGACACGGAGAGCAGCAGCGCCAGCCGGGGCTGGTGGGACCGGAACGCGGACGAGTACCAGATGGAGCACGGCGGCTTCCTCGGCGACGACCGCTTCGTCTGGGGCCCCGAGGGGCTCGACGAGGCCGACGCCGCGCTGCTCGGCCCCGCGGCGGCCCTGAAGGACCGGGCCGTGCTGGAGATCGGGGCGGGCGCGGCCCAGTGCTCGCGCTGGCTGGCCGCCCAGGGCGCCCGGCCGGTCGCGCTGGACCTCTCCCACCGGCAGCTCCAGCACGCGCTGCGCATCGGCTCGGGATTCCCGCTGGTGGAGGCCGACGCCGGGGCCCTGCCCTTCGCCGACGGCTCCTTCGACCTGGCCTGCTCCGCGTACGGCGCCCTGCCCTTCGTCGCCGACCCGGTGCGGGTGATGCGCGAGGTGCACCGGGTGCTGCGGCCCGGCGGGCGGTGGGTCTTCTCGGTGACGCACCCGCTGCGCTGGGCGTTCCCGGACGAGCCGGGCCCCGAGGGGCTGAGCGTCGCCGCGTCCTACTTCGACCGCACGCCGTACGTGGAGCAGGACGAGGAGGGCCGGGCCGTCTACGTCGAGCACCACCGGACGCTCGGCGACCGGGTGCGGGACGTGGTGGCCGCCGGGTTCCGGCTGACCGATCTGGTCGAGCCTGAGTGGCCGGACTGGAACGACCAGGAGTGGGGCGGCTGGTCCCCGCTGCGCGGCAACCTCATCCCCGGTACGGCGATCTTCGTCTGTACCCGCGACTGACCGCCGTACCCGCGACCGACGCCGTACCCGACAGCGACGCGTACCCGCGACCGACCGCGCGGCCCGCGCCGCCCGGGCCCGGGGCTCGGGCCGCGCCCGGCCGCACCGGCCCCGGCGGACCGGTGCCCCCCCCGGTCCGCGGGCCCGCCCGGCGGGCCCGCGGACGCTGCGAGGATGTCCCGGTGACGATCCGGACCGACGCCCTGGCCCAGCTCCCCGTCCGCAGCGCCGTACCCGCGCTGGTGCGGGCCCTGGACGACCACGGGGCCGCCGTGCTGTGCGCCCCGCCCGGCACCGGCAAGACGACCCTGGTACCGCTGGCGCTCAGCGGACTGCTCGACGGCGCCGGAGCCGCCCGGCGGGTGCTCGTCGCCGAGCCGCGCAGGATCGCGGCCCGCGCGGCGGCCCGGCGCATGGCGTGGCTGCTGGGCGAACCGGTCGGCGACGGGCCGGGCGGCGGCCGGGTCGGGTTCACGGTCCGCGGGGAGCGGCGGGCCGGGCCCGGCACCGTCGTGGAGGTGGTGACCACCGGTGTGCTGCTGCAGCGGCTGCAGCGCGACCCGGAGCTGGCCGGGGTGGACACGGTGATCCTCGACGAGTGCCACGAGCGCCATCTCGACGCCGACACCGCCGCCGCGTTCCTGCTGGACGTACGGGCCGCGCTCCGCCCCGAGCTGCGCCTGGTGGCCGCGTCCGCGACCACGGACGCGGCCGGCTGGGCACGCCTGCTGGGCGCCGGCGGCGCCGGGGCGGCGCCGGTGGTACGGGCGGACGGCGTGTCGCACCCGGTGGAGGTGGTGTGGGCGCCGCCCGCCGGACCGGTCCGCCCGCCGCACGGGATGCGGGTCGATCCGGCGCTGCTCGCCCACGTCGCCTCAGTGGTGCGGCGGGCGCTCGCCGAGCGCACCGGCGACGTGCTGTGCTTCCTGCCCGGCGTGGGCGAGATCGCCCGGGTGGCGGGGCAGCTGACCGGCTGCGGCGCCGAGGTCCTCCAGGTGCACGGGCGGGCGCCGGCGGAGGTGCAGGACGCGGTGCTGGCCGGCGCGGACGGCCGCGCCCGTCGGGTGGTGCTCGCGACATCGGTGGCCGAGTCCAGCCTGACCGTCCCCGGGGTACGGGTCGTGGTGGACTGCGGGCTGGCCCGGGAGCCCCGGGTGGACCACGCCCGCGGACTCAGTGCCCTGACCACCGTGCGGGCGTCGCAGGCGTCCGCACGGCAGCGCGCGGGACGCGCCGGCCGGGAGGCGCCCGGCACGGTCTACCGCTGCTGGAGCGAGGCCGACGACACCCGGCTGCCACGCTGGCCGTCACCGGAGATCGCGGTCGCCGACCTGACGGCGTTCGCCCTGCAGGCGGCCTGCTGGGGCGACCCGGACGCGTCCGGCCTGGCGCTGCTCGATCCGCCGCCGGGCGGCGCGCTGGCCGCCGGGCGCGAGGTGCTGACGGCGATCGGCGCCGTGGACGCGCGCGGCGCGGCGACCGGGCGGGGCAGGCGGATGGCCCGCCTGGGCCTGCACCCCCGGCTCGCGCGGGCGCTGGTCGACGGCGCGGCACGGGTCGGCGCGCGCCGGGCGGCGGAGGTGGTGGCCCTGCTCAGCGAGGAGCCGCCGCGCGGGTACGGGGACGACCTGGTGGCGGCCTGGCGGACGGCCCGCTCCGGCGGCGACGGGTACTCCGCCCGCTGGCGGCAGGAAGCCCGGCGGCTGGAACGGGCCCTGCCGGCGGACGCCGGGGCCGGCACGGCGGAGGACGGTGACCGGCCGGGTGCGACGGCGGGGGCCTCGGGAGGCGGCCGGGGCCTCGGGGACGACGCCGCGGCCGGGCTCGTCGTCGCGCTGGCGTTCCCCGAGCGGGTGGCCCGCGGGCGGACGGAACGGGCGTACCTGATGGCCTCGGGGACCGGCGCCGAACTCGCCGAGGGCTCCGCGCTGCGCGGCGCGCCCTGGCTGGCGGTGGCCGTCGCGGACCGGCCGGTGACCGCCGCCTCCGCGCGGGTGCGGCTGGCGGCCGTGACCGACGAGGACACCGCCCGTGTCGCGGCCGCCGCGCTGGCTGTCTCCGGTGCCGAGGTGGGCTGGGCCGACGGCGACGTGGTGGCCCGCGAGGCCGAGCGGCTGGGCGCCATCGAACTGAGGGTGCGGCCGCTCGCGGCGCCGGACCCCGCCCTGCTGCGGGAGGCCCTGCTGGAGGGGCTGCGCCGGGAGGGCCCGGCACTGCTGCGCTGGACGGCGGACGCCAGGCGGCTGCGGGAGCGCATGGCCTTCCTCCACCGGGTGCTGGACGAGCCCTGGCCCGAGGTGTCCGACGCGGCGCTGGTCGCCCGTGCGCAGGACTGGCTGGAGCCGGAGCTCTCGGCCGCCCGGCGGCGCGCCGATCTGGCGCGGATCGACGCCGGCAGGGCGCTGGGGCGGCTGCTGCCCTGGGCGACCGGGGACGCCGCACGGCTGGACGAGCTGGCGCCGGAGCGCCTGGAGGTGCCCAGCGGCTCCCGGGTGCGGGTGGACTACACCGCGGACCAGCCCGTCCTGGCGGTGAAGTTGCAGGAGATGTTCGGGCTGGCGCGGACCCCGCGGCTGGCGGGCGTGCCGGTACTGGTGCACCTGCTCTCGCCCGCCGGACGGCCGGTGGCGGTCACCGCCGACCTCGCCTCGTTCTGGGCCGGCGGCTACCGGTCGGTGCGGGCGGAGCTGCGGGGCCGCTATCCCAAGCACCCCTGGCCCGAGGACCCGGTCACGGCGGAGCCCACCCGCCGTACCAACGCCCGCCGGTAGCCCGGCCGGCCACGGGAGCCATCCGGCCGCGGGCTCGGACACGTCGTGCCGGGCGCTCCGCGAGCCGGCGCGGCGGCCCGCCGAGGGCTCCGCGCGGGTGCCGCGGGCCGGGCGGCGGCACCGGCTCAGGCGCCTCGCGGGCCGGGCGCCCGTCGCGGCCGTCCCGGCGCCGGGGCACCAGCGGAGTCTCCTCGCCCCGGGTCTCCGTGGCACCTGCCGCCGATGGTGCGTCACACCGCGGCCGCGGCGGCCGGGAAGAACGGAACAGGGCGCAGCAGGACGCAGAAGAACGGAGAAGAACGCAGCAAGACGGAGCAGGGCGTGGGAGGGCGAGGCGAAGAGGGGCGGGGAGAAGGAGAGCACCGCCTCGCGCCCGGTCGGCGCGGGGCGGTGCCCGGCGGTTTCCGTCGGCGAGGCCGCCTGGGCGGCCTCGCCGTGCGCTCAGCCGGTGACCTCGGTGACCAGCAGTTCCACGATCAGGACCGCGCCGTCGGGGGTGGCGAGGCGGAGCCGGAAACTGCCCGTCTGGTCGTCGGCGAAGATCTGCGGCAGGGTCAGCCGGCCCTGCGCGTCCGTCTTCAGACCTTCCAGGGCCCGTACCGCACGGCCTTCGGCGTCCTTGAAGTACGGCCCGGTCTCACTCTGGACCGGGTTCACCGCATCCGCAGTGATCATGGTCGCGGTGACCGGGACCCCGGCCGCCGGCCGGCCCTGGTGCGCCGCCTCGATCTGGACCTGCCCGGTGAACGCGCCACCGGCGGGCGCCTGCAGGGCCGTCAGGTCGGTCCGCTCCAGGCTGTCGGCCTGCGGCACCGGCGGGGCGGTGACGGTGGACGCGAAGTCGACGGCGGCGACCTCACGACCGGCGGCGGTGGCCCGCACGGTGAACGCGCCGGTCCGCTCCCCCGCCTGCAGCCGGGGCGCGGTGGCGACGCCGTCCTTGCCGGTCACCGCGGTGACCCGGCGGGCGCCGTCGGCGAAGTGCGCGTCGGTCTCGCCGCGGATCTCGTACTGCACCAGCACGCCGGCGACCGGCTTGCCGGCCGCGGTCCGGGCGCGCACCCGGGGCGAGAGCGCGAACTCCTGGCCCGCCTCGGCGGTCAGCGCCTTCTCACCGACCACGGCCAGGGCGGTCACCTCGGCGGGGGTCGCCGGGGGCTCGCCGGGCTCGGGCTTCGGCTTGCCTTCCCCGTCGCCCGGCGGCTTGGGCGTGCCACCGCCCGGCTTGTCGCCGTCGCCCTTCCCGCCGTCGCCCTTGCCGCCGTCGCCGTTGCCCTTGTTCTGGTCCTCGTTCTTGTCCTTGTTCCTGTCCTTGTTCTTGTCGCCGCTGCCCTTGTTCTTGTCCGAAGAGCCCGCGGAGTCGCCGCCTCCGGGCAGCGCGCCGGTGCCGTCGGGCACCTCGTGCGTCCCCGTGCGGTAGTACTCGAACCAGGACAGGACCGTCCGCAGGTACTCCCGGGAGTGGTTGTAGCCCAGGATCGCGCGGTCCAGATCGCCCTTGTCGGACAGGTCGCGGCCGCCCGCGCACAGGTAGCTGCCGGCGGCCAGCGCCGCGTCGTAGATGTTGTTGGGGTCCTTCTCCCCGTCACCGTTGCCGTCCCGGCCCCAGCCGGCCCAGGTGGAGGGGATGAACTGCATGGGGCCCACGGCACGGTCGTGCGTGGTGTCCCCGTCGTAGGCGCCGCCGTCGGTGTCGGTGATGCGGGCGAAGCCGTTGCCGTTGAGCTGCGGGCCGAGGATCGGCGAGTGGGTGGTACCGCGCGCGTCGACGGCACCGCCCCGCGCCTGGCCCGACTCCACCTTGCCGATCGCGGCCAGCAGCTGCCAGGGCAGGTTGCAGCCCGGGTTGGACTCCCGGAGCGTGGTCTCCGCCCGCCGGTACGCGGCCAGCACCGTCGCCGGTATGCCCCGCTCGGCCGGACCGGTGCCGATCAGCGGGCCGTTGCCGCCCGGACCGTCTCCCCGGCCGTCGGGCAGGTCCGCGGAGGCCTCCGGCTCACCGGGCCTGACCAGCGGCGGCAGCTCGGTGTGGAACGACGAGCCGCCGTCGATGGGCGTACCGGACGGTGACGCCGGAGCCTTCCCGCTTGCCGTATCCCGCTCCGGTGTACCGGTGAAGCCGGGAGCCTGCGAGGCGGTGAGCGCCGCCATCGCGACCGCCGCCACCGCCGTAGTGGCGGCCCGCTTACCGAGCCGCCGACCGTAGTGCGCTGCCATGTTGTCTTCCCCTCCCGTCGGGCGCCGTGCGCTCCCCCCGCAACAACGCTCGTGACCCTACGACAACTCGCGGCGGTCGACTACCGGCCTCCGCGGCCCCGTCAGTGGGCCGCCGACTCCCAGTCCGGGCCGTGCCCGATGGACACGTCCAGCGGTGCCCGGAGCGAAACCGCCCCCGACATCTCCTGACGCACCAGCCCCTCGACCCGTTCCCTTTCCCCGGGAGCGATCTCCAGCACGATCTCGTCGTGCACCTGGAGCAGCAGCCGGGAGGAGAACTCGCCCTGCCGCAGCGCCTCGTCCACCTTGAGCATCGCGACCTTGACGATGTCGGCCGCGGTGCCCTGGATCGGCGCGTTCAGCGCCATCCGCTCCGCCATCTCGCGGCGCTGGCGGTTGTCGCTGTTCAGATCGGGCAGATAGCGGCGGCGGCCGAGCATGGTCTCGGTGTAGCCGGTGGCCCGCGCCTCCTCGACCACCCGCTGCAGATAGTCCCGCACCCCGCCGAACCGCTCGAAGAAGGTGTCCATCAGCTTCCGCGCCTCGTCCGGCGAGATGTTCAGCTGCTGCGAGAGACCGAACGCGGACAGCCCGTACGCCAGGCCGTAGGACATCGCCTTGATCTTGCGGCGCATCTCCGGGTCGACATCGGACTTGGCCACCGAGAACACCTGCGAGGCGACCGTGGTGTGCAGGTCCTCCCCGGAGGTGAACGCCTCGATCAGCCCCTCGTCCTCGGAGAGGTGGGCCATCACCCGCAGCTCGATCTGGCTGTAGTCCGCCGTCAGCAGCGACTCGAAACCCTCACCCACCACGAAGCCCCGCCGGATCGCCCGCCCTTCGTCGGTGCGCACCGGGATGTTCTGCAGATTGGGGTCGGTGGAAGACAGCCGGCCGGTCGCCGCGACGGTCTGGTTGAAGGTGGTGTGGATCCGGCCGTCCGGGGCGATCGTCTTGATCAGCCCCTCCACGGTGGACCGCAGCCGGGCCTGCTCCCGGTGCCGCAGCATGATCACCGGCAGCTCGTGCTCCGTCTGCGCCGCCAGCCAGGCCAGCGCGTCGGCGTCGGTGGTGTAACCGGTCTTGGTCTTCTTGGTCTTGGGCAGCGCCAGCTCGCCGAAGAGCACCTCCTGCAGCTGCTTGGGCGAACCCAGGTTGAACTCGTGCCCCACCGAGGCGTGCGCCTCGCGCACCGCCTGCTGCACCGCCGCGGCGAACTGCTGCTCCATACGGTCCAGCCACGACCGGTCGGCCGCGATGCCCGCCCGCTCCATCCGGGCCAGCAGCACCGACGTCGGCAGCTCCACGTCCCGCAGCAGCTCCGCCGCGCCCACCTCGGCCAGCCGCTCCTCGAAGGCGGCACCCAGATCGAGCACCGCACGCGCCTGGGTCATCAGCGCGTCCTGCTCGGCCTGCTCGTCGGCGCCGAACGCCAGCTGCCCGCTGTCCGCCGCGGCCGGCGCCAGCTCCCGCCCCAGGTACTCCACCGACAGCGCGTCCAGGGCGAACGAGCGGCGCCCGGGCTTGACCAGGTAGGCGGCGAGCGCGGTGTCCATGGTCACCCCCGCCACCGACCAGCCGTGCTCGGCGAAGACCCGCATCACCGCCTTGGCGTCGTGCAGCACCTTCGGCCGGCCGGCGTCGGCGATCCACTCCGCGAAGGCCCGCTCGTCGGCCTCGTCCAGCGCGGTGGGGTCGAACCAGGCCGCCGGCCCGTCCTCCGCCGCCAGTGCGATCTCACTGACGCTCCCGCTGCCCAGCGCCCAGGCGTGCACCATGGCCAGCCCCAGCGGCCCGGCGCCGTGCTCCGCCAGCCACGGCGCCAGCTCGCCCGCGCCCAGCGCCGCACCGTCGACCGCCACCCCCGCCGCCGGCGGGGCGGCCGCCTCCGCCTGGCCGCCGGGGTCGGCCGCCATCAGCCGGTCGCGGAAGTTCTGGTGCCGGAACTCCAGCGCGTCCAGGATCACCGACAGCGCCTGCCGGTCGTACGGGGCGCGCAGCAGACCCTCCGGCCCCACCGGCAGCGCCACGTCCCGCACCAGCTCGGTCAGCTGCCGGTTGAGCTTGACCGACTCCAGGTGCTCCCGCAGCTTCTCGCCGACCTTGCCCTTGACCTCGTCGACCCGCTCCACCAGCTCCGCGAACGAACCGAACTGGTTGATCCACTTCGTCGCCGTCTTCTCCCCGACCCCCGGGATGCCGGGCAGGTTGTCCGACGGGTCGCCGCGCAGCGCCGCGAAGTCCGGATACTGCTGCGGGCTCAGCCCGTACTTCTCCTGCACCTTCGCCGGGGTGAACCGGGTCAGCTCGGACACGCCCTTGGTCGGGTACAGCACCGTGACGTGATCGCTGACCAGCTGGAAGGAGTCCCGGTCGCCGGTGACGATCAGCACGTCGAAGCCCGCGGCCTCCGCCTGGGTGGCCAGGGTGGCGATCACGTCGTCGGCCTCGTAGCCCTCGACCGCGAACCGGCGCACGTTCATCGAGTCCAGCAGCTCGCCGATCAGCCCGACCTGCCCCTTGAACTCGTCCGGGGTCGTGGAACGGTTCGCCTTGTACTCCGCGAACTGGTCCGAGCGCCACGTCTTGCGGGACACGTCGAAGGCGACCGCCAGATGCGTGGGTTGCTCGTCACGGAGCGTGTTCGCCAGCATCGAGGCGAACCCGTAGATCGCGTTCGTCGTCTGCCCCGTGGTGGTGTTGAAGTTCTCCGCGGGCAGCGCGAAGAACGCCCGGTACGCCAGCGAGTGCCCGTCCAGCAGCATCAGGCGGGGACGCTCGCCCGGCCCCTGCTGCCCTGCCTCCGGCGCGCTCCGGTCGGTCGGAACGGTCTGCTTCGATGCTTTCTCTGCCACGGTCCCGATCCTGCCACGCCGCACCGACAATCCCGCCCACGGACCGGACCGGCGGGACGGCTGTCGGTGGTCCGTGAAAAGATCGGGAGGCCGCGACACGACCACCGAGCACGACCCCCCACGCCGACGACCGCTCAAGGGAGAGCGCCATGGCAGCCAAGCCACCCGCAGGTGACCCGGTACAGGACGCCCCCCGGGTGACGGCGCCCAAGCACGCCGCCGCCGGGCTGCCCGCCATCGGCCACTCGCTGCGCATGGCCCACCAGCAGATGGGCGTCCGCCGCACCGCGCTCACCCTGCTGCGGGTCAACCAGAAGGACGGCTTCGACTGCCCCGGCTGCGCCTGGCCCGAGCCCGACGACCGGGCCGCCGGCGAGTTCTGCGAGAACGGCGCCAAGGCCGTCGCCGAGGAGGCGACCCTGCGCCGGGTCACCCCCGGCTTCTTCGCCGCCCACCCGGTCAGCGAGCTGGCCACCCGCAGCGGCTACTGGCTCGGCCAGCAGGGCCGGCTCACCCACCCCGTCCACCTGGCCGAGGGCGCCGACAGCTACGAGCCGATCAGCTGGGAACGGGCCTTCGACATCATCGCCGAGGAACTGGCGGACCTGGCAACCCCGGACGAGGCCGTCTTCTACACCTCCGGGCGCACCAGCAACGAGGCCGCCTTCCTCTACCAGCTCTTCGCCCGCGAGTTCGGCACCAACAACCTGCCCGACTGCTCCAACATGTGCCACGAGTCCTCCGGCTCGGCCCTCACCGAGACCCTCGGCGTCGGCAAGGGCAGCGTGCTGCTGGACGACCTCCACCAGGCCGACCTGATCATCGTCGCCGGGCAGAACCCGGGCACCAACCACCCGCGGATGCTCTCCGCCCTGGAGAAGGCCAAGCGCAACGGCGCCCGCATCATCACCGTCAACCCGCTCCCCGAAGCCGGCCTGGAGCGGTTCAAGCACCCGCAGACCCCACGCGGCCTCCTCGGCCGCGGCACCGCGCTCACCGACCTGTTCCTGCAGATCCGCATCGGCGGCGACCAGGCCCTCTTCCGCGCCCTCAACAAGCTGATCCTCCAGGCCGCCGAGCAGGACCCCAAGGCGGTCGACGAGGCGTTCGTCCGCGAGCACACCCACGGCTTCGAGGAGTTCGCCGCCGCCGCCCGGGCCGCCGACTGGGACGAGACGCTCCGCGCCACCGGCCTCACCCGCGCCGAGATAGAACGCGCCCTGCGCATGGTGCTCGCCTCCGAGCGCACCATCGTCTGCTGGGCCATGGGCCTCACCCAGCACAAGCACGCCGTCCCCACCATCCGCGAAGTCGTCAACTTCCTGCTGCTGCGCGGCAACGTCGGCCGTCCCGGCGCCGGGGTGTGCCCGGTCCGCGGCCACAGCAACGTGCAGGGCGACCGCACCATGGGCATCTTCGAACGCCCCGCCCCCGCCTTCCTCGACGCGCTGGAGAAGGAGTTCGGCTTCGCCCCGCCGCGCGAGCACGGCCTCGACGTGGTCCGGGCCATCCGCGCCCTGCGGGACGGCCGGGCCAAGGTGTTCTTCGCCATGGGCGGCAACTTCGTCGCGGCCTCCCCCGACACCGAGGTCACCGAGGCCGCCATGCGCCGGGCCAGGCTGACCGTCCACGTGTCCACCAAGCTCAACCGCTCGCACGTGGTGACCGGGGCGCGCGCCCTCATCCTGCCCACCCTCGGCCGCACCGAACGGGACGTACGCGGCGGCACCGAGCAGTTCGTCACCGTCGAGGACTCGATGGGCATGGTGCACGCCTCCCGCGGCCGCCTCGCCCCGGCCGGTCCCCAGCTGCTCTCCGAGCCCGCCATCATCTGCCGGCTGGCGCGCCGGGTGCTCGGTCCGGACAGCCGCACGCCCTGGGAGGAGTTCGCCGACGACTACGCCGCCGTCCGGGACCGCATCGCCCGGGTGATCCCCGGCTTCGAGGACTTCAACGCCCGGGTCGCCCGGCCCGGCGGCTTCACCCTGCCGCACGCCCCCCGCGACCACCGGCGCTTCCCGACCGCAACCGGCAAAGCGAACTTCACCGCGGCCGCGGTGGAGTACCCGCACGCCCCCGAGGGCCGGCTGCTGCTGCAGACCCTCCGCTCCCACGACCAGTACAACACCACCATCTACGGACTCGACGACCGCTACCGCGGCATCAAGGGCGGCCGCCGCGTGGTGCTGCTCCACCCCGAGGACGCGGCCGGCCTGGGCTTCGCCGACGGCGACTACGTCGACCTGGTCAGCGAGTGGACCGACGGCACCGAGCGCCGGGCCACCGGATTCCGGGTGGTCCACTACCCCACCGCCCGCGGCTGCGCGGCCTCCTACTACCCGGAGACCAACGTCCTGGTCCCGCTGGACGCCACCGCCGACACCAGCAACACCCCGGCGAGCAAGTCGCTGGTCGTCCGCCTGGAACGGGCCACCCCCGGCTGACCGTTCGGTCGGCCTCCTGATAAGACGGTGCCCACCACAGCCAGACGAACGGAGCCGGACCCCATGGGCGAGCAGGCCAGCGTGAAGTTCCCACAAGAGGTCATCGACGAGTACGCGGCGCTCGGCGTCGACCTGCCCGCGCTGTTCTCCGCCGGGCACCTCGGCAACCGGATGGGCGTCCAGGTCCGGGAGGCGTCCGCCGACCGGGTGGTGGGCACCATGCCCGTGGAGGGCAACACCCAGCCCTACGGGCTGCTGCACGGCGGGGCCTCGGCGGTGCTCGCCGAGACCCTCGGCTCCGTCGGCGCCATGCTGCACGGCGGCAGCACCAGGATCGCCGTCGGCGTCGACCTCAACTGCACCCACCACCGCGGCGTCCGCTCCGGCATGGTCACCGGCGTCGCCACCCCGGTGCACCGGGGCCGCTCCACCGCCACCTACGAGATCGTGATCAGCGACGAGCAGGACCGGCGGGTCTGCACCGCGCGGCTGACCTGCCTGCTCCGCGACGCCGCCCCCGACGCCACGCTCACCGACGTGCGGCAGGCCCGCGGCGACGCCGGCGCCTGACCACCCCGCAGGCCGGAGGCGGGACCACCGGCGGCGGACGGGCCGGCGGAGCGGCGCCACCGCCCGGCCCGTCCCGCCTCCCGGGGCGCCGTACGTCGGGCGCCGCGCGCTCCCGTGATGCCCGGCGGGGCACCCGAACGCCGTCGCCGCCACGACGCCTCCGAGCGCGCTGCTTCGCCATCGCGAACGGTGAACGGCCATCGGCACCTGGCACCGTCACCGGGCGCCACCACAACCCTGGCCATCCCCCGTCCCGGCACTCCTCCCCCGCACCCCGGCCCCGGCGGCACCGGGAGGCCGGCGCCACCGCGGACACCGGGCAGCCGTAGCCCGAGCAGCTGATCCGGCCCTTCCCTCCGGCGTTCACCCGGCACCGCCCGAGGCCCCGGAGGGCCGCGCCAGCGCGCACGCCGGATACGACCGCACCCCCACACCTGGGCCGGGCCCCCTCCTCTCGCGTTCACCCCCGGCAGCGCCCGATGCCCCGGAGGACTCTCCGCAGCGCCTGACGCTACGTCACCAGCTTTGCGGTGCACGCCTGTTGCCGATGTCGCCCGGCGCCTCTACGGTGCCCGCATGAAGGGCTCGCCCCGCCACGGCGGACCGTGCGCCATGGGCGCACCGCTGCTCGCCGCCGCACTCGCCGCCGCCCTGGTGACCGGCTGTGGCGGCGGTCGGCGCGCCGGTTCCGTGCCGCCGGAGACCACCGGGCCCGACTCGCCCGCCGCGTCCGCCGGGGCGGTCGAGGTGTGCACCTCACTGGTCTCGTACTGGGCCGAACAAGCACTGGAGGGCAGCCGTTGGGCAGGGCTGGACTGGGAACAGAAAGGGTTCTCCAACGAGCAGCTGACCATCCACGACGAGATCCTCGCCGCGGCCCGGGCGGAGCGCCGCCGGCATGGCCCCGCGGCGGCGAAGGAGCTGATCAGGCGTCAGTCGAAGGCGCGCTGCACGGCCGCGCACGGCGCCACCGGCAGCTCCGAGAACTGGCGCGCGCCGGAGCAGGTGACGATCCGGCGAAGCCCCGCCGATCACGCTCCGTAATGGCCGCGAATTGCGCCAGACGATCTTCGAATGCGGTTGAGATGTAGGACACATCTTTTTTCCCGGGCCACCGGGCCGCGCCGGACCCGTAAGCACCCAAACGGCTCGCGACTCCTTAGCGGAACTGCAGCTTCTCAGTATCCGGACCGATCAAAAAGCACCGCTATGCCGGATATGCCCCCTCGAATCTGCTACACGGACGCCCCTCGGTGACCCGCGTCATAACAAGAGAGTCACATCCATGGCCACACCTCTGCCCCTCGCCGCTCCACGCGCCTAGAGTCACGGCCAGTCACCACGCGGCCGGGCGACACACCATTTCTTCACAACGTGATCCATGGCCGTCCGGCGAGCGTCCGGCACCTCAGCAGGGGGAGCCGCGCCAGGGAAAGGATTCACCGTGCGACACCGTTCCTTGCTCATACTCACCACCGCGATCACCGCCGGGGCGCTCACCCTCTCCGCCTGTGGCTCGCGGGACGACAACAAGAACAACGAGAGCGACGGCGGCAACATCACGGTGGTCATCGGGGTCGACGCCCCGCTCACCGGATCCCTCTCGGCACTCGGGCAGGGCATCAAGAACTCCGTGGACCTCGCGGCCAGAACCGCGAACAAGAACAACGAGGTCGACGGCGTCACCTTCAAGGTCGAGGCCTACGACGACAAGGCCGTCCCCGCCTCGGGCCAGCAGAACGCCACCAAACTCGTCGGCAACGACGACGTCCTCGGTGTCGTCGGCCCGCTGAACTCCGGCGTCTCCCAGTCCATGCAGGGCGTCTTCGCCAAGGCCGACCTCGCCCAGGTCTCCCCGGCCAACACCAACCCCGCCCTCAGCCAGGGCGACGGCTGGGCCGAAGGCCAGAAGAATCGTCCCTTCGACACGTACTTCCGCACCGCGACCACCGACATCATCCAGGGCCGGTTCGCCGCGCAGTACTACTACAAGGACGCCAAGAAGCGGAAGGTCTTCGTCGTCGACGACAAGCAGACCTACGGCGCCGGTCTCGCCTCGATCTTCGCCGAGGAATTCAAGCGCCTCGGCGGCAAGGTCGTCGGCACCGACCACCTCACCGTGAAGGAGACCGACTTCGCCGGCATCGCCGACAAGGTCAAGTCCAAGGGCGCCGACTCCGTCTACTTCGGCGGCCAGTACCCCGAAGGCGGACTCCTCTCCGACCAGATCAAGAAGGCCGGCGCCGACGTCCCCACCATGGGCGGCGACGGCATCTACGACCCCGCCTTCATCAAGGCCTCCAGCGAGAACAACGACGGCGACCTCGCCACCTCCGTCGGCTACCCCGTCGAGGAACTGAAGTCCGCCCAGGCCTTCATCAAGAACTACGAGGCCCAGGGCTACAAGGACCCCTACGCCGCCTACGGCGGCTACTCCTACGACGCCGCCTGGGCCATCATCCAGGCAGTCAAGAGCGTCGTGGAGGACAACGACGGCAAGCTGCCCGACGACGCCCGCGCCCAGGTCGTCGAGGCCCTCGGCAAGGTCTCCTTCGACGGCGTGACCGGCAAGGTCTCCTTCGACGAGTACGGCGACACCACCAACAAGCAGCTCACCGTCTACAAGGTCAAGGGCGGCGCCTGGACCACCGAGAAGAGCGCCACGTTCGAGGACTGACGACCACAGCCTCGCCCCGCACCACTTGATCGAATCCGCGCGAGGGTGCCAACAGCGCCCTCGCGCGGTCTCATATCCGACACGCTCATCGGAGGCCCTGCGGTGCACGAACTGCCGCAAACGCTGGTCAACGGCCTGACCCTTGGCGCCCTCTACGGCCTGATCGCCATCGGGTACACCATGGTCTACGGCATCGTCCAGCTCATCAACTTCGCCCATGGCGAGATCTTCATGATCGGGGGCTTCGGCGCCCTCACCATCTACCTCTGGCTCCCCGCCGAGACCGCCCTCGCCCTCGCCATACCCCTCATGCTGATCGGCGGCGTCATCGCCTCCGTCGGCGTCGCCACCGCAGCCGAACGGTTCGCCTACCGGCCACTGCGCGGAGCACCACGACTCGCCCCGCTCATCACCGCGATCGGCCTGTCCATCGCCCTCCAGCAACTCATCTGGGCCTTCTACCCTGACGCCAAGAAGCCCCGCTCCTTCCCGCAGTTCGAAGGCGAATCGTTCAAGATCTACAACGATCTGCACATCCAGCGCGGCGACCTCTTCCTCCTCATCGCCGCCCCCCTGTGCATGTTCGTCCTCGGCATGTTCGTCTCCAAGAGCCGCACCGGGCGCGCCATGCAGGCCACCGCGCAGGACCCGGACACCGCCAAGCTCATGGGCATCGACACCGACCGCATCATCGTCATGGCCTTCGCCATCGGCGGCGCCTTCGCCGCCGTCGCCGCCACCGCCCACGGCCTCAAGTACGGCCAGATCAACTTCGAGATGGGCTTCATCGCCGGCCTCAAGGCCTTCACCGCGGCCGTCCTCGGCGGCATCGGCAACATCTACGGAGCCATGCTCGGCGGAGTCGTCCTCGGCGTCGCCGAAGCCCTCGCCATCCGCTACATCGAGGACATCCCCGGCATGGAACAACTCGGCGGCGGCGCCTGGAAAGACGTCTGGGCCTTCACCCTGCTCATCGTCGTCCTCCTGGTCAGACCACAAGGTCTACTCGGTGAACGCGTAGCGGACCGGGCCTGAGGGAGTGACGAAGATGACCGACACCACCACCCCCGCCAAGACCAAGGCCCCCGCCGGAGGCATCACCCTCCAGCGTGCCCTCACCGCCGCCGGCGGCCTCGCCACCGCGGGCAGCACCATGCTCGCCTGGACCTGGACCTCCGAGTTCCCCGGCGACCTCACCTACTACGGCTACCCGGCCGGCCTGCAGATCCTCACCCTCATCGGCGGCCTGGCCACCGCCCTGTTCGCCCTGGCCACCCCGGAGACCAAGGGACTGCGCTGGCTCGGACCCACCGGCACCACCCAGGCCACCCGGCTCGCCGCCCTCGGCGCCTTCGCCACCACCTGGTTCACCGTCATCGCCATCACCGTCGACCTCGGCGGCCTGGTCAACCTCGAACCGGGCGGCTACGTCGCCGCCGTCGCATCGGCCGTCCCCGTCGCCCTCGCCTTCCTCCTCCCCGACGACACCAGGCTCGCCAAGCGCCCCAAGGCACTCGCCTCCTGGGCGGAGATCCTGATCATCGTCGCCGCCTTCGCCGTCGCCCTCCAGGTACTGACCTACGGCATCGACATCCCCGACGAGGACAGCGAAGAGTTCATCGGCTACCTGATCACCGTCGGCTTCGGTGTCGCCGCCCTGGTCAAGTGCGGAATGGTCGCCCGCCTCTCCGGCCTGACCCAGAAGCACCGCACCGCCACCGTGACCGCCGCCTTCGCCGCGGCCGCCGCCTTCCCGTTCACCCAGAGCGACGACCAGTACCTCCAGCTCGGCGTGAACATCCTGATCTTCGCCACCGTGGCCCTCGGCCTCAACGTCGTCGTCGGCCTCGCCGGCCTCCTCGACCTCGGCTACGTCGCCTTCCTCGGCGTCGGCGCCTACACCGCCGCACTCGTCTCCGGCTCCACCGCCTCCACCCTCGACGTGCACTTCCCGTTCTGGGCGGCGGTCCTCGCCGGAGCCCTGGCCGCACTGGTCTTCGGCGTCGTCATCGGCGCCCCCACCCTGCGGCTCCGCGGCGACTACCTGGCCATCGTCACCCTCGGCTTCGGAGAGATCTTCCGCATCGCCGTCAACAACCTCGACGGCGTCTCCGGCCCCGAGGTCACCAACGGCCCCAACGGCATCCCCAACATCCCCGACCTGCAGATCTTCGGGTACAACTTCGGCGAGACCCACAGCATCGGCGGCTTCGAGCTCGGCTCCTTCGCCAACTACTACCTGCTGATGCTCCTCGTCACCATCCTCGTCGTCACGGTCTTCAGCCGCGCCGGCAACAGCCGCATCGGCCGCGCCTGGGTCGCCATCCGCGAAGACGAGACCGCCGCCACCGCCATGGGCATCAACGGCTTCCGCCTCAAGCTCATCGCCTTCGCCCTCGGCGCCACCCTCGCCGGAATCGCCGGCACCGTCTGGGCCCACACCCAGTACACCGTCGTACCCGAGCAGTACGTCTTCTCCGGCCCGGTCGCCCCCAACTCCGCGTTCCTGCTCGCCGCCGTCATCCTCGGCGGCATGGGCACCATCAGCGGACCCCTGCTCGGCGCCGCACTCCTCTTCCTCATCCCGGAGAAGCTCACCTTCCTCCAGGACTACCAGCTCCTCGCCTTCGGCATCGCGCTCATCCTCCTGATGCGCTTCCGGCCCGAAGGCCTCATCCCCAACCGGCGACAGCAACTCGAATACCACGAGACCGACCAGCTCGACGTCCCCACCGAAGCCCCGGGCGACACGACCGTCGGCGTCACCAAGGCGGAGGCGTGACCTGACATGACGAAGACAGCGCCCACCCTCACCAAGGACACCACCCCCGTCCTCGACGCGTCCGGCGTCACCATGCGGTTCGGCGGACTCACCGCCGTACGCTCCGTCGACCTCACCGTCAACCCCGGCGAGATCGTCGGACTCATCGGCCCCAACGGCGCCGGCAAGACCACCTTCTTCAACTGCCTCACCGGGCTGTACGTCCCCACCGAAGGCACCGTCTCCTACCGCGGCACCGTCCTGCCCCCCAAGCCCCACCTCGTCACCCAGGCCGGCATCGCCCGCACCTTCCAGAACATCCGGCTCTTCGCCAACATGACCGTGCTGGAGAACGTCCTCGTCGGACGCCACACCCGCACCAAGGAAGGACTCTGGTCCGCCCTGCTGCGCGGCCCCGGCTTCAAACGCGCCGAAGCCGCCTCCCGCGACCGGGCCATGGAACTCCTCGAGTTCACCGGACTCGCCCACAAGGCCGACCACCTCTCCCGCAACCTCCCCTACGGGGAACAGCGGAAGCTGGAGATCGCCCGCGCCCTCGCCAGCGACCCCGGCCTGCTCCTCCTCGACGAGCCCACCGCCGGCATGAACCCCCAGGAGACCCGGACCACCGAAGAACTCGTCTTCGCCATCCGGGACCGCGGCATCGCCGTCCTCGTCATCGAGCACGACATGCGCTTCATCTTCAACCTCTCCGACCGGGTCGCCGTCCTCGTCCAGGGCCAGAAGCTCGTCGAAGGCACCTCGGACATCGTCCAGGCCGACGAACGCGTCATCGCCGCCTACCTCGGCACCCCCTTCGAAGGCGACCCCGGCCGCCAGGAAGCCGCCGAAGTGGAAGCCGCGGAGAACCAGGCGGTGGCCGCGGCCGCCGGCCCGGCCGCGGCCCCGGCCACCGGCGGCGACCCCGACCCCGGCCCCGCGGCCGACGGCGGAACCCCGCCGGCCGGCCCGGACGGCGCCGGAACCCCCGGCGCGGCACCGCAGGACAGCACCACCCCACGTACGGAGGACGAACAGTGACCGCACTGCTCGAGGTCGAAGACCTCCGGGTCGCCTACGGCAAGATCGAAGCCGTCAAGGGCATCTCGTTCACCGTCGAAGCCGGCCAGGTCGTCACCCTCATCGGCACCAACGGCGCCGGGAAGACCACCACGCTGCGCACCCTGTCCGGGCTCCTCAAGCCGCTCGGCGGCAAGGTGGTCTTCGACGGGAAGCCGCTGACCGGCATCCCCGCACACAAGATCGTCGCGCTGGGCCTCGCGCACTCCCCGGAAGGCCGGCACATCTTCCCCCGGCTCTCCATCGCGGAGAACCTCGAACTCGGCGCCTTCCTCCGCAGCGACAAGGACGGCATCGCCAAGGACATCCAGCGGGCCTACGACCTCTTCCCGATCCTCGGCGAACGCCGCGCCCAGGCCGCCGGCACCCTCTCCGGCGGCGAGCAGCAGATGCTCGCCATGGGCCGGGCCCTGATGTCCCGCCCCAAGCTGCTCATGCTCGACGAACCCTCCATGGGTCTGTCACCGATCATGATGCAGAAGATCATGGAGACCATCAGCGCGCTCAAGGAGCAGGGCACCACCATCCTGCTCGTCGAACAGAACGCCCAGGCCGCCCTCTCCCTGGCCGACCAGGGACACGTCATGGAGATCGGCAAGATCGTGCTCTCCGGCAGCGGCGAATCGCTGCTGCACGACGAGTCGGTGCGCAAGGCGTACCTCGGCGAGGACTGACCCCGCCCCGGCAGCACGAGGCCCGCACCACCGGAACCGGTGGTGCGGGCCTCGTCCGCTCGGCGGCCGGCCGGGCTACTGGTCCTTCGCGGCCTTCTTCTCCTCCGCGTCCTCGATGACCGCCTCGGCCACCTGCTGCATGGACAGCCGCCGGTCCATCGACGTCTTCTGGATCCAGCGGAACGCGGCCGGCTCGGTCAGCCCGTACTGGGTCTGCAGAATGCTCTTGGCACGGTCCACCAGCTTCCGCGTCTCCAGCCGCTGGGCGAGGTCGGCGACCTCCTTCTCCAGCGCCTTCAGCTCCGCGAACCGGGACACCGCCATCTCGATGGCCGGGACCACGTCGCTCTTGCTGAACGGCTTCACCAGATACGCCATCGCCCCGGCGTCCCGCGCCCGCTCCACCAGCTCACGCTGCGAGAAGGCGGTGAGCATGAGGACCGGCGCGATGCTGTCGGCGGCGATCCGCTCGGCGGCGGAGATCCCGTCCAGCACCGGCATCTTCACATCCATGATCACCAGGTCGGGCCGGTGCTCCTGGGCGAGCGCGACGGCCGTCTCGCCGTCACCCGCCTCACCGACGACCGTGTACCCCTCTTCCTCCAGCATCTCTTTGAGGTCGAGACGGATGAGGGCCTCGTCTTCGGCGATCACGACGCGGGTGGTGTGCGGGGGGACGTGCTGCTGCTCGTCGACGGGCTCGCTGGCGCTCACGGGGCTCCTCGTTCATGGCAGGTGCTACCAGAAAGACTACCCGCGAGACTCCGTACCTCTTCACGCGGTAAGCTGTCGGCGCCGCTCGAGGCCGGGTTGGTGGAATGGCATACACGGATGTCTCAAACACATCTGCCCGAAAGGGCTTGCGGGTTCGAGTCCCGCACCCGGCACTCTCCGAGATTCGGAATCGCACATTCGCGTGAATTCCAGTGAATCAACTCATGCGAGCGCCCCTCATCACGCACTGTGACGATATGCGATCACACAGCGTGGAAACGCGACAGGCCGCGCTCACCCTGCTGCGTGGCGGCGCCAGAAACGCCGACGTCGCGCGCGCCTTGAACGTGCCCGTCGGGACCATCGGCTACTGGCTCCATCTGGACCGCGCGGGACGCGGCGAAAGCCCGGGGCCGCACAGGCCGGAGTGCCCGCGGTGCCACAATCGGCCGCTCGACGAAACCGCCTACGCCTACCTGCTCGCGCTCTACCTGGGCGACGGGCATGTGATCCGCTACTCCGGACACCGGGTGCCGAGCCTCATGATCACTTGCAGTGACGCCTGGCCCGGCCTGATGGACGCCTGTGAAGCCGCCATGCGAGCGGTGTTCCCGGACAACGCCGTGTGCCGGGTCCGGAGGAGCGGGTGCCACAACGTGAAGGTCTACTCGAAGCACCTGTGGTGCCTCTTCCCCCAGCACGGCCCCGGGAGGAAGCACGAGCGGCGGATCGTCCTGGAGCCCTGGCAGGCGCGGATCGTCGAGGCCCGGCCGTGGGAGTTCCTGCGGGGGCTGGTCCACTCCGACGGCTGCCGCGTCACCAACTGGACCACGCGCCTGGTCGGCGGCGAGCGCAAGCGCTACGAGTATCCGCGCTACTTCTTCACCAACAGGTCGGCGGACATCAGGCGGCTGTACTGCGAGGCACTGGACCGGGTGGGGGTGGCGTGGCGGGTCACCCGGCGCGGCGCCGAGCCGTACAACGTCTCGGTGGCCCGGGGGGCGTCGGTCGCGCTGATGGACGCGCACATCGGCGCCAAGTTCTGAAGGTAGCCGCGAGGACGGGCGGGAGGGACGACGGGCGCGAGGGACGGCGCGGCGCGAGGGACGGCGCGGCGGGAAGGGCGGCGCGGCGCGAGGGGCGGCGCGGCGGGACGCACGGAGCCCCCGCTGGACGGCGCGGGGGCTTGGGAGGCGGGAGCGGTCCGGTTCAGCGGGTGGTGTCGGCCTCGCCGATGCGGTGGACCCGGACCAGGTTGGTGGAGCCGGAGACCCCGGGCGGGGAGCCGGCGGTGATGATCACGGTGTCGCCCTTGCGGCAGCGTCCGATGCGCAGCAGTTCCTCGTCCACCTGCTGGACCATTTCGTCGGTGGTGCCGACCTTGGGGCCCAGGAAGGTCTCGACGCCCCAGGTGAGGTTGAGCTGGGAGCGGGTGGCCGGCTCGGGGGTGAAGGCGAGCAGCGGGATGGGAGACCGGTAGCGGGAGAGGCGGCGGACGGTGTCGCCGCTCTGGGTGAAGGCGACGAGGAACTTGGCGCCGAGGAAGTCGCCGATCTCGGCGGCGGCCCGGGCGACGGCTCCGGCCTGGGTGCGGGGTTTGCTGCGTTCGGTGAGCGGCGGCAGGCCCTTGGCGAGGATGTCCTCCTCGGCGGCGGCGACGATGCGTCCCATGGTTTTGACGGTGTCCACCGGGTAGGTGCCGACGCTGGTCTCGCCGGAGAGCATGACGGCGTCGGTGCCGTCGATGACGGCGTTGGCGACGTCGGAGGCTTCGGCGCGGGTGGGCCGGGAGTTGTCGATCATCGAGTCGAGCATCTGGGTGGCGACGATGACCGGCTTGGCGTTCCGTTTGGCGAGTTTGACGGCCCGCTTCTGGACGATCGGGACCTGTTCCAGCGGCATTTCGACGCCGAGGTCGCCGCGGGCGACCATGATGCCGTCGAAGGCGTCGACGATGGCGTCGAGGTTCTCCACCGCCTGGGGTTTCTCGATCTTGGCGATGACGGGGAGCCGGCGGCATTCCTCGGTCATGACGCGGTGGACGTCGATGATGTCGTCGGCGTTGCGGACGAAGGACAGGGCGATGACGTCGGCGCCGGTGCGCAGGGCCCAGCGGAGGTCTTCGATGTCCTTGTCGGACAGGGCGGGGACGGAGACCGCGACGCCGGGGAGGTTGAGGCCCTTGTGGTCGGAGACCATGCCGCCTTCGATGACGATGGTCCTGACCCGGGGGCCGTCGACGGCGACGACTTCGAGGGTGACCCGGCCGTCGTCGACGAGGATGCGTTCCCCCTTGCTGACGTCGGCGGCGAGGCCGGGGTAGGTGGTGCCGCAGCGGTGCTGGTCTCCTTCCACTTTTTCGACGGTGATGGTGAATTCGTCGCCGCGTTCAAGGAGTACCGGGCCTTCCTTGAATCGGCCGAGTCGGATCTTCGGGCCTTGAAGGTCGGCGAGGATGCCGACGCTGCGGCCGGTTTCGTTGGCGGCTTTGCGCACCCGGCGGTAGCGCTCCTCGTGTTCGGCGTAGGTGCCGTGGCTGAGGTTGAAGCGGGCGATGTCCATTCCGGCCTCGACGAGCGCCTTGATCTGCTCGTACGAGTCGGTGGCCGGTCCCAGGGTGCAGACGATTTTTGCTCGGCGCATGGTGCGACCCTATGACCTACCGGCTGGTAGAGACGGGTGGAGTCGCGACAGCCCAACGGCCTTTTGGTGAAAGCCTGTTGACAACTAATGAAACGTGCAGCAGGCCGCTCTGATGAGCGCTTCAGCGGCCGCCGCGGGGGGTGCCGCGGGCGGGTCACAGTTCCGGGCGGGTGATGGTGAAACGGGCGCTGACCTGGGCGTAGACGCTCTGGCGCTGGGGTTCGAGGTCGAGCGCGGCGGGGGTGTCGTCGTCGGGTCCGGCGAACCGGGCGGAGCGCATGGTGCCGGCGGCCCGGGGCAGCGGGCCGCCGGTGTCCGCGTCCTGGTCGGCGAGTTCCAGGAGCGCGACGAGGCGGGCACCGAGGGCGTCGGCGTATTCACGGGCGCGCCGGACGGCGTCGTGCACGGCCTGGCGGCGGGCGTCGCGGTGGGCCGGGGAGTTGGGTCGCAGGGCCCACCAGGGGCCGGTGACGGTGGTGAGGTCGAGGTCGGCGAGGCGGGTGGTGAGTTCGCCGAGTGCGGTGAAGTCGGCGACGGTGACGGTGGTGCGGACGGTGCCGTGGTAGGCGCTGACGCGTTCGTGGCGCCCTTTGGTGGTGAGCTGGGGGGTGATGCTGAAGGAGCCGGTCTCGAGTTTCTCGATGGCTTCGCCGTAGCTCTTGACCAGGTCGAGGGCGCGCTGGTTGCGGGTGGTGAGGTCGGCGAGCGCGGCGCGCCGGTCGGTGCCGCGGGCGTTGACGGTGATCTGGATGCGGGCGGTCTCGGGGTCGACCTCGTGGTGGGCTTCGCCGTGGACGGTGACGAGGGGGGCGTCGGGGCTGGGGTGGGGCCGGGGGGTGGGTGTGGGTTCCATGGGCTCTCCCGGGTGGGGTGGCGGGCCGGAGTTCACTGTGTCATGTGGTGGGGCCGGTGGTGGTGTGGGTGCTGTGGCCGTCGGCGGGTCGGGTGTCGTGCAGGGCGAGGGCGGCGTCGACGACGGAGACGCGGGGCAGCCCGGGGACGCGGTGGAGGTCGAACCATTCGGCGCGGTCGGTGGAGCCGCCGGTTTCGTGGCGGAGTTCTCCGCCGGTGATGCGGGCGGTGTAGAGGATGCGCAGGGCGTGGAAGTCGGTTCGGTCGCGGCGTCGGCGGGGGTGGTGGGGGCGGCGGTGGGAGTCGATGCCGAGGAGTCGGTCGACGGTGACGTGGTAGCCGGTCTCCTCGTGGACTTCGCGGATGACGGCGTGGTAGGGGTCTTCGCCGTGGTCGAGGCCGCCGCCGGGCAGGGTCCAGCGTTTGCCCTCGGGGCCGGTCCAGCGGGCGAGGAGGATCTTCCCGGCGTCGAGGATGACAGCGTATGCGGCGACGCGGAGTACGGGTTTGGCCATTGGTCAAGCATGGCCTGCGGGGGGTGTGATCAAAACCCTGCGGGGGTGTTGCGCCGGGTGGGTTCCGGGTCAGAATCTACGCGCGTTGTGCAACACTTATGGAGGAGACAGTCGATGCCGCTCAACCGCAGGAAGTTCCTGGGCCGTTCCGCCGCGACGGGCGCCGGGGTCGCGCTGACCGGGGCGGCCGCCGCTCCGGCGGTCGCGCACGGGGGCGGCCGCCCGCACCCCGAGCGGTACGCGTTCACCGTGATGGGCACCACCGATCTGCACGGCAACGTCTTCAACTGGGACTACTTCACCGACGCGGAGTTCGACGACAAGGCGCACAACGACGTGGGGCTGGCGAAGATATCCACCCTGGTGGAGCAGGTGCGGCGGGAGAAGGGCCGGTGCAACACGCTGCTGATCGACGCCGGGGACACCATCCAGGGCACCCAGTTGTCGTACTACTACGCCAAGGTCGACCCGATCACCGGCGCGGGCGGTCCGGTGCACCCGATGGCGCAGGCGATGAACGCGATCGGCTATGACGCGGCGGCGCTGGGCAACCACGAGTTCAACTACGGCATCCCGCTGCTGCGGAAGTTCCAGGAGCAGTGCGACTTCCCGCTGCTGGGCGCGAACGCGCTGGACGCGCGGACGCTGCGGCCGGCCTTCCCGCCGTACTGGATGACGCGGCTGCGGACCCCGCGCGGGCGCGAGGTGAAGGTGGCGGTGCTGGGGCTGACGAACCCGGGGATCGCGATCTGGGACAAGGCGCATGTGCAGGGGCGGATGACGTTCCCGGGGCTGGAGGAGCAGGCGGCGAAGTGGGTGCCGAAGCTGCGGTCGATGGGCGCCGACGTGGTGATCGTGTCGGCTCATTCGGGGAGCAGCGGTACGTCGAGCTACGGCGATCAGCTGCCGTACGTGGAGAACGCGGCGGCGCTGGTGGCCGAGCGGGTGCCGGGGATCGACGCGATCCTGGTGGGTCACGCGCACACCGAGATCCCCGAGTACCGGGTGGTGAACGAGGAGACCGGTGCCGAGGTGGTGCTGTCGGAGCCGTTGAAGTGGGGGCAGCGGCTGACCCTGTTCGACTTCGAGCTGGTGCGGGCCAGGGGCCGGTGGACGGTGGAGTCGGTGTCGGCCCGGGTGCTGAACTCGAACGCGGTGGCGGAGGATCCGCGGATCACCGGGCTGCTCGGGGACGAGCACCGGAAGGTGGTGGCGTACGTCAACCAGGTGATCGGGTCGTCCACGGCGGCGATGGCGGCGGCCGAGGCGCCGTACCGGGACACCGCGATCATCGATTTCATCAACCATGTGCAGGCGGAGACGGTGCGGGCGGCGCTGGCGGGGTCGGAGCACGCGGGGCTGCCGGTGCTCTCCCAGGCGTCGTGTTTCTCGCGGACGGCGGCGATTCCGGCGGGGCCGGTGACGATCCGGGAGGTGGCGGGGCTGTATCCGTTCGAGAACACGCTGGAGGCGCGGGTGCTGACCGGCGCGCAGCTGAGGGAGTACCTGGAGTTCTCGGCGCGGTACTACGTGCGGACGGCTCCGGGGGGTGAGGTGGATCCGGCGGGGCTGACCAATGCCGGGGGGACGCCGGACTACAACTATGACGTGGTGGGCGGTCTGAGCTACGAGATCGATGTGGCGAAGGAGCCGGGGGCGCGGATCGCGAACCTGGCGTTCGAGGGGGCGCCGGTGGATCCGGCGGCGCGGTTCGTGCTGGCGGTGAACAACTACCGGGCGAGTGGGGGCGGGAACTTCCCGCACATCGCGGGGGCGCCGCAGGTGTGGGCGAACTCCGAGGAGATCCGGAACACCATCATCGGGTGGGTGAAGGCCGAGGGGACGATCGATGTCTCGGCGTTCGCGTCGGTGGATTGGAAGCTGACACGAGAAGGCGCACCGATTTTCTGACTGTCGGATCGCCTCTGTGGATAACGAGGACAGGTCCCGGGCCGCACCGGGACACACTGGCGGCATGAGCGAAGAGATTGCCGCCGCGCTGGAGCCCGTGCTCCGGGACCTGTCCGGCACCTGTGCCATCCGGCCGAAGGTCATCGAGGAGGTCCACCACGGCGAGACGTACGTGATGGTGTACGAGCCCGACGGCACGGGTGCGGGCATCGGGCCGTGGCTGGACGGGAGCCCGGCCGAGCGCATGGCCCAGGTCGCCGACCAGGTGCAGGACTGGGCGGTGGAGGCGCTCGCCGCGGCGCTCCGGCCGGCCGTGTGGCCCGAGTGTCCCAGCCACCCCGACTCGCATCCGCTGCGGCCCGAAGTCAGGGCCGGGACTGCGGTGTGGTCATGTCCGCGTACGGGCGAGGCTGCCGCGCTGGTCGGGGAACTGCCCGTTTCCGGGGGCCGGGTGGAGCCCGAAGGTGGTGAAGGCGGTCCGCGCCGGAAGCGGGAACGTCGCCGCTCCGGTCAGTGAGTTGAGGATGACGGCGCTGCGCCAGGCGGCGAGTCCGAGGTCGGGGGCGCCGACGCCGTGGGTGTGGCGTTCGGCGTTCTGGACGTAGATGGTGCCGGTGACGGCGGGGTCCAGGACGAGGCGGTGGTGGGCGTCGATCCGGGGGCGCCGGCGGGTGTCGCGGCGGATGTGCGGGGCGAGGGCGGCGAGCAGGGTGTCGACGCTGCGTTCCCGGTAGCCGGTGGCCAGCACGACGGCGTCGGTGGTGAGGCGGCTGTGGCTGCCTTGCTGCTGGTGGGTGAGGTCGAGTTCGAGGCGGCCGGTGGGGATGCGGGTGGCGGTGCGGACGGTGACGCCGGGGGTGAGGACGGCGTCCGGCCAGCCGCCGTCGAGGGTGCGCAGGTACAGCTCGTCGTGGATGGCGGCGATGGTGTCCTGGTCGATGCCCTTGTAGAGCTGCCACTGGCGGGGCAGCAGGTCGTCGCGTACCGGTTGGGGCAGGGAGTGGAAGTAGCGGGTGTAGTCGGGGGTGAACTGCTCCAGTCCGAGCTTGCTGTACTCCATGGGGGCGAATGCGGGGGTGCGGGCGAGCCAGTGGAGTCGTTCGGCGCCGTGCGGCCGGTGGCGGAGCAGGTCGAGGAAGATCTCGGCGCCGGACTGGCCGGATCCGATGACGGTGATGTGTCCGGCGGCGAGCAGCCGGGTGCGGTGGTCGAGGTAGTCGGCGGAGTGGATGACGGGGGTGTCGGGGGCGTCGGCGAGGGGGCGCAGGGGGGCGGGGACGTGTGGGGCGCTGCCGATGCCGAGGACGAGGTGGCGGGCGTGGGTGCGGCCGGGGGTGTGGCTTTCGCCGTCGGCGGTGAGCTGGG
The DNA here is from genome assembly GCF_044327625.1 of Streptomyces sp. NPDC018031. Classification (NCBI taxonomy): domain Bacteria; kingdom Bacillati; phylum Actinomycetota; class Actinomycetes; order Kitasatosporales; family Streptomycetaceae; genus Streptomyces; species Streptomyces sp. NPDC018031. The sequence goes on from NZ_JBIRFT010000023.1 coordinate 34,133, forward strand.
TGTGGTCGAGTTCGAAGAGGGCGTGGTGGGGGTCCCAGCGGACGGCGTCGATGCGGTGGCCGAAGTGGAGGGTGGGGAGTTGGTCGCTGACCCAGCGGCAGTAGGCGTCGAATTCGGCGCGCTGGATGTGGAATCGCTCGGCGACGTAGAAGGGGAAGAGGCGTTCGCGGGTGCGGAGGTAGTTGAGGAAGCTCCAGGGGCTGGTGGGGTCGGCGAGGGTGACGAGGTCGGCGAGGAAGGGCACTTGGAGGGTGGTGCCGGGGATGAGCTGGCCGGGGTGCCAGTGGAAGGCGGGGCGCTGGTCGTAGAAGGCGGTGCGTAGCCGGGGCAGGCCGTGGGCGAGGGCGGCGAGGGAGAGGTTGAAGGGGCCGATGCCGATGCCCGCGAGGTCCACTGGGGTGGCGGGCTGGTGGGGGTGGTCGCTGGTCATCGGCCGTGTTGCCTTCCACGTGTGTCGGCGGGGGTGGGGTGTGCGGGGCGGTTCCGGGGCGTTTCGGTAAGGCCGCCCTAAGCTACTGGCCGTGCGGGGGTCGGGGGCCTTGGGCGGCGGGGAGTACACCCGTATGTGGGAGCGTGGCGGCGCGGTGGGTGATCGGCCGGTCACCATGGGCGCCGTACTCTGTGGGCATGGAACTGTCCTTGGAGATCGGTCCGCTGAAGCCGGAGCTTGCGGACCTGGTGGTGGCGTTCATCGCGTTCGGGATCGTCTACGCGTTCATGGCGGGTGTGGTGCTGCCGCGGATCGCGCGGGTCCTGCGTGAGCGGGAGGGGGCGATCGAGGGGGGTCAGCAGCGGGCGGAGGAGACGCGCGAGGAGGCGGAGCGGGCGCACGCGGAGTACCAGCGGCTGCTGTCGGAGGCGCGGCACGAGGCGGCGCGGCTGCGGCAGGAGTCCGCGGAGCAGGGTGCGGCGCTCCTCGCCGAGCTGCGGGGTGAGGGTCAGCGGCAGCGTGAGGAGATGCTGTCGGCGGCGCGGGCGCAGATCGATGCGGATCGTGCGCTGGCGGAGGCTTCGCTGAACCAGGAGGTCGACGCGCTGGCGACCCGGCTCGCGGGGAAGATCGTCGGCGAGTCGCTGGAGGAGTTCGCGCGCGGCCGGAGCTGAGTGGCGGGGCGCGCGGTGCGTCCGTGGCGTGGTGTGCGGCCGGGCCGGTCCCCTGGTGGGGGCCGGCCCGTTCGTCGTTCCGGGGGCGGGGTCAGCGGAAGTCGTCGCGGTGGTCTTCGGCCCAGCGGGCGAAGGTGCGGGCGCGGGTGCCGGTGACGTCTTCGACGGTGGTGGTGATCAGCGGTTCGGTGTCGACGGTGGCGGCGAAGGCGTCGAGGACGGCGGGGAGCATCTGCGCCGGGACGTGCGGGAAGAGTTCGGGTCCGGTCTCTTCGGCGGGGATCTCCCGGAAGGTGAGGTGGCGGCCGAGGGCTTCGCCGATGGCGTGGATCTGTTCGGCGGTGGTGACGGCTTCGGGGCCGGTGAGCCGGTGGGCGGCTCCGGTGTGCGCGCCGGTGCGGTCGAGGAGGGCGGTGGCGGCGACGGCGGCGATGTCGTGTTCGTGGATGGGCGCGGTGGTGGCTCGGGCGTAGGGGCCGCGGACGGTGTCCTGGGTGCGGATCTGGGGTGCCCACTGGTGGGCGTTGGAGGCGAAGGCGTAGGGCCGCAGGAAGGTCCAGGGGAGGCCGCTGTCGCGGACGGCCTGCTCGTGCGCGGCGTGGTGGATGTGGATGGGGTGGGTGGTGTCGGCGCCTTCTTCGATGATGCCGGAGGAGAGCAGGACGACGCGGGTGACGCCGGCGGTGCGGGCGGCGGCGAGGAGGGCGGCGGTGTGTTCCGCTCCCCCGCTGAGCGGGGTGTGGCCGCTGAGTGCGCTGAGGTTCAGGAAGATGCCGGTGGCGCCGTCGAAGAGGGTGTCCAGGCGGCTGGTGTCGGTGAGGTCCGCGCCGGTGACGTCGGCTCCGTCGGGTAGCCGGGCGCGCCGGGGGTCGCGGGTCACGGCGCGTACGCCGTGACCGGCGGCGAGGAGCTGGTTCACCAGGGATCGGCCCACATTTCCGGTGGCACCGGTCACGACGATCACTGCGGTTCTCCTTCTGCGGCCTGGGGTGGGGTGGTCCGGCGGGCCGAACGCCCGTGTGCTGGAGGCTAGTCGGGTCGGTCGGCCCGCCGGATCGGCGCGCGGGTGGAGCCGGGCTCGGTCGTGGGTCCTACGTCCGGGGGGTTCCGGGGTGGGCGTCGCGTACCCGCAGGGCGCGGCGGGTGTCGTCGAGTTCGTCGGCGAGCCGGCGGCGCAGGGCGGGGATGGGTCCGGTGCCGGTGAGGGTCTGTTCGCCCAGGCGCAGGGTGTCGGGGTCGGTCAGCGGGAAGCCGTAGCGGGCGACGGCTTGGGCGATGGCGGGTCCGCGGCGGTGGGCGAGGGCGACGGCGGCGGGGAAGTAGCGGGCGATGTAGGGGTGGAGCAGCTGGTGCTGTTCGGGTTGCCAGAATCCGTCGGCGGTGGCGGTGACGAGGTAGTTGGACAGGTCGTCGCTCTCGAAGAGGGCGGTCCAGGCGGCTTCCTTGGCGGCGGTGCCGGGGAGGGCGGCGCGGCAGCGGGCGGCGCCTTCCTGGCCGGTGGCGCTGGGGTCGCGGTGGAGTTCGGTGTCGATGTCGGCGGGGGTGGCGGCGCCGAGGACGGCGAGCCGGTAGAGGATGCGCCAGCGGAGTTCGGGGTCGAGGGCGGGGCCGCCGGGGAGGGTGTCGTCGGCGAGCCGGCGCTGGAGTTCGGTGGTGTCGGTGGTGCTGTCGAGGTAGGTGCGCAGGGCGGTGAGGCGGAGGCCGGGGGCGGTGCCGTCCTGGGTGCGGTGGAGCAGGTCGCGGCAGGTGTCGAGGATGGTGGTGAGGGCTTCGGGGCGGGCGGTGGGGTGGAGGTAGCGGTCGGCGATCTGGTGGCGGGCGAAGGCGAGGACGCCTTCGGTGACGGCGCTGTCGGTTTCCCGCGGGAGGTGGGTGCGGGCGGCGTGGAGGTAGGCGGCGGGGTCCAGGAGGCCGTCGCGGACCATGTCGCGGGCGGCGTTCCAGACGACGGCGCGGGTGAGGGGGTCGGGGAGGCCGGAGAGGGCGGCGACGGCGGTGTCCCAGGAGGCGGGGTCCAGCCGGATCTTGGCGTAGGTGCGGTCGTCGTCGTTGAGGAGGAGCAGGTCGGGGCGGGGGCCGGGCCGGGTGAGGGCGAGGGGGGTGCCGACGGTGAGGTCGGCTTCGGTGCGGTCGCGGAGCCGGAGCCGGTGGGGGGCGTCGGGTTCCCGGTCGTACAGGCCGATGGTGATGCGGTGGGGGCGGCTGCCCTGGTGGTGGATCTCGGCGGTCCACTGGTGGTCGTCGGTGGTGAGGGTGGGGGTGAGGGTGTCGACTCCGGTGGTGCGCAGCCAGCGGTCGGCCCAGGCGGGTACGTCGCGGCCGGAGGCGCGGGCGAGGGAGTCGATGAAGTCGTCGAGGGTGGCGTTGCCGAAGCGGTGGCGGGTGAAGTGGTCGTTGATGCCGGCGAGGAAGTCCTTCTCGCCGAGCCAGGCGACGAGTTGGCGGAGGGCGGAGGCGCCCTTGGCGTAGGAGATGCCGTCGAAGTTGAGGCGGGCCGCGTCGGTGTCGGGGACGCCGTCGGGGTCGGGGGCGACGGGGTGGGTGGAGGGGCGCTGGTCGGCGTCGTATCCCCAGCTCTTGCGGCGGACGCCGAAGTCGGCCCAGGTGCCGGTGTAGTGGGTGGCTTCGGTGAGGATCTGGAAGCCCATGTACTCGGCGAAGGACTCGTTGAGCCAGATGTCGTCCCACCAGCGCATGGTGACCAGGTCGCCGAACCACATGTGGGCCATCTCGTGGGCGATGACCATGGCGCGGGTCTGGCGCTGGGCGTCGGTGGCGGCGGACCGGTAGATGAACTCGTCGCGGAAGGTGACCAGGCCTGGGTTCTCCATGGCGCCGGAGTTGAACTCGGGGACGAATGCCTGGTCGTAGGAGTCGAAGGGGTAGGGCTCGGTGAAGATCTCGTGGTAGCGGTCGAAGCAGCGCTTGGTGAGGTCGAGGAGTTCGTCGGCGTCGGCGTCGAGGTGGGGGGCGAGGGAGCGGCGGACGTGGAGGCCGAGGGGCAGTCCGCGGTGTTCGGTGCGGACGGAGTGGTAGGGGCCGGCGGCGAGGGCCATCAGGTAGGTGCTGATGGGCGGGGTGGGGGCGAGGCGCCAGCGGCCGTCGGCGGGGTCGCCGGTGCGCTGGGCGATGCCGTTGCCGAGGACGGTCCACTCGGGTGGGGCGGTGACGGTGACGTCGAAGACGGCTTTGAGGTCGGGCTGGTCGAAGGCGGCGAACACCTGGTCGGCGTCGGCCATGCAGCACATGGTGTACAGGTAGGTCTCGCCGTCGGCGGGGTCGGTGAAGCGGTGCATGCCTTCGCCGGTGTGCGAGTAGGCCATGTCGGCTTCGACGCGGAGTTCGTGGTCGCCCTGGGTGAGGCCGGTGAGGGGGATGCGGTCGTCGTGGTGGGTGGCGGGGTCGAGGTCGTGGCCGTCGAGGGTGACGCGGTGCAGGGCGGCGGCCTTGAGTTCGACGAAGGTGTCCGCACCGGGCTCGCGCGTGCTGAAGCGGATGGTGGTGGTGGAGCGGAACCGTTCCGCGCCGTGGGTGAGGTCGAGGTCGATCAGGTAGCGGTGTACGGCGATCAGGCGGGCTCGGGTCTGCGCTTCGTCGCGCGTGAGTACGGACATGTGGTCATGCTGCCGTACGGGGCGGCGGCGGCGCAGCGGCCTGGTGGGCGGGGGTGCGTCCGGTTTTCGGGGCGGGCGGTCCGGTGACCGGGGCGGGACGCCTGCCGGTGGGTTCACGGGATGTGGCCGGCGGTCTGGTGGCGGGGCGCGGGGTGCCTGGCGGCGGCGGGGGTGCGCCGGTGACGGCCGGGGTGGGGGCGGCTGCCCCGGGGCGGGCTCACGGGATTCGGCCGGCGGCTTGGTGGCGGGGCGGGGATCCGCTGACGGGTGGCTGCCCGATGCCCGGGCGGGGGCCGGGACCGGTGTGGGGTGCCTGTCCGGTGGTCGGAGGGCCGGGTGCCTGCCCGCGGCGGGGGTGCGCGGCGGCTGCCGGGGTGGGGGCGGCTGCCCCGGGGCGGGCTCACGGGATTCGGCCGGCGGCCCGGTGGCGGGGCGCGGATCCGTGGCGGGTGGCTGCCCGATGCCCGGGCGGGGGCCGGGACCGGTGTGGGGTGCCTGTCCAGTGGTCGGAGGGCCGGGTGCCTGCCCGCGGCAGGGGGCCCGGGGCGGCTGCCGGGGTGTGGGACGGCTGCCCCGGGGCGGGCTCACGGGATTCGGCCGGCGGCTTGGTGGCGGGGCGGGGATCCGCTGACGGGTGGCTGCCCGATGGCCGGGCGGGGGCCGGGACCGGTGTGGGGTGCCTGTCCGGTGGTCGGAGGGCCGGGTGCCTGCCGGCGGCGGGGGCCCGGGGCGGCTGCCGGGGTGTGGGACGGCGGCCCGGTGGCGGGGCGGGGATCCGGTGGCGGGGCGGGGATCCGGTGGCGGGGCGGGGGTCCGGTGGCGGGGCGGGGGTCCGGTGGCGGGTGGCTGCCCGGTGCCCGGGCGGGGGCCGTGTCCGGCCGGGTGCGGGGGACGTCGCCGGGTCGGTTCGGGGCGGGTCAGCGGGCGATGGTGTAGGTGATCTCCATTTCCTCGTCGGGGCATTCGGCCGCCATGTTGTCCAGGACGGCCAGTTCGGCGTGGTCGGCCGAGAGCCGGTAGCGGGCTTTGACCACGACCCATTCGGCGATGTAGCGGCAGTCGGCGCTGTCGTCGGAGGGTTCCCACCGAGCGGGGTCGCGGTCGCCCTTGCGGCGGACTTCGGCGGCGGAGACGGCGTTCCGGACGCGCGGGTCGTCCCGGTCGTTGGCGAAGGCGCGGCGTTCTTCCGCGGACCAGCGGGAGGCTCCGGAGTCCCACGCCTCGGCGAGCGGGACGGTGTGGTCGACGCCGAGGCCGCCGGAGCCGGTGTGGTCCTGCTTGTCGTAGTAGGAGGGCCAGGCGCCGCCGACGAGAGCCCGGCAGCCGGCGTCGGCCGTGGGCGGGGTGACGGCTTCGGCCAGCAGCACGTCGTCGCGGGTGTCGCAGCCGTCCTGGTCCTCGTCGGTCCAGTGCTCGAACAGGCCGCGGTGGTAGCCGGTGCGGTCCTCGGCGGCGACGGGCAGCAGGGTGAGGGCCCGGGCCACGGTGGTGGTCACGGTGTCGCCGGGTGCCGCGGTGGCCTGCGGGGCCGGCCCGGCCCGCGCCGCGGCTGCCGCGGCGCAGCAGGCGAGGGTCGTTCGGATGCGCTTGCCGGCCATGCCGTCCTCCTGCGGTCGGGGGGTGACACAGTGGTGGCGGCTGTGGTGCCGGGGCGCGCCGGGGCCGGGGCCGGGTTCACTCGGTCGGGTGGGTGGGGGTGGTGCCGCCCCCGGAGTTGTCCGCGATCGTCTCGTGGTGGCGGATCACCTCGGCGATGATGAAGTTGAGCAGTTTCTCGGCGAAGCCGGGGTCGAGCCGGGCGCTCTCCGCCAGTTGCCGGAGGCGGGCGATCTGGCGGGCCTCGCGGGCGGGGTCGGCGGGCGGGAGTTTGTGGGCGGCCTTGAGGAGCCCGACCTGCTGGGTGCATTTGAAGCGTTCGGCGAGCATGTGGACGACGGCGGCGTCGATGTTGTCGATGCTGGAGCGCAGCCGTTCGAGTTCGTCCCGCACGGAGGCGTCGGTTTCGCTGTTCGTCATGGTGCGACCCTAAGTGACCTGGCCGCCGGCCGGTGCCCCGGTCTGCATGGTGGGCGCGGCCGAGGGGGGCGGGCCGGGCCGGGGCCGGCTGCCCGGGCCGGGGGTGTCCGCCGGGGGGCGGGGGCTGATGGTGGGCGGGTGGTCGGGGTCGGGGACGCGGTCGGTGAAGCCGCCGGGGACGGCTCTGCCCTGCTGGGCGCGGAACCGGACGGGGGCGGTGCCGACGCGGCGGGCGAAGAGCCGGCTGAAGTAGGCGGGGTCGTCGTAGCCGACGCGGCGGGCGACGGCGGCGACCGGGAGGTCGGTGCCGGCGAGGAGTTCCTTGGCGCGTCCGAGCCGGATGCCCAGGAGGTAGTCCTTGGGGCTGCAGCCGGCTCCGCGGCGTACCGCGGTGCGCAGTTCGGCGGGTGTCATGCCGTGCCGGGCGGCGTGTTCGGCGACGGACAGCGGCAGGAAGGCGTCGCGGGCGAGGGCCTGGAGGACGGGGTGGCCGTCGCCGCCGGTGTCGGCGCGGGCGCGGCGCAGGGCGACGAGGAGTTCGTGGACCGCGGCGGCGGTCTCGACTTCCAGGAACGGGTTGCCGTGGCGGGCGGCGCGGGCGATCCGGCTGATGGCGGTGCGTGCGGTGGCGGTGTCGGTGAGCGGGACGACCGGGTGGTCGGGGTCGATGTAGCCGAGTTCGGTGTAGGTGGCGGTGGCGGGGCCGGTGAAGTCGACGAACGCCTCGTCCCAGGCCGGGTCGGGGGCGTAGTGGTGGGTGGTGCCGGGGGTGAGCCAGAGCAGGGCGGGCGCGGTGACGGTGCGGCGGCGGCCGTCCGGTCCGCTGAACCAGCCGCCGCCGGCGCTGATGACGACGGCCACGTGGTGGTCGAGGGTGCGTGGGCCGACGGCGGGCAGGGTGCCGTGCTGGAGTCCGACCCCGAGGCAGACCAGGCCGAGGCGGTGGTGGGCGGGGCTGGGGGTGAAGTACCGCATCCAGGTGTGATACATCCGCGCTCCGTGCGTGCCGGTGGTGCCGGCGGCCGTCCGGTCGGGGGCCGCCGCTGCGTCCAATCCATCGACGATCTTTGTCCATGGACCGTCCGTCCGCCAGGGGCGAGGGTGGGTGCGACAGCGGGACGCGGGTGAGAGGCAGGTCCGGGCGGTGCCGGAGTTCGTCGTGGGGAACGATCATTTCGAGCTGGACGGTCGGCCGGTGCGGCTGTTGTCGGGTGCGATGCACTACTTCCGGGTGCCGGAGGGGCACTGGGGGCACCGGCTGGCGATGCTGCGGGCGATGGGGCTGAACTGTGTGGAGACCTATGTGCCGTGGAATCTGCACGAGCCGCGGCCGGGCCGGTTCGAGGACGTCGGTGCGCTGGGCAGGTTCCTGGACGCGGCGCGGGCGGCGGGGCTGTGGGCGATCGTGCGGCCGGGCCCGTACATCTGTGCCGAGTGGGAGAACGGTGGGCTGCCGCACTGGCTGACCGGGTTGCTGGGGCGGCGGGTGCGCACCTCGGATCCGGAGTACCTGGCGGCGGTGGAGGGCTGGTTCGAGCGGCTGATGGCGGAGGTGGTGCCGCGGCAGATCTCCGCCCCGGCCGGTCATGGGGAGCCCGGCGGCGGCCCGGTGATCATGGTGCAGGTGGAGAACGAGTACGGCTCGTACGGTTCGGACACGGGCTATCTGCGGCGGTTGAGTGGGCTGTTGCGGCGGCTGGGGGTGACGGTGCCGCTGTTCACCTCGGACGGGCCGGAGGACCACATGCTCAGCGGTGGTTCGCTGCCCGGGGTGCCGGCCATGGTGAATTTCGGGTCCGGGGCGCGGGAGGCGTTCGCGGTGCTCCGCCGGCACCGGCCGACCGGTCCGCTGATGTGCATGGAGTTCTGGTGCGGCTGGTTCGACCACTGGGGTGCCGGGCGTTCGGAGCGGGCTCCGCGGGAGGTGGCGCGGGAGTTGCGGGAGATCCTGGACTGCGGGGCGTCGGTGAATGTGTACATGGCGCACGGGGGGACGAACTTCGGCGGGTGGGCGGGGGCGAACCGGTCCGGGGCGGATCACACCGGCGCGCTGCGGCCGACGGTGACCTCCTACGACTACGGGGCGCCGGTGGACGAGTGGGGCCGGCCGACGGAGCTGTTCCGGCTCTTCCGCGAGGTTCTGGCGCCGTTCGCGGACGGGCCGCTGCCGGCGGTGCCGGAGCCGCCGGCGGTGCTCGCCGCTCCGGTGGACGCCGGCCTGTCGCAGTGGGTGCCGCTGTCGGACGTGCTCGGGACGCTGGGGGACGAGGAGGTGGTGGGGCCGGTGCCGCCGACCTTCGAGGAGCTGGACGTGGACCGGGGGGTGGTGCGGTACCGGGTGGACGTGCCGGGACCGCGCGGCCGTTATCCGCTGCGGGTGAGCGGGTTGCGGGACCGGGCGGTGGTGCGGGTGGACGGGCGGCGGTGGGGGGTGCTGGAGGAGTCGGAGCCGGTGCTGGAGGGGGTGCCGGGGCCGGCGGCGGTGGAGTTGTGGGTGGAGTCGTTGGGGCGGGTGAACTACGGGCCGCGGCTGGCGGAGCCGAAGGGCATCACCGGCGGGGTGCTGCACGAGCGGCAGTATCTGCACGGGGTACGGGCCCGGGCGCTGCGGCTGGCGGCGGTCGGGGACGCGGACGCGGTGGCCCGGCTGCCGTTCCGGGGGCTGGGCGAGGTGGAGCCGGGCGAGGCGGGTGAGGGGCTGTACCGGGGGCGGTTCGAGGTGGCGGGCGCGGGGGACGCGGCGCTGCGGCTGCCGGGCTGGACGCGGGGCTTCGCGTGGGTCAACGGGTTCTGTTTGGGCCGCTACTGGTCGGTGGGGCCGCAGCGGACGCTGTATGTGCCCGGCCCGGTGCTGCGGGAGGGTACGAACGAGCTGCTGCTGCTGGAACTGGAGGGTGCGGGCGAGCCGCTGCTCCGGCTGAACGGGCGGACCGGCTGAACGGGCGGGTTCCGGGCCGGTGCCCGGCCGCATTCGGCCAGTCCCGCGGAGGCCCGGGCCCGGGTCAGTGCCGGGAGGTGCCGGGAGGTGCCGGAAGGTCCACCCGCCGGCGAGCGGCGCGTCGTGGGACACGACGACGCGGATCGCGCCGCCGAGGTGTGAGACGGGTCCCGGCTGCCGTACGGCGAGTGCCTCCCTGCGGGAAGGACAGGCCGACGGCGGCGCGCGTTCGGTGCGGATTCGGGGCGGTACGCGCGACGGCCGGCGGGTGCCGTTCGGGCCGGGGGCGGCGAGGATGATCGCCATGGATCCCGAACTCGAAGCCTTCCTCCCGTTCCTCCCGGACCTGGACATGGACGATCCGGTGTCCGCGCGCAGGAGCTTCGCCGAGCGTGCCGCCTCGGTGCCGGCGCCGGACACCTCGGGCATGGCGGTCGTGGACCGCAAGGTGCCCGCCGATCCGGACGTACCGGTGCGGATCTACCGTCCGCACCGGGCGCGGGGGGCCGTCGTCTGGCTGCACGGCGGTGGTGGCGTCTTCGGTGATCTGGACTCCGAGCACCCGTGGGCCGCCCGGCTGGCGGCCGGCTCGGGGGCGGTGGTGATCTCGGTGGGCTACCGGCTGGCGCCCGAGCACCCGTACCCGGCCGCCCTGGACGACGCCTACGCCGTGCTGGTCTGGGCGGCCGGGCACGCGGCGGAGCTGGGGTTGGATCCCGAGCGGATCGCGGTCGGCGGTCACAGCGCGGGCGGGGCGCTGGCCGCGGCGGTGGCGTTGCGGGCCCGGGACCACGACGGCCCGCCGGTCCGCTTCCAGTTGCTCAACCAGCCGGGGCTCGACGACCGGCAGGAGACGTGGTCGGCGCGGCACTTCACCGACACGCCGTGGGTGAACCGCGACAAGATCGCCGCGGCGTGGCGGCACTTTCTGGGTTCCGCGCCCGCCACGCCGTACGCCGCCCCGGCCCGCGCCACCGATCTGGCCGGTCTGCCGCCGGCCTATGTCACCACCGCGGAGTTCTGCCCCAACCGGGACGAGGGCATCGGTTACGCGCTGCGGCTGCTGGCGGCGGGTGTCTCGGTGGAACTGCACCAGTGGGCGGGTACCTTCCACGGTTCGCAGGCGATCCTGTCCGCCGAGGTGTCGCAGCGGCAGATCGCGGAGCTCGCCGCGGCGCTGCGCCGGGCCGTCGCCGGGTGAGGCGGCCGGGCCGGGAGCGGGACCGCCTCCGCCCCCTGTGGGGGGTATGAGCGGAAGGGGGCGGAGGCGGTCACCGGGGAGGGCCGGTCAGTCCAGCTCCTCCACGGTGAAAGAGTCCATGGTGAACTCCGCGGTTCCATGGTCTCCGGTCTTCCGGAGTCCCACCCATGCCTCGCCGGCGGCCGGCGCGGTGAAGGTGTGGCTGTGGGTGGCCGGTCCGCTGGTGGCGGGCAGCGGGGTGCGGTGCAGTTCGCGGGGGCCGGGGTCGTCCACGGCGGTGATCCACGCGTACTGCCCGGCGTGTTCGTTGGCGTACCGCAGGGTGACCCGGTAGGCGTGTCCGGGCCGGAAGCGGACGGTGTGCGGCACGGTGCGGTAGACCACTCCGGTGTTCTCGCCGCGTGACTTGAGCGACTCGGAGCCTTCCAGTACGTCGTCGACGGCCTTGCCGTTCCAGCCGGCCTGGGTGTACGGGGCGTGCCGTTGGGCGATGTGGGTTCGGGGGTCGGTGGCGCCGCCGGCGTCCCCCTTCACGAACGGGCCCCAGCCCTGCGGCACGTTCTCGAAGTCCTCGAAGACCAGGGTGCCGGGCCGGGCGGTGCGGGTGGCGGGCACCACCCGGACCCGGTCGAAGCGGATCCTGGCCGCTCCGGCGGCGGCGGTGAGGGTGAGGGTGACCGGCCCGCCGCCCTCGGGGACGGTGAAGTGGGTGAACATGCGTTGGAAGCGGGTGCCGTGTTTGGCGTCGGCGGCCACGTGGTTGACGGCGGTGGAGGTGTCGGTCCAGTTCTCCGCGGTGACTCCGTCGGCGGTGGTGACGCGCAGGCCGGCCCGGCGTCGTTCGCCGGCGGTGGCGCCGACCTCGACCTGGACGGAGGCGGCGTAGTCGCCGGGGGCGAGGCGGGCGAGCCGCTGGGCGACCGTGGCGGCGGCGCCGGCGGCGACGACGAGCTCGTGGTCGCCGAGGTCGCTGCGGCGGACCGAGACCGGCCCGGTGGTGTGCCAGCCGTCGAGGTTGCCGGAGTTGAAGCCGGGGTCGTACAGCGGGGTGCCTTCGCCCCAGCCGGGCGCGGCCGCGGAGGGGTGGGGGGTCTTCTCGGACGGCGTCCGGGAGGGGGTGCGGACCACGACGTAGGGGGTGCCGGGTTCGGCGCTGATCGTGATCCGGCCGTTGCGGACGGGCAGGCTGCGGGCGTCGGTGCGGCCCTGGTCGGTGAGCCGGTGCAGCACGACCCGGGTGTGGCCGACCCAGCCGCGGGGCAGCCGCCAGGTGGTGGTGCCGCCGGCCGGGTTGTAGTGGTAGAGCTTGGCGGGGTCGGTGGCGTGGCGGGGTTCCCAGGGCAGCAGGTAGCGGCCGCCGTCGTAGACGAGGCGTCCGTCGGTGGTGATGCGGCGGATCCCGCCGGTGTCGCTGACCGAGGTCCGGGTGGGGCCTTCGAAGGTGATCTCGTGCTCGTCCCAGGTGCGGATGGGGTACGCCTGGAGGTATTTGGCGGGGAGGCTGTCGGTCCAGATGAGCCGGTGGAAGACGTTCCAGTCGGTCTTGCCGACCCAGCCTTCGAAGTTGCCGGTGCGCGGGATGCCGAGCAGGGTGGGCCACTTGTCGGCGAAGACGTCCTTCTGGTGGTTGCGGATGAAGCGGATGAGGCGGGAGTTGATGCCGCGGGAGGTGTCGGGGCCGTAGTCGGTCTCGGTGGCCCAGTGCGACCACAGCGCGGAGCGTTCCAGGCCGTGGCCCCATTCGGTGGTGATGTGCCAGCCCTGGTCGCGGAGCGCGCGCTGGAGCCGGTCGGAGTTCCAGCCGGATTCGCGGAAGACGTCGATGTAGAGGGTGTTGAGGGCCGGGTGGGTCTCGTCCCGCAGGTCCTGGAAGCGGCGGATGATGTCGCCGGAGACCAGGTCGCGGCGGGCGTCGATGCGGTAGGACTGGTCGAGCCAGTCCCACTGCTCGTCGTGGATGTCCACGAGTTCTTCGGAGAAGGCGTTGGCGACCGGGTAGGACTCGGTGGCGTTGACGTGCACGCCGAAGTCGCTGTTCCAGCGGGCGCCGGCGCGCAGCAGGGTGTTGAGGTCGGCGAGGCCGCCGGCGCGTTTGTTGTGGTTTCCGGCGTAGTCGGGGTGGGCGGAGTCGTGCCCTTCCGACTGGTAGCCCTTGAGCAGCGTGTACTGGCGCAGTCCGTCGGTGGCCAGGGAGATCCGTTTGACGTTGTCGAGGGTGGCGAGGAACGGGTTGGTGGCCTGGCTGGCGAAGTTGAAGGGGATGTGCGGTACGACGCGCAGGTGCTGTTCGTCGGCGCCGAGCGGGTCGGTCATGATGTCCCGCATCGCGATGGCGGCGTCCTGCCAGTCCACTCGGCCGTCGCCGTTGCGGTCGCGGGTGAGGATGACGGTGGCGTACGGCAGCGGCTCGGTGTCGCCGACCGGGGAGCCCGCGGCCCGGTGGGTCCACTGGCCGCAGCCGAGCCGGGTGGTGATGTGCCCGTCCTCCCGGACGGTCTGCCGCCACAGCCGTCCGTTCTCCCAGGTGGTGCCCGCGGCGGTGGAGGGCTTGTCCCAGACGGTGTTGGTCTCGATGGCGGCGGCCAGCCGGTCGGTGCTGACGACGGCGTAGGCGCAGCCCAGCGGTGCGGGGTCGGTGGGGGTGCCGGGGCCGACGGTGGTCAGGGTGTCGCCGCTGCCGGCCTTGTCGAGCTGGATGCGGGCGGCGTACAGGGTGGCGCCGGGCTGGTCGTCGCGGAGGCTGAGCAGGGCCAGGCCCGGGATGCGCAGGGTGCCCACGCGGAGCGTTTCGGTGTCGTGGATGCGGGTGACGCGCCAGTGGACCTGCCAGCCGTGTACCCGGATCTCGACGTCGATCTCGGTGTGCGGCCCGCTCCCCCGGCCGGGGTCGGTGCCGTCGTCGAAGGTGAGGGTGTAGGTGATGCGGTCAGTGCCGGGGGTGGCGGTGGTGCGGGGGGTGTGTCCGGTCTCGTCGATGAGTACCGAGCGGACCGGTTGCCGTTGTCCGTGCAGCACCGCGCCGGTGCCGCGGTCGGTGTAGGAGATGACGCCGGGGAAGTCCGGGTCGACGCGGACTTCGAGCCGTTCGGAGCGCAGCACCGGCTCCGCCGCCCGGGCGTGGGCCGTGCCGCCGCCGACGGCGGTGGCCATTCCGGCCAGTGTGGTGGTGACCACGACCGCCCTGCGGCTGGGTCCTCTGTCCTCTGTCCGGGTCACGCGCCGGCCTCCTCCGCCTCGCTGGTGTGAACAGTGCTCCACCCTGGGGTGGCGGCGGGGTGCGGGCCCATGGACAAAGGCGTGGCGGTGTTGGACTAACGGGCGGGGTGTGCGGGGGGTGCGGCAGGGCACTGCCCCGGGCCGGGAGGAAGTCCGGTCCGGGGCAGTGTGTCCGGTGGTGTGCCGTCAGCCGCCCAGCTGACCGGCGGCCGCCTTGATGTCGGCGGCGAAGTGGCTCACCTGGGTGTACACGCCGGGCTTGCCGGGCCGGGCGCAGCCTTCGCCCCAGCTGACGATGCCGACCTGGACCCACTTGTCGGAGTCGTCCTTGCGGAACATCGGGCCGCCGGAGTCGCCCTGGCAGGTGTCCACGCCGCCCGCGTCGAGGCCGGCGCAGAGTTCTTCGGCGTCGACCAGGTTGGCGTAGCTGCCGCCGGCGTTCTTGCAGGTGGCGTCGTCGATGAACGGCACGTTGGCCTTGAGGAGGTAGCGCTGCTGGTCGCCGCCCTCCTTGTCGGCGCCCCAGCCGGCGATGGTGAAGTCGCCGTTGTCGTAGGCGTCGGTCTCGGCGAGGGGCAGGGTGGGCAGGTCGAGGGCCTTGTCGAGCTTGATCAGGGCCCAGTCCTTGCCGGTGCCGTTGTAGCCGGGGGCCTGCAGCACCTCGGTGGAGGTGGCGGTCTGGGCCGCGGAGTCCTCCAGGTCGACGACGCCGCCGGTGACGGTGATGTCGGTGTTGGGGCCGCTGCCGTCGACGCAGTGGGCGGCGGTCAGCACGATGTCCTGGGTGTAGAGCGCGCCTCCGCAGCCCATCGACAGGCGGACCATGAAGGGGAATTCGCCCTGCTCGGCGGGGGTTCCGCCGACGACCGGGGGCTTGGCGGTGGTGTCGGCGGGCGAGGCGAGGGCGGTGGCGGGGAGCAGGCTGAGTCCGGCGAGGGCGACGGCGCCGACGGCAGCGGTCCGCTTCACCTGCTTCAGGATGTTCTGCAACGGATTTCCTTTCGTGGGGGGTTGGTCGCGCATGACAGGATCATGCCAACCGGAAATCCGGAATCCGCGGCCGAGAGCCCGGTCAGGGGCTGGTTCGGCGCACGGCAACACACCGCGAAGGTGTCCGGACCCAGTGGGGGATGAGCCCGCAAAGCGCTGTGTGATTATCTGGATTGATGGAACGCCATGGCAAGGGTCGCGTTCCGGCCAGCACCGTCCGGAGTCCGGACGGGCCCGGCGGCGACGCACATGCCGCCGCCCCCGGCCGGGAGGAAGACCCGGCCGGGGGCGGCGTCCGCACAGAGGTCGTGACAGGCGCCGGGGGCCTCAGCCGCCGAGCTGGGCAGCCGCCGACTTGATGGCACCGGCGAAGGTGCTCACCTCGGTGTAGACACCGGGGTACCCGGGCCGGGCGCAGCCGTAGCCCCAGCTCACGATGCCGACCTGGATCCACTGGCCGGCGCTGTCCTTGCGGAACATCGGGCCGCCGGAGTCACCCTGGCAGGTGTCCACGCCGCCCTGCTGGTACCCGGCGCAGATCTCCTCGTTCGGCACCAGCTCGCCGTAGGCGGACTTGCAGGTCGCGTCGTCGACGAACGGCACGTTGGCCTTGAGGAGGTAGCGCTGCTGGGCGCCGCCCTCCCGGGCCGCCCCCCAGCCGGCGACGGTGAAGGTGCCGTTGTTGTACGCGGTGGTCTCGGCGATCTTCAGGGTGGGCAGGTTGATCGGCTGCGCCAGCTTGATCAGCGCCCAGTCCTTGCCGGTGCCGTTGTAGCCCGGCGCCTGGTAGACGTAGGTGGACTTGACCTTGATGGCGCTGGTGCTCTGCAGGTCGACCACGCCCGCGGTGACGGTGATCGAGGTGTTGGCGCCGGTGCCGTTCACACAGTGGGCGGCGGTCAGCACCAGGGTCTTGGAGTACAGGGCGCCACCACAGCCCATGGACAGGCGGACCATGAACGGGAATTCGCCCTGAGCGGCCCGGGTGCCCCCGACGACGGGCGGGTTGATCTTGGCGTCGCGGGCCCCGCGGGCGTCGTCGGGCTGGGCGAGAGCGGTGCCCGGCAGGAGGCTGAACCCGGCGAGCGCGACCGCGAGAACGGCCGCCGATCTCTTCACGCTCTTCCAGATGGTTCGCAAGGGGATGTCCTCTCGTGGGGGAGGTGCATCAAGATTGGCACGAACATGCCAACCATCCATGTGATTATGTGTATGCGAGGAAGGGGTGACAAGGACCGGTTTCCGGCCAGTTCTGTTCGTACTGCGGACAGCCGCCGGTACGGCGCGGCCCGCGCGGCGCCCCCGGGCGGCGGCAGCGCCGCCACCGGCACCACCGCCGGGCCCGCGTCGCGGCGAACCCCGGCCGCGGGTCCGCGGCGGGCGGATCCGGCCGGACCGCTCGACGACCCCACCCGCCGCCACACGGGGAAACGCCGCTCGACGACCCCGCCCGCGGGCCGCACCCGGAAACGCCGCGCGGCGTCCGCCCCTGGTCGGGAAGGGGGGACGCCGCGCAGCCGGTCCGCACCACGTCGTGCGGCGGGGCTTGTGCAGTCGTCGGACCTGTAGCGGGGCCGTCAGACCGTCAGGGACCGGTCGGTGGGACGCACCGGGGCGGGCAGCGCGCTGCTGCCGGCCAGGTAGCGATCCACACCGCGGGCTGCCGAGCGGCCCTCGGCGATGGCCCAGACGATCAGGGACTGACCGCGGCCGGCGTCACCGGCGACGAAGATCCCGTCGACGTTGGTGGCGAAGTCCGCGTCCCGGGCGATGTTGCCGCGCTCGTCCAGGGCCAGTCCGAACTGCTCCACCAGGCCGTTCTCCTGGTCGGTGCCGGTGAAGCCCATGGCCAGGGTGACCAGCTGGGCCGGGATCTTCCGCTCGGTGCCCGGCTTCTGGCTCAGCTTGCCGTCGACGAACTCCACCTCGACCAGGTGCAGGAACCGGACGTTGCCGTCCTCGTCGCCCTCGAAGTGGGTGGTGGAGACGGAGTAGACCCGCTCGCCGCCCTCCTCGTGGGCCGAGGTGACCTTGTACAGCATCGGGAAGGTCGGCCACGGCTGGTGCGCGGCGCGCTCGGCCCCCGGCCGGGGCATGATCTCCAGCTGGGTGACGGAGGCCGCGCCCTGGCGGTGGGCGGTGCCCACGCAGTCGGCGCCGGTGTCACCGCCGCCGATGACGACGACGTGCTTGCCCTCGGCGGTGATCGGCGGGGCCAGGAAGTCGCCCTCCTGGACCTTGTTGGCGAGCGGCAGGTACTCCATCGCGAAGTGGATGCCCCCCAGCTCGCGGCCGGGGACCGGCAGGTCGCGGGAGACGGTGGCGCCCGCCGCGACGACCACCGCGTCGAACCGCTTGCGCAGGTCGGTGGCGGTGATGTCGCGGCCGACCTCGATGCCGGTGCGGAACTTGGTGCCCTCCGCGCGCATCTGCTCGATGCGCCGGTTGATGTGCACCTTCTCCATCTTGAACTCGGGGATGCCGTAGCGGAGCAGACCGCCGATGCGGTCGGCGCGCTCGTACACGACCACGGTGTGCCCGGCCCGGGTGAGCTGCTGGGCCGCGGCCAGGCCGGCCGGGCCGGAGCCGATCACGGCGACCGTCTTGCCGGAGAGGCGCTCGGGGGCCTGCGGGACGACGTCACCGTTGTCCCAGGCCTTGTCGATGATCGAGACCTCGACGTTCTTGATGGTGACGGCCGGCTGGTTGATGCCGAGCACGCACGCCGACTCGCAGGGGGCCGGGCACAGCCGCCCGGTGAACTCCGGGAAGTTGTTCGTCGCGTGCAGCCGCTCCGACGCCGCCGACCAGTCCTCCCGGTAGGCGTAGTCGTTCCACTCGGGGATGAGGTTCCCCAGCGGACAGCCGTTGTGGCAGAACGGGATGCCGCAGTCCATGCAGCGGCCGGCCTGCTTGCTGATGATCGGCAGCAGGGAGCCGGGAACGTAGACCTCGTTCCAGTCCTTGACGCGCTCGCTCACCGGACGGGTCTCGGCGACCTCGCGGTCAGTGCTCAGGAAGCCCTTGGGGTCAGCCATTGATCGCCGCCTCCATCATCTTCTCGGTGGTCTCGGACTCGGACAGTCCGGCGCGCTCGGCGGCTTCCTTGGCGGCGAGTACGGCCTTGTACGTAGCGGGGATGATCTTGCTGAACCGCGCCTGGGCGGCGTCCCAGTCGGCGAGCAGGGCCTCGGCGACGGTGGAGCCGGTCTCCTCGTGGTGGCGGCGCACGACCTCGTGCAGCCACCGCCTGTCGGCGTCGTCCAGCGGCTCGACGGCCTCGGCGTTGCCGGCGTTGACGCAGGCGGGGTCGAGGTCGACGACGTAGGCGATGCCGCCCGACATGCCGGCCGCGAAGTTCCGCCCGGTCTCGCCGAGGACGACCGCCCGGCCGCCGGTCATGTACTCGCAGCCGTGGTCGCCCACGCCCTCGGAGACCACGGTGGCGCCGGAGTTGCGGACGCAGAACCGCTCGCCGACCCGGCCGCGCAGGAACATCTCGCCGCCGGTCGCGCCGTACGCCAGGGTGTTGCCGGCGATGGTGGAGTACTCGGCGAGGTGGGACGCCGCGCGGTCCGGGCGGACCACGACCCGGCCGCCGGACAGCCCCTTGCCGACGTAGTCGTTGGCGTCGCCCTCCAGGCGCAGGGTGATGCCGCGCGGCACGAACGCGCCGAAGGACTGGCCGGCCGAGCCGGTGAAGGTGATGTCGATGGTGTCGTCGGGCAGCCCGGCGCCGCCGAACTTCCGGGTCACCTGGTGGCCCAGCATGGTGCCGACGGTGCGGTTGATGTTGCGGATCGCCACCTGGGCGCGGACCGGCTGGGCGGCTTCGGCGGTGTCGGCCGCCAGGGCGTCCGCCGCCAGTTCGATCAGTTCGTTGTCGAGCGCCTTGGCCAGCCCGTGGTCCTGCGGGACGGTCTGGTGGCGGACCGCGCCGACCGGCAGCTCCGGGACGTACAGCAGCGGGGTGAGGTCCAGCCCCTGGGCCTTCCAGTGCTGCACGGCCCGCTGGGTGTCGAGCAGCTCGGCGTGGCCGACGGCCTCCTCGATGCTGCGGAAGCCCAGCTCGGCGAGGAGCTCCCGGACCTCCTCGGCGATGAACTCGAAGAAGTTCACCACGAATTCGGCCTTGCCGCTGAACCGGTCGCGCAGCACCGGGTTCTGGGTGGCGATGCCCACCGGGCAGGTGTCCAGGTGGCACACCCGCATCATCACGCAGCCGGAGACGACCAGCGGCGCGGTGGCGAAGCCGAACTCCTCGGCGCCGAGCAGCGCGGCGATCAGCACGTCGCGGCCGGTCTTCAGCTGGCCGTCGGTCTGCACCACGATGCGGTCGCGCAGACCGTTGAGCAGCAGGGTCTGCTGGGTCTCGGCCAGGCCCAGCTCCCAGGGGCCGCCCGCGTGCTTGAGCGAGGTGAGCGGGGAGGCGCCGGTGCCGCCGTCGTGGCCGGAGATCAGCACCACGTCGGCGTGCGCCTTGGACACACCGGCGGCGACGGTCCCGACGCCGACCTCGGAGACCAGCTTGACGTGGATCCGCGCCTCGGGGTTGGCGTTCTTCAGGTCGTGGATGAGCTGGGCGAGGTCCTCGATGGAGTAGATGTCGTGGTGCGGCGGCGGGGAGATCAGGCCGACGCCCGGGGTGGAGTGCCGGGTCCTGGCGACCCACGGGTAGACCTTGTGGCCGGGCAGCTGGCCGCCCTCGCCGGGCTTGGCGCCCTGCGCCATCTTGATCTGGATGTCGTCGGCGTTGACCAGGTATTCGCTGGTCACGCCGAAGCGGCCGGAGGCGACCTGCTTGATCGAGGACCGGCGGGCGGGGTCGTGCAGCCGCTCGGGGTCCTCGCCGCCCTCGCCGGTGTTGGACTTGGCGCCCAGCCGGTTCATCGCGATGGCCAGCGTCTCGTGGGCTTCCTGCGAGATGGAGCCGTAGCTCATGGCGCCGGTGGAGAAGCGCTTGACGATCTCGGAGACCGGCTCGACCTCGTCCAGCGGGACCGGGGCGCGGTCGTTCTTGAAGCCGAACAGGCCGCGCAGCGTCATCAGCCGCTCGGACTGCTCGTTCACCCGCTCGGTGTACTGCTTGAAGATGTCGTAGCGGCGGTTGCGGGTGGCGTGCTGGAGCCGGAAGACGGTCTCGGGGTCGAACAGGTGCGGTTCGCCCTCGCGGCGCCACTGGTATTCGCCGCCGATCTCCAGGGCGCGGTGCGCCGAGGGGACGCCGGAGGCCGGGTACGCCTTGGCGTGCCGCTCGGCGACCTCGCGGGCGACGACGTCCAGGCCGGCGCCGCCGATCTTGGTGGCGGTGCCGTGGAAGTAGCTGTCCACGAAGGACTCGTCCAGGCCGATGGCCTCGAAGACCTGGGCACCGCGGTAGGAGGCCACGGTGGAGATGCCCATCTTGGACATCACCTTCAGCACGCCCTTGCCGAGCGCGTGGATGAGGTTGCGGATCGCCCGCTCCGGCTCGATGCCGGGCAGGAAGGTGCCGGCGCGGACCAGGTCCTCGACGGACTCCATGGCCAGGTACGGGTTGACCGCGGCGGCGCCGTAGCCGATGAGCAGCGCGACGTGGTGCACCTCGCGGACGTCGCCCGCCTCGATCAGCAGCCCGACGTGGGTGCGCTGCTTGGTGCGGATGAGGTGGTGGTGGACCGCGGAGGTCAGCAGCAGCGACGGGACGGGCGCGTGCTCGGCGTCGGAGTGCCGGTCGGAGAGCACGATGAGCCGGGCGCCGTCGGCGATGGCGGCGTCGGCCTCGGCGCAGATCTCGGTCAGCCGCGCGGCCAGCGCGTCACCGCCGCCGCCGACCCGGTACAGGCCGGAGAGGGTGGCGGCCTTCAGCCCGGGCATGTCGCCGTCGGCGTTGATGTGGATGAGCTTGGCGAGCTCGTCGTTGTCGATGACCGGGAACGGCAGGGTGACGCTGCGGCAGGACGCGGGGGTCGGGTCGAGCAGGTTGCCCTGCGGGCCCAGCGCGGAGATCAGGGAGGTGACCAGCTCTTCCCGGATGGCGTCCAGCGGCGGGTTGGTGACCTGCGCGAACAGCTGGGTGAAGTAGTCGAAGAGCAGGCGGGGGCGCTCGGAGAGGGCGGCGATCGGCGAGTCGGTGCCCATGGAGCCGATCGGCTCGGCGCCGGTCCTGGCCATCGGCGCCAGGATGACGCGCAGCTCCTCCTCGGTGTAGCCGAAGGTCTGCTGGCGGCGGGTGACCGAGGCGTGGGTGTGCACGATGTGCTCGCGCTCGGGGAGGTCGGCCAGCTCGATCAGGCCGGTCTCCAGCCACTCGGCGTAGGGCTGTTCGGCGGCGAGCGTCGCCTTGATCTCGTCGTCCTCGATGATGCGGCGCTCGGCGGTGTCGACCAGGAACATCTTGCCGGGCTGGAGGCGGCCCTTGCGGACCACCCGGGCCGGGTCGATGTCCAGGACGCCGACCTCGGAGGAGAGCACCACCAGGCCGTCGTCGGTGACCCAGTAGCGGCCCGGGCGCAGCCCGTTGCGGTCCAGCACCGCGCCGACCTGGGTGCCGTCGGTGAAGGTGACGCAGGCGGGGCCGTCCCAGGGCTCCATCATCGTGGAGTGGTACTGGTAGAAGGCGCGCAGGGCCGGGTCCATGGAGGTGTGGTTCTCCCACGCCTCGGGGACCATCATCAGCACGCTGTGCGGAAGTGAGCGGCCGCCGAGGTGGAGCAGCTCCAGCACCTCGTCGAAGGAGGCGGAGTCGGACGCGTCCGGGGTGCACACCGGGAACAGCCGCTCCAGCCGGTCGCTGCCGAACAGGTCGCTGGCGAGCTGCGACTCCCGGGCGCGCATCCAGTTGCGGTTGCCCTTGACCGTGTTGATCTCGCCGTTGTGGGCGACGAAGCGGTACGGGTGGGCGAGCGGCCAGCTCGGGAAGGTGTTGGTGGAGAAGCGCGAGTGGACCAGTGCGACGGCGGTGGCGAAGCGGCGGTCGGACAGGTCGGGGAAGAAGGGCTCCAGCTGCCCGGTGGTGAGCATGCCCTTGTAGACGATGGTCCGCGCGGACAGCGAGGGGAAGTAGACCCCGGCCTCGCGCTCGGCGCGCTTGCGCAGCACGAACGCCCGGCGGTCCAGGGCCAGTCCGGTGATCTCGCCCGCCGCGGTCTCCGGGGAGGTGCCCGCGGACACGAAGAGCTGGGCGAAGGCGGGCATGGTGGCGCGGGCGCCGTTGCCGAGCAGGTCGGGGGTGACCGGGACCTCGCGCCAGCCGAGGACGTGCAGCTCCTCCTCGGCGGCGATCTCCTCGATGCGGGTGGTGGCGGCCCGGCGGCCCTCCTCGTCGTCGGGGAGGAACGCGATGCCCACCGCGTACGCGCCGGCCTCGGGCAGTGCGAAGTCGGTGGTCTCGCGGAGGAAGGCGTCCGGGACCTGGACCAGGATGCCGGCGCCGTCGCCGGAGTCGGGCTCCGAGCCGGTGGCGCCGCGGTGTTCCAGGTTTCGCAGGACGGTCAGCGCCTGTTCGACGAGCGCGTGGCTCGCCTCACCGGTGAGTGTCGCCACAAAGCCCACGCCACAGGCGTCATGCTCGTTGCGCGGGTCGTACAAACCCTGTCGGGCGGGGTAAGACGCTGTGGACACGGCACGCATCGGCTCTCCCGTCGTCGTCATGGCATTTGGCAAGTGCCGAGGGACGACGTTGGCCCTCTGCGAATTTTCGTGCAGGTTACATGATGGGCCGCTTCTCGGGAAGCGGATGTTCCGTTTCAGTATGCGGACAGACCGTTGACGGCGACCATGGTCCGAAGGGGCGAAACGGATGAGCCGTCGTCGGAGGCGCCACCCGGACCGGTCCATGGCCGAGGTCGTCGAGGGCGCTTCCCGGACGGGACTCACGGGAACGAATCGGGCGACACTGCCCTGTGCGCCTCGGCATTGTGCCCGCTGGTAAACGAGTCGAAACCGCCGGGTAACACGGGTTTCCGGATTCTTCCGCGAGGGCCCGCTGGTTCGGGGCGCCCCGGAAGGCGGGGCCGGGCGAGGATCGTGCTCGCCGCCGGCCGGGCGCGGACACCGCGCGAGGGGTCAGCTTACGACCGCGCCTCCGGCGTGTCAGCCCACGGTCGTCCCGAACAGGGTACCCAGCGCGTAGGTCACACCCGCCGCGGCGCCACCCAGGGCCAGCTGGCGCAGCCCGCTGTACCACCAGGAGCGGGCGGTCACCCGGGCGACGACCGCACCGCAGGCGAAGAGCCCCAGCAGCGCCAGCAGCACCGCGGGCCACAGTGCGGCGGCGCCCAGCAGATACGGCAGCACCGGCAGCAGCGCGCCCAGCGCGAAGGAGCCGAACGAGGAGACCGCCGCGACGGTGGGCGACGGGAGGTCGTCCGGATCGATCCCCAGCTCCTCGCGGGCGTGGATCTCCAGCGCCTGCTCGGGGTCCCTGGACAGTTGCTCGGCCACCTCGCGGGCGAGTGCCGGCTCCACCCCGCGGGACTCGTAGAGCGCGGCCAGCTCCAGCAGCTCGTCCTTGGGGTGCTTGCGCAGCTCACGCCGCTCCACCTCGAGCTCGGCCTGGACCAGCTCGCGCTGCGAGGCGACCGAGGTGTACTCCCCCGCGGCCATCGAGAAGGCGCCCGCGGCGAGCCCGGCCAGCCCGGTGATGATGATGGTCTGGCGGTCCACCGAACCGCCTGCCACGCCGGTCATCAGGGCGAGGTTGGAGACCAGTCCGTCCATCGCGCCGAACACCGCGGGGCGGAGCCAGCCCCCGTTCACGTCGCGGTGCGTGTGGTTGTCGCGGTGTGCCACGTGCAGGGGTGCCGAGGACTCGATGACGGACATGGCGGATGGTGCTCCCTTCCCCATGGGCAGGCGGTGGTCGCCGTGATCCCAGCACTTCGAAGGTACGCGCGAATCCGCTGCCGCCGCCAGCAAGGAAGGCCGAACTTACCTCTCTGACCTGCGCAAACGTCAGGAGCTCGGCGAAATTGGCACGGCGTGACGCGGCCCCGCGCCAGAGAGATAGGTAAGGCACACTTATCGCAGGTGTGCCTTACCTGTCCGCCGCGGAACCGCCACGGAGCGGGCAGCGGGAGGTACCGGGGAAACGGTCCGGCACCGGGGCGGGGAGGGGCGGCGGAAGGGTCGGGACGGCCCCCGGCGGGTGACCGGGGCGGCGGCCGGCCATGAGCACCCCGCACGCATGCGAGAGGCCGCCGGGCCGGTCGGGCCCGGCGGCCTCGGGTGCCGCCTTGCGTCCGCTGTGCGTACCGGGGGTCAGGGCTTGGTGCCGGACCCCGCGTCGGTGGGTACCGCCCCGCCACCACGGCCGGAGCCGGAGCCGGCGTCGGCGTCCGTGGCGGCCTCGCTGTCCGAGGCGGCGTCGGTGGCGGTGTCGGGCTCCTGGACGGTCGAGCCGTGCGCGGTCCGGTCGCCGTCGGCAGCCTCCTCGGCGGCGGGAGCCGCGTCGACGAGCGTTTCGTCGACGAGCGTCTTGTCGGGGAGCGTCTTGTCGGCCGCGGTGCCCGCGGCGGCGTCACCACCGCCGTCACCGGCGCCCCGCGCCGCACCGCCGCCCGCGTCCTGCGTCGCGCCGGCGCCGGTCCCGGCCGGGCCGGGCTCCGTGCCCTCGCCGCCGGTGCCGGCGTCCGCGGTCCCCCCGGCGCCCGCCGCGACGGCGGCCGGTTCCACCACGGCCTCCCGGCCCGGGGCCCTCTTGGCGGAGATCACCAGGTAGGCGACCGCGGCGAGGAAGACCACGATGGAGGTCCAGTTGTTGAGCCGCAGGCCCAGCACATGGTGGGCGTCGTCGACCCGCAGGTACTCCACCCAGAAGCGGCCCACGGTGTACGCCGCCACGTAGAGCGCGAAGGCCCGGCCGTGCCCCAGCTTGAAGCGGCGGTCCGCCCAGATCACCAGCAGGGCCACGCCGACGCACCACAGCGACTCGTACAGGAACGTCGGGTGGTAGGTGCCGGCCACCCGGCCCGCCTCGGTGTCCGCGTCGATCTTCAGGGCCCACGGGACGTCGGTGGCCTTGCCGTAGAGCTCCTGGTTGAACCAGTTGCCCCAGCGGCCGATCGCCTGCGCGAAGGCGATGCCGGGGGCGATGGCGTCCGCGTAGGCGGGCAGCGGGATGCCCCGGCGGCGGCAGCCGATCCAGGCGCCCAGCGCGCCGAGCGCGATGGCCCCCCAGATGCCGAGGCCGCCCTGCCAGATCTTGAAGGCGTCGACCCAGTCGCGGCCCTCGGAGAAGTACAGCTCGTAGTCGGTGACGACGTGGTAGAGCCGTCCGCCGATCAGGCCGAAGGGCACGGCCCAGACGGCGATGTCGGCGACCGTGCCCACCCGGCCGCCGCGGGCGACCCAGCGCCGTCCGCCGAGCCAGACCGCGACGAAGACGCCGATGATGATGCAGAAGGCATAGCCGCGCAGCGGGATCGGACCGAGTTCGATCACGCCGGTCGAGGGGCTGGGAATGTATGCGAGGTCCATGGCAAGGTCGACGCTACCCTGCCGGACGGGAAGCTGGGCAACCCACCCGGTGCAACGGCTGCGTAACGGGCACCGGTTCCGCTCCCATCAGTCCCGGGCCGCCTGGTCGACCAGCTGCCGGAGGCGCCGGGGGGTGAGCGGTTCGTCCGGGTCGCCGTAGACCTCCTCGCCGTCCAGCAGCACCGTCGGGGTGGAGTCGAAGCCGGACCCGGAGAAGTCGTCGACGGACTTCCGCACCCAGCTTTCGTGGAGGCCCCGGCGCACGCAGGACCGGAAGGTCTCGGTGTCCAGGCCGTCGACCTGGCCGGCCAGGCCGATCAGGGTGTCCTCGTCGGCGAAGGCGTCGTCGGACTCCGGTGGCTGGTTGGTGTAGAGCACGTCGTGGTACGGCGTGAACCGGCCGGCGTCCTGGGCGCAGGCGGCGGCGTTCGCCGCGTCCAGGGAGCCGCTGCCGCCCAGATTGCCGTCGATGATCGTGACCAGCCGGTAGTCGGTCCTCAGCCGCCCCGCGTCCTGGAGGTCGTGGATCGTGCCGCGGAAGGTGTCCTCGAACTGCTTGCAGGCCGGGCACCGGAAGTCCTCGTACACGGTGAGGGTCGCCGGGGCGTCCGCCGGGCCGGCGCGGATCACCAGGTCGTCCTTGCCGGTGGCGCCCTTCGGCGCGGTGACCGGGCCGGCCGGCTCGCCGTCGTCGTCCCCGGACACCAGCACCCCGATGAGCGCGGCGGCGCCGAGCACGGCCACGGCGAGGACCGCCACGATCAGGACCCGCCTGCGCTTCTCGCGGGCCCGGTCGCGGTCCTGCTGGGCCCGCAGCCGCGCCCGGGCGTCGTCCCCGCCCGGATTGCTGTCGCTTCTGTCGCTTCTGTCGCTCACGTCCGGATACAACGAGGCGGGGGTGCGCGCTCGGCACTCCCCCGCCTCGCTTTCGCCCGATCGGAGTCACCGGATCCGGCCCCGTTGGGCCACCGGGTCACCCGGTGGTGGCCCGGTCGCCGGCCGCGGGGCGGCCGGCGCCGCACGCGCGGGCCGGGTCAGACCCGCCCGCGCACACCCTCGGCGAGTTCACCGGCGAGGGCGCGGACGGCGGCCAGGCCGCCGGCCAGGTCCGGTGCGTCCAGCATCCGCTTCACGAACGCCGAGCCCACGATCACGCCGTCGGCGAAGCCGGCGACCTCCGCGGCCTGCACCGCGTCGGAGACCCCCAGCCCCACGCAGACCGGCAGCCCGGTGGTGGCCCTGGTGCGGTCCACCAGGTCCCGCGCCTGGTGGCCGACGGACTCCCGGGTGCCGGTGACACCCATCAGGGAGGCGGCGTACACGAAGCCGCTGCCGGCCGCCGTGATGGTGGCGAGCCGCTCGTCGCGGCTGCTGGGCGCGACCACGAAGACCGTCGCCAGGCCGTGCTTCCCGGCGTGCTCCCGCCACTGCGCCGACTCCTGCACCGGCAGGTCGGGCAGGATGCAGCCGGCGCCGCCCGCTTCGGCGAGTTCGGCGGTGAACCGTTCGACGCCGTAGCGGTCGATGGGGTTCCAGTAGGTCATCACCAGCACCGGCTTGCCGGTGGCCGCGTGCGCCTCCCGGACGGTGCGCATGACGTCCGCGATCTTCACCCCGCCGCGCAGCGCGATGTCGTCCGCGGTCTGGATGACCGGACCGTCGAGCACCGGGTCGCTGTGCGGCAGCCCGACCTCCACGATGTCCGCGCCGCCGTCGAAGACCGCCTTCACCGCCTCGATGCCGCCGTCCACGGTCGGGAATCCGGCCGGCAGGTAGGCGATCAGGGCGGACCGGCCCTCGGCCTTGGCCGCGGCGAGGGTGTCGCTCAGCAACTGGATGTTCCCGCTCACCTGGCGTCCCCCTGGATCTCGGCGATCTCGCCGTGGCCGGCGGACGCGTCGGGCTCGACCGCCGCGTCCGTGTCGTACAGCCCGAAGTAACGGGCGGCGGTGTCCATGTCCTTGTCCCCGCGCCCGGACAGGTTGACGATGATCAGCCCGTCCTCGCCCAGCTCCCGCCCGACCTCCAGGGCCCCGGCGAGCGCGTGCGCGCTCTCGATCGCCGGGATGATGCCCTCGGTGCGGGACAGCAGGCGCAGCGCCTGCATGGCGGCGTCGTCGGTGACCGCCCGGTACTCCCCCCGGCCGCTGTCCTTGAGGTAGGCGTGCTCGGGTCCGATGCCCGGGTAGTCCAGGCCGGCCGAGATCGAGTACGGCTCGGTGATCTGCCCCTCCTCGTCCTGCAGGACGTAGGAGCGGGAGCCGTGCAGGATGCCCGGTTCGCCCGCGGTCAGGGTCGCCGCGTGCTCACCGGTGTCGATGCCGTGCCCGGCCGGTTCGCAGCCGATCAGGCGCACCGAGGGGTCGGGGATGAAGGCGTGGAAGAGGCCGATGGCGTTCGAGCCGCCGCCCACGCAGGCGATCGCGGCGTCCGGCAGCCGCCCGGCGCGCTCCAGGATCTGGCGCCGGGCCTCGACGCCGATGACCCGGTGGAAGTCGCGCACCATGGCCGGGAACGGGTGGGGGCCGGCCACGGTGCCGAAGAGGTAGTGGGTGCGGTCGACGTTGGCCACCCAGTCGCGGAACGCCTCGTTGATGGCGTCCTTCAGGGTGCGGCTGCCGGATTTCACGGCGACCACCTCGGCGCCGAGCATCCGCATCCGGGCGACGTTGAGCGCCTGCCGCTCGGTGTCGATCTCGCCCATGTAGATGGTGCAGTCCAGGCCGAAGAGGGCGCAGGCGGTGGCGGTGGCGACGCCGTGCTGGCCGGCCCCGGTCTCCGCGATCACCCGGGTCTTGCCCATCCGCTTGGTGAGCAGGGCCTGCCCCAGCACGTTGTTGATCTTGTGCGAGCCGGTGTGGTTGAGGTCCTCGCGCTTGAGGAAGACGCGGGCGCCGCCGGCGTGCCTCGCGAAGCGCGGCACCTCGGTCAGCGCGCTGGGCCGGCCCGTGTAGTGGACCAGCAGGTCTTCCAGTTCGGCGGCGAACGCGGGGTCCGCCTTGGCCTTCCGGTACTCGACGGCGACCTCGTCGACCGCGGCGACCAGCGCCTCGGGGATGAACTTGCCGCCGAACGCGCCGAAATACCCCTCGGCGCTGGGGACCGAACCCTCCGGGTCCGGGACGAAGAAGTCAGAGGACATCCGACGTACTCCTCCGTCGGGGTCGACACCCCGACACATCACAGATGACACGAATGATGGGCATCACGCTATGCGGCTCCGGCCGCGCCACGGCCCATGGTGGATCCGTGCCGCGCCGTGCGCCGCGAGCACCGCGCGCGCCCACTCCCGGCCCGTGTCCCGCGGCGCGGGCGGCACCCAGGGGGTGCGCCGCGCGGCGGCTGCCGGCACGGCCCGCCCCGGCGCGGACGAGGGCCGCGGGACGGGCGGGCGGTGCGGGTGGGGGGCGGGTCAGTGAGCGGTCGTGCGGTGGTCGGCCACCGCACGCCATCGCATGCCGTTGATCTGTCCCGGCTCGCAGCCGATGTGGTAGCGCACCCGGCGGCCGCGCACCCGGCGGGCGGGCGCGCGGCAGCCCCGGGGGCGGCACCCCCGGGCCAGACGCGCGTATCCCCGCACGGTGCGGTCAGCCCCGTCCGTGCCGCAGCGCCGGGTGGGCTCCGGCGGCGACCAGGTCGGCGACGGCCGACTTGGGGTCCCGGCCGGTCACCAGGGACTCGCCGACCAGGACCGCGTCGGCGCCGTCGTTGGCGTAGGCGATGAGGTCGTGCGGACCGCGCACACCGGATTCGGCGACCTTGACGATGTGGTCCGGGATCTCCGGCGCGACCTGCGCGAAGTTGTTCCGGTCGACCTCGAGGGTCTTGAGGTTGCGGGCGTTGACGCCGATGATGCGGGCCCCGGCGTCCACCGCGCGGGCGACCTCTTCCTCGTCGTGCACCTCGACCAGCGGGGTGAGGCCGATGGACTCGGCCCGCTCGATCAGGGAGACCAGCGCCTCCTGGTCCAGGGCGGCGACGATCAGCAGGGCGAGGTCCGCGCCGTAGGCCCGGGCCTCCCACAGCTGGTAGGCGGTGACGATGAAGTCCTTGCGCAGCACCGGGACGTCGACCCGGGAGCGGACCGCCTCCAGGTCCGCCAGGGACCCGCCGAAGCGCCGCTGCTCGGTCAGCACACTGATGACGGCCGCGCCGCCCGCCTCGTAGTCGGCGGCGAGCCCGGCGGGGTCGGCGATCGCGGCGAGCGCGCCCTTGGACGGGCTGGAGCGCTTGACCTCGCAGATCACCGTGACACCGTCGCCCTTGAGGGCGGCCACCCCGTCCTTGGCCTGGGGAGCCTTGGCGGCCCGCTCCTTGAGCTCGTCGAGGGTGACGCGCGCCTGCCGCTCCGCGAGGTCGGCACGGACTCCGTCGATGATCTCGTCGAGCACACTCACGCGAGCGGCCCCCTTCCGGACGGGGATGGAGCTTCGGGCTGGATGCGGGTGATCGCGGCGGAACCGCTTCACCTGACACATCGATGGTATCCGCCGGTCGGCCGAGGTTCCGCATCCGGTCGGCCGCCGTTCCGAGGCGTGGATGATCAAACCTGCGTAACGGCGTGGTCAGGGCGCCAGGACGGCGCCCGCGTCCAGGTTCCGGACGACCGTGAAGACCGCCGTCAGCACCGCCGCGGTCCACCAGTGCGCGGCCCGCGGCCGGGGGGCGGGTGTGGCGCGTCCGGCGGCCGACCGCAGCAGCCACCGGACCCACCAGGCGGCGAGCGCCAGGTAGCCGGCGAACGCCAGGGCGTTGGCGCCGAGCGCGGTGAGCGGATCGCCGTGCGCCAGGGCGTGCGCGCCGCGCAGCCCGCCGCAGCCGGGGCAGAGCAGACCGGTGAGGCGCAGCAGCGGGCAGCCCGGATAGTGCCCGGGCTGGTTGGGGTCCACCAGGGCCACCAGGGCGAACCCGGCGGTGGCCGCGGCGAGCGCGCCCAGGGGTGCGGCCAGGCGGTGCCGCACGGGGGCCACCGGCGCCCCGGGGGCGCTCGGCGCGGGGGCGCGGCTCCGGCTCACCCGTCGAGTCTGCCCCGCGCGGGCCGCCGGCGCAGCCGGGTGCGGCGGGCGTTCCGCCGTCCGGCGGACGCCCGCCGTACGGTCCGCCGCCCGCCCGGCACCGGCCCGCGGCTCAGCTCACTGCTGGGTCTGGGTCTGCGCCGTCCGGCGCGGCTGCTGCCCGAGGCCGGCCATGCGCATGGCCAGGCCCACGACGCCGCCGATCGCGACGACGACCAGTCCCGCCCAGAAGCCGATCGGCTCGGCCAGCACGGTGAAGGCCGCGGAGATGCCGAAGCCGATGAAGGCGATGATGACGCCGGTCCACGCGGCCGGGGTGTGACCGTGGTTGTTACCCGCCATGAGTTCTCCTCGTTGCTGTGCTGATCCCCCGGACTCCGTCACCGGACGGTGTCCGGGGTGTGCGGGCCGGGGCGCGGGGGCGAACGCTCCGTGCTCATTCTCCCCGATGGGCCGCCGGTGATTCAGCGGGGGTCGGGGTCGTGGATCACGTGTCCCGGACCCCGCGGGTTCAGCCCTGCGAGCCGGTGGGGTCCTCGCCGCGGTCCAGCGCCTTCCACAGGTCCTCGGGGCGGTCGGAGCCGGCGGCCGCGGCGGCCCGGCGCGGTCCGCGGCCGCCGCCCGGGCGCTCGTACCGGCCGGACATGGCGGGCCAGTGGCGCCCGTAGCTCAGCGCGAGCACCCCGGCGAGCAGCAGCAGCAGGCCGCCGGCCAGGGCCACCCAGGGCCAGGCGGTGTGCGCCACGTCGTGGATGGCGCTGTCCGCCAGGCCGGTGGCCTTGGACGCCTTGTCCTCCAGCGCGGCGGTGTCGGAGGCGCCCACCAGGGCGCTGACCGCGATGCCCGCGCCGCAGAGCGTGAGCAGCCCGGCCACCAGGGCGCGGCCCGCGCGGCGGACCGCGAAGACGGCGACCAGCGCGGCGAGGCCGACGACCGCCAGCGCGCCCGGCAGTCCGGTGATGTCGTCCCCGTCGGCCCGCTGCGGGAGCGCGCCCTGGGCGACGGCTGCGGTCCCCTCCGCCCAGGTGCGGCTGCTGGCGAGCAGCACCAGCGCGGCGCCGGCGGCGCCGGACAGCAGCGCGACGGCGAGACTGCGCCGCCGCTTGCGCTCCGTGGCGGCGGCGGACTGCGCGGACTGGGCGCGGGGCTGGGGTACGGCTGCGGCACTCACGCGTACCACTATCCCGTACCCGAAACGGACAGCGCGGGCGGGTCGGCCCCCGACCCGGTGACGACACAAGGCCGTGATCCGGGCGAGATGCGGCGGAGACCGGACGGAACCGGGAAACCGGGCCGGATCGGCCCGGTTCCGCGGCGGCGCCCGGCCGGTCCGGGGGCGGTGCGGCGGGCCGCGGGTCAGCCGCCGAGCTGGTTGGCGGTGTGCACCGCCCGCAGCACCGCCGCCGCCTTGTTGCGGCACTCCGCGTCCTCGGCGGCCGGATCGGAGTCGGCCACCACCCCGGCCCCGGCCTGCACGTACGCGGTGCCGTCCCGCAGCAGCGCGGTGCGGATGGCGATCGCGGTGTCCGCGTCCCCGGCGAAGTCGAGGTAGCCGACGCAGCCGCCGTACAGGCCGCGCCGGGTGGGCTCCAGCTCCTCGATGATCTGCATGGCGCGCGGCTTGGGGGCGCCGGAGAGGGTGCCCGCCGGGAAGCACGCGGTCAGCACGTCGAAGGCGGTGCGGTCGGCGGCGACCGTTCCGGTGACGGTCGAGACGATGTGCATCACATGGCTGTAGCGCTCGATCGACATGAAGTCGACCACCTCGACGCTGCCCGGCTCGCAGACCCGGCCCAGGTCGTTGCGGCCGAGGTCGACCAGCATCAGGTGCTCGGCGCGCTCCTTGGGGTCGGCGAGCAGTTCGTCGGCGAGCGCCGCGTCGGCCTGCGGGGTGGCGCCGCGCGGCCGGGTGCCGGCGATGGGGTGCAGCATCGCGCGGCCCTCCTCGACCTTGACCAGCGCCTCCGGGCTGGAGCCGACGACGTCGAAGGCGGTGCCGTTCTCGTCGGGGAACCGGAACAGGTACATGTACGGGCTGGGGTTGGTGGCCCGCAGCACCCGGTAGACGTCGAGCGCGCCGGCCGTGCAGGGCGTTTCGAACCGCTGCGAGGGGACCACCTGGAACGCCTCGCCGGCCCGGATGCGCTCCTTGATGTCGTCGACGGCGGCCTGGTAGTCGGCACCGCCCCAGGAGGTGGTGAAGGCGGGGAGTTCGGACGGCGGCAGGGCGGCCGGAGCGGTGGGCACCGGACGCGCCAGGTCCGCGGTCATGGCGTCCAGCCGGGCCACCGCGTCGGCGTACGCCTCGTCCACCCCGGTGTCGAGGTCGTTGTGGTTGATGGCGTTGGCGATCAGCAGGACGGTGCCGTCCCAGTGGTCCAGGACGGCGAGGTCCGAGGTGAGCAGCATGGTCAGCTCGGGCAGGCGCAGTTCGTCGCGGCCGCTGTCCCCGATGCGCTCCAGCCGGCGGACGATGTCGTAGCCGAGGTAGCCGACCATGCCGCCGGTGAAGGGCGGTGTCCCGCCGAGCACCTCGGCCAGGTCGCGCGGGGTGTGCAGGGCCTCCACGGTGGCGCGCAGGGCGTCCAGCGGGTCGCCGTCGGTGGGGACGCCGACCGGCGGGGTGCCCAGCCAGTGGGCGCGGCCGTCCCGTTCGGTGAGGGTGGCGGCGCTGCGCACGCCGATGAAGGAGTAGCGGGACCAGGAGCGCCCGTTCTCGGCGGACTCCAGCAGGAAGGTGCCCGGGCGCTCGCCGGCGAGCTTGCGGTACAGGCCCACCGGGGTGTCGCCGTCGGCGAGCAGCCTGCGGCTGACCGGGATGACGCGGCGGTCGGCCGCCAGCTTGCGGAAGGTGTCGAGATCCAAGGTGGCTTCCCCGGGGGTCGTCGCCGTCATGGCGCGGAGCCTACTGCGCGAGCGGCAGCTCGTCGGAATCGAAACAGGTGCGGTCCCCGGTGTGGCAGGCGGCGCCCACCTGGTCCACCTTGACCAGGATGGTGTCCGCGTCGCAGTCCAGGGCCACCGACTTGACGTGCTGGACGTGGCCGGAGGTGTCGCCCTTGACCCAGTACTCCCGCCGGCTGCGGCTCCAGTAGGTGCAGCGGCCGGTGGTGAGGGTGCGATGGAGTGCCTCGTCGTCCATCCAGCCGAGCATGAGCACCTCGCCGGTGTCGTACTGCTGGGCGATGGCGGGGACCAGGCCGTCGGCGGTGCGCTTGAGGCGCGCGGCGAGGGCCGGTTCGAGGGGGGAGGACCCCGGGGCGGGCGGGGTCGCGGGGCGGTCGGAGCCGGTCATGCGCCCATTCTGCCCGGTCGGCGGGGTGGCCGGAGCGGACGGCCGACTGGTGGACGGGCGCGGGGCCGGCCGGGGCCGGCGCGCGGCGGGGCGGTCACGCCCGGCGGGGACCGGTCGCCCGGCGGTGGGCCGGCCGGGGCCATGGGGCATGCTTCGGTCATGACGTCTCCGCCTCCGTCGAACCACTTCGGTCCTCCCGGCAGCGGTGGCTTCGGGCCGCCACCGGCCGACGCCGGTGGCGGGTCCGGGCCGCAGGGTTTCGGCCCGCACGGCTTCGGGCCGCACGGTTCGTCCGGTTCTCCGGGGTTCGGGCCGCCGGTCCCGCCGGCCGGGTTCGGGCCGGCCGGTTCCGGGCCGCCGCCCCGCCCGCCCCGCCGCGGCGGGCTGCGGGTGGCGCTGCTGGTGACCGGCGGGGTGGTGGCGGCGGTCC
Organism: Streptomyces sp. NPDC018031; assembly: GCF_044327625.1. Taxonomy (NCBI): domain Bacteria; kingdom Bacillati; phylum Actinomycetota; class Actinomycetes; order Kitasatosporales; family Streptomycetaceae; genus Streptomyces; species Streptomyces sp. NPDC018031. The sequence continues at coordinate 68,410 of NZ_JBIRFT010000023.1, forward strand.
TGGTGGCGGGCGGGGCGGGCCTCGCCCTGCGGGGTGGTGACGACGGGGGGAAGGACCCGGCGGCCGGCAAGTCCTCCGCCACGCCCTCGGCGAGTGCGTCCGGTTCCGCGTCGCCGCGTACGCCCACCACCGAGCCGTCGGGCAGCGAGGACCCGGGGCGGGGCGCGCCGCTGGGCGGCGGGCCGGGGCAGTCCGAGGAGGACGGGCCGGAACCCTCGTCCTCCGCCTCCGCCACCGGGCCGTCCGACGTGGTGCCGTACGTGGTGCTCAAGCCCGGCCAGTGCTTCGACCACCCCGGGCTGGACAGTTCGGTGAGCCGGGTGGAGGTCCGGTCCTGCGACGGCCCGCACGACGGCGAGATCATCGCCAACGAGACGCTGACCGGGACCTTCGACACCGAGGAGGAGATACGGACCAAGGCGCTGGAGCTGTGCCGGGCGGACGCGGCGAAGCGCCTGGACGGCGCCTCCCCGGACCGCACGTACTACTACTACGCGCTCTACCCGGCCCGTGACACCTACACCTACCAGGGCCGGGACCAGGTGTCCTGCTCGCTGACGCTGAGCGCCGAGCCGGACGGTCCGAAGCTGTCGGAGCCGCTGCCCGGCTGACCCCGCGGCGGCCGGTGGGCGGGTGCACCGGCCACCGGCGGTCCAGCCGGTCGCCGGATCCCGCCGCCGTGGCGGGATGTTGTCACCGGGGTGAGCGAAGCGGGGGTCCGGACCGCGCCATCTTCCGCCGCGGATGGCTGGTGCCCGCGCCCGGCACCGTGTTACTCCTAGGTAACACGGTGGCGGGCGGCACCGCGGAGCCTGCGGGAGGGCAGCATGGGCGGCGACCAGGGCACGATCGTGTTCGGCGGCACCCCGCTGCGCCAGCGGCTGTTCACCTCCGTACACGATCTCGCCACCCTCGTCCTCGACGAACTCGTCGAACGGGTCCCGGTGTACCGGCGGCTGCCGGCCGAGCAGCTGCGCACCGACATCAGCCACACCGTCGAGCAGAGCATCCGCACCTTCGCCGAGGTGCTCGACACCGGTGAGCTGCCCGGCCCCGAGCAGCTCGCCGGGCTCCGGGAGTCTGCGGCCAAGCGGGCGGAGGACGGAGTGCCGCTGGACGCGGTGCTCAGCGCCTACCACCTGGGTGCCCAGATCTGCCTGGACCGCATGGCCCCCACCGCCGAACCGACCGACCTGGGCGCGGTCTTCGCCACCAACCGGCTGGTGCTGCAGTACCTGCACCTGATGACGTCCGCCGCCTCGGCCGGCTACGCCCAGGAGCGGCAGGCCGCGTTCGGGGACGAGCACTCCGCCCGGCAGTCGCTGCTGGCGGCGCTGCTCGACGGCACCCCGGCGCGGGAGGCGGCGCGGCGGGCGGGCATCCGGCTGCCCGCCTGCTATCTGGCGCTGGGGCTGCGGATCGGGCCGCACCAGGACGAGCTGCGGCCCGGCATCGACGCCACGGTGGCGGCCCGGCGGAAGCTGCGCCGGGCGCGGGTGGAGCTGGAGCGGCACGTGGCCGGGGTGGTGCTCTCCATGCTCTCCTCGGACGGCGGCGTGGCGCTGGTGCCGCGGGAGACCGCGTGTGCCGAGCTGACCGGCAAGGACTGGGACTGGCTGGCCGCGGTGGTGCGGTACATGAGCCAGGTGGCCGGCGCCGAGATCTGGGCCGGAGCGGTGGCCACCGCGCCGGACGGGGTGGCGGAGGCCGCCCGGGTGGCGGGGCAGGTGTGCGAGGTGGCGACGGTCTTCGACCGGCGGCCGGGCCTGTACCGGCTGGCGGACGTCGCCCTGGAGTACCAGCTCACCCGCCCCGGCCCGGCCCGGGAGGAGCTGGCCGCGCTGCTGGCGCCGCTGGCCGGGAAGCCGGAGCTGCTGGAGACGCTGCGGGTGTTCATGGCGGGCCCGGTCGACCGCCGGCAGGCCGCCGCCGCGCTCCAGGTGCATCCCAACACCGTCGACTACCGGCTGCGGAAGGTGGCGGCGCTCACCGGGCTGGACACCAGCCGGCCGGCCGACCTGCCGACGATCCGGGCGGCGCTCATCGCGCACCGCGTTTGTGCCGGGTAACAAGAGTCCGGGGCCAACTTTATGATTCGGAATACTTCCCGGTAACCACACCGCTGTTACCTTGTTTTGACAGACGGTCAGCCTTTCCGTGAATTCTCACGATCGGCTCGGCGTCCGCACCTCCTCCCACAAAACATTCCGGCGGCCCGACGAATGTGCCCTGTTTCGGCAATGCGTTCCGCCGGAAATTCCTGGAAGCTGGAGCATTCCATGCAGAGAGCGTGCAAGCGCGTCCGGCCGGTACGCGGGGTCCGGCGCTGGCTGGCCGCGGCCGGCGCGGCGCTGGCCATGGCCGCCACCGCGGTCACCGGCGCGGCGCCCGCCCGGGCCGACGAGCCGCGGTACCCGGAGGGCGACCTGGGCACCGCGGTGTCCAACTACCTCTTCAGCCCCGGCGCGGTGGCCGGCGCCAACGACTGGCGGTGCCGGCCGAGCGCCGCGCACCCCGACCCGGTGGTGCTGGTCCACGGCACCGGCGCCAACCTGGGCGCGAACTGGGTGAAGCTCGCCCCCATGCTGGCCAACCAGGGGTACTGCGTCTTCGCCTTCAACTACGGCATGAACCACCTGTCCCTCGGCCGCATCGGCGGGCTGGCCGACATCGGCGACTCGGCGCGCACCATGGACGCCTTCGTGGACAAGGTGCTGGCCGCCACCGGGGCGCGGAAGGTCGACGTGGTCGGCCACTCGCAGGGCGGCATGATGCCGCACCACTACCTCAAGCGGCTGGGCGGCGCGGGCAAGGTGGACACCCTGGTGGCCCTCGGCCCGACCAACCACGGCACCACGCTCAGCGGCCTGGTGAACCTCGGTGAGGCGCTGGGCATCCTCGGCTTCGCCAACGACTTCTTCGATGTGGTGGGTCTGCCCGGACTGCACCAGCAGGAAGTGAATTCCGACTTCCAGAAGAATCTCTGGCAGGACGGCGACACCGTTCCCGGAACCCGTTATGTGGTGATCGCGAGCAAGCACGATGCCGTCGCCACCCCGTACACGAACTCATTCCTCCGGGGCGGCGACGTCACCAACATCACGCTGCAGGACCAGTGCCCGGACAACCCCGTCGGCCACGTCGGGCTGTTCCTGGACGGTCCCACCATGCAGAACGTCCTGAACGTGCTGGGTCCGAACGACCCGAACTTCAAGCCCCGCTGCACGGACTACGGCCCCGGGGTCTGACCCGGGCGTGCCACCGGTCCGGCTGCCCGGGCCCGGCCCGCGGTACGGCCCCCCGCCCGGGGGCCGTACCGCGGGCCTTCCGGCGCTCCCGGCTCGGGCGCGGCGCCGTGGGCGGGCGCGGCGCCGTGGCCGGGTCCGGCGGCCGGTCGTACGCTGGCCGACATGTCGACCCACGCCAAGCGCGAACGACTGCTCCTCGCCGATCTGCTGGAGGCCTCCGGCCCGCAGGCCCCGACCCTCTGCGACGACTGGACGACCCGTGACCTCGCCGCCCACCTGGTGGTCCGCGAGCGGCGCGCGGACGCGGCCGGAGGGCTGCTGGTCAAGCCGCTGGCGGCGCGGCTGGAGCGGGTCCAGGCCGAGTTCACCGCCAAGCCCTACGAGGAACTGATCCAGCTGATCCGCACCGGACCGCCCCGGTTCTCCCCGTTCGCCCTCAAGCAGGTCGACGAGGCCGCGAACACCGTGGAGTTCTTCGTGCACGGCGAGGACGTGCGCCGGGCCCAGCCGGACTGGACGCCCCGCCCCGTCGACCCGGTCCTCGCCGACGCGCTGTGGTCCCGGATCGAGCGCGCCGGGCGGCTGTTCACCCGGCGGTCCCCGGTCGGCCTGGTGCTGCGTCGCCCCGACGGCCGCACCGCGGTCGCCCACCGCGGCACACCGGTGGTGACCCTCACCGCCGAGCCGGGCGAACTGCTGCTGTTCCTGTACGGCCGCCAGGACGCGGCCCGGGTCGAGGTGGACGGCGACAAGGAGGCCGTGGCCCGGCTGCGCGAGGCCGACCTGGGGCTGTGAACCCCGGCGCGGCCCGGTCGGCCCGGGCCGCGCCGGAACCGGGTCAGCGGACCGGGTGGCCCGCCTCCCGCAGGGCGTCCTTGACCTGGCCGATGCGCAGGTCGCCGAAGTGGAAGACGGAGGCGGCCAGCACCGCGTCGGCGCCGGCGTCGACGGCGGGGCCGAAGTCGGCGAGCCGGCCCGCGCCACCGCTGGCGATCACCGGGACGGTGACGTGCTTGCGCACCGCGGCGATCATCTCGGTGTCGTAGCCGTCCTTGGTGCCGTCCGCGTCCATGGAGTTCAGCAGGATCTCCCCGGCGCCCAGCTCGGCCGCCCGGTGCGCCCACTCGACGGCGTCGATCCCGGTGCCGCGCCGGCCGCCGTGGGTGGTCACCTCGTAGCCGCTGGGCGTGGTGGCGGCTCCCTCCGGGGTGCGGCGGGCGTCCACCGAGAGCACCAGGACCTGGCGGCCGAAGCGCTCGGCGATCTCCTGGATGAGTTCGGGCCGGGCGATGGCGGCGGTGTTCACGCCGACCTTGTCCGCCCCGGCGCGCAGCAGCCGGTCCACGTCCTCGGCGGTGCGGACGCCGCCGCCGACGGTGAGCGGGATGAAGACCTGCTCGGCGGTGCGGCGCACCACGTCGTAGGTGGTCTCCCGGTTGCCGGAGGAGGCGGTGATGTCGAGGAACGTCAGCTCGTCCGCCCCCTCGGCGCCGTAGATCCGGGCCATTTCGACCGGGTCGCCGGCGTCGCGGAGGTTCTGGAAGTTGACACCCTTGACGACCCGGCCGTTGTCCACGTCCAGGCAGGGGATGACTCGGACCGCCAGGGTCATGATGTGCTTGCTCCTCGATAGGCTTCCACTTCCACCTCGACCAGGACGCGCGAGTCGGCGAACCGGGAGACCACCACCATGGTGGCGGCGGGACGCACGGCGCCGAACAGCTCCTTGTGGGCGCGGCCCACCGCTTCCACGTCCCGGAGGTGGGTCAGGTACATACGGGTACGGATCACGGCCTCGGCGCCGAGGCCGAACCCGTCCAGGGCGGTCAGCGCGTTCCCGAACGCCGCCAGCGCCTGCTCGTAGGGGTCCCCCTCGCCCTGGAGCACCGTTCCGGTGAAGGGCATGGTGCCGGCGACGAGGACCCGGTCGCCCGCCGCCACCGCGCGCGCCGAGCCGATCGCTTCTTCCCAGGGGCTGTCGGACTGCGTACGCTGCACGGCTTCGGTCATCGGGACACGGCCTCCAGGGCTTCTTCGAGGGTGAACGCCTTGGCGTAGAGCGCCTTGCCCACAATGGCACCTTCGACGCCCTGCGGCACCAGACTCGCGAGGGCGCGCAGGTCGTCAAGGGACGAAACGCCGCCGGAGGCGACGACCGGCTTGTCGGTGGCCGCGCACACGTCCCGGAGCAGCTGCAGGTTCGGGCCCTGGAGGGTGCCGTCCTTGGCGATGTCGGTCACCACGTAGCGGGCGCAGCCCTCGGAGTCGAGGCGGGCCAGCGTCTCGTACAGGTCGCCGCCGTCCCGGGTCCAGCCGCGGCCGCGCAGGGTGGTGCCGCGGACGTCGAGCCCGACGGCGATCTTGTCCCCGTGCTCGGCGATCACCTTGGCGACCCACTCGGGGGTCTCCAGTGCGGCGGTGCCGAGGTTGACCCGGGTGCAGCCGGTGGCCAGGGCGGCGGCGAGCGTGTCGTCGTCGCGGATGCCGCCGGACAGCTCCACCTTGATGTCCATGGCCCCGGCGACCTCGGCGATCAGCGCGCGGTTGTCGCCGGTGCCGAAGGCGGCGTCGAGGTCGACCAGGTGCAGCCACTCGGCCCCGGCGCGCTGCCAGGTGAGGGCCGCCTCCAGGGGCGAGCCGTAGGAGGTCTCGGTGCCGGACTCACCGTGCACGAGGCGGACGGCCTGGCCGTCCCGGACGTCGACGGCGGGGAGGAGTTCGAGCTTGCTCATCTGGGCGGTCCTAGGAGGTGGTGGGAGGAGAGGGGGCGCGGGGCCGGGCGCCGCGGGCGGGACCCGGCCGCGGCGGCCTACAGCGTGGCGAGCCAGTTGGTCAGCAGCCGGGCTCCGGTGTCACCGGACTTCTCCGGGTGGAACTGGGTGGCCCACAGCGGCCCGTTCTCGACGGCGGCGACGAAGGGTTCGCCGTGCGTCGCCCAGGTCACCTGGGGGGCGCTCATGCCCGGGTTGACGCTCTCCAGCTCCCATCCGTGCACCGCGTAGGAGTGCACGAAGTAGTAGCGGGCGTCCGCGTCGAGTCCGGCGAACAGCCGCGAGTCCGCGGGGGCCTGAACGGTGTTCCAGCCCATGTGCGGGACGACCGGGGCGCGCAGCGGGCCGACCGTGCCGGGCCACTCGTCCAGGCCCTCGGTCTCCTCGCCGTGCTCGATGCCGCGGGCGAAGAGGATCTGCATGCCGACGCAGATCCCCATGACCGGGCGGCCGCCGGACAGCCGGCGGCCCACCACCCAGTCGCCGCGGGCCTCGCGCAGTCCGCGCATGCAGGCCGCGAACGCGCCGACACCGGGCACCAGCAGCCCGTCGGCGTTCATGGCCCTGTCGTAGTCCCGGGTGATCTCGACGTCGGCGCCGACGTGGGCCAGGGCCCGCTCGGCGGAGCGGACGTTGCCGAAGCCGTAGTCGAAGACCACGACCTTCTTGGCGCTCAACTCCACACCTCCAGTCGCATGATCCCGGCGATCAGCGACATCCCGGCGCCGATGCCGAGCAGGGTGACGATGCTCTTGGACATGCCCTGCTTGACGAAGGAGATCACACCGCCGAGCAGGAACAGGCCGAGGACGATGAAGAGCGTGGCCGTGCCGTTCACAGGGCACCCTTCGTGGAGGGGAGGATTCCGGCCGCGCGCGGGTCGCGCTCGCTGGCGTAGCGCAGCGCACGGGCGAGGGCCTTGAACTGGCACTCGACGATGTGGTGGGCGTTGCGCCCGTAGGGGACGTGCACGTGCAGGGCGATCTGCGCCTGGGCGACGAAGGACTCCAGGATGTGCCGGGTCATCGTGGTGTCGTAGGCGCCGATCATCGGGGCCATGTTCTCCGGCTCGGTGTGCACCAGGTAGGGGCGGCCGGAGAGGTCGACGGTCACCTGGGCGAGGGACTCGTCCAGCGGCACGGTGCAGTTGCCGAACCGGTAGATGCCCACCTTGTCGCCGAGTGCCTGCCGGAAGGCGGCGCCCAGCGCGAGGGCGGTGTCCTCGATGGTGTGGTGGCTGTCGATGTGCAGGTCGCCGTCGGTCTTGACGGTGAGGTCGAACAGCCCGTGGCGGCCGAGCTGGTCGAGCATGTGGTCGTAGAAGCCGACGCCCGTGGACACCTCCACCCGGCCGGTGCCGTCGAGGTCGATCTCGACCAGGACGGAGGTCTCCTTGGTGGTGCGCTCGACCCTGCCGACGCGTCCTTCGCTAACCATGGTGCTGGTGCTCCTTCGGGGGCGTGGGGCCGTCCCCCACGGAGTTCTCGGGGTTCTCGGGGTTCCCGGTCGCGGGATCCGGCCGGCCCGCCGGCCTCAGCTCGACGGAGCCGAGGATGTCGCCGACGGCGTCCAGGAACGCGTCGTTCTCGGACGGGGTGCCAGCGGTGACGCGCAGCCAGCCGGGCACTCCGTTGTCCCGGACCAGGACGCCCCGGTCCAGCAGGGCCTGCCAGGCCCGGTGGCTGTCCGCGAAGCGCCCGAACTGCACGAAGTTGGCGTCCGAGTCGGTGACCTGGACGCCGAGCCCGCGCAGCCCGGTGACCAGGCGGTCCCGCTCGTCCTTGAGCTGTTCGACGTACTTCAGCAGCGTATCGGTGTGCTCCAGGGCGGCGAGCGCGGTGGCCTGGGTGACCGCGGACAGGTGGTACGGCAGCCGGACCAGCTGCACCGCGTCGACGACGGCGGGGTCGGCGGCGAGATAGCCCAGCCGCAGCCCGGCGGCGCCGAACGCCTTGGACATGGTGCGGGTGACCACCAGGTGGCTGCGGCCTTCGATGAGCGGCAGCAGCGAGGGGTGGTGGCTGAACTCGCCGTACGCCTCGTCCACCACCACCATCGACGGCTTCGCCGCCTGCGCCGCCTCGTACAGCGCGAGGACGGTGGCCGCCTCGACGGCGGTGCCGGTGGGGTTGTTCGGCGAGGTGACGAAGACGATGTCGGGGCGGTGCGCGGCGATGGCCGCGCAGGCCGCGTCCACGTCGACGGTGAAGTCCTCGTTGCGCGGTCCGGAGATCCAGCCGGTTCCGGTGCCGCGGGCGATCAGCGCGTGCATCGAGTACGAGGGCTCGAAGCCGATGGCGGTCCGGCCCGGCCCGCCGAAGGTCTGCAGCAGCTGCTGGAGCACCTCGTTGGAGCCGTTCGCGGCCCACACCTGGGCCGGCCCGACCTGGTGCCCGGCGGTCCGGGACAGGTAGTGGGCCAGCTCGGTGCGGAGCTCGACGGCGTCCCGGTCCGGGTAGCGGTTGAGGTGGCGGGCGGCGTCGGCGACCCGCTCCGCGATCCGGGCGACCAGCGGCTCGGGCAGCGGGTAGGGGTTCTCGTTGGTGTTCAGGCGGACGGGCACGTCGAGCTGCGGCGCACCGTACGGGGACTTGCCGCGCAGCTCGTCCCTGATGGGGAGGTCTTCCCAGGGGGAGGCGGAGTTACCGGTCACTGGTCTTGCGGAACCTTCCCGTCGCTGTGCCGCTCCTGTCCGTCTCCGGCGAAGCGTGCCTGCAGGGCGGCGCCGTGCGCCGGCAGGTCCTCGGCCTCGGCGAGCGTCACCACGTGGTGGGTGACCTCGGCCAGCGCGTCCCGGCTGTAGTCGACGACGTGGATGCCGCGCAGGAACGACTGCACGGACAGGCCGGAGGAGTGGCAGGCGCAGCCGCCGGTGGGCAGCACGTGGTTGGAGCCGGCGCAGTAGTCGCCGAGCGACACCGGGGAGTAGGGGCCGACGAAGACCGCGCCCGCGTTCCGCACCCGGGCGGCGACCTCGGAGGCGTTCTCGGTCTGGATCTCCAGGTGCTCGGCGGCGTAGGCGTCCACCACGGCCAGGCCCTGGTCGAGGTCGTCCACGAGGACGATGCCGGACTGCCGCCCGGCCAGCGCCTCGGTGATCCGCTCACGGTGCCTGGCGGCGGCGACCTGGGTCTTCAGCTCGGCCTCGACCGCCTCGGCGAGCGCCGTGGAGGGGGTGACCAGGACCGCGGCCGCGAGCGTGTCGTGCTCGGCCTGGCTGATCAGGTCGGCGGCCACGTGCGCGGGGTCGGCGGTGTCGTCGGCGAGGATCGCGATCTCGGTCGGGCCGGCCTCGGCGTCGATCCCGATGCGGCCCTTGAGCAGGCGCTTGGCGGCCGCCACCCAGATGTTCCCGGGGCCGGTGACCAGCTGGGCCGGGCGGCACTCCTCGGTGCCGTAGGCGAACATGGCGATGGCCTGGGCGCCGCCGGCCGCGTACACCTCGTCGACGCCGAGCAGGGCGCAGGCGGCGAGGATGGTGGGGTGCGGCAGGCCGTCGAAGTCGGCTTGCGGCGGCGAGGAGACGGCGAGCGAGCCGACCCCGGCCTCCTGCGCGGGCACCACGTTCATCACCACGGAGGACGGGTAGACGGCGTTTCCGCCGGGGACGTACAGCCCGACCCGGTCCACCGGCACCCAGCGCTCGGTGACCGTGCCGCCGGGGACGACCGTCACGGTCTTGTCGGTGCGCCGCTGCTCGCGGTGGACCAGCCGGGCGCGCCGGATGGACTCCTCCAGGGCGGCGCGCACCGCCGGGTCCAGCTGCACCAGGGCGCGTTCGATCGCCTCGGGGGCCACCCGGACCCTGGTGATCCGCACACCGTCGAACCGCTCCGCGTAGTCGATCAGCGCCGCGGTGCCGCGATGATGCACGTCGTCGCAGATGGGCCGCACCTTCTCCAGGGCGGCCTCGACGTCGAGCTCGGCACGGGGCAGCAGGTCGCGGTCGATGCCGCCGCCGGGGGAACCCTCGGGGCGGACGGCACCGCGCAGATCGATTCGGGAGATCACGCAGCCAATTGTCTCAGACCGTCCAGGGGGCCGGTGCCGCGTATCAGTGAGTGATACGCACCCCCTAAGTTGATCCTGACCATTGGCGTTCAACCGGTTACTCAGCGGGAATGGACCGGTTGGGCCGGTACGGGGACACGGGGACACGCAGGAGGGACACGGCTGTGACCGAGCCACACGACGGTGATCCGCCCCCGGGGCTCGACCTGACCACACCCGAGTGGGGGATGTGGCAGGCGTTCCGCAACGGCAGCACCCTCGATCTGCGGACCCCGCACCCCCAGCGCAACGATCCGGCCGGTCCGCACGCCTGGGGTCCGGAGCGCAGCGTCCGGGCCCGGGTGGTGGCGCTGCTGCTGCTCGACGGGCCGGTGGCGCAGCCCGGCCGGGTGGCCGCGCTGAAGCTCAACGGGGTGCACATCACCGGCACCCTCGACCTGGCCGGCGGCACCATCGAGCCGTACGTGGAGATGCGGAACTGCCGGTTCGAGCAGGAGCTGCTGCTGCCGGAGAGCCGGTTCACCACGTTGCGGCTGGTGGGCTGCGCCGTGCCGCGGATCGAGGCGGCGCGGCTGCAGACCGAGGGCGACCTGCATCTGCCGCGCTGCGTGGTGGAGCACGGGATCCGGCTCACCGACGCCCAGATAGGCACCGACCTGCTGCTCAACCAGCTGGTGGTGCGGCGTGACCGGCGCGGCCGGTCGATCACCGCGGACGGGCTGACGGTCGGCCAGGACCTGCAGGCCGAGATGATCGAGTCGTACGGCGAGCTGAGCCTGCGCGGCGCGAAGGTCGGCGTGTCGCTGAGCCTGCGCGGCAGCCAGCTGCGCAACCCCTACGGGCGGCGGGCGCTCAACGCGCCGCAGCTCACCGTGGAGCGCACCCTGTACCTGACCGGCGCCGGGATCAGCAGCTCGCCGTTCTCCAGCGGCGCGACCCCGCCGTACGGCATAGCCAGCACACCGACCCGGGGCACCCGGATCCAGCGGTTCGAGTGCGAGGGCGGGGTGCGGCTGGACGACGGCCGGTTCGGCGACGCCGTCGACTTCGACCAGGCGCGGTTCGTCATGGAGAACGACCAGGAGCTGTCCATGCGCCGGCTCCAGACGCCCGAGCTGCGGTTCCTCGGTGAGCGGCCGCAGCGGGGGCGGGTGATCCTGTCCGGCGCCCGGGTGGTGAACCTGGTGGACAAGTCGGTGAGCTGGCCGGGGCCGGGCCAGCTGGCCATGGCCGGTTTCTTCTACGAACACCTCATCCCGCGCGGGCACTTCCCGCTGTCCCGGCGGCTGGAATGGGTCGCGGCGGCCACCCCGGAGTACTCGCCCGACCCGTACGAGGTGCTGGCCACCGCGCTGCGCACCAGCGGTGAGGACGCGGACGCCCGGGAGGTGTTACTCGCCAAGCAGCGGCGGCGGCGGGAGACCCTGCCGCTGGCGGGCAAGCTGTGGGGCTACCTCCAGGACTGGACGGTGTCGTACGGCTACCGGCCGGGCCGCGCCATGGTGTGGATGGCGGTGCTGTGGGCGATCGGCACGGTGTTCTTCCTCCGGCGCCCGCCGGAGGCGCTGAAGCCGGGCGAGTCGCCGCACTGGAACGCCTACCTCTACACCCTCGACCTGCTGCTGCCGGTGATCGATCTGGGCCAGGACGCCTACTGGAGACCGGGCGGCGTGTCGCAGTGGGCGGCGGCGCTGCTGATCCTGCTGGGCTGGATCCTCGCGACCTCGGTCGCGGCGGGCGCCTCCCGCCTGCTGCGGCGCCAGTAGCGGCGGGCGGCCAGCGCCGCGGGGAGCCGCGGGGAGCCGCGGGGAGCCGCCGGTACGGGCCCGGCGCGGGCGCCCCCGGCCCGGGCCCGCGGCACGGAGGCGGGCACCGGGTGGGACGTCGGCCCTTACACGGCGGCGGTCGGCCATTAGGCTTACCCGTCGTGACCGACCCCAGCCTTCCGCTCTTTCCGCTGAACACGGTGCTGTTCCCCGGGCTGGTGCTGCCCGTGAACGTCTTCGAGGAGCGGTACCGCGCCCTGATGCGTGATCTGCGGGCGCTGCCCGAGGACGCCCCGCGCCGCTTCGGCGTGATCGCCATCCGCGACGGCCGCGAGGTGGCCCCGACCGCCCCCGGCATGCCGGACCCCACCGCGCTCCCCGAACGGGGCCCGGCCGCGGGCTTCGGCGCCGACCCGATGCAGGCCTTCCACACGGTGGGCTGCGTGGCGGAGGCGGCGACCATCCGGGAGCGCGAGAACGGCACCTTCGAGGTGCTGGCCACCGGCACCACCCGCTTCCGCCTGTTGTCGGTGGACGCCTCGGGCCCGTATCTGACCGGTACGACCGAGGAGCTGCCGGAGGAGCAGGGCGACGAGGCCGGGGCGCTGGCCTCGGGTGTCGTCCGGGCCTTCCGGGCGTACCAGAAGCGGCTCGCCGGGGCCCGGGAACGGACCCTCGCCACCGAGCAGGAGCTGCCCGGCGACCCGTCGGTGCTGTCCTATCTGGTGGCGGCGGCCGCGGTGCTGGACAACTCGGTCAAGCAGCGGCTGCTCCAGGCGCCCGACACCGCCTCCCGGCTCGCCGACGAGCTGCGGCTGCTGCGCTCGGAGACGGCGCTGATCGCCAAGCTCCCGTCGCTGCCCCTGGTGGAGCCGGTGCAGCGGCCGACCTCCCCCAACTGACCCCGCCGCGGCGCACACCGGTCCGGCAGCGCCTCGGGCGGTCCGGCCCGTCCGCCGCGACCCCGCCCGCCGGCCGGGCCGCCGCGCGGGACCTTCCCCAACCGACAGGAGACGGCGAGGCCGTGGCCAGGAAGTCCAAGAAGCAGTCCTCCGGAGGCACCCCGGCGACCGTCGCGCTCGCCGCGGCCGGCACCGCGTTCACCCTGCACTCCTACGACCACGACCCGGCGGTGCCGTCCTACGGCGCGGAAGCGGCGGAGGCGCTGGGCGTCGACCCCGGCCGGGTCTTCAAGACCCTGGTCGCCGCCGTCGACGAGGAACTGACCGTCGCGGTGGTGCCGGTGTCGGCGACGCTGGACCTGAAGGCGCTGGCGGCGGCGGTGGGCGGCAAGCGGGCGGCGATGGCCGATCCGGCCGCCGCGGAGCGCACCACCGGCTACGTACGGGGCGGGATCTCCCCGCTGGGCCAGCGCAAGCGGCTGCGCACGGCGGTGGACGCCTCGGCCCTGGACCATCCGGCGATCTGCGTCTCCGCGGGCCGCCGGGGCCTGGAGGTCGAGCTCTCCCCCGCCGACCTGGTCGCCCTCACCGGTGCGGTCACCGCCCCGATCGCACGGTTCTGAGACCGTCCGGCCCGCCGGGGCGCCGGGGCCCTCCTGAGCGGGCCCGCCCGGCGGCCGGGGCTCAGTGCGCCCGGGGGGCGTCCGGCTGCGTGGCGTGCGGCTCGGGCTCGGGGTCCCGCGGCCCGAACAGCCCGGTCAGCGCGAGGTGGACCGCCATCGCGGCCACCGACCAGGCGAGCAGCGCCCCCTTGGCTCCCAGCTCCAGCGGCTTGTCGAAGGCGACGCCGGGGCCCACCGCCCTGGCGTGCTTGCGGATGTCGGTCTCGGGGCCGAGGAAGACGCCGAGCCGCCAGGCGATGACCGAGGCGAGCACTCCGCCCACCGCCAGGCCGAGGACCAGCGGGATCCCGCCGTTCCTGCGGAAGAGGAAGACCGCGACCGCCGACAGCGCGCCCAGGCCCAGACCCAGCAGGATGAACAGGCCGTCGGCGCCGATGGCGTCCTCCGACTCCGAGTTCTTGACGTAGATCAGCCGACCGTCTGAGATCGCGGCGACGCGGGGCGCCAGCCACAGCCACAGCAGTCCCATGACCACTCCGAGGACCGCGACCGCCAGGGCGACCAGCACCGCTTCGACCACCTCCGCGGTGGAGACCGGGCGGTCCTTACCGGTGTCGGGCCCGGGCAGCGGGTAGGCGGTGGCGCCCGACGGCTGCGGTCCGGGCGTGGGCTGGTCGTGCGGCGTCAACGGTGCGGTCACTCCGTCATCGTGCCAGGTTGCGGGCGGCGGTCGGTCGGCAGGAGGGCCCGGAGTGCGTCAGCGCACCGCGGCCCGGCGGTAGGCCCAGGTCGCGGCGGCCAGCGAGATCACCCCGACCCCCGCGCACACCCCCAGGTCGGCGAGGACGGCGAGCCAGTCGGGCCGGGTGTCGAAGGACCGGGCCAGTGCCTCCACACCGTACGTGGAGGGCAGCAGATCACGCGCGTACGACACCACCGCGGGCATCCGCTCGGCGGGCAGCACGCCCAGCAGCAGCGCCGCCGACATGCCCAGCTGGCCGCAGAGGGTGGCCAGCTCCTGCCGGGGGGCGAGCAGCCCGAGGGCGGCGCCCAGCCCGGCCAGCGCGGCACCGGACAGCGGCACCACCGCGGCGAGGATCCACAGGTGCCCCATGGGGAGCTGGAAGAGCATGCTGCCGGTCACCGCTGTGACCACGGTGCCCGGCACCGTGAACGAGGCGTAGGCGGCCGCCGCCCCGAGCACCACCGCTGCCGGTGGCACCGGGAGCGTCGCGTAGTGGTCCAGGCCGCCGCTGGCCCGCAGCTGGCCGAAGTACTGCGCCAGCAGGTTGAGGGCGACGAAGGCCACCACCAGCACGCTGGAGCCGGCGACCACGGCGCGCGCCTCGCTGCCGCCGTCCACCACGCCCCGCATCAGGACCATGATCCCGACGGACTGGAAGGTGGCCACGAACAGCAGCGGGATGCGCGCCACCCGGGCCCGGGACAGCTGCGCCCGGTAGACGGCGCCGAGGGCGGGCAGCAGGCGTGCCCGCGCCGCCAGCGGGGCGGGCACGGCGGCGGGCGCGGGCGCCGGCCGGCGGTCTTCGCGGGGCACGGCCTCCAGGGACACGGCAGTCACGTTGCGCGGCTCCTCTTCGGTTCGTTCGCGGTCGGCTCGGCCGGGGTCCCGGCCGGTCGGCGGGGTCCGGTGGTCCGGCGGGTCACGCCCTCACCAGCCCCTCGGTGCCTTCCGCGCGGCCGCCCAGGGCCAGGTAGACGTCCTCCAGGCTGGGCGTGGCGAGGGTGAAGTCGTCGAGGGCGGCGAACGCCGGTCCGCCGGTGACGGCGGCGATGGCGGCGCGGGCCTCCTCGGGGGCGAGGCGGAGCCGCCAGCGCCGGCCCTGGGCGCGGGCGCTGTCGCGGAGCGCGGCGACCTCGGGCACGTGGAGCGGCGCCTCGGTGCGCCACACCAGTTCGACCCGGACCTCGTCGGCGACCAGCGCCTTGAGTCCGGCCGGGGTGTCGCAGGCGATGACCTTGCCGCGCTCCAGGACGGCGACCCGGTCCAGCACCGTCTCCGCCTCGATGACGTTGTGGGTGACCAGCAGCACGGTGGTGCCGTACTCGGCGCGGCGCCGGTCCACCGCGGCCCACACCGCGCGCCGGGCCACCGGGTCCATGCCGGTGGTGGGCTCGTCCAGGACCAGCAGCGGGCGTTCGCCGACGAGCGCCGCCGCCACGCAGGCCAGTCGCCGCTGACCGCCGGAGAGCCGCTTCAGCGGGCGGCCGGCGAGTTCGGTGAGCCCGAGTTCCGCCAGCACCGCGTCCCGTTCGGCGCGGGCGGCGCGGACGTCCAGGCCGCGCAGCCGGCCGGTGGTCTCGGCGGCCAGCGCGACGGTCAGCTCGTCCAGGGCGGTGGATTCCTGTCCGAGGTAGCCGACCAGCCGGGCGGCGCGCTCGGGGTGGCGCACCAGGTCGTGGCCGAGTACCTCGACGCTGCCCTCGTCCGGGCGGAGCAGGCCGGTCAGCTGCCGGACCAGGGTGGTCTTCCCGGCGCCGTTGGGCCCGAGGAGTCCGAAGACCTCACCGCCCGCGACGGTGAGGTCGATGCCGTCGCTGGCCCGTACGGCGGGCGCGGGGGGCACCCCGCGGCGAGGGCGCGCGGCCGGATAGGTCTTGACCAGGCCGCGCACGGTGCACACCGAATCGCCGCCTGCCGCCTGTTTCGCGCCCGTCCTCACGAGCTATGAGGGTACGCGCCCGGGCGGCGGGTCTCCGCTCCGGGGCAGGCGGTCGGCCGATCGCCGCCCGCCGGCCGGTGCCTGGTGCCCGGTCCGCCGGGCGGCCGGGCCGGGCCGCCGGATGAGGCGCGACCTGGGCTGATCCGGCGCGCGGGGCGGCCGGTCAGTCCTTGGCCGGGGCGGGCGCGGCGGGCGTGCGACTGTCGATCTCGCGCCAGAATCCCGCCCGGATCGCGTACCGGTCGTGCTCGTCGATCTGGTCGTCCTTGTGGGCGAGCAGCCCGAACCGGGCCGCGTACCGCAGCAGCTCGCCGTCGATGCGGTGCGGGATGCGGGGGTACTCGGCGGACAGCTGCTGCAGATGCTGCCGGTCGGAGCGTTCGGTCCAGCGGCGGGCGAACACCTGACCGACCTCGAACGGGTCGCCGCTGACCGTGGTGATGTCCTCCTCGCGGTCCGCCCAGCGCTGCTCCGCGGTGGTGAGCTGGGCCAGCATGGGCAGGCCGGAGGTCTCCGGCGGTTCGGTGACGGTGGTGCCGCGGTCCACCCAGCCCCGGTCGGAGGACCAGCGGAGGGTGGCGCTCGCGGCCGGCGGCCGGCAGTCCGCCGGGGCGCCGGGCCGGCCGAGGTCGGCGAGGTCCTTGGGGGTGGGCACGCCCTTGCCCGGCGCGGCGGCCGGTTCGGCGGGGCCGTGCGGGGCGGCGGCCGGGCGGGTGGCCGGGTCGCCGGACGCGGCGGCGGGCCGGGTGCCGTTGCGCGCGGGGGTGCGGTCGCCGGAGGAGCCGGCGGATCCCCCCGCGGCCGTCTCGGGCAGCGGGGCGGCGAGGATCGCGGCGATCTCGGGGCGGGTGATGGGCGCGGGCGCGCCGCCGGGCGCGGTGTGGTCCCTGACCCGGACCGCGCGGGTGATCCAGGCGCGGTCCAGGACGCGGCGCTCGTCGGCCTCGGCCACCAGGTCCTCGGACTGGTTGAAGTCGCCGTCGGCGGCCTGGACGGCCCACAGGTGGATGGCGACGCCGTGTTCCTTGGCGTCCATCAGCCCGGGGAGCAGGTCCCCGTCGCCGGTGACCAGGACGACGTCGGAGCAGGCCCGGTTGCGGGCGAGTCCGGTGAGTTCGGCGTGCATGGCGGCGTCCACGCCCTTCTGCGCCCAGCGGCCGTCGCTGCGGGTCAGGGCGCCCAGCCGGACGGTGACCCGGGGCATGACGCGCAGCCGGCGGTGTTCCGGCTGGGGCACCCGGTCCGGGGCGCCGTCGAACCAGTAGATCCGCAGCAGCGGCCGTTCGGTCTCCAGCTCCGCACGCTCGCGCAGACCCTGGATGAGGGTCGCGTGGTCGACGGTGATTCTCGGCCGGGCCGGCTCTCCGGCGAGCAGACTCGCGGCGGCGCCCAGCAGATAACCGGCGTCCACCAGGACGACGCAGCGGTCCACGTTCCACCTCTTCCCTGACGTACGGACATGCGGCCGCCCCCCGGGGCACGGGGCCCGTTCCCTCGTCCTCGCTACGGACACGCCCGGCCGCGCGGGGGCTACCAGTCCGAACTGGATCAACGGCGTGGCGGATACGGCTTACCCCTCACAAGCCCTTCTCACTCACGGTAATTGCCCGAAATGCACCGTACGTTCAAGCGTGTCACTGTGTCTCCGGGGGAAACCGACCCCGTCTGGAGGCAGAACAGTCATGGCCAAGAACAAGAATCGCGAGCGCGCCAAGCCCCGGTCCCGCAGCTCCTCGGAGCGCGGCGAGGAGCAGGGGCGCTCGGCGGAGGACCGGGCCGAGCAGATGCGGTCGCAGATGGGTTCGCCGGACGTGCCTCACAAGGGTCGGCAGAAGCGCTTCGGCCACAACTGACCGCGCTCCCCGAGTACGACGGCGGGGGCGCGCCCACCCGGACTCCCGGATGGGCGCGCCCCCGCGCCGTGTGCTCCGCGGACCGCCCCGGCGGCCTCAGCCGGCCAGGCAGGACGGGCCGAGCAGCACCTTGAGATCACCGAAGAGGGCGGGGTCGGGGGTGACCCGGTGCCGGTCCAGCCGCAGCACCGTGGTCTTCCGCGCCCCCTGCAGCCTGATCCGCACCTCGGTGGAGCCCCGGTGGTGGGTGAGCACCTCGCCGAGCTTCTCCACCAGCGGCGGGGTGACCTTCACCGTCGGGATGGTGATGGTGACCGGGGCGTTGGCCGACGCCTCGGACAGGTCCGGGACCATCAGCTCCATGGCGACCAGCCGGGGCACGTCCTCCCGCTTGTCCAGCCGCCCCTTGACGAAGACCACCGCGTCCTCCAGCAGCTGGGTGGAGACCAGCTGGTAGGTGGCGGGGAAGAACATGCAGTCGATGGAGCCGGCCAGGTCCTCGACGGTGGCGATCGCCCAGGCGTTGCCCTGCTTGGTCATCTTGCGCTGGAGCCCGGAGATGATCCCGCCGATGGTCACGATCGCGCCGTCGCCGTGCTCACCGCCGGTCAGCTGCGCGATGGCGGCGTCGGTCTTGTCGTTGAGCACGTGCTCGATGCCGAACAGCGGGTGGTCCGAGACGTAGAGCCCGAGCATCTCGCGCTCCTGCGCCAGCAGGTACGTCTTGTCCCATTCGACGTCGGAGAACTCCACGTCCAGGCCGAAGCCCGGGCCGTCGGCGGAGCCGGCGTCGTCCCCCATCCCGCCGAAGAGGTCGAACTGTCCCTCGGCCTCCTTGCGCTTGACCGCGACCACGTTGTCGATCATCGGTTCGTAGTGCGCCGTCAGGCCCTTGCGGGTGTGCCCCATCTCGTCGAAGGCGCCCGCCTTGATCAGCGATTCGGTGGTGCGCTTGTTGCAGACCACCGCCTCGACCTTGTCCAGGTAGTCGGGGAAGGAGTTGTACTTCCCCTTCGCCTTCCGGCAGCGGATGATCGAGTCGACCACGTTCGCGCCGACGTTGCGGACCGCGGTGAGGCCGAACAGGATCACGTCGTCGCCCTGGGCGGTGAAGTTCGCCTCGGACTCGTTGACGTTCGGCGGCAGCACCTTGATGCCCATCCGGCGGCACTCGTTGAGGTAGACCGCCGACTTGTCCTTGTCGTCCCGGACCGAGGTGAGCAGCGCCGCCATGTACTCGGCCGGGTAGTTCGCCTTGAGGTAGGCGGTCCAGTAGGTGACCAGGCCGTACGCCGAGGAGTGCGCCTTGTTGAACGCGTATCCGGCGAACGGGACCAGCACGTCCCACACCGCCTGGATGGCCTCGTCGGAGAAGCCCTTCTCCCGCGCGCCCTTCTGGAAGTTGACGAACTCCTTCTCCAGCACCTCGGGCTTCTTCTTGCCCATGGCGCGGCGGAGCAGGTCGGCCTGGCCGAGCGAGTACCCGGCGAGCACCTGGGCGGCCTTCTGCACCTGCTCCTGGTAGACGATCAGGCCGTAGGTGATGTCGAGGACCTCTTCGAGAGGTTCCTTCAGCTCCGGGTGGATCGGCGTGATCTCCTGCTGGCCGTTCTTCCGGAGCGCGTAGTTGATGTGCGAGTTCATGCCCATCGGCCCGGGCCGGTACAGGGCCGAGACGGCGGAGATGTCCTCGAAGTTGTCCGGCTTCATCATGCGCAGCAGGGCGCGCATCGGTCCGCCGTCGAACTGGAACACGCCGAGGGTGTCACCGCGGCACAGCAGCTCGTAGGTCTTGGGGTCGTCCAGCGGCAGCTCCAGCAGCTGCAGGTCGACGCCCTTGTTGGCCTTCACCATCTTGACGGCGTCGTCCATGATGGTGAGGTTCCGCAGGCCGAGGAAGTCCATCTTCAGCAGGCCCAGCGACTCACAGGTCGGGTAGTCCCACTGGGTCACGACCTGGCCGTCGTTCTTCGGCGAGAACACCGGCACATGGTCGGTGAGCTTCTCGCTGGACATGATCACACCGGCCGCGTGCACGCCCATCTGCCGGACCAGGCCCTCGATACCGCGGGCGGTGTCGATGACCTTCTTCACGTCCGGCTCGTTCTCGTACATCCCGCGCACCTCGGCCGCCTCGCTGTAGCGGGGGTGCTTCTCGTCGGTGATGCCGGACAGCGGGATGCCCTTGCCCAGGACGTCGGCGGGCATCGCCTTGGTGATCCGGTCGCCCATGGCGTACGGGTAGCCCAGCACCCGGGCGGAGTCCTTGATCGCGTTCTTCGCCTTGATGGTGCCGTAGGTGCCGATCTGGGCGACCTTGTCGGCGCCGTACTTCTCGGTGACGTACCGGATCACCTCACCGCGCCGGCGCTCGTCGAAGTCGATGTCGACATCCGGCATGGAGACGCGCTCGGGGTTGAGGAACCGCTCGAAGATCAGCCCGTGCTCGATCGGGTCGAGGTCGGTGATGCCCATGGCGTAGGAGACGATCGAGCCGGCCGCGGAGCCACGGCCCGGGCCCACCGCGATGCCGTTGTTCTTCGCCCACATGATGAAGTCGGCGACGACGAGGAAGTAGCCCGGGAACCCCATCTGGATGATGACGTCCATCTCGTACTCGACGAGCCGCTGCCGGTCCTCCGGGACCCCGCCCGGATACCGGCGGGCCATGCCCCGCTTGACCTCCTCCTGGAACCAGGTGACCTCGGTGTACCCCTCGGGCACGTCGAACCGGGGCATCAGGTCGCGCTTGTCGAACCAGCCGGTGGTGTCCACCTGCTCGGCGACCAGGATGGTGTTGTCGCAGCCCTGCTGCCAGGCGTCCGAGGAGTCGATGGCGTACATCTCCTCCGTGGACTTCAGGTAGTAGCCGGTGCCGTCGAAGCGGAAGCGGTCGGGGTCGGAGAGGTTCTTGCCGGTCTGCACGCACAGCAGCGCGTCGTGCGCGTCGGCCTCCCGGGCGTAGGTGTAGTGCGAGTCGTTGGTGACCAGCGGCGGGATGTCGAGCTTCTTGCCGATCTCCAGCAGACCGTCGCGGACCCGCTTCTCGATCTCGATCCCGTGGTCCATCAGCTCCAGGAAGTAGCGGCCCTTGCCGAAGATGTCCTGGTAGTCCGAGGCCGCCTTGACCGCCTCGTCGAACTGGCCGAGGCGCAGCCTGGTCTGCACCTCGCCGGAGGGGCAGCCGGTGGAGGCGATCAGCCCCTCCGACCACTGGGAGATCGTCTCCCGGTCCATCCGCGGCCACTTCTGGAGGAAGCCCTCCATGTACGCGTCGGAGGAGAGCCGGAAGAGGTTGTGCAGGCCGGTCTTGTTCGCCGCCCAGATGGTCTTGTGGGTGTAACCGCCCGAACCCGACACGTCGTCGCGCTTCTGGTGCGGCTGGCCCCACTGGACCTTGCGCTTGTACCGGCGCGACTCGGGCGCGACGTACGCCTCGATGCCGATGATCGGCGTCACGCCCGCCCCCGTGGCCTGCTGGAAGAAGTCGTACGCCCCGTGCAGGTTGCCGTGGTCGGTCATGGCGATGTGCGTCATGCCCATGTCGTTGCACGCCTGGAACATGTCCTTCAGCCGCGCGGCACCGTCCAGCAGCGAGTACTGGGTGTGCACGTGCAGGTGCGTGAACGGCTGCTTGGCCACGGCGGGGGACCTCCGGTGGTTCCGCGGCGCGCGGCGCCCCGGCGGGGGCGGCGGGCCGGCGATCGAGGGCGGGCGGGGGGCAGCTTCGAAGAGTACCCCTCCGCACCGACAGTGCCCGGGCACTCGGGAGTAGCCTCAGCCGTTGTCCGCGATGGACACCAGTTGCTCCGCCCACCCTCAGGAGGCATCACGCGATGTCGGATCTGTACGTCCCGGGGAAGGACGTCGACGAACGCGGCGAGGAGATCCTCGCCGTCTTCGGCACCGCCTTCGGCGAGCTGCTCGCCGCCGACCCCGCCGCTTTCCGGGTCAAGTTCCGGAAGATGGCCGCCTCCGCGTTCGCCTTCTACCGCGGCACCGCCTGCCTGTTCTACGCGGACCTGGACCGCGCGGGCGGCACGGACCGCGGCCCCTACCTGGACGAGCGCACCAGCCGGGTGTGGATCCACGGCGATCTGCACGCCGAGAACTTCGGCACCTACATGGACGCCACCGGCCGGCTGGTCTTCAACGTCAACGACTTCGACGAGGCGTACGTCGGCCCCTTCACCTGGGACCTGCAGCGCTTCGCCGCCTCCATCGCGCTGATCGGCTACACCAAGGCGCTCAGCGACGAGAAGATCGGCGAGCTGGTGCGGATCTACGCCGCGGCCTACCGGGAGCGCATCCACGCGCTGGCCGCCGGGGGCGTGGTCTCCGACACCGGAGACCTGCCGCCGTTCACCCTGGACACCGCCGACGGCCCGCTGCTGGCCTCGCTGCGCGCCGCCCGCTCGCTCACCCGCTTCGAGCTGCTCGACTCGATGACCGAGATCCGCGAGTACGAGCGGGTCTTCTCCCCCGGCGGCGGCTCCATCGAGCTGGACGCCGCGACCCGGTACAAGGTGCTGGCCGCCTTCGACGGCTATCTGGAGACCCTTCCCGAGTCCAGCCTGGCCCGCCCCGACTCCTACCGCGTCAAGGACGTGGTCGGCCGGCGCGGCATCGGCATCGGGAGCGCCGGGCTGCCCTCCTACAACATCCTGCTGGAGGGCAACAGCGACGCGCTGGAGAACGACGTGGTGATCTACATGAAGCAGGGGCAGACCCCGGCGGTCTCCCGGCACATCACCGACCCGCGGGTGCGCTCGTACTTCCGGCACGAGGGCCACCGCACGGTGATCTCGCAGCGCGCCCTGCAGGCGCACGCCGATCCATGGCTGGGCTGGACGGAGATCGAGGAGGGCGGGCGCCGGACCGGGCAGCTGGTCGCCGAGATCTCGCCGTACGCGGTGGACCTGGACTGGTCCGACATCGACGACCCGGCCGAGATCGCGGCGGTCGTGGCCGACCTGGGCCGGGCCACCGCCACCATGCACTCCGCCGCCGACGACACCAGCGGTCACTCCCTGGTGCCGTTCTCCACCGAACGCGCGATCGACGCCGTGATCGCCGCGGACGAGGACGGCTTCCCGGAGCTGCTGGTGGACTTCGCGCACTCCTACGGGGCACGGGCGCGGGCCGACCACCAGATCTTCGTGGACCTGTTCCGCAACGGCCGGATCCCGGGCCTGTGAGCGGCATCGGACCCGGCGGGGAGCAGCCGGGACACCAGGGACAGCCCGGGCAGCCGGGACAGCCCGGGCAGCCGGAGCCGCAGGGGTACGGGCCGCCGTCCGCCCCGCAGGGGTGGAGCGGGCCACCGCCGGTGCCCCCGCAGCCCCCGGCCGGGCCGCCGCCCGCGCCGGGCGCCCAGCCGCCGTACCCGGCCCCGCCCGCGGGCGGCCCCTACCCGCCGCAGCCGGCGGACCACCCCGGGGCGCCGCAGCCGGGTCTGCCGCATCCGGCGCCGCGGCCGCCGGATGGCCGCGCCAAGCGGCAGAACATGATCGGATACGTCGCCGCGGCGGTGGCCGTGGCGCTGCTGGCGACCGGTGCGATCGTGGTCTTCAGCGACGGCGACGACGGCGACGGCGGCGGCCAGGGCATCGGAGACGCCGCGCCGACCGCGCCCGGGCTGCCCGGCAGCGGCGACGGCCCGGGCGCCGGCGACACCGGGGGCGGCACCACCGGTGGCTCGACCGGCGGCTCGACCGAGGGCCCGGCCGGCACCGGCGGGAACGACGGGCCGAAGGAGGCCGTCGCGCCCGCCCACACCACCGGCGCCGACGGCCTGGTGATCGCGGTGGGCAAGAAGGACAGCGCGCACACCCTCACCGTCTACGAGGACATGCGCTGCCCGGTCTGCGCGACCTTCGAGCAGCAGGTCGGCGAGACCGTCCTCAAGGACATCGAGGCGGGCAAGTACAAGGCCGAGTTCCGGATGGCGGCCTTCCTGGACGACAGCTTCCAGGGTTCGGGCTCGAAGAACGCGCTGAGCGCCCTGGGCGCCGCCCTGGACGTCGGCCCCGACGCCTTCCTGGCGTACAAGAAGGCCCTGTTCTCGGAGGCGAACCACCCGGCGGAGAGCACCGACTCCTTCGCCTCCGACGACTACCTGCTGAAGGTGGCGCGGGAGGTGCCGGCCCTGAACGGCAATGCCGGTTTCACGAAGGATGTGACGAACGGCACCTATGACGCCTGGGCCGAGGCGGTCGCGGCGGACTTCATGAAGTCCGGCATATCCGGCGTCCCGGCGCTGGAACTGGACGGCAGGAAGGTCACCTCCGACGGCACCAGCCCGCCCCTGACGGCCGACGACTACACCAAGGCGGTGGACAACCTGCTGTAGGCCCGGGCGGCGGGCGGCGCGGTGATGCCGAATCTTGACGCGACGCCTACGCCCGGCCATGGCACACTCTGCGCCGATGGACATCTCAGCGACCCACCTGCGGACGGCACGCGCAGCGCTCTTCACAGCGCTGTGCGTGACGCTGTCGGCGGGGTCGCACGTGCTGCTCTCCGGCACCCCGGTGCCGCTGGCCGTGGTCGCCGCGCTCTCCGTCGGGGTCTTCACCCTGACGTACGCGCTGGCCGGCCGGGAGCGCGGCTACGGCGGCATCGCGGCGCTGCTGGTGCCGCTGGAGCTGGCCGCCGACACGGCCTTCACCACCGGGCAGCACACCTGCTACGGGCCGTCCGGCGGCCCGGTGACCGGCCCGCTGCACTGGGTGGGCATCGACGTCATCTGTTCGGGTGGCGCCCTGGGCGGCCCGCTGACGCACGTCCCGGGCACCACCACGGCCGGTCCCGGTGCCGCCGGGGCCTCGCCGTGGCTGCTGCTCGGCGTGCACGTCATGGTGGGTCTGCTGGCCTCGCTGTGGCTGCGGCGCGGCGAGGCGGCCCTCGCCCGGGTGGTCCGGGCGGTGTCCGCGGCGACCTTCCGGCCGCTGCGCCTGGTCGTCGCCGCGGGTGTCGCCACCGCCCGCCGGCGCCGTCCTTCCGTACGCTCGCCGTACCGGCCGCGTACCCCGCGTACCCTTCCGCTTCTCGTGCACTCGGTGGTGCGGCGCGGTCCGCCGTGCCCGGCCGCGGCCGTCTGACCCCCTCACGGGTGTCCGGCCGCCCCGGCAGGCGTTGAACCCCTCACCGAACGACACACCACGGAGCAGAACACCATGAGCAACCGGAACAGCCACGCCAACAAGCAGGCCGCGCGCGAGCGGCTGCGCGCCGAGCGCGAGCGCCAGGCGAAGAAGGAGAAGATGGCCCGCCAGCTGAAGGTCGGCGGGTCCGTCCTGGTGGTGCTGGCGATCGCCGGCGGCATCGGCTTCGCGGTCAGCAACTCCAGCGGAGGCAGCAAGAACTCCAAGGTGAGCAACAAGGCGTGGAAGGACGACGCGGAGAAGAAGAGCTACGCCAAGCCCGCCAACACCACCGGAGACAAGGGCACCACGGTGCTGCTCGGGGACAAGAAGGCGAAGAACACGCTGACCGTCTACGAGGACATGCGCTGCCCGATCTGCGCCCAGTTCGAGCAGAGCAGCGGCGACACCCTCGCCGAGCACCTCAAGGACGGCAAGTACAAGGTCGACTTCAAGATCGCGGCGTTCCTCGACGAGAACAAGCAGATCAGCGGTTCCGGTTCGAAGAACGCCCTGAGCGCCCTGGGCGCCGCCCTGAACGTGAGCCCGGACGCCTTCCTGGAGTACAAGAAGGCGCTGTTCTCCGCGGAGAACCACCCCGAGGAGACCGACGACGCCTACTCCGACGACGCCAAGCTGCTGAAGATCTCCGACGAGGTGAAGGCGCTCAAGGACAACAAGGAGTTCGAGAAGGCGGTGAAGGACGGCACCTACGACAAGTGGGCGCTGGCCATGGCCGACGAGTTCGAGAACGCGGAGAAGAAGGGCGTCACCGGCACTCCGGCCTTCCTCGTCAACGGCGAGAAGGTGACCCTGAACAGCTTCAGCCCGGAGGCGTTCACCGCGGTGGTGGACGCGAAGCTGAAGAAGTAGCCGGCAGGCGCGCGGTGGGCGGGTGCCGGGCCGGCCGGCCCGGCCCCCCCCCCCCCGGAACCCCCCGGCGGTCCCCGGGGCGGCCGCCGGCCCCGGGGCCCCCCCGCTGACGGGCGGCCGAACACGTGGGTTTAGTCCGCC
>NZ_JBIRFT010000024.1:0-72690 GCF_044327625.1 Streptomyces sp. NPDC018031
CCCGCGGAGCGGGATACTGCGCGGCAAGCCGCGCAGTAGTGACGGCTCCGCTAACGCTCCGCCAGATTCCCGCGCAAGCGCGAGAATCGAATTCCGTAAACGGAATTCTAAAAGCGGGTCAATTCGCGCAAGCGCGAATTGGAGACACCCGCGCAAGCGCGGTTGTCTGGGCTGGCAGCGAGGGGAGGTGCATCGCGCGTGGGCCTGTGTAGGACTTGGAATTACTGGCTACCACCCCCGCAACGAGAGTGACGGACCGTTGTGACCTGACAAGGTGCCGGCCGCACCGCAGTGACGGGCTCCGCTGCGCTCCACCCGAACCCCTCCCACATCCTCGAAACTGGCCTCTAACGTTCACCAATGACCCGCCAGCATACCCTATGAACCGTGCCCTTGGGGCGGGATTTAGTCAAGTATCAGCCTGCAGGGGAAAGCTGTCGCGTGGACGATGCATCATGGGTGCTTGCTGTGTAGAGTTTGGGACCAGACACCACCACCCCGGCCCGCCACTCACCGCGCCGGACTCTCATTCCTATTACGCGCCACATTCCGCGAGAAGGAGAACACGGGAATGGCCGTGAAACTGCGTGAACACCAGATTGAGGCCGTAGCCGCCATCGTGCGCGGCCTCGATATCCCGCCGGGCGGAATTCCCTGGAACGGTCTGCGCGGGCAGGTGCACGCCGCGTGCGGAACCGGAAAGACCATCATCGCGGCGGCCTCCGCAAAGCGGATTGTGCCCAAGGGCCGCATTCTCGTGGTGGTGCCGACCCTGGATCTCCTGGCGCAGACCGTGAAGGCGTGGAGCGGCGTCGGACACAAGGGGCCGGCGGTCATGGTGTGCTCGCCGCTGGACGACCCGGAGCTGTGGCACCTGGGCGTCCGGAGCACCACCAACCCCGTGCGGCTGGCGCTGTGGCACTCCACAGGGCCGGTGACCATCTACGCCACCTACGCCTCGCTGGGCGTGCTCACGGAGGCGTTCGAGGGTGCCTACGGGCAGAAGCTCGCGCCGGTGGACCTGGCGGTGGTCGATGAGGCGCACCGGACCAGCGGGTCGATGGGTAAGGCGTGGGCGGACATCCACGACCAGACGAAGATCCCGGCTCACCGCCGGCTGTACCTGACGGCGACGCCGCGGATCTGGGAGGAGCGGCTGAACCGCGAGGTCGCCGAAGGGGTCCGCGATCCGCTGCCGCGCGAGATGGCGGCCTCCATGGACGACGAGAAGGTCTTCGGGCCGGTCCTCTACAAGCTAAGCCTCGCGTCGGCCGTGTCGCGGAAGCTGCTGGCGCGGTACCAGATCATCGTCCTGGAGCTCCAGGACCCGGTCGTGACGCCCGAGCGGCTGATGGGCGAGGAGCGGCACACCGAGGAGGTCCGCGGGCAGCGCCTGGGCGCCCTCCAGGCCGCGCTGCTGCACACGATGGCGCAGCACAACCTCCAGACCTGCATCACCTTCCACCACCGGACCATAGAGGCCGCGGCGTACGCGGAGGGCCTTCAGCGCGTGGCCAAGCGGCTGCACGCCGACCAGCCCGAGAAGTACCCGGCGGAGATCTGGGCGGACTGGCTGTGCGGCGAGCACGTCCCGGAGCGCCGGCGGGAGGTGCTGGGCAAGTTCGGCTCCACCGCCCGGCGGGCCGTGCTCTCCAACTGCCGTGTCCTGGGGGAGGGAGTGGACATCCGGGCCGTGGACTCCGTGGCCCTGCTGGACCCCAAGGGCGCACCGCACGACATCGTGCAGGCGATCGGCCGCGCGCTGCGTCAGAAGCCCGGAGAAGGCAAGCTCGCCTCTTTGATCGTGCCGGTATTCCTCCAGCCCGATGAATCCCCGGAGGATATGTTCACCTCGGGTTCGTACAAGCCGTTGGTGAAGGTATTGGAAGGTCTGCGGGCTCACGATGAGGAAGCCGTGGAATTGCTGGCGATCCCGCAGGAGCCTCAGAAGGACGTTGCGCAGCCCTCCGAATACATCGGTGCCGCGTCCGGTGATGACGAGGAAGAAACCCGGCTTCTGCTCCGTTTTGCAGCTCCGCGTGATCCGGTGATGGTCGCGAACTGGGTCAGCTTCAACGTGATCGACACGGAGCGGCAGGACTGGGCGCGCGGCTGGGCGAAGCTCAAGGAGTTCACCGAGCGTGAGGGTCACGCCCGGGTGCCGTACGAGCACAAGGAGGGCGCGTTCCCGCTGGGGACGTGGGTCGCGGAGCAGCGACGGGCGTACGGGGCTGGGCAGATGAACGGCCGGCGCGCGGCGCGGCTGGAGAAGCTGGGCATGGCCTGGACGGCGGCCGACGCGCGGTTCCAGGAGAACCTGGCGGCGGCCCGGGTGTACTACGCGGAGCACTGGACGATGTGCGCTCCCCGGTCGGCGGCCGCGCTGGACAAGCCGATCGGGCAGTGGCTGTCCAACCTGCGCCGTCCCGGTGCGCTGGCCGAACACGCGGAGTGGGAGGCCGCGTTGAAGGAGATCGACGAGGACTGGAACCCGTCGTGGCCCACCGAGTGGCAGCGGCACTACGCCGCGCTGCGCGAGCTGGTGCGTGATGAGGAAGGCCCGGCGGAGGTCCTGCCCGGCTTCACCGTGCACGGCATGGACGTCGGCAAGTGGCTGGCCCGGCAGCGCAAGCCCGAGGTGTGGGCGGCCCTGGCCGACGGGCAGCGCGAGCGCCTGGAGGCCGTCGGCGTCACCCCGCTCGCTGAGGCTCCGGCCCCGGTGGAGCCGGACGTGTCCGCGGAACCGTCCACGGCTCCCGTGAGCGCCTTCGAGAGGGGCGTTGCGGCCCTGGCGCAGTACAAGGCCCGCACGGGCTCTGTGAAGGTCTCCAGGGCCCACGTAGAGGCGTTGCCGGACGGGACGGAGGTCAAGCTCGGTGTGTTCCTGTCCAACACCAAGAGCCGCCGGACCAAGCTGACCGTCGACAAGCTCGCCGCGCTCGCCGGCCTCGGGCTGGAGTGGGCGGCCACGGAAGGAGCGGCGCGATGACCGCACCCGAGGAAGAGCAGCGCGTGCAGGAAGACGTACGGCGGCACGCCCGCATCAGGGCCTTCGCGGAGGCGGAGGACGTCATCTCGACTGTGCTGGCCGACCCTGGGGTGCAGGAGGCGCGGGAGCGGGTGGAGGCGGCGGAGAAGGAGCTCGGTATAGAGCTGTGCGCCCGTCTCCAGCCGTTCCAGGACCGCTACGACCAGGCCCGTGGCGGAGGGCGACGCGGCCCCGCTCATCGGGGCCTGTGCGGGCAAGCACGGCCGCTGGGGGCGGAACTGCGTCCTGCCCGACGGGCACGAGACCTCGATGGAGGAACCGCACTGGGGCCGCAACAGCGAAGGCCAGCCGATCGCGTGGGTGGGCAGCGCGCCCGACGACTGGTGAGCAGTGGCGGTGAGACCGGTGACAGGATCCCGGGGCGCAGGGCGGCCCGGGATCCTTCGCTGTCCGGGGCCAGCGGCACCGCTCCCAGGCCCTACACGCACTGAGGTGCGATGCCCGGGGACCCTGAGCTGCGACATCGCACTGGTGTGCGTGTAGGCCCTGGGATCTTGGCGCTCCACCTGCCGAACTACGTGGCGGCCGGGGCGGGTTCGGTGAGGCGGTCCAGCCGGGTGTAGAGGGCCTGTACGAGGCGGGCGCGGTTCTGGACGCAGCGGGCGGTGCCCTGGAGCGGTTGGGAGAGGCGGCCTTCGGCTTCGCGGAGGACGATTTCAGCGAGGGCGCCGCGGCCGTCGCTCCTGGGCAGGGCGGCGGCGAGACGTCGGACGTCGGCGGCGACCGCGCGGGCGTGCCCGGTGAGCTGGAGGGCGATCTGCTCGTAGTCGCGGGGTGCGAGGTCCGGGTCCTTCCACGCGAGGACGGCGGTGACGAGGGCCTCGTGCGGGGGGGGCCAGGGGGAGTTCGGCCTCGGTCAGGCCGCGCGGGTCGTGGAGCACGGCGTAGGTGTCGCTCATCGGGCGCCTGGTGCGTCGTCGCCCTGGTCGTGGTCGCCGGTGTCGGCGGCCGGGGCCTGGACGGCGACGCGGCGGGCGTAGCCGCGGTCGGGGCGGACGATCAGCGCCGGGGAAGGCCGGCCGAAGGCGGGCGGCTGGAGGCCCGGTCTTCCGGTTGGGCGCCGGCGGGTGTGGGTGCGCTCATGGGCACCGCCTCCGTGTGCTGAGTGCGTCGCGTCGGTGTCGTTCGACGCTACGGAGGACGCCGCTCCGCCCTCAACGAAATTGCGGGAAATTGCGGAACTTCACCCCAGAGTGTCGATCGCGGCCGCGATGAGGTCGCGGGCGGCGTCGCCGTAGACGGCCATCTCCGCGAGGCCGGCGAACGCTTTCGCGTAGTCGGCCAGCTCGCGCGGCTGCGTCACCTTGATCTCCGCCGTCAGCGTCTCCACCACGGCCACGGTGTCGTCGTGGAGGTAGAACGCCTCCAGCGGCCACACGGTGCGCTGCGCGGTGAACGACCGAGGCGAGCGGCATCACCGCCAGGAGGTGGCGCAGCTGCCCGCGCATCGCCTCGGGGTCGGCGGTGCGGAACCGCAGGACCGACTCTCCGTAGGAACATGACCAGCCCCCGGACGGCACAGCCGCTCCCGCGCCCGTGCCGCGTGATTCTGCCCGCCGACCCGGTACTCGGACTGCCGGAGCAGGAAGTCGTCACCCGCCTCTACACGCGCCGCCAGACGCCGACGGGATGCACTACCTCGTCGGGCTTCCCGCGTACCGCAACGGTGAGAACGGAACAGTGGAGACGGCGGAGGACCAGGTACGGGTTCGGGCTCCCGACCGTCTACGGCCGGTCGACGCGTCGACTACGACCAGGTCATCACCGAGCGGCTGGAGCCGCCACCGCGGTCGATGGTTCGCGAGGTCCTCGGGGAGTGCCGGCCTTCGGGGTGAGTGCTGGCGAGGGTGTGCCAGAGGCGGGACCGGGGCGCTCCGCTGCTCGATCTGGAGCACGCGTTGAACGTGACGACCAACCCGAACGTCTTCCTGACCTGCGTCTATAACCCTGACAAGGCGCTCTACCGACTTCGGGCGAGCCAGGAAACCCCCCAGTCTGGAGCGTTGCGCGTCGACCTGCGCGAGCATCGCCCGCACTGACCAGCACGCGGCCCAGCTCGTCCTCAAGGCCGACGAACTCGACAGGCAGGCCACCGGCGAACTCGTCCACGACCCCCTGGCTGAACGGCTCCGGGACCATGCCGGGGCCTGCGCGACCTCGCGGACCAGCACTACCGCGAACGGATCACCCCCTTGGAGGAGCCCGCATGAGCCCCGCGCAGTCGACGAACGCGATCGCATCCGCGCGGCCATAGAGGCATCCTCGGCGGAACCCCGCAGCGGTCGAATGGAGCCCTGACCATCGTCGTCCTCGCGATGGAGGCCGACGTCCCCCGCAATGCCCTCACCCAGCGGCACCTGGACCTCAGGAACGAGTTCTACAAGAAGGCCTGGGCCCGCGGTGAGATGCCGGACAGCGAGAAGCGACTCCGGCGGCAGCTGGTGAAGGCCAAGGAACTCCGGGCCGAGGCGCTGAAGGAGATCGAACGCCTCAAGGCCGACAACAAGGCGCTGGTCGGCGCACTGCACCACATGGTGATGGAGAACCGTCAGCTCCGGCTCCGAGTGACCGAGCAGCCCGGCAACCTCCGTGTCCTTCCGACACAGCCGCAGCCGTCGACGCAGTGAGCACGCGCGAAGACAATTCGGGCGGCGCTGTCGGTGCCGGGGGTTACGCTCAGATCTAGCTCAAATGAGGACCCCGGCGGCGTCGAGGTCGACGGGCACCGGGGCTCTCCTGATTGGCATCTGGAACATACCTCGAACACAACGCCGAAGGCACTTGGTGCCATGTCGTTGTGATCAGTGCCTCTCGATCTGGCACGCCGGGCCACCTCGCTGGAATGAGGAAGGACCCACAACACAGTGCAGCTGATCAAGGCCCGTATTACCGACTACCGGTCCGTCGAGGACTCCGTCATATTCGACGTTGAGGAGGACGTCACCTGCTTCGTCGGGAAGAACGAGTCGGGCAAGACGACGCTCCTCCAGGCGCTCTTCCGGCTCAACCCCGTGGAGCCCGCCGCCTTCGACGAAGTGGTCGATTTCCCCGCCCGCAAGACCCGCGACCGCAAGAAGCTCCCGGCCGACCAGAAGATCCCCGTGGTCCGGGCGACCTTCCGCTTCGACGACACCGAGATGCAGATCATCGGGGAGGACCTCGGCCCCAAGGCCATGAGGAGCCCCGAATTCGAGGTGGTCATCGGCTACCGGGACGACGGCGAGACCTTCGAGCTCCACTACAACGAAGCTGCGGTCGTCGATCACCTGCGTTCCGCTCTGGACCTGCCGGCTGCGGCCGCCAAGGCCATCGGCGGCGCGAACACGATCGGCGAGCTCCTCAATGCCCTCGACGCGCTGGACGAGCTCCCGTCCGAGGCATCCGCGCTGGCCGACCGCATCCGGGACTGGCGCGACTGCGATCTCGGCTCGTACTTGATCGACAAGTACGCCGCCCCGCTCATGCCGAAGTTCGTCTACTTCGCGGACTACGACACGATGCCCGGCAAGGTCTCGCTGCCTGATCTGGTCCGGCGGCGGGAATCGGGAGACCTCAGGCGCGGTGAGCGCGCCCTGCTGAGCCTGCTGGACATGGCGGGAGTCTCACCGGAGGACTTCCAGGACTCCGGCCAGCACGAACGGCTCATCCGCGAGCTGGAGAACGCGGGCAACGTCATCTCGGAGGAGGTCTTCGACTACTGGTCGCAGAACAAGGAGTTGGAAGTCCAGCTGAAGGTTCTGGCCCCCGAAACCGGGGCCCAGCCGCCCTTCCACGAGGGACCGATCCTCCAGGTCCGCGTCTTCAACACCCGCCACCGGGCGTCGGTCCCCTTCGACGACCGGTCCCGCGGCTTCGTCTGGTTCTTCAGCTTCCTCGCCTACTTCAACGAGCTGGAGGACGCAGGCACCACGGACCTGATTCTGCTGCTGGACGAGCCGGGCCTGTCCCTGCACGGCCGGGCCCAGGCAGATCTGCTCCGTCTGATCGACGAGCGACTGGCCCGCAAGCACCAGGTCCTCTACACCACGCACTCCCCGTTCATGGTCGATCCCGACCACATCCAGAGGGTCCGGACCGTCATCGACATGGACCGGGGCGGCGCGAAGGTCTCCTCGGAGATCTTCAAGGCCGACGAGGACACCGTGTTCCCGCTGTTGACCGCGATGGGGATCGAGATGACCCAGACGCTGTTCGTGGGCGAGCACGTCTTGCTTCTCGAAGGCCCGAGCGACCTGATCTACCTGGACGTCCTCACGGAGATCACCGAGGCTAACGGCTCCACCGGGCTTGACCCCCTCTGGGTGAAGACCCCCATCGGCGGATCGGGGAAGCTGTCCACCTTCGTGACCCTCCTGGGGGCGAACAAACTGAACGTTGCGGTCCTCGTCGACTCCAGCACCAAGGACGTCGGGGCCATCCAGCGCCTCCGGGACAACGACCAGCTCGCCAGGAACGGACTCGTCGAGATCAGCGAGTTCACCAGCGCGGCTGACGCCGACGTCGAGGACCTCTTCGACCGTGACTTCTACCTGAAACTGGTCAATCGCGCCTACGCCACCGAGCTCACCACCCCGATCACGGCAGCGGACCTCAATGCCAAGGACCCCCGCGTTGTTCGCCAGATCGAGGCCGAGTTCAAGAAGCGGAACATCACTACGCGCTTCAACCACTACAAGCCGGCGGCCGTTCTCCTCCGCGAGCAGGCCATCCTGACGCCGCTGATCGACCCGGCAACGGTCGCACGAGCCGATCAGCTGTTCACCCGACTCAACTCCCTCATTTCTGGGCGCTGAGTCGAATCTGCACCGAGCGTCCTCCTGCCCCCTTCTGATCTTCCGGTCGGTTCAACAAGCAGAACTTGACAGAGAACGCGGAGAACCGGGGGACGCGGCTGTGCACGCTGAGCGGCTTCGACCACATCACCGACTCCTGACCTGCCGTGGTCAGGAGTCGGCCTCGATGGTGACGGGGACTTCCAGCGGCACGGTCCACTCACTGCCCTTGGACGTGGCGGTGACGCTCAGGCGTACCGGCTCGTTCACGTAGCCTCGGCGCCAGTCGTCCGTGGTGCTCGCCGACCAGGTGGGCGGGAAGGTCGGGGTCAGACCGTAGCGGGTCCACTCGCCGACGGCGAGGGGTGTCGTCGCGGCCGTGCGCGCTGAACTTCCACGGCCCCCAGATACGGGCGCGGACCTCTTCGAGACTCGGAGTGCTGGCGAGCTGTGGGCCGCCGCCGGGACAGCTCGGTGGTCAGGGCGACGCCGTCGACTTCCTCGGTGCGCCAGCCGTGGATGTCGAGCAGCAGGCCGTCCAGCGGGCCGCCGACCAGTTCGGCGTAGGTCCGGTGCGGGAGCGGGCCGGGGTCGGGGTCGGGGTCGTCGTGGTCGTGCCCGTAGACGCGGCCGTTCAGCAGCTGCTCGTCTCCGTTCATCCGATCAGCTTTCCGCCCGCTACCGGCAGCGCGGCTGCTGGCCGGCGGGCCCGGCCCGGTGGAGGCCGGGCCCGCTGTGCTCACCGCGCCTTCGGCAGCGCGGCCAGGGTGCGGCGCTCCTCGCCGCAGCCGCTGCCCATGACCCACCACACCGGACAGTCCGCACTGTTCTTCGTCAGCAGGGGCAAGGTCGTGATCACCACGGTGAACCGGTAGCCCAGATTCGACAGACAGCCAGCGCGGTCGTGGAAGGCGAGCGCAGGACATGGTGCGGTCGATCTCCACGAATGCGCTGGAGCCGTCGGGCACGAGGTACCCGGCCGGAGTGAGGTGGGCGACTTCCGCCTGCCAGTCGGCGGCTTCGGCGTCGGTCATCAGCGGCACCTGAGCCGGGTGGGCGTCGCCGACCTGGGCGACGTGAACTCGGCCCGGGAGCGGGCTGCTCTGGGGGCGGGGCCGGCTATCAGGGCGAGCCGCTGCCACATGCCAGCGCTGGCAATCGCAAACCCGGGCTGCACCGCCAAAGAGAGGCCACGCTGACGGCGGCGCAGCGCGGCGGCCCCCGGCGACGCGCGACCGGCTGAACACGCAGCCATCCCCGGACATGTCCTTACACCCAGGACATCTGCCACAGCACGGCTGAGGTCCGGCCCGCCGACGCGGCCCGCACGCAGTGCAGATCGTGTCGGCGACCGCGGAGGCGCCGATGAGGGGCAAGGCGGTGGGTCCGGTCCATGCCCCGGGCCGGTGGGCCAGGGCACGGGGGGTGACGGTGACCGCGCGCATCGTGTTGGAGAAGACGACGGTGCGTGACCCGCGCTGGCGGCGTCACCCGTTCGGGGGCTGCTCGTTCTTGAAGTGTCCAACTCACCTGACGCGAAGGAGGCCCCGGTGGGCCCGTCGTTTGTGATCGAGCGGCTCGAGTTCAAGCGCAATGGTATTTGGTACGTTCGCTGGCTCAAGGGGCTGGTTACCTTCCTGGTTGGCCACTCGAAATCGGGAAAGTCAACCGCGATCGAGACGCTTCTCTACCCGCTCGGGCTGAAGTCCGCGCGGGTGATGCCCGAAGTCCGCAGCTGCGAGCAGATCCGTCTGGTGTTCCGCGTAGCCGGGACGCGCTGGCAGGCCACGCGCAGCGGGTCGGACCCCAAGGCGCGGGTGCTGTTGAGCAACCTGGACCGTCCTGAGGAGCTGGAGATGGCCTTACCGGTCAGCTCCTCGAAGGCCGGTGAGACGACGGCGGGCGCGTTCGTCCAGGAACTTCTCGGACTGCCGGCTGCGGTCCGCGGGACGACGCGGCTCACTCTCGACAGCTTCTACAACACCGTGATGGCGCTGCGGCAGAAGACGATCGCCTCGGAGTTCCTCGGTGGCGTGCCAGACGCGACGCGGGTTCTGGCCATGGAGGTGATCCTCGGGCTGTGGAACGAGGGACTCGCTGGGCTGGAGAAGAGCGCGTCCGAGGCCGAGTCACAGCACCGGGCAGCGCGCACAGCCCTCAACCAGTTCAAAAAGCTGCGTGATTCCGGTGCCCTGACCGACCCGGATGCTACGAGGGCCGAGTACGAGCAGAAGGTGCGGGAGCACAAGGCGGCCTCCGACCAGTGGCAGAAGGCGGCCGGGGTGCTCACGGATGCGGTCGGAGAGCTGGGCCGTCTCGCCGCGCTGTACAAGGCGGCGGAGCAGCACCGCCGCAAGGTGTCCAGGCAGGCTGAGGGTGCGCGGGCGAGGCTGAGCAGCGCGAAGGCGGACCTCGCGCGCGCCGAGGGCGCGCGCGATGCCCTGCAGCTGCCGTCACAGCAGGCGTGCACGGAGTGCGAGCAGCGTCTCCCTGAACGCGCCCCGGGGCACTGCCCACAGTGCGATCAGCCTCACCCGGAGGGGGAGAAGCGACGCGCCCGGCAGCTCGCCGCAGCGACAGCGAAGGTGGACCGGCTGCGGCTGAAGGTACGCGAGCTGGAGGATGCCGCGACCGCCGCGACCGAGGTGGCGGAGGCCGGTGAGAGGGCCACCTCGCAGGCGTTCTCGGACCGGGTTGCCTTCGAGAAGGAGCGTCTCGCGCCAGCCCGCAGCGCCGCGCAGCAGGCGGAGAAGGAGGCCTTCGGGCTCAGCCGGGATGTCGCCCAGCTCAAGCGGCAGAC
The DNA here is from genome assembly GCF_044327625.1 of Streptomyces sp. NPDC018031. NCBI lineage: Bacteria > Bacillati > Actinomycetota > Actinomycetes > Kitasatosporales > Streptomycetaceae > Streptomyces > Streptomyces sp. NPDC018031. The sequence continues at coordinate 10,622 of NZ_JBIRFT010000024.1, forward strand.
CGAGAACGCCGACTACCTCCGGGCCCAGGCACAGGTCGTCAAGGAGGCGAAGGAGCGGATGGAGGCCGCTCAGGCCGCCCGGGACGCCGCTCAGGTTGCCGACGCTGTCCGCCGTAAAGAGGTGACGGGCCGCTTGTCGGAGTTCTTCCTCGCACGTCTGCGCCAGATCAACCCGGCCGTCGAGTCAGCACACCTCGACCCGCACGACTTCACCACCCTGGTCAAGGAACGCGACGAGGTCGACAAGTCCTTCGACGACAGCTCCGTCGCCGGCAGTCCCAAGGTCGCGACGAACGTCGCCCTGCTCCTGGCCCTGCGCGACCTCGGCCGGGTCGACACCGCGGTCCGGGTCCCCCCGCTGCTGATCATCGACTCACCCCTGGCCGGACTCGGCTCGACCGGTCTCGATCACGACACAAGCCTGCGTCTGATCGACACCCTCATCTCCATCGCCAACGACCCCTCCGCCGACGGATACGCCTGCCAGGTCATCGCCGCGACCAACGATCCCCTCCCCCGCCCCTACCCCGGCGTGAGGGAGATCCCGATCAACGAGACCGACCGGTTCTTCGACCACGCCCCGGCCGTGGAAAGCTGAACCGCGCGCCGGGACCGGGCCCGGTGGCGTGGTTACCAGCGCCTCGTCCGGTGCCGGCAGCCGGTGCTGAGCGACCACATCACCGGCTCCTGACCTGCCGTAGTCGGGCCTGTGGTCAGGGTGTGTCGCCGGAGTAGTAGAAGCGGCCGCTGACGCCGGGCTCCTGTGCGCTGGCGGTTCGCCAGGGCACAGGTCGTACACGGCGCGGCCGCCGGGCCACTGTGAGAGCTCGGTGGCCCGGCGGAACGCCGCCGTCGACTTCCTCGGGCCGCCAACCGTGGATGTCCAGCAGCAGACCGTCCAGTGGCCCGCAGACCAGTTCGGCGCAGGTCCGGTGCGGGAGCGGGCCGGGGTTGGGGTCGTCGTGCTCCGCGCCGTAGACGAGGCCGTTCAGCAGCTGCTCGTCTCCGTTCATCTGATCAGCGTTGCAGCCGCCACCGGCAGCGCGGGCTGCTGGCTGGCGGGCCCGGCCCGGTGGAGGCCGTGCCCGCTGTGCTCACTGCGCCTTCGGCAGCGCGGCCAGGGGGCGGCGTTCCTCGCTGCGGCGGTTGCCGACGACCCGCCACACCGGACGGTTCGCAGCGTTCTTCGTCAGCAGTGGCAGGGTCGTGGTCGCCACGGTGAGCCGGTAGCCCACGTTCGGCAGGCGGCCGGCGCGGTCGTGGAAGGCGGCCTCCCTCGTGGCCGGGGCCGCACGGCGCGGGGCAGGGGCGAAGACGAGCAGCAGCGGCGGGAACGGTCGGTCCAGGGACGGCCCGGCGTAGGTCTCCTGCCAGTGGCTGCGCGGGGCGCGGGCGGCGTTCCCACGCCCGGACGGCGGTGCGTTGCGGTAGGCGTCGTAGCGCTCCAGCTTGGCGATCAGGCGGGCGTAGGACATGGTGCGGTCGATCTCCACGAACGCGCTGGAGCCGTCGGCCAGGAGCACCACGCCGTCGGGCACCAGGTTCCCGGCCGGCGTGGGGTGGGCGACTTCCACCTGCCAGTCGGCGTGGTCGGCGACCTGCGCCTGGTGGAAAGCTATGACGGTGTCGACCAGGGCGAGGCCGTGCTCACGCAGGCCCGTCTTGCTGGCCGCGATGCGCTTCCCAGTGGTCCGGCCGACAGTCGGCGCGAGCTCCCCGGAGGCAGCGGCTTCGGCCAGACCCGCCGGGGTGCAGTACCAGTAGCTCTGTTGCGCCCGGTGGGTCCGGCCGATCAGCGCCGGGGATTCGGCGAGCAGGTTGCGCAGGGCGCGCCGGACGTGGTCGGTGCCCTGCTGGTGCGGCAGCAGTAGGGCCTTGAGCTGGCGGGGCGTGGCAAGGCGCAGCTGGGCGAGGCAGAGCAGAACCTCGCCGCGCAGTTCCGCACTGGCCTTCGCCGCCGCACTCTTCCGAGCCCGGGACGCTTCTCCCGGTACATCAGTACAAGGAGAAGAGGAGTTGCAACGGCCGGGACCGGCCGAAAGTGCGGACTGGTCAGGGACAACGCTCAGGCGACGGCCAACGGCTGCGGGGCCGGGAGTAGGGCTCGCAGCGGGGCTCGCCGTGGGGCCGGCTGTCGCGGCGGCGCCGGCGGCGGTCGAGGAAGCGCGTGGGGTGGGGGCGGTGGGCATCGGTTTCTCGGCTCTCTCCGGCCTGTGCGGCCGGGACGGTGGCTCAACCGGCCCGCGCGCCGTGCGCGAGCGGGCCGGGGACACCGTGCGAAGCCACCCCTTGACCGCGGTCTGTTCGCCGCCCGCCGCCGATGCCCGATACGCCCCTTGACCGCCCCTTGTCCTCCCAGTTTGTCCGTGAGCGGCATCACGATCGACTGTGCCTCTTTGGGCTCGGTCGTCGCTGCGGCGCCGTGTCCCCCGGCGATCTCACAGCAAGGTCGAAGCACCATCCGGACCGAGAGATGTGCCCTAGCGTGAGCGCTCCCGTCACCCGTACGGCAGAGGAGCTGAAGGTGCCGAGGTCTGGATCGGCTCGCGCCGCTACGCGACGAAGAAGGCCCGCCAGGAGGCGGTGCAGGCGATCCTGGGCCGCTACGGCCTGGGGAAGGTCGTCGACCAGGAGGACGACGATCTGCTGCTGCGGGACCTGCTGGACATGCACCCCGACGCGGCGGAGAAGATCGGCCCGGGGGTGGACCGTTTCCGGGTCATCGCCACCCCGCGCGGTCACCACAAGGGCCCTGAGGCGGTCCTGGTCGACGGCAGCAAGGTCGCCTTCTCGTACCAGAAGTGCCTGGACGCACCCACGCACCGGCAGCGCGTGCTGGCCGCGATGCGCACCGAGATCCAGCCGCAGGTCAACACCTACTACGAATCCCGCAAGGCGTCACACACGCTCGTGTCCGACGAGAGCGGCCAGCCCCTGGCCCCCGCCGACGTACACGTCTCCTTCCACGACATCGCGATGGAGTTCATCCAGGCCGCCGACGGCTTCGATGCCGTCGACCTGACCGCAGAGACCGCGCGGGGACTGGCCCTGTTCACCGACCGGACCCTGGCGGAGCGCTGGCACGCCCACCACCAGGAACACGCCGTTCTCGGGCTGCTGTCGGCCAAGGAGAACCTGCGCCGCCCGCGACCGTAGAGCCCTGTCCCCCACCGCACTCCTTCGCGCATCCGACGCAGTGCGCGGCATCGTGAGGGACACGTATCGGACGCGCGCGATGCAGCGCGCCGCGTGCATCCGGTGCGGGTTGGACTCCACCGTGGAGTGCGTTCCACCGTGCCGATGGAGCGCACGGTGGGGCCCACTTCCACTCAGCGGCGCGCATCCGATGCAGAGTGCATCGCACCACGCGCACCCCGGCCTGAACACGTTCCGTAGCGATGGAGGGAGAGAGATCTCCCCTCCGTGAGCGTGCATCGGCGGGGCCACGACGTCAGTAGCGGACGCTGTCAAGGGAAAACGTGCGGGATTCCACACGTGGTCAAGGGGTTTTGCCGGGTAGCTACGCCCCGCTTGTCCACACTGGTCAAGGGGGTCCGAACTGAGTGGGTGCCCTCGGGAGTGGACACGTTCCGTGTACACATCGGACGCGGTGCATCGAGAGTGGAGGCCACCGTCGCGTCCGTCGTGGAGCGCATTGCATACGGCCGGGAGTGCACGAAGCGGACTCGGCCGGGTAGTGGGCATCGGTTCAGGCAGGGGATGCTCCGATGCGATGCACCCGAGCATTGCGGATGCCAGGCCGCGCCGCGGGTCGTGGTGTGCCCGGGTGCGCGGGATGCAATCCACCGCGGTGCGCGGCTTCAGCCCTGGGAGCGCCTGGGGTGGCGCGGGGCCTGTCCCGGGTTCGGCCAGCGGCCCGGGTATTGTCGCGAGCGGCGACGTCGCTGCGGCGGCTTCGGCGGCTGGTACAACGCCTGGCGCAGCCGGACGGAATCGATGATCCGTTGAATCTGCTGCAGTCGCTCCGGTGAGAGCTCAAGCGGTTCCGGGTCGACCATGTCGGGCCTCGATCCGTGAGGGGGTCGGTCCCCTCAGCTTCCCTCCTCCCCGCTGGCTCCGACCGCGGCCCTCCGGTTCCGTCCCGGCATCTGACACAGCCACCTCGTCCTCTGTCCCGCCATACGGAACGGTCCCGGGTATACGCCGGTGGTCGGCTCGCTCGTCACGAGCCGGAAGTCCTTGGTCATATCAGCCAGCGCTGGCGGCGGGCAGGGTGGGCGGATGGCGGCGCGCAGTGGAGCGCGCCAGGATGCGCACCGGTGTGCACAGTGCCGTGCATCGCCACCGCGGTGGTGCGCACGGGATGCAGGGTGTCTCCCGTTCCCCCACCGGTCAGTGCTCGCCAGAATGGAGTCCACCCTCCGCCTGGTCCGACGTGGACTCCCCGCTCCGCCCGGTCCGCACCGCCGCGGTGAGCTCCGCTCTTCGAGTGGGCTCCACTCCCCTCCTGGGGGCATCGACGATTCGCTCACCCGGTGCGCGATGGGCTCCACCGCGCACACTCACATTGGTCGGCCTCGGCGCGGCTGCACGGTGCGCCACGGGTTTGGCCGGCCACCGGGGCACTGCCGAGGAGCGGCGCCAGGCCGACGGCGGCTTCGGCGCCTTGATGCCCGATGCACGGAAGGGGGGTGCACCGGTGCTTGCATCTCGGTGCACTATATCTGACCTGGTAAAACGTGGCCCCGAGTGCACGCCTCTGTGGAAAACGCACACCCGGGTGTACCACCAAAGACAGGCCACGCTGACGGCGGCGCAGCGCGGCGGCCCCCAGCGACGCGCGACCGGCTGAACACGCCGCCCTCGCCGCCCCTCCCGCCGGAGCAAGAGCAGGCGTGGGAAACTCAGCGTGGATAAGCTCCACGCGTTCGCCGACCTGGGCGGGCGGCTACAGTACGCGCTGGATGTCCGCCAGTTGGTAGACCGCCGGGCGTTTCCGGTCGATGGTGGCGCTGAGTCGCACGACGGGAATCTGCAGTCTGTCTCGCCGGAGTGCGGCCCGTAGGGTGCGGCCAATCATGAGTAGTCGGTTGTGCCGTCCCTCCCACTGGCCCCAGGTGGTCGGGTCGGCGCTGACCAGATGGTCGGCGATCTTCGAGAGAGTCAGCCACTCGGGGTCGCCATGCGCGGTGAAGGCCTCCAGGAGCCGCCGGACGATCAGAGGGCAGCTGTCCGCTCCCGGGTGCGCGAGGGGTGTCGGCGCTGCGGGCTCCGGCTGCGGCGGAGCCTTAGTGTCCTGCCCGCGTCGGCTCAACTGCTGCTGCACGATGACTGGTTGCAGGTCGGCCAAGACGCGGGTGAGAGACGGGTGGGGGGCGCCCGCTGCGATCGCCTGCGCAGTCAGTTCGGTCACATGCGTGCTGGCGTTGCGCAGAGCTGCTACGTGGCCGTTACGCACCTCTACCGCGTCGGTGAGCTCGTCAAGTATCTGTCTCCATTCCATGCCCGGCACAACGCCGCAACCGTGCCGGGGTGACGCATACGGCCACGGAGGGGTGCTATCCGATGAGGTTGGCCAGGTAGGAGGTGCCGGTGTTTCACGGGGTGAGTCCGGGACGAAGTTCAGGTAGCCCTTCTCCGGATCGGTCCGGTTCAGGTCTCGTGGCTCGAAGGTCAACGTGGTCGTCAGGCTGCACCCGGATCTTCAGCACCGCCAGGCTCCTGGCGAGGTCGTCGGCGACGCTGAGCAGGCCCACCATTCACCTCGCCGCGCTGGCGGGCGGGGGCAGTTCGTCGGGGCAGCTGTCGAACGGTTCCAGCGGTTCGTGCAGGTCGGTCAAGGTTCCTTCCAAACCAGGTGCCAACGCCCCGATGCTCAGTCCAGGCAGCCTGGCCTCGCGGGTGAAGTCACAGATCGGCCATGCGCTGGCCGGTTGCCATCCCTCACCGGTCACGGCCTGCTCTCCTGCCGCGATCGGGCCGGTTCGTGTGGTGCTGCTGCTGGTCGGCGGGCTTGACCACGTCGGCCGGCTGCTCGGGCTTCGGCCGGGCCTCGAAGGCGCGACGGCGGGCATTGGCCGTGCGGGTGAAGGCGGCGAGCCGTTCCAGGTTCTCCGGTGTGCGCAGCCACGTAGCCGGGTCGGTCGTACGGCCCTCCAGGTACTCCTCGGGCATCGCGGCCTGCTGGTGGGCCTGGACGGCGGCGGCCCGCTGCGCCGGGGTGGGCACGGCATCCCGGCCCGGGTGGTCGACGGCGTGCGGCGGGTCTGACGCCTGATCGTGGTGGTCTTCCGTGTGCACGCCGGCCGACGCGGTCGCGGCCGGGGCGTCGTCCTGTGCGGCGGCGGGCGGGGTACGGGCGGCGCGGATCGCGTTCTGCACGGCGAGGCTGGCGACCCGTGCTCGCTCGTACCGGCTCGACTCGCGGGGAGGCTTGCCGTCGGTGCCGGCGATCCACCAGCGTTCGGGCTCGGTGAAGTCGGCGGTGTAGAAGAGCTGGTCGGCAGCCGGGGTCCGGCGGCCGGGCTTCGGAGCGGTGGACTGACGGCTGTGGTCGGACAGGGCGCGGTCTGCGATGTAGTCGTCCAGGCCGCGCGTGAACTCCTGGCCGCGCAGGGTCTCCAGCAGGTGCCGGCGGGCTTCGGCCAGGATGTGGCGGCGGGCGAATTTACCGCGGACGGTGGAGACGACCGCGGCGACGTCAACGGCGGCGAGGGCCACGTCCACGGCGGGATCCACCCGCGCCCGGATCGCCGCTCCGGCTGCCCGGCACCTGTCCAGGAGGCCGTCGATGAGCTGCCGGCCGAAGCGGAGGATCGCGGAGGCGCGCCACCACGCGAGCAGCTGCGCGAGCGGCTTCGGCTTCTTCTTCGCAGGCCGGGTCTCCTGCGCCGCCCACCAGCCCAGTTGGTGACGGCCGCGCTCTGAGGGCAGGTGCCCGTGGTTCTTCACGTACTGGTCGGTGAGCACCTCCAGTGCGTCCTCGATGCGCTGGCGGCGGGACGCCGACCAGTTGATGAGGTCCTCGGGTACTCCGGCGATCTCCATGACCGGACGCAGGCCCGGTGTGACCTCGCGCGGCACGGTCGCCAGCCCCAGGGTTTCGCACACCTCGGTTGTCATCGCCAGGGTGTAGAGCGTCCCGGCAGCCACCACGTTCTGGTAGAGGCGGTAGGTGTCCACAGCGCCCCAGACCGGTTCACCATCGGCGCCCAGGCGCTGGACGCGGTTGAGGATCAGGCAGTGCTCGTGCAGGAGCGGCAGTCCGTCGCGGTTGTCGATGTGCCGGAAGGCGGCGACCACGAGCGCGGGTGTCTTCGCGCGGCCGCGGCCTGACGCCCACCGGGTCTCGGCAACCTCATCCTCCAGCCAGCTCAGCGCCGTGGCGACGGCCCGTTCGTGGGCCCGCTCGATGATCCGGCGCGTGGCAGCGTCGCCCAGCGCCCACAGCACGACCAGTGACGCCTGCGGCCGGAAGGTGAAGTCCATGCCGAGCAGCGGAGTCTGCTTGCGCGCCTCGATCTCCTCGATCGGCTGCCCCAGCACCGTCAGCCGGCGGGCCGTGGCCGCGTCGACACCGTCGTCCAGGAGGCCGCGCTCGATGCGGTCCGCGTCCGGGTGCCGGCCCTCGCCGAACAGCAGCTCCAGCTGTCGCTCGGACACTTGGCCGCCCTCGGTGAGCCCCAGCGCACGCAGACCACGCCCCACCCACCGTCCCGGTGGGAGCCCGGCCAGCTCCTGGGCGTCCTTCAACGACTGACCGGCCGGGCGGCGGCCGTCACCGAACGCGACTCCGCGTATGTAGTACCGCCACGCGTTACGTCTCTGGATCTTCGCGACACTCAGCATCGCCACAGCACACACCGGCTCTGACCTGCGAAAAAGCGCGATCCCGTGAGGCGGGAGGGTTCACCGGATCTTCACGGCTGATCCCTCCCGGCGGGCGCTCGCGGCGCCACCGTGCCCGCCCGGCGGACACCGCCAGGGCCATGTAAATGCTGCGCGGCCCCCAGTCACACCCGCCTCACACACACCGGAAACCGCCAGTAGACGACTCCACCGTCAACGAGCGCGCATCTACGTACCGCTCCCCCGCCCGGCGGCCAAAGACGCCGCGCCCTGCACACGTCACCGACTCTCCGCCCCCGGCAGTGCCGGGGGCTTCTTGCTGACTGGAGGACCGACGTGCCGACCTACGAGGCCACGCCCCGCTTCACCACCGACCTTCGCCGCCTCTCCCCCGCCCAGCGCCGCCGTTTCCACCAGGCCGTCAACGCCTTCGTCCGCGACCTGTGCACCGGACGCGGGAGCTTCCGCGCCGGCCTCCGCGTGAAGGGCGTCCGCTGCGCGCCCGGCGTCTTCGAGCTGACCTGGGACAGCAACGGGCGGGCGACCTGGCAGTACGGGCCCGAGATAGTCCCGGGCGAGCAGCACATCGTCTGGCGGCGGATCGGCACCCACAGCATCCTCAACCGCCCCTGAGCGCGGGGCAGACGCCGGATCGTGATGCCGGTGGCCGGTGAGGAGGGCGTCAGGGGGCGTGCTCGAAGTGCTCTTCCAGTTCGGCGGCGAGCGCGGGGTCGGGGCGGGGCACGAGCCCGTAGTCTTCGTCTGTGTCGGCTTTCAGACGGCATACAGCATCGGCGATCTTGGCGTGGTCCAGTGCCCAGCTGACCACCGTGCCCAGGGCGGGGTCGGTGATCTGCTCTTCCCACCAGGAGGTGGCCTCGGCTCTGGCTGCCGCGACCGGACCCACCGCAGCAGGGGTGTGAAGCTCGATGCTGGAGTAGAGGTCTTCGCCGGCGGGGTCGCGGAGGGCCAGTGCCTCCCGGTGCCAGAAGCTGGCCACGCTGTCCTCGCAGTACTGCGCATGGTGCAGGTACAGGCAGTACGCCGCAGTGGCGACCCCGGCACCGGCAGCGAACTGCCACCAAAACTGCGCGCCTTCGGGCCGGTCGGACAGGTACAGCAGGCAGGCGAAGGTGAGAGCTCCGGCCGGCTCGATGCGGGAGCGGTCGTCGACTAGCCTCGCCATCGCCTCCACCGTGCCCGGGTCGCGCACCACTTGCGAGGACAGCTTCTCAAGGCTGGCGGCGGCCCGCTGGTAGACGGGCTGCGGCCCGAACTCCGACCGAATCCTGGCTCCGGACGCGGCGGCCAGGCGGGCACGGTGGTCCATCTCGTCGGCGGCCCGGCTCACCGCTCGGCGGGCGATCCGCTGCAGGGATGCGTCGACGTCGAATCCGTCGAACTCGTCGGCCACGGCTTCCGCCTCGCTCAGCATCACGTCGATGAAAGCCAGCTCGGATTCCTTGGCGCTCATGCAATCTCCTCCGCTTCCTTGTTGCTGCACCGCATGCCCAGCTCCCGGGCCAGTTGCCGGCGGGCAGCATGGGTGTGCGAGCGCACCGTGCCGCACGAGACCCCCATGATTTCCGCGACCTGCTCGGGGGTGTACCCCAGCACGAAGCGGAAGACGATGACGTCCATCTGGCGCTCGGGCAGCCGGGCGATCGCCCCGTACAGTCCCAGTGAAGACTCCATGACCTCCAGCTGCCGGCGGACCGCGGCGCGCACCCGGTCGAAGACGGCGGTCTCCACCAGAGCGCTGGTGCGGCCGGTGACCGCCAGCCGGGAGGCGATGGTGTGCCGCAGGACCGACACGGTGTAGCGCTGGACGCTGGCCTCGCTCAGGACCTTCGGCCAGGACTCCAGCAGTTGGACGAAGACCGTCTCCACGGTCTCGATCGCGGCGCTGCGGTCGCCCAGGTGCAGGTGGGCGTAGCGCAGGTAGACGCGGTGGTAGCGCTTGTAGAACGTTTGGAAATCGAGTGGTGGCTCAGAGGCGGCACCGGCCATCTGCTCTCCCCCGCCCTGCTCGCCGCGGGCTGCCGAGAGAGCCACGGTGCTCACCGTCCCGGCGGCTGTCGCTGCCTCGAACCATTCGAGGTTCACAAGACCTCCCTATTTGCTCGGTGCAGTGCCGAACCGCCCCATACGGCCGGACACTGTGTGCAATCAGTTCATCGCATAGGGCACCCGAACGTTCAGTCGCATCTGCGAGAGCTCCGGCCCCTTGGCGCGCGCGACCGTCCGCGCGCCCCCGGGGGCCCGCTGCACGCCTGGGTCGGCGGGCCAGGGCTCGGGAGGCTCTGCCCCCCGGAAGGGCACTCCAGCCAGGAGCGCGTCACCGTCCGAACGGGGACATCGGAGGCGGCAGGCGCCACCATGCCGCCGACCGGAGGACACGGCAGCGCGGCGAGGGAGGGATGGCTACCCCGACAGAATCGAACAGGCATATGATTTCTGTGTGAGTACCACCTTCCCGCCAGACCTGCTCGCAGCCCAGCTGGAGCTGCACCAGACGCGCGCCGAGTACGACGCGCTGTGCCGGACCCTTCCCTGGTCCGTGGAACCGATGGACGGCTGGGAGGACACCGACCGGTGGCAGCCCCGCCGGCGTCCGGCCTCACCGGGATACACCGCGGAGCAGCTGGCGGAGGTACAGCGACTGCACGAGCGCCTGCGGGAGCTGTCCACTGTGGTCAGCACGCACCCCTTCTGGGCTTCTCTGGAGCGAGAGAAGGTCGTGGAGGCGCGCATGCAGCTCAAGCACGCCCACGAAAGGGACGCCGACGACGTCGCGGCGTAGACCGCCATGGACCGCCGGCACGATCCTCGCCCCTTGGCCCCAGGCGGCCCCGATGACCTGGGCCCGCTGGTCGAGGTTGTCACCTTCGACGGCCAGGTCCTGACCGGCCGGCTGCTGGAACGCTGGCAGGCGCCCAGCGGGACCTGGTTCTACACGGTGTCGGTGACGTTGTGGGCGAGCGTCCAGACGCGCGACGGCCAGGTCGTCGCCGAGCCCGCCGACACCATCTTCGACGCCCCGGCCACACACGTCCATCGCATCGAGGGGGTCTCCTACGAGGCCGTGCCGACCCGGCGCGGCCGGGAGGCGATCATCCGGGCACGCACCCGGGGGAGGCGGTGATCACTGTGACGGGGACTGTGGCGGTTCGGTCAGAGGTGCGTGATCTCGTCGCCGATCCGTACGGGCTGCGGGTAGAGGAGGCGTACCTCGAGCGGCGCCCGGGCCCGCCGCGGCTATCTCCACGCACGGGGCTGCTGGATGCCTGGTACCTCGAACCTCGTGCTGCCCGAGGCCGCTGCTGTGCTCGCCGACCCGGCCGGCACGGTGATGCTGTGCGAGGCATGCCACCGCTCGGCACGAGTGGCCGCCGGCCCCACGTGACCAAGGCGCCACCAGGTACCCGGGCCGCCTGTCGCCCCGCGGGGAAGATCGTTCGACTGAAGCCCACGGAGCCTTTCGCTGAACCGGCCCATGACGCTGTCGCACCGCAAAAGCGGAAGGGAGGGTCACCCGTTGGCGGGCTCGGTGCCTGCGCCGAAAGGCGGACCATCCGTGACCGCGACGTCCATCCGGATCCGGGCGAAGCGCACCGGGTGTCTCCACGCTCCGCGCTCCAGCGCCGTGTCCACCATGATCTCGGCGACCAGCACCGGTTCGACCAACACGACGTCGAGCGGTGTCCGCGAGCCCCAGGAGGTCGTGAACCGTACGCCCTCCCATGGATGTCCGGGGCCTGCCGGCGTCAGCCGCTCGGCCAGGTCGCGCGCCGCATCAGGCCGCAGCGGCGTACTCCGGCCGACCGGCCGCAGCGTACCCTCCTCGTCGAGGCGGCCCAGCACGAGCGTCCGGGTGTCGGCGCAGGGTGCCGGTGATCGCGCCGATCACCGCCTCGGTGGTGTACCGGCGGCGCACCTTGAAGAGAGCGCGGGCTCCCGGCAGACACCGCTGCCCACTCCCCCCGGACCACCAGGCCTTCACCGCCGACCATCACCGCCTCACCCCAGAGCAGCGCCGCCGCTTCCGCCAGGCCGTGGCCGCCTTCGTCGACGACCTACGCACCCGCCGCTTCCGCGCCGACCTCCGCATCTTGCCCGTCCGCTGCACCCCGGGTGTCTACGAACTCACCTGGGCGCCGGTCGGTCGCGCAACGTGGTCGTACGGCCGGGAGGTGGTCCGCGGTGCCCACCCACATCGTCTGGTACCGAATCGGGATGCGGAGCGTCTTGGACCGGCCCAAGTTTGCAAATTCACCTATTGACAGCTGAACAGTAATAGATTCCTAAATTCCACTTCCGTCAGTCAAGGAGGCTCGCCGAGATCAAATGCATTTCATGAACCTGACGCACCGGTAGCCCCTTCTCGTCCGGTAACCACCTGTTGCTGAAGCGGCTTGCGTGATGGAATCACGGCAACAAAAGGCGGCAATATGAATGCTTACCGCCGGAAAATGGGGGAGGGGTTTATATTGAATTGGAGAAACGTTTTGTTATCGGGTGCCGCTGGGAGCGGCCTTTTGGCAACGCTGCTCACGGCGGGCTCAGCGGCTGCCGACCCCGGCACCGCGCCGCAGAAGGACAGGCCCGTACCGGTCATCGTCACCGGCCCGGGTGCCGAGCCGTCGGCCAAGCCCGGCGCGGACAGAGAAGCACAGGTCCGGCCCGAAACGTGCTCGGCGCCGAACACCAGCGGTGCGACGAGCTGCCTGCGACCGATGGCGGCACCGCAGCTGGCACGCATTCTGGGCGAAGACAGCCGCGCCCGGGCCGCCGCCGTTGCGGCACCCAAGTGGTGCGAGGACGCCCGCGATCGCACCCACGGCACCCGCACGGCAGTCTGCAGGACCTCGGGACTGACCTACTCCACCTACCGCACGGTCAACGGCCAAAGGAGAGAAACCGGCCAGACCAGCCTCATAGTCATCAGCTACTCCTACGGCGACGCCGGCCTGCCCGCATGGGGCCACCAGGTCGAAACGTCCGTGTATCGCGGCTGGGGTGACGCGCTGAAGGGCTCGATCAAGGGCACGGCCACCAAGGACGGGGCGTGCAAGGTCGCCGAATCGAAGTTCCCCTCACGGAAACTGGCACCGGTGGGATCGTGGAAGCTCGGGGAGTCATACTTCGACACCACGGTCACGCGGCGGGGAGCAAAGGGAAAGTGTGCCACCACGTGGAACCTGACCTTCACCAGCGCCGGCTACCCGCCGGCCGGCGCCAAGACCGGCTTCAACGATTTCCGGTGCGACAACGCGACCGCGGGCACGACACGCGTGGGATGCGTCGTGCCCTGGTACGCCTCGCCACTCATCTACAGCAAGAGCCGGGCGCCTGAGCTGGCGTCACACGTCAAGCGGGCCCAGGCCTCCGGTCTGCCGGGAGGCAGCTTCAAGCATCCGCTGCACCGGACAACTGATGCCGCCAGGCAGGACAAGAACCGCAACCTGGCCTGCCCGCGCAATGAACCTCGCCCCCCGGGAAAGACCTGTGACGAGTACCCGGTGGCCACCTCCCGGGAAGGCCTGGCGTCGGGAGGGCAGCGCCGCAGCTTCTCCGGATGCTCCATCGCGGGTGTGCCCTCGCGGACGGGGCCGAAGGGAGCGAGTGCCTGCATGATCAAAAGGCAGGACCAGGATTACCAGGGCGGGAAGAACAGCTCCTTCTACAGGGATGAGCGGATGCTGGACGGCGATCCCTTCCGGGTCCTGATCGGTACCTGACGGTGCGGGTGCGAGGGCCACGAATTTCCCCCGTGGCCCCGCATCTCCACCCCTTGCCTCGATAGGCTCAGCCCTGTGAACACATCTGTCATGTTCATCAACGACGGACTTTTCGGCATCACCGACGCCGCCTCCATCCCCGCGGACACAGCACGCTGGTCAGCTGGCCTGGCCGCTCCCATGGACTGGGGAGCATGGGTCAGCACCGGCATCCACACCGGGTACGTCCGGATCCGGGCCGAGGTCCTCAGCGCTGCCCCCAGCGTGGAGGAAGCCGACTGGGAGGAGATCGTGGAGATCAGCGTGCGGTCCCTCGAGGGAGACCTCCGCATCACCTCCGATGGAGAGATCACTCCGGACACCCTCCCTACTCTCAACGCTCAAGGCCCGGGCTGGTACCGGGTCCGGGTCCACGCCAGAGGCCGGTCGATCAACCCCGACGGCGTCGCAGAGGAACCGACCGAGGAGTACCTCATCACCTGCTGGCCCCAGGGCCCGGCTGACCATCTGGTGATCCGCACCAGCCCCATGATCGAGGCATCGCAGCAAGCCCACGCCGATGACCCACCGCCCCAGCCCGCCGCCCACCCGGCCCCCACGCCCATGAGCGCGGAGCGGGCCAGTCTCCTGCGCCACCTCAAACGCCGCCGCTGACCGACCAGCCGACCCGGTACGCCCTCCGATGGATGGCAGGGCCCTGCCGGCGTCAGCCGCTCGGCGCTGGTGCCACCAGTCGGCTGCGTCGGCTTGGCCGAGGGCGAGGTGGTGGAGGTAGAGACAGTATGCGGCGGCGGGCCGGGCGGCGCCGACGGCGTATTGCCACCGCAGCGGGCGCCGTCGTCGGTGTCGGTGAGCTGGAGGACACAGGCTGCCCCGACGGTGGCCCAGCCCAGCCAGAGGAGACCCCTACAAGAAGGGGTCTCCTCGTCGCCATGCTCGCCGACCGCTTCGCTGTGGACTCGTCGCCGCCTGGCAGCAAGTCGTCTCGGCCAAGCAGGGAAGTTGCCGCTATCAGAATCGCCGGTCAGAAGCCTGCCTATGCTTCGGCGTCAGTTCTGGAGCGTCAGGCACTTCCGGAGCAGCCGTTCCAGGCGCAACTGGTTCCCCTGGTGGTCGAAGGCCTGGAGGGCATCAAGGCAGGTGACGATCCAGCGGGCCTCGTCTTCGTCCTCGATCCGGACCGCCACAGCGGTCACCGCACTCTCCAGGTCAAACGGGTCCTCCATGAACTCCTCGGCGAGAGACCGGTAGCCGGTCACGAGCAGCGGGTCCACGTACACGCCGGTCGCCTCAACAAAGGCGCGAGCCTCGGTCCGGTCCGCGCAGAGATCGGCCAGTCGGCGCAGCACCGCGTCCGGATCGCCCAGTTCATTGTGGAGACGGTGGGCCCGGTCGACAAGGATCGGCCAGCCTCCGGTCAGCTCGTGGAGACGGTCCAGACGGTCCTCTGTGTGGAACTTCTCGACCCGCTGGGCCCAGCCGTGCAGGCTGCGGCGGTCGTGCCGGCGCAGCACCACGGGAGCGGCCGAGGTGGGTTCGGTGCCCGTCAGCAGGGGGCGCCACAGGCCCAGCTGGGTGGGATCGGTGACGACGACCACGGCACGGGTCACCCCCGGCGTGACGGGCAGCAGCGTCTCGGCCAGGTCGACGGCCTGTCGGGGAGCCTCCGGCCGGGCATCCGGGTAGCGGGCGAAGTCGCTGATGACGACCCGCCGTTCCCGGGGCCGGCCGCCCGTGAGTTCCTGCTTGTAGACACTGGGCTTGCCTACGGGCGGCAGCGTCCAGTCGGCGATGCGTCCGGCAATCTCACGGAGGGTGTCTCCGACGTCGCCGACACCCGTGGCCGTGGTGCCGAGGACGACCCTCGTCTGGTTGGACCTCTCGCCAAGAAGGTCGTCGAGCTGGGTGATGGTGAGCGGAGCCGGTCGGCCGTCGAGCAGCTCGGGACGACCCTCCTGAACGATGCTCTCCTGGAGCTCGCAGTCGTGTTCGGCCCTGAGCAAACGGGCGTCCACCTCGTGGGAGGTTCCGATCATACGCAGGGCGTTCGGCCCCCTCAGATGCCAGCCCTGCCCGTCGTGGTTGGGGGCGAGCACGCCGAGGCCCACCATCTCGGAGAGGTAGGCGCGGAATCCCTCCGTGTCGAGCTGTTCGAAGCCTTTGCGCCAAAACGTCTCGCACTCCTCACGCAGTTCGGCGTCGCTCAGCCGCACCTCAAGGCCGCGATGGCGCGCGTGATAGGCCAGCACGTTGGCGATCACGTCGTAGCGGTGGTCGAGGCTGAGGGTGTCCTTGAACGCCGCCGAGATGCCGTCCCTGAGGCCGGTGTCCGACTCCACGACCTCGATGTCGGCGCTCTCCACCGCGTACGGGGGCCCCTCGGCTCCGCGCCGTGCCCGTTTGCGGTGCATCACCTCGACCAGCCGGTGCCCGAACATCTGGAGCAAGAACGGCTGATAGGAGCAGTAACCGAGCACCTTGTTGACGAGATCCATGTCCTGAAACTCGAAGCCGAGCGCCCGCATCGGGTCGACCAGCAGTTCGGCGGCGGACTGAGGGGCGAGCGGGCCGATCACCTTCGGGGTTTGCGCGAGGTGGCCGAACGGCCCGTTGCTGGCGAGCTTGGAGAACCGCTGCACGGAGTGCAGGCCGGCGAAGACGACCTTGGCACGATCCTTGGTGTCGGACCCGAGGCCCTTGAGCTTCTTGGTCTGGTCGAAGCGAGGAGCATCCGCTTCGAAGAACTGGTCGCACTCGTCGAGCAAGACCAGCAGGCGCCGGCGGGAGTCACCGTCGAGCCAGGCCCGGATGCCGGCGCGGACCCGTTCGGAGATGTCCTGTCGCGACCTGCGACCCGGCTGCCCGTCCAGCACCTCGACCGCCCGAAGCTCCCGATCGAGGACGCTCCACAGCGCCTCCGGCCCCAGCGAGCTGCCCTTGCCGATGTTCTCCTGGTCGAGATTCACGTACACCGCGAGCTGGTAGCCGGGGCGCTGCTCCTCGAACCGCTCCCCGGCATCACTGAGCAGGGCGGACTTGCCGAGTCCCCGGCCGCCGAAGATGACCTGCGTGCCGTGCCGGTCAAGGACGCTTTTGCGCTCGGCGTCACGGCCGTAGAACATCTCGCCGCCGATCCGGCCGCGCTTCTCCCGAATGTACGGGTTGACGCCGGAGAACGGCAACAGTGTCTGCGTGGCCGTGCTGACCTGGCGATTGCCCCGTGCCGCGAGGTAGGCCAGGGCGGCGTCGTCCACGACCAGCATCGGCTGCAGCCGGCCGGAGCCGATGGCGAGTTCGACGCGAGCCTCACGGCTCAGCGTGCCGAAGTAGAGAACGAGGAGGCTCGCTCCGCTGGTGTCGCGCTCTGCCAGGCTCATGACGAACTTGGCGGGCGGACGGCCCCAGACCATCAGCACACGAAGGCTGCCACCCTGCTCCCGAATCTGCGAACCGAACGCGGGCGCCTTCGCCCTGCCGTTGATCTCCACCTCGGTCGCTTCGAAGAGGCGGTACTCGCGCCGGCGCAGGTGCGGGGACCGCTCGTCGAGCGGCCTGGCGCTCTTAGCCTCGTAGCCGAGGAGTTTGAGGAGCGGCGGCAACTGCCGCCGCGCTGAGACGTCGAGCCGGTCTTTCGGCTCGGTCGCGCCCAGCACCCGCCACTCGTCGAGGACGTCGGCCGCCAGGGCCGCCTCGTCGGTCGAGAGCGTGCTGTAGTCCAGGATCGGAATGTCCGGGTGCGTCCCGCCGGACCGGACGAGGTCGACGAGGGCACGGTCGATGCCCTTGGGCAACCCGTCGGGCACGGCCGGGAAGAACTCGGTCAGGTGGGACTCGCCGCCGTCGATCTCTGGGACGTCCTCGCCGATCTCCAGGAAGTAGACCAGGTCGGCGGCTGTGGCCAGGCCACCGGTGTCCAGGTGCCGCAGGACCTGTGCGCGTTGCTCCTCGGTGGGGTCCAGGGCATCGAGCCGGGCCCGGATCCGGTCGGCCGCCTGCTGCCGGAAGGTGGGCAGGTCGCTCCGTACAGTGTCGAGCGCTCGTCGTACGTCCACCAGGTGGTACGTGTCGGTGCCGTCGAGCCGGTCCTTGGCATCGGCGAGGAGTTCCTGGAGGCGCAGGTCCTGGTCGTCGGTCACGGCACCATCGGCCTGCGCGCGGTGCAGCTCGGCGACAAGGTCGTCGTGCTTCCCGCGCAGCTCAGCGCGCCGGGCGGCCGCCTGGGCCTCGATCTCGGCCACTGCGGGCGGAGTGAACTCCCCGGCCCGTGCACCAGGCAGCAGCCCTCGTCCCGCCAGCTCGACGAGAGTACGAGCCGCGGCGAAGGCGTCGTGGGCGAGCCGCTCGGCGAGGGCGTCCTGCCAGCTCCGGTCGACGGCGGTGAACAGCTCGTCGAGCGACGGCCGCTCGTCACGGTGGTCGCACACCTTCAGCAGTTCCGCGTCCAGGACAAGTTCGGGGTCTACCGGATCGCCGGGATGCGTGCTCGCGGTGTCACCGGCCAGCAGGGCGAACAGCTCTTCCATGGAGGCGCGTGCCGCCCAGGCGGCTGCGGCCTTGACGGCGCCCGAGCCCCGCGCCAGCTGCTCCAGTTCGCCCAGTGCCGCCTCCTGGCCGTCCAGCAGGGACCGGCGCAGGGAGGAGATCTCCTTGACCGCCCGGTTGCCGTCGGAGCGGTCACCACGGCGTATGGTGTCGACCGCCAGACACCACTCCTTGACCAGACCGATGGCTCGATCCACGAGATGCACCAGGTCTTGCCGCCCGGAGCCCTGGAGCGGCTTGCCGCTGGGCGAGCGGTGCTTGCGGTCCATACGGTCGATCTCGTTACTTACCTCGGGCAGCTTCGACAGGCGCTCGGCCTGCTCGCGCACCTGGGCCACCCCGTCACGTTGGTCACCGACTACGGCCATGAGCAGCGATCCGAGCAGCCCGTCGCCGGACAACCAGCGCTTCGCGATCTCCGTCGCTCGTGCGAACCGAAGCCTCGGCGGTACGAGCAGGACACGGCACTGCTCCAGCAACTCCCGCAGCCGTGCCTCCGCCCCGGAGACGTCGGCGCTGACCACCAGCGGCGAGGCCACCATCAGGGCCCCGCTAAGGGCACGGTCGGCGACCGTGGTCGCCGCCTCCGCCAGCCGTTCCGGCAGCCGGGGCGCTAGAGCCTTCAGCTGGGCACCCGCCAGATGGTCCCCGGTGATCAGCGCCGTACGCAACAGGGCGGGCAGCAGAAGGAGCTCGCTGCCTTCCGTGTCTCGGCTGGCGTATCCGCCATATCGCTGGAGCAGGTCGGCGGTAAGCCGGACCCCCTGGCTATCACCGGACGTCAGCAACGCGGCGGCACCGGCCAGGCGGAGCGCCGCCACCTGCGGCTCGGGGTGGCCGGCGGCAGTCGCAACGCGGTGGGCGAGTCCGAAGCGCCGCTCCACGACCAGCCGCGTCAGGACTCGCTCTGTCGCAGCCTCGTTGGGATTCGCCTCGGCGTTGGCGGAGGCCAGAGGATTCAGAGCCGGCTCTGCGGATGGAGCGCCCTCGTCGCGTGACGCGTTGGAAGCAGGCGCAGGCGCGGCTACCGGGACGGTAGCAGGTGCGGGCACCGGGGCGGGCGCGGCCGAGAGGTTCGTTTCCGGGTCCGTGGCGGGTGCCGTCGGCTCGTCGATGGGTGTCGCGGCCCGCACGTCGTCCGTGTCGAGCGGACCGTCCGTCGGCGGTAAGGCGGAGGCTTGCGGTTCGAGTGCGGCGTGGGGCGGGGGGCCTTCGGTGGCCCGACCGTCAGGCCTCGCCGACAGGCTCTCGTCCGTTTGCTCGACGACTAGCTCGCCGTGCTCGGCGGTCATGTCGTCAGCGGTGGGATCCTCGCCTCCGCCGACGTCTCCTTCGGAGACCTCCACCTCGGCCTCGGCCAGGTCCGCGAAGCTCTCCTCCGGCTGCGCCAGTACCAGTTCAGGGGCCAGGACCACCGCCATGGCACACGCGGGTAACACCCGCACCATCTGATCCTGCAGGGCCAGGATCTCCGTCGCCGCGTACGCCTGTCGCCCCTCCCGGATCAGCCGTGCCAGGTCGGCGAGCGCGGCGCTTTCCTGCCGATGCGTCTGCTCCCACACCTCTGCGTTCAGCAGACGGCGGGTCGCTCCTCTCACAGCCTCGGCGGCAAAGGCAGCGGGGCTGTCCGGCCTGCCTGCGACATCCAGCAGTCCCCGCAGCGTCCCCCGTGCCTGGCGGTCACGGTCACATGCCGTCCGGTACTCGCGTGCGGCCTCCGTCATGTCCTTCAGGCGGCGGGGCACCCCGTTCATCCCCGCCGCGTGGAACACCGCGTCAGCGCTGTCGAAGACGGCGCCCAGCGCGGCCAGGACAGCCAGGTCCTCGTCATGCGGAGGGCAGCCGTCCGCCACCACACTGGTCACGTTCTCCGCAGCTCGCCGGGCTCCCGCGAGGGCCGACTCCAGCTGGCGGCAGGCATCCTCCAGGTCCGTCCCCTGCTCGGCCTGAGCGTCTTCGGATGCGGTCACGAGCACGTCGTGCGGGGCGCCGGAGCTCGGCACAACCTCCTCGGAAACGGCGACCTTCCCGCCCGGCCTGTCGGCGACGGCAGCCACCTCGCCCTTCCTCTCACCCGCGGACAGCCGCTCGAAGTCTTCCCGTATGCCGTCGAAGTCCGGGTACGCAGCCATGACGGACCGAGCCTCGTCGGCCACGACGGCCAGACGAACGGACTCCTCATCGTCGGCCGTCTCCGTGAACCAGTCCTGGTCGGCCGCCCAGGCGAGAACGTAGGCGTCGGTGACGGAGGCGTTGCACCAAGCGAATACCGTGGCTCGGAGCAGCGTCGTACCCCATCGGGCAACGGGCTCGGAGATGGTCTTGCTGTCCTTGGCGAAGGCGACCTGGAGGATCTGGTCCAGCACGGTGAGCGTGAGATCCCTGATACCGCAGGTGCAGGTGTGCTGCCGGGCGTCGCGCCGCAGCCGGGAGAGAACGTCCTGGCAGAGGGCCCTGCCTGCCCGCCGAGGGGCCGCCATGCGGATGCCCAGGCTGCCGAGCAGCTTCTGCCGGTTTCTGGGCGGCAGAGAGTTGAAGGCGAGTTCCACCATGCCGACCGTGAGCTCGTTCAGAGTGGCTCCGACCGGGTGTTCCAAGGCGTTGAGCGCGGCGGCCAGGCCTTCGAGATCCTCGGCCGAGACGGTCGGCGGGGACAGCGGCGGCCCCGTGATGACGTGGTAGCGGTCGTGCATGTACGCCTACTCCGTTTCTGCGGCTGATTCTGCGGGATCGACTCGCTCGACGCCGAGGAGCCGAAAGGGAGGAACAAGATGGCCGAATGAGGCTCGGAAACGTGGATTCGCGGGTCAGTGACCGCGTGTGTGCTCTGTGACGAACGTGTAGCCGTGGGGCAATTCCCAGCCGTCCGCCTTACCGAGCCTGCGGCAGTGTTCACGGAAGGCCGCTCGCTGCGCCTCGCTGGGCGAGCACCCCGGCCGGAGGCGCCGCAGGTGACCAGCAACGAACTGGACGGCGAGCAGCCCCAAATCGTCCGGTTCCGTGCCGCCCCATGGGCGTATCACCCGTCGCCGTACAGGGCGGTAGCCGATGAGCGGGATGGCCAGCTGCCCGTCGCGTGCCGGGTAGTACGGTTGCCCCCAGGCGTCCCGGCTGCCGAGGGCCGGCTCCAGGATTCGTTCCGCGAGCAGATCCGCGACCGCCGACTCCAGGACCGCGACTTGCGACCGTGCCGGCCAGCGCCCGTAGACCGCGCTCGGCAGGACCGAACGATCCAGTAGAGCATGGCCGTCCAGGGTGAGCAGCCCGCAGCGGCGCACGGTGCGCATCACCAGCTGCCGGGGGCCGAGACCGACCGCGCTGTCGCCATGGCGATCGCTGCCCGGAGCGTCCTCCCTGGTGAGCACGCGGGAGTCGTAGCAGTGCCCGATCACACGGTCGTCGACATGCACCGGATCCGTGAGCGGGGTCGTGGCCACGCGGATCACCGTTTCGCCGCGGAGCCAGCGCAGCTCGAGCATCAGGCCGGGAAAGAAGTCGCGGGGCCAGAGGATTCCCGTCAAACGACCCGGTTCGCCACCGAGTTCGGCGATGACGTCCTGAGCTGCCTCTCGTTCGTCCAGTGTCTGGCCGACATGGTCGAGTTCGAGGTGTGACGCGAGGCGTGGGCCGTGAGACCTGCGGAGTTCGTGCGCGACGTACGAGTGCAGAGGGAACCAGCCGTCGATGAGATGGGCAAGCCGCAGGGGCGCCCGCCAGGCGATCTCCTTCGCGTCGTTCCGCAGGAGTTCGCCGGGGCCGAGGAAGGCATCGTCAGCGAGGGGAAGATCGACCGGATCGATCTCCGCTTCCGGATCCCCCCCTGCTTCCGACTCCGGCCGCGCGGGGAGCGTCGACGCCCAGCCACGCCCTGCCGGGGCCAGGGGGTCTCCAGGCGCTTTTGCACCACCCGGATGATGAGACCGCCAGACGCCCCCGCTCTCGAAGGTGTCGTCAAGCGTGATCCGGGAGCCATTCTCGAACAGGCCCTGGTCGCTGTCCCTTCGGACGACATCGGCGAGTGTCATGTTCGCCCGGCAGACCGCCGCGGCGTACCCCACTCCCCTGAGCAGTTCCTTCGCGCCGGGGAACTGGCGAAGCCGCGGCCCGACCGCCGTGTACACCGTGACCGGGGTGGTGAGGCCATGGCGCCGCCTCGCCGGGGTGGCCGCGTGTTCCACCGTGGCCGCGAGAGACCTGAGGTCGTCGCCGCCCAGCGGTCCGGCATCGGCCCAGCACTCCGCGAGAGAAGCCCGGGTCACGGCGTAGTAACCCCATGTGCGCAGCGAGGCGCTGGAGCCGAGGACGCCCCGCACCGTGTCGAGCAGACCGAGCAGGCCCGCCCGCAGTTCGTCATTGCTTGTGCCGCCCACGAGTTCGGCGAGGGACACGGGAACGAAGGGACTGAGCAGCTGCTCCCGCGCCGCGGTCAGGAGGTGGTCCGCGTAGGCCGTCAGGTCGTCACATCGGGCCGCCTCCGGGGACGGGTAGGAGACGTCGACGACGACATGCCCGTCCTCGTTGATCCAGCGCCGGCGCGTGCGTAAGCGATGGAGCTGGGCCGGTGACAGGCTCAGGGCTGGGCCGAAGGCATGGAGGTCCGGGACCAGGAGCTCCCTTCGACTGAGAGCCGCGCCGGTCGCCGGCCTGCCCGGGCCTGCAGCGCCGGCGGGCGCCCCGGACACCCATTCCGGTACGTCCCCGAGCGGCCCCACTTCCGGATGCGCGCCCTCCCGGTGGACGATCTCCGCGTAGAGCGGGTCCGATCCCGTGGCCACGCGTACCATGGCACCGACCGGGAGTGCACGGACGGAACCTCCGAGGGTGATCACAGGGAAGTCATCGAGGCGCAGCGGGCTGCCCCCGTATCCGTCGCCCCCAAGGTCGTACCCAAAGTACACGGCATTGAAGGCGACGGCGGTGTGTACTGGTGCCCGGCGGGCGGCAGCCACCGCCTCAAGATAGCGCAGCAACAGATGTCGTTCCCCGCCAGGTACGGCGTCATAGCCTTTCGTCATGGCGGGAGTCAGCAAAACCTGGTCACCGTACGGGTCTGACACCCCCGTTCGCCCGTGATCGCCGACCGTCGCTGACACATGCGGGTCCCCACCCATGGCACCTCCGCCACACTGCAGGCCACCCCGGCCGCCTGCGGTAATTCCCGCACACTAGCCCGAGGTGTGGGGTTCCTGCGGCACTTTCCCCGCTTTGCAATTGTTGATGGTCGCCTGCAACCAACTTGTACGGATGGTCACATGCGTCACGCTTAGTCCGTGCAAGGAGTAGGGCATCGCGGATGCACGGCGCCACGCCTAGGCCGTTTCGTTTGGGTCACCGTGCGGGCCAGAGGAAGATGCCTGCGGGCGGGCGGGCCTACGAGATGGAGTCGTCGACGTTGCTCTGCCAGTAGCTGACCCACGCGCTGCTGTCCACGTGGGTGGCCTGCGGCAGCTTCAGGGTCGTTTCCTCGTCGAGGCTGTCGTCCTGCTGGGAGTTGGAGAGGTACACCTTGACGCTGTCCGCCTCGTAGCCCTCGCTCCCGGATCCGTCGGCCAAGGAGGTCATGATGCCGGCGTAAGCGGTCTCGCCCGGCTTGAGGACGACGACGGACTGCGGCTTGGAGGACTCCAGCGGCACCACCGTCGACTGGGCCTCCTCACCGAACCCCAGGTAGGGGTAGCCGTAGATCGCACACGGCGCGTCGGACTCGTTAGTGGCCTGGAGCAGCAGGTGGTTGATCGGACGCTGCACGCTCTGCACGGCCATGTTCATAGACAAGGCCGAGCAGTCGGGGATCGACGCGTCGGCCTCGGAAGGCTCGGATGCCTTGCCGTTCCGGCCGCTGGTGGAGTTCTCCGTCTTGTCCTTCTCCGGAGCGCTCCTCTCCTGCGTGCTCTTCTCCGGGATGTCCGGGGTGTTTTCCGCGGCTTCGGGCGCCTGCGCGCCGGAAGTCCGCTCGCCGCCGGCGGGCCGCTGGGTGTTCCCGTCCCCGGTGCCGCCCGATCCCCCGGTGGTCTGCTGGGTGTCCGTTGCGGAAGCCGAGCTGGTGGCCTTGCCCTCGGTCTTGGTACCACCGCCGTCCTCGGTGCAGGCCGTGAGCGCCAGTGCAGCGACGGCGGTCAGCGCGGCGGCGGCGGTACGCAGGATCTGAGAGCGGCGGGTGGCGGTGCGGTTCATGGTCGGTCTCCCCCAGGGCGATCGGCGGTCTCGGTGTGACCATGAGCTTTCCGCAGCCCGCTTCCGAACCGTTGACGCCTGGATAACGCCCCACTAATGGACCACCGAGACCCCCGACCCGGCGTCCAGCCGAACACCTCCGCGTCGCGCTCTTGCGCACTGTCCAGCGCGATCCGCGCGTCCCGGGGCTGGTGATAGCCGCCCGGGTGCTCCAGTTGACACCTTCGGGGCTGAACCCTGGATCGGCCGTGCGCTCGCCTGCGAGTGGAGACGGCGGATGATGGACCGTGGTCTCCGCAAGGATGGTCCTAAGTCCACGCAGGTGCGTGCTCTGCGGCCGGCCGGTAGAGCCGGATTCCTTTGTGGGTGATGGTCACCGTGGCCAGGGCTTGGATGGGCAGCTTCGATCTGAGCAGGGGCCGTTAGGTCAGGAAGCGCCCGGCGTCATGTGGTGAGCGGTGCCGGGCCGGCGGCGGCTTCGGCGCAGGGTTCAGCCCCGCTCGCATCGGGGGCTGCGCCGGTGAACCATTCCAGGCAAGTCGTCGAGCGAGGTGTGGCGGGTTTGGCTGAACCACTTGGCGTTTCCGTGCTCCGGGATTGGGACAGTCGGCGTCGGCTCCGTCGCCAGGGTTGCCGTGAGCCGGAGGCAATGGCGTTTACTGCGGGCTGGCACTTGGCCAGCGCGGCGCGACGCTCGCCGGGACTTGCTGTACGACCAGGTATCAGGGTCCGCGGGGGAGGGAGGCCGCCGCTACTTCGGGCCTTTACCGCGGTAAAGCCGACCGCTCCACCATTCGGACGCCTTTCCTAACGTGTCGCCTTGGAGGTTGATCTTGGACGTTAGTAAGGTGTCAGGCATGACGCCTCCAGCTACCTCCAACGACCGGGAAAAGGTCGTCTCCAAACTGCCGGGATGGCTCCGGCAAGACCTCAAGGTCAGAGCCGCACAGCTCGGCGTTGACATCCAATCCGCCGTAGAGCAGGGCATTGAGGCCTGGGTTTCTCTGGCCTCCACCCCCAGCGAGGTCGACACCTCCGGCGCCGATTCCTTCTCCACCTTCCTACCTGCCGGGCAATGGGACCTGTTCCGGCAGACCGCCGCCGACCGCCGCGTCTCCTTGATCCAAGGACTCGCCCAGTCCGTCCGCCTCTGGCTGGAGAAGAACCCAGCTCCGAGCGTGAAGCGCGCCAAGCACCCGCGGCGACGCATCGTCTGCAACCAGAAAGGCGGCGTCGGTAAGACGGCCGTGGCCGCTGGACTTGGCGAGGCCCTTGCAGAGGATCCCGGCTCCTTGCACCCGGTGCGGATCTCCAAGCACTTCGCTGCCCTGCTCAACGAGCAGCCGGAGAACGACCCGCTGGAGGTAGAAGACCTTCCGGGCCTCGGGCGGCGCACGCTGCTGGTGGACTTCGACCCCCAGCGGCACCTGACCAAGCAACTGGGGCAGCAAGAGATCCCCATGGCTCCGGATATGGAGAGCCTCAGCAAGCACATGACCGGTGAGGCCAAGGGCGACATCCGCGACCTCATCGTCCCCATCGCTGACACCCGGTACGGCGGCCGCTTGGACCTGCTGCCGGGCTGCCAGGACGGTTTCCTCCTCGACGTCGCCCTGTCCAAGGTGCGTTTCCGGGAAGCCGCGCTCGAACGCGCGCTGGCGCCGATCGAGCCGCTTTACGACGAAATCATCGTGGACTGCCCACCTAGCCTGGGGCTGAGCATGGACACCGCGATCTACTACGGCCGCCGGCGCGAGGACGAGGACCCCGGTAGCTCCGGCCCTCTCATCGTCGTCCAGGCCGAGGACAGCAGCGCCGACGCCTACGACCTCCTCGTCACGCAGATCGAGGATCTCCGTGACGATATGGGGGTGGAGGTTGACTATCTCGGCATCGTGGTCAACCTTTACGACCCGCGACGCGGGTACATCGCCACGTCCTCCCTTGAAGCGTGGATAGACATCAAGGACCCGAGAGTCGTCGCCGTCATCGGTGACCTGACCGACCAGCGCAAAGCGGTGCGTGTGAAGCAGCCGTTGCTATCTTTCGCCCCCCGCGGTGAGCAGGCCACCACCATGCGAGCCCTGGCGAGGGAGGTGTCGTGAGCAGCCGAGTAGCGGATCAACTGGGAACGGGCAGCTCTTTCAACCGAGCTCGCGGCGGGGTCAGTGCGCGTCGGCAGGCGGTCGCCGCCACTACCGGAGCACCCACGACAGGAGCTCCGGACAGCCGCCTCCGCACCCTTCCTCTGGCACAGCTGGTGCCCACGCGTTTCAACCCACGCCGTAATTTCGGCGCTCCCGAGGACCTGGTCGAGTTCGGCCTGAAGCTGAAGAAGAAGCAGCTGCAGCCGGCGGTAGCCGTCACACGGGAGGCCTACATCCGGCTCTGGCCAGATGAGGAAGAGGCACTGGGGAACGCCAAGTACGTCATCGCCAACGGCGAGCGGCGCTACCGCGGATCCCAGGCCGCCGGACTCCCGACTCTCGAGGTCGTCATCGACGACGAGATCGCGTCGTCACGCGCCGACTTCCTGGACGCGGTTCTCTCAGAGAACAACGACCGTGAAGACCTCGACCCCATCGAGCGGGCTCTCGGTATCCAGACCATGGTCGAAGAGCTGGGTGGCAAGGCGAAGGTCGCCGAACACTATGGAAAGTCGGCGGGCTGGGTCACGCAGCAGATGTACCTGCTGGACCTGGCACCTGAACTTCAGACTCTGGTGAGCTCGGGCGACCTCCCCGTGCGGGAAACCCGCTCGCTGGTGAAACTCCCCGTCGAGGAACAGGTGGCTGCCTGGCAGGCCCGCTCCGCCGAGAGAGAGGAGGACCGGGCACGACCGAAGCCGCCTCGCAAGCAGCAGCCGACACCGGACACCTCACAGCTCTCCTCTGGGCAGGCATCGAAGCGCCACGGCTTTACCGCGGTAAAGCCACCTCAGCCCGCAGACCGGCAAGCTGCGCCCGCAGAAAATTACTCTGCTGTCACCGAAGCCTCGGATGAGGGACAACGGCCTGCGTCATCTCATCCCGCCCCCACCATTGCACCAGCCGGCAGCGCCTCCTACGTTCACGATGTACCTGCCACTGAAACGGCAGTGCCAGCCCAGACACGAGGTGTCGATCACGCAGTGGACGCACTTCCCTGGGACAACCCCAACGAGATGTACAACTTGGTAATGGAGCGCATGACACCTGAGGACCGGGTCCTCCTGACCACACGCCTGGTCACGACCAACCGGCAGTTGGGCCTCCAGCCATAGCACCGACGGTTGCCCCGCCCATGCCCGTGAAGCAGCGGAGGGCGGATCACTTACCCGTTAGCGCTCAAACCGACGCTTCCCCTCCAGACGCCTCGATCACATCACGCAAGGCCCCGGCCAACCGCGAACGCGGTAGGAACCGGGGCCTTGCCATGCAACCGACCTCCCAAGGCCAGCGAGTCTCACGACCACGCACCACAGAACAACCCAGAGTTCTTTCGGCCATCGCCCCCCTCAAGTTCCACGCACTCTCCGACATGCCAGCCACGCCCCAGAGCAGGCAGCCGCACCAGCGGCCCATATCGCTTTACCGCGGTAAAGCCACAGCGGCTCACCCCACCAAGACCGATCACAAGGGGAACGTGCGCGGAAGGTCCAGGCTCCGTACGAAGAACGCAGCTGTGGACGGTCTGCTGCGGAGGTCCGGCTCACCTACACCGAATGGATCCGACCGAAGCGAGATCAGGTGCAGGTCAGCTTGGCCTCCCAGACGCCGCCAGGTCGGCGCGAGCCGCGAGCCGCGAGCCGGACGGAGCATCGCCGGGGCCTGTGGTTCTGATCCACCCGAAGGCTCTGACTGTCCTCCCGGCGGCACCGCTGCGCCGGCTGTAATTACCCCCTCAGCAAGGCGCGGCTTCGAGCCCCCGCAAGACGGACTTCCGGCGGGCGCATGGACCGGGACGGCGCCACGCCAGATCAGCGGCAGGCACCTACGTGCATGCTCTGAGAGTCGGAGGTTTGCTTTACCGCGGTAAAGGCACCAAGGGACGCCGACTGCCACAGCTCACGAGCTGTGCCCCGCCCAGGCCCGGCAGCACCAGGCAGTACAGCCCCCTGGTATGCGGCCCTGAACTCGTTCGCACGTGCGGTCCTAGGAGGAACTGTGCGCGCCTCACGTCGTCCTGTTCCAACTGCGGGCGTTGAGCTTCGCCATCATCCAGCACGACGGCAAGCCCGATGGGCGCCTCGTACATGTGGCTCGCGGATCCGAGCAATAGAAACCGACACCGACACCCCTCTGGCAGCCCTGCTGGAGGCGGCAACGGGATTGAACGCAGCCACTGTCGAGACGAATCGTGCATCGGGCAGGCGCAGTCGAAGCACTGTATGAGCATGAGGCGGCCTCAGGCACACTTCCTCTAGGGGCCCGTTCTCCTCCCCTACTGACCCTCCTCCCGGCGCCGGGCCGCCAGACGGGCTCGACCCCGCGACGGTCCGATACGTCTCCGCACCCACGTGCCCGGCTCCAGACCAGCGGGCTGTTGCACACCGGCCAGCGCTCGTAGCAGCGCCGGGCCACGCTGTCGGTCCGTACCTCCAACTGCGCGGCCGAGCCCTTCATACGCCCAGCACCGTCGCTCTCCAGCTCCTCGAGCAAAGGCTCCTGGTGCGGCTTCGCTACCACCAGCAGCCGATGCTGTCTGTGACTTAGCGCTCTGTCGGGCCATTGGGAGTGGAGCCGTCAGAAGTCGTACGGCTTCTCGGTGTTCCAGTTCAACACGTCGGCCTCGTTCCAGCTGAACTGCGGCTCCTCGCCCTTGCTGTCCACGGAGTAGAAGGGGCCGTCGTTGCCGCCGGTGCCGCGCAGCGCGATGGCGAAGGACTGCGCCGTGTGGTTCTCCGAGCCGTAGTCGAAGAGGTTCACCGCGCTGTACGCCTTGCCGCCGGGCTTGAGCGTGATACGCCGGCCGCTGCCGGGGTCGTCCTTCGTCGAGTGCGGCAGTACGGCGTCGACGTCGCCGAGCTTCACCGCCGGGTAGGAGGTGACCCAGCACGGCGTGCTGCCCTCGTTCGACGCGGTGATGAGCAGGTGGTCGCCCTGCTGCCCGGCGAACCGGTGCACCGCGGTGACCAGCATCTCGTCCCCGACACACTGCTGGGCGCCGGCCGTCGTGCCCTTGCTCCTGACCTCCTCCGTCCCGCCCGGGGCGGTCGTCGGGCGCGCGGCCTCGTCGGTGTCACCGCCGCTGTCAGCCTGCTCCGCACCGCCCTTACCGTCCCCGCCGGACGCTGGCCGGCTCTGCGCGGTACCAGCGGCGGTCTCGCCGCCGGTCGCCTTCGAGTCACCGTCGGAGCCGCCGCAGGCGGTCAGCCCCAACGCCAGCGCGGCGGTGACGGCGGCCAGGGCGGCGGTACGAATCCGAGAAGTACGCATGCTCAAGTTCCCCCTGCGTTTCGTGCGGGCGTCTGTTCTTGGCCGGACCCGCGGTGTGCACACCACTTTTCCCGGAGGGACTGACGTTCCGGAAACGCCTCACTCACGTTCCGCAAATCAACCGCGCGCGACCGGGAGGGGTCGAACCGCGGGCAGTCTGGAGCTCCTCACCTGGGACATGGCGCTCCCGTACGCGGTTCCCACCAGTCCCGCCTAGCCCCACGTTCACCACTCGCAGTTCCCGGGACCGGAGCTGAGGGCAATTCACAGAATGTGAATCATCGAGTTCCGGGCAGAATCGACTCATGGCGAAAAGGAAGCTCAGCCGCCAGCAGACCGTCGCGCCCCTGGTCAGGCCCCGCACACGGCTCGGCCCCGTCGACACCTCAGCTCTGGTCAACCAGATGCGCGAGGTGTACGAGAAGGCTGGCAGCGCCGATGGCATGCCCGACGACGCGGAACTGTACGGGGCCCTCGTCTGGGCGGGTCGGCACTCCGACAGACTCCGGACGGCCGCACCCGAGGCCCGTCGCGAGGCAGCTCTGATCCGGGTACGACTCTGGGAGGTACTCAAGGAACGGTGCGACCCGCACCAGGCCGCCGCGGTGGACGCAGCCCGAGAAGCCGGGGCTGAATGGGCCGACCTAGCAGGTGCACTAGCCGTTCGTACGCCCAGCGCCGCCTACAACAAGGCACAACGGCTGCGAGGTGCCAGCCTCATGGTGGACGGACAACCCGTACGCCGAACTCCTGAAGCGGTGACCGCCGCCCAGCATGAACTCGCCCGTCGACAAGCCGCCGAGCAACGCCGGGAGCAAGCCGCCACCCGACGGCATCGGTTGGTGGCCGCCGTCGCCACCCGGCTCCTGGCCCACCGCACCGACTTCGACGCCGGCGACGAGAGAGATGACGTGGACTACTGGCTGGACGAAGCGTCTGCCGTGCTGGCCGACTGCACCACTCCTCGCCAGCAGGCCAGCTTGGAGACATACCTGCGGGCTGCCCTCCGCCACCTGGACCGGCACACGCGAATCACCGCCCGGCCCGCCGCGCGAACCAATGAAGCCCACGCCGCCTACGCCGCGGCAGCCTCTCTCTTGAGCGCAAGCGATGCGCGGTGATCGAGAAGTCAGCCAGAGGCCGTGGGAAGGCGCACGCTGCCGCACCGCGCCCGGGTTCCCAACCGCCTCGATGTGAGCTGGGGCGTTCTTCACCGCAGGCAAGGGTTCGTGTGCCCGAGAGGGACCGCTTTCAGGAAGCTGGGCTTTACCGCGGTAAAGCCTGACAGGAACAGTCGGCGATAGCCAGGCCATGGATGTCGGTGGCGATGCCTGTCTTGCGGCCAGGGCTCTTCCTGCCTGGATCGAGCCCAGCCGTCTCCTGGGGCGCGTTCGTCGAGGACCGCACGGTCTGCGAGTCGACCTTGGACCCTGGCGACCACGATCGTCGTGGGCGTGTCCTCTACCGTCAACCGCCATCGACCCCAACCATGCTCTCGGTATCCGAACCATGGTCGAAGAGTTGGGTGGCAAGCCGAAGGTCGCCGGGCACTATGGAAAGCCGACGGGCTGGGTCACGCAGCAGATATCTACCTGCTGGACCTGGCACCTGAACCTCAGACTCTGGTGAGCTCTGGCGATCTCCCGCTGCGGGCTACCCGCTCGCTGGTGAAGCTGCCCCTCAAGGAATAGACGGCCGCCTGGCAGGCCCCGCTCCGCCGAGCGAGAGGAGGCCCGGCACGACCGAAGCCACCTCGCAAGCAGCAGCTCAGGGCGTACGTGCCCAGCTCTAGACCGGGCACCTCACGGTCATCCTCCAAGGGGAGCAGTCGCTGGCAGCGTGGCAGCCACCTCGGCTGGCTCCGGCTGTGATCGCCGGGATCGAGCGCCGGTGCTGGGCAGTCCGAGAACGCCCAGCAGTTTGGCCAGGCCACCCTCGCCGAGGACGTGGTCACGTCCCCGGTCCACGACAACACAGCCACCGAGTGTGGGGCCGGCGAAAGCCCACCGACCCGCCGTTCGCGAGGTGTGAGGACACCCGTTCGAGCCACACATCCGCGAAGTCCAGCCACTCCCGGCTGCTGCGGTGAAGCTGTCAGGTGGCGTTCACCTGTCCGCAACGCGCGGTAGACAACCTCCCCGTGCGCGGCCGTTCACCACGGCCGCAGTCTTCGGAATTGGGGGGACTTAGATGCGAAGACGCCACATGCGCCGCACTGGATGCGCCGCAGCGGTCAGTGCTCTGTTCTCGGTGTTCGTCTCACCCGCCGCGCAGGCGGCGCCGGCGCCGCTCACCGATCCCGGCAAGGCGGCCGCGATCGCCGCCGAGCTAGGGCACGATCGCTCCGCTGGGGTCTACGAGAAGGACGGACGCCTCGTGATCGCGGTCACCGACCAGGACGCCGCTGCAGCGGTCCGCGAGGCAGGCGGTACGCCGGAGGTTGTGAAGTACAGCGCCGCCGACCTCGACTCCGTCCACGCCGAGCTGGACCAGCTGGGAGGCATTCCCAACACCGCGTGGGGAGTCGACCCGGCCGGCAACCAGGTGTCCATCGCGATCCATGACGGCGTGTCCGCCGCCGACCGGGCCCGGATCGAGCGAGTGGCCTCAGCGCACCAGGGCGCCGTGCGCATCGAGACACGCGCGGGCAAGCTGGAGCGGACCTCCTACGACATGCGCGGTGGGGTCGGGATCGTCTCCACGAACTGGCGGTGCAGCTCGGGGTTCAATGTGCAGAACGACACCGGTGAGAGGTTCATGCTCACCGCCGGGCACTGCATGCTCAACGGGAACTACACCTGGTACCGGCACAACGGCTACATCAGGCTGGGAACGGTGACCGACTGGGAGGACGAGCCCGGGGACTGGGCCATCGTCGACTACACCAACCCGGACGTCGTCCCGTACGGCACGATCCAGTACAAGGACGGCTCCGAAGGTCAGATCACCAGTTCCCGCTGGGTCACCGACGGAGAGAAGGTCAAGCGAGTCGGCACCGTGAGCCAGGACCGGGACGGCATGGTGCTCAACCCGAGCACCACGGTCACCTTCGATGGTGGTGTCACCCTCTACAACATGATCGAGACCAGCCTCTGCGTGATGCACGGTGACAGTGGCGGCGCCATGTTCACCGGGACCACCGCGCTGGGCATCAACTCCGGTGGAAACTACGCCGACGAGGCCTGCGGCGACACGGACGCGCAGCCCGACCGCGTCTCCTACTACCACCCCGTTCAGGACGTGCTTATCAGGCATGACCTGCGCGTCTTTTGAACCTCGATCCACGCCTCGGCAATCGCTCGCCGCGGGCCTGGCCAACTGCCCGTGCGATGTGCCGCGAGGCGGGCAATGCGGCCTTTCGCTCCGGCCAGTGCACGGTAACCGGCCGGGCCGGTGCCGGTCGGGGCTCGTGCCCGGACCAGGGCGCCGCGGGCGGGTTCCGCGACGGATCGTAGTGGGCCCACCCCCGGAGCCACTCCGTGCCGGTGCGGGCCGCGCCGCGGACGCCGGTCACGGTGCGGTGAAGAACGCGGCCGGACACGCCCCGCAGCCGAACCCGGTCCGAGGCCGGCACGTCACAGGGGCGGCGAAGTGTCCGCGCTCCACGGCACCGCCAGCACCCGTCATCGCCGACTCCCGGGAGGATCCATGTCCACGAAGACCACGCGCACCAGCCGACTGATCGCCGCACTCCTCATATGTGCCGTGGGAGCCGGCGCCGTCGTCGGCTGCTCCGGTGAGAAGGCCGGCAGTCGCGACGAGGAGACCCGCCGCGGCGAGCCGGCGCCGGATCCGGACATCAGGGCGCGTCAGGTCGCCGACGCCTGGGAAGGGTCCGAAGCCGCCGAGCAGTGGCGCCGGGGTTATCACCCAATGGGTGAGGTGGTCCAGACACCCGAGGGCGGCTTCCGCGACGAGGCCGACGAGCGCGCCTTCGAGACCGGCAACTTCGACCTTCGCGGCACCTTCCCCGCCTCCCCGCACAGGGACGGGCGCGTGAGGTGGAAGAGCAGTGGCTCCCGCACGCTGCCGCTGATGAAGGCCCAGGAAGCCTATGCGACCCTGGACCGCGACAGCAGTCCCGGACGGCACCTGACGGTGACCGGAGCGGAACTGGGCGAGATGACCGTGATCACCAGCCGCGGCGCGGCGACTGTCCCCGCCTGGCACTTCGCCCTGGAGGGCTACGACACTCCGCTGAAGCGGGCGGCCATCCGCCCGTCCAAGCTCCCCCAGCCACCCGTCGAGCCGGTCCGGCGGGTGGCGACCGACGCCCTCGCGGCACTGGGCGGGCTGGTCGAGATGGCGCAGGACGGCCGCTCCGTCACCGTGATGGCCACCCACGGATCCTGCGATGACGGGCCGCTTGTGGACGTGCTGGAGACAGACCGCAGTGTGGTGCTGTCCGCGTCGACCGTTGATGCCGACGACGGCAACTGCACCGGCGAGATGCGCGGCGAGACAGTGACGGTGAAGCTGGACCGACATCTCGGCGACCGCATGATCCTGGACGCGTACACCGGCCGGCCCGTGCCGTACAGCCGGTGGCCCGAGGTCTCATTGAGTTGGAGCTGAGCCTCCTCGATACGCTCTCTGTGGCTTCCGGTTCGTCCTTGGCCTCGGCAAACGGACCCTAGAGGGCAGGGGTCATGCCGGGGTCTTCGGGGAGGCCCGGCCTGCCGCAGCGTGGGCGATCATCGGGTGGCCGGCTTCGAGACGCAGAGGATCGCAGTCGCCTCGCAGCGCAGCCCGCTCGGTCGGTGTTTGAGGTTCGCGGCCGGGAGGTCGACCATCAGCTCGGCGGCGCGGCGCATGACCGCGGCGGTGACCTCGAGGTCTGTCCCGGCGTCGGCAGCATGGACTCGGGGCAGCACCAGGAGGTGGCCCTCATGCACACCACCGCGGCGGGGGCGGATCGCCAGAGCGTCAGAACACTCACGGACGCACAGCCGGGGCCTCCTCGGCAGCGATGGAGCAGAAGACGCAGGTCATTCGCCTCCCAGCGGTTCGGGAGGGTCACAGTGACCGAGCTGGCCGGGATGGGCAAGTCCGGGAGGGCCGGGCGGTGACCTGATCGAGGACCTCCCACAGGGTGCTGGTCGGCCCGACTCGGGCTCGACCAGAATGACTCGGGTGGCGCTTGCGGTCTCGGCTTCGACAGTCCGTCGCCAATTCCTGATCTGGTCGGGCCGGAGTCTGGGACCGGCTGCATCAGAAGATTCTCGACGTGCTGGCCGACAAGAGCCTGGCCGGCCTGTCCAGGACCGTGCTCGTCTCGGCCCACGTCCGCGCAAAAAGGAGGGGCGAGCTCGCGGGTCAGTCGCCCGTGGGCCGGGCAAGCTGGTGGGGCCGGGCGTCGACCGCCCGGCCCTCAGACGGATCAGCTGCCTACTGGACGATCTCCACCGTTGCGGTGGCTTGGCCGGGTGCGTGAGTATCGTCGCCCGAGTAGGTGACGACGTACTCGGCATAGCTCATGTAGTCGGGCGGCAGGTCGGTGAAGGCGAAACTGCCGTCGGGCTTGACTTGCACGGTTGCGATGGGCCCATTGGCCCGTGCGACGGTAACTACCTTGTTCTCCGGGAACGGCACCAGGGAAGTGAGCTTCCCGCCAACCGTCACCGGCTGTCCGTGGGGGCAGGTCGCGGGCGCGGCGAGGGCGATGTTGCTGTTCGCCTTGTGCACATCGGTGACGATGTCGAGGATGATCTCGCCGGAGTACGGGCGACGCGTACCGAACAGGCGGCTGCCATCGGGCGCCCAGGCTACCCCCCGGTCCAGCAGTTCCAAGTGGCCGTAATTCAGGGAGACCGTGCGGAACGGGGTCGTTTCACCGGGCCGGTAGATGAAGATTTCCCAGTCCCCGGTGGCCATAACACCTGCGGCCACGGTGCCGTTGGGAGCGATGGAGACGGCATTGGGGTAGGCCCCTGTGTCGTATGGAGCTTCCTCTGCCAGGTCCGGCAGCGCCCACCGCTGGTGGTAATAGGTACCGCCGTTCGCGGTTATTGCGCTGTGACCGTCCGGCGTGATGGCGAGGTCCTCGACGTCGCCGGTGCCGTCGGTGTAAGCAATCTCCTCGGCGGTGCCCGACGCCACGTCGTACACCCGCATCCCCGCCCCACCTAGACTTTCCGCGGCGACCAGCCGGTCGGGGGCGCCCGGAGACGAGGCGAGCCGGGGTTTCCCGGACCACACAGGGTCGTCGTCCAGTTCGACGGCCGGTGCGGCGTCAGTGACGGCGATGGACCCGATGCCGGCGTCGAAGAGTGTCGCCTGGTAGGAGAACCACAACCGCCCGCCGGCGACGGCGAGATTCTCCGGTCGGGTGTCCGTCCCTGTAGGGAAGCGGCGGGTTTCGGTCAGGGTGGTGGTGTCGATCTCCGCGATGGCGTCAGCATCAGGGAGGGCGACATACAGGTGGGACTCATCGGCCGTGAGTGTCATGCCGCGGGCACCGTCGAGCCCCTCGACGGTCTTGATCACTCTTCCGTTGTGGTCGGTGGCCAACACGGCGTCCTGACCGGGGGCAGAGACGTAGACATGCTGGCTGTCAGCGAGGGTTTGCCAGTGTGAGGTCACCGGGAGCACGATGCTGTCTAAGGCCTGGGCCGGGCTAGGGCTGACGAGCAGGGTCACTGAAGCGGTGATGGTGGCGAGTGCCGTTCCCCCCGCGAATCTTCGTATGCGCAAGTGCGAAATCTCCCCATGATACGCGTCGACCGCTCGTGCGATCGGGAGGCCAACCCTAGGCTCCCGCGCCGACAACGACGCGACGATTTCCGGGCGTTACAGGGCGGGGGTGGTGATCACGGGGCCCCTTAGGCGGCGGCTTCATGGCGGTAGCAGGAGGCGTCGCGGTCAAGGTCGATCTGCTCCGCCCGGCGTGCTGCGGTGCTGACCATCTGCGCGAGCGCAGGCAGGAGCCCGCCGGCACGTCCACGTCTTCCTGGAGCTCGCACAGGAACGCGGCGAGTTCGAGTGCGTCTAAGTCATCGGCCTTCAGGTCCTCGTCGGCCTGCCAAGCTCGAAGGGGTGAGAGTGCGACCGGCCTTTCGCCGGTGCCATAGCCGTCCCGGGGGCCCGCCCCGGCTCGTGGGGCCCGGGGCGGGACCGGTCAGAACGGTGGTTCGTCCGGCCAGGGGTGCCGGACCGGCCAGAGCCGGATGCGCAGCTCGCGCCGGTTCGCCCAGCAGCCGCATGCCTCCATCTCCGGGAACGGGCCGCCGGTCCACCAGCCGCCGTCACCGTGGCAGTGCGGGCAGTTCGGCCGGGGCCGGGCGGTGATCGCGATGTGGTGCCGGTCGGCGTGGAGCGTGAGGTGGCCGGCCTTGAGCACCGCGGCCGCCATCGCCCCGGCGAGCGGGACGGCGGCGGCGAGCAGCAGGGCAGCGCGCAGTCGGTCGGTCACGTCAGCGGGCCGCGGCGTCCGCGAGGATCTCGGCGTGGTCGAACGCAAGGTCGGGGAGGGCGTCCAGGGGCCACCAGTGGGCGGCGGTGGCGTCGTCCCCTGCCGCCGGCGGGAGGGGTGAGGAAAGGGTGGCGGTGTAGGCGACGGTGACGTACCGGCCGCGGGGGTCGCGGCCGGGGGCGTCGTAGGCGCCCAGCTGCCGGAGCTCGGCGAGCGGGACGGTGATGCCGGCCTCCTCCACCAGCTCGCGCCCGGCGGCTACGAGGCTGGTCTCCCCGATGTCGACGTGACCGCCAGGCAGCGCCCAGCAGCCCTCGAACGGGGCCCAGCCCCGCTCGATCAGCAGGACGTGGCCGACAGCGAGCAGGACGACGTCAGCGGTGTAGCGAATCGTCTCGGCGGTGGTGTCGGTGGTCATGGGCTGGGGTCCTCTCGGGTCAGGCGGCCAGCAGGTGCTTGGCCGGGGGAGCGGTGTAGGTGCTCGGGTCGGCGGGTGTGCCGTCGTGGCACTCCAGGCAGGAGCCCAAGGTCTTCTGGATGAGCACGATGAACCTTCCATGTCGGTGGCGTGTGGACGTGGATGCGCCCGCCGCGCCTGGTGGCGGGGCGGCGGGCGCGGGTGGAGTTCAGGCCGGTCGGCCTGTCCGGTCACCGGCCGCTGGCCACCCGGGGTGCGGGCGGCGGCGGCCGGTGGCCAGGCGGAGCGACCGGATCAGCAGCCGAGCTGGCGGACGTTGTCCGGGGCGGGGCCATCGGGCTGGGCCGGGATGTGGATCTGCGGCTGGACCGTGATCTGCGGGGCGCCGGTGTGGACGGTGGAGAAGACCCGCGGGCGCAGGTTCAGTCCGCGCAGGGCGATGGCCGAGGTGGTCGTCCAAGCGAGGACGGCGATGGCGGTGGCGACGGTGCGCGAGCTGTCCGGGGTCGTCGTCCAGACCATCGCGATGCTGGCGCACCCCCATGCCAACCACGTCAGCCGGATGCCGTTGCTGCGGGTGATGAACCCGCCGATCAGGGCGAACAGGCCGGTGACCTGCCACAGGGTGTAGACGGTGGAGGCGCTGATCGGCAGGCCGGTGGAGTGGACGGCGATGTAGGAGCGGATCGGGTTGTCGATCGTGGCCCACACGCCGGTGGAGGTGTTGTCGCCGACCTGGACGTTCGGCACGGCGGTGAGGATGCGGTGCGTGGCGTCCAGCAGGACGTCGACGGCGCCGATGAAGAGCAGGACGACGGACGAGAACACGGTGATGGCGGCGGCGGCCTTGATCCAGTTGGCCATGCCGTGCCATCCGCCGTCGGGTGCGCGCCGGACGTCTTCCCACAGCTCGTGGAGGGTGCCGCCCTCGTCCCACGCCCCGTTCCACCAGGTGCGGGCTTCGGCGAGGCGGGACTTCTTCTTCGTCGACGTCGACTTCGTGGGGTCGTTGTCGGCGGCCGGGGTGGGGTCGTTGGGTGCCAAGGTGATGCTGCTCCTTCGGGACGGTGGTGGTGCGGGCCGGGCGGCCTGTCCCGTCCCCGACGCCCGGAGCGGGCGGGGCGGGGACGAGGCAGGCGGCCCGGCTCATCCGTGGAACTTGTTGCGCCGGAAGACCGCCTTGCGGATGTGGACCGTGGTGCCGCCCCCGCCGTTGCCGCGCGAGGCTCCGCGTACGGCGAGCGCGAGGAAGATCAGCACGAACAGGCCGGCCACGCTCATCACGGCCTGGCCGGTCGCGGTGAGGATGGCGGGCAGCTGCGCGAGGGTCGGGGCCGCGGCGCCGACGCCGACCCCGGCGAGCGCGATGCCGCCGCCGGTCGACAGGGCGATGGCGCTGTACTTCCACACGAACGCCGGCATCGCTCGCTGCGGCGCGGTCGGAGCGGCGGGCGGAAGCAGGTGCGTGGGCGCCGGGGCCATGATCTGACCGTGGACCGGGACCGGGGTGAGGGCCGCCTGCTGGTACTGCGCGCGGAGGTACTGGAGGGCTTCCTCCCGGCGGACCAGGTCGTAGACGCGCGCCATGTACGCCTCGTCGGTGGGGAGTCCGACGACGGCGTGGGCGGGTGCGGCCGGATGGTCGCCGGGGCGGGCCTCGGGGAACAGGGCCCAGATCTGCTCCAGCCCGTCGACCGGGAGGCCGGCGGTGGCCGGGCTGGGGTTCGGCAGGGTGTGCTGGTAGTCGGTGAGGGTGAGATCGCGGGGTTCCACGGAGTGCTCCTTGACGGGGGAGAGGGTGGCGGGGAACGCGAAGGACCCGCCCGGCCGGGATGGCTGGGCGGGTCCTGGTGGCCCGGAGCGGGCCGTGGGGTGCGCGGGCGGGGATCAACCGAGGCTGTAGAAGGCGAGGAACGCCGCGAGGAGGCCGAGGCCGACTTTCACCCACCACGGGCCGAACTCGAACGCGCCCCAGACTGCCGCGATGGCGGCGGCGCGCAGGCCCCAGCGGGCGAAGAACCCCAGCGGCTGGTGCTGCTGGAGCTCCTGGATCCGGACGGTGCGCCGGTCCATCTCCGACTGGAGGTGCGCGCGGGTGACTGTGTCGGCCTCGGAGGTGTTCTTGAAGGTTTCGCTGTAGGAGTGCCGTTCGGCCTCTAGGCGCTCGATCTCCTCATCCGTTGTCTCCATGGTCACTCCTTGGTGTGCGAAGCGGCGGCGGCCGCGAGCCCCATCGCGTCCAAGTCGCGCGCGGTGAAGCCGAGTTCGTCGGCCATCCTCATCTTCACCACGTCCAGGTCGTCAGTCGAGACCTGGATTTCGCGTGCCTTGGAGCCGTCGGAGGGGCCGACGATGTCCAGCTGGTGGAG
This sequence comes from Streptomyces sp. NPDC018031, assembly GCF_044327625.1. Lineage (NCBI taxonomy): Bacteria > Bacillati > Actinomycetota > Actinomycetes > Kitasatosporales > Streptomycetaceae > Streptomyces > Streptomyces sp. NPDC018031. The sequence continues at coordinate 50,503 of NZ_JBIRFT010000024.1, forward strand.
GTAGTCCATCAGCGTCTCCGCCAGGGCGAAGCCGATGCGCAGCTTGCGCTGGAGCATCGACGTCGACCCGAACTGGGTGGACACGATCAGGTCGACGGCCTGGAGGACCAGGGCGCCGTCCAGGCCCTCGGGCAGCGCCGTCCCGGCCGGTTCGATGGGGGCGGTGCTGGGCTGCTGGGCGGCGGCCTCGCGGGCGATGTACCGGGTGTACTGCCCGGAGTCGTCCTTGATGGCCCTGCCGTCCTTGGCCCAGGTCTGGAGCCAGCCGCCGACCGTACGCGGCGCCGGGGTGGCGTCGTCGCCCAGAAGCTGTTTGAGCATGTCGTGCAGGGCCTTGGGCGTGTAGCCGGTTTCGCCGGCGGCGACCAGGAGCTCCCAGCCCTTCTCGCGCGGGTCGACCGGGCGGGCGGGGCGGGGGAGTGGTGCCGCCTGCGGGGCGGCGGCCGGAGCCGGCGCCGGGCCTGCGGGTACCGTGATCGGCCCGGCGGTCGGGTCGAGGGTGGCGTCGACGGCGGCGAACAGCTCCGCCGCGCCGCCGAAGCCCTCGAATCCCTGCGGCACCGAGGCGGCCGGGGCCACCGGGGTGGTGCCGGCCGCCTTGGGCGCGGCCGGGTCGGAGGCGAGCAGGGTGGAGGCGTCGATGATCTCCCCGGCGTTGTCGATGGCGTACTGCGCGGGCTCGGTGAGCTGCTGGCCCTTGTAGAGGTCGGGCAGCGTACGCGCCCACCGCTGCGGGTAGAACGCGCCGCTTTCCACCGAGGCGGACAGTTGGTCCAGCTTGGGCCGCCGTGCGGCGGTCGCGGCGCAGATCTTGTCGGTGAGCTCGTCGACCAGGCGCCACACCTTCATCGCGGTGGGCTTTTTGGGCCCGAGGCGGGTGTGCATCGTCCAGCCGGCGCCCGCGACGGGCGCGTCCTTCGGGTCGATCTTGATGTAGCCGGGGAAGAGGTAGGCGAGTTCTTCGGCGTCGGAGACGGTCATGCCCACGCGCCACTTCGCCTGGATCTTCATGGTGGCGGTGACGACGTCCTGTGTGGCGCGCAGGCCGCAGACGAGGTTGCGCACGCGCATGGCGCGGCCCTCTTCGGCGACCTTGTCCAGGCCCTCTTTGACGTCGAAGGGGAGGGAGGCGGTCTCGTCACAGATGATGACGATGCCGGGGATCTCGTGGGAGATCGGTAGCTTGTTGTCGGTCTTCTTCTCCCGCATGAGCTGCTGGTAGCCGGCCTTGCGGGCGGCGATGATCTCCCCGGCCATCTTGAGCATGAGCCGGGCTTCGTCCTCGGTGTGCGCGATCCAGTCGACGACCGGCGCGGAAGCGAGGCCCTCGGTGGCCCACGGGGTGATCCAGGGGAGGGCGACGCCGCCGCCGGTGATGTCGATGGCCCAGATCAGCGCGTCGGGCATCCGGGCGAGCTGGGCGGTGACGACGCGCAGCGTGTTCGTCTTGCCCGCGTCGGTCTCGCCGATGAGGATGCCGCAGTCGTTGCAGAGGCTGCCGAGCGCTTCCTGGCCGTTGCGGTGCAGACCGAAGGGGAACCGCTCGGTCAGGGTGAGTTCGGAGAAGTCCTCCGGGTAGTTGATGTCCTGGCTGATGACGTCCTTGAGGGTGACCTCGATCAGGATCGTGCCGCGGTTGGCGCCGGGGAAGATCTCGACACCGCAGCCGTCGGGCAGGCGCAGGTCGGCGGCGAACTTCGGTCCGTAGCCGTTGAGGTCGTCGACGTTCATACCGCCGGAGGGCAGGTCGATCTCGATGGTGTAGCCGACCTTCCCGGGCCAGTGTTGGACGTCCTTGCCGACGCAGTTATCCACCCGGGCGACGCGATTCATGCGGTCTTCCCAGTCGTGCAGGATGCCGACGGACTCGCGGCGCAGCTTGAGCAGCCGCTTGCGCTCGGAGCGGGTGGACTCCGAGCGGGTCGCGGACGCGTTCGCGGCGATGCCGACGGCGGCAAGTCCCAGGCTGGTCGCCCAGCCGGTGGAGGTCAGGGGCGCGGTCGCCAGCGCCCAGGACGCCCATCCGGCCGCGGTGACCCAGGACAGGGCGCGGGTGGTGAGGGTGCCGACCGTGGTGCCCTCGCGCAGGTCGTGGACGGTGCCGGCGGCGGCCGCGCCGGTGAGGGTGATGGCGGCGGTCTGCCAGGGCAGTCCGGTGATCGGGGCGAGCATCACCATCGAGGCGGTGGTCTCGCTGGCGTATCCGAGGAAGGTGGTGTGGCCGCTGGGCAGCGACCAGTCCCAGTGACGCATCGACATGGGAAGGTTCTCCGTCCTGGTCAGGAAGGCGGGGCGGGGGCAGCAACAAGGTGGATAGGCAGCAAGGGAGCCGGTGGCCGGCCCACGGGTTTGGGGGCGGCCACCGGCTCCTGGTGGTGCGGGTCGTGCAGGTTGGTGGGTCAGCGGGGGGTGTTCCACATGGACTCGGCGGCCGGGCCCTTGCGGGGGTTGGTGTTGTGGCTGATCTCCAGGCGGTGGTCCTCGAGGAACAGCTTCGCCGCCATGTCGGCGTCGTCTGCCGCCGCCCGGATCATCTGGACCAGCGTGCCGAGCTCGTCGGTGACTCGGTCGTCGACCGGGTACAGGTCGCGGGTGCGCTGGTGCAGGGCGTCGATCGCGTCGGCCAGGGCGTTGAGCCCGTAGCCGATGCCCTGGTATTCGGAGCCGACCTGCATCATGTGGACCGGGTCGAAGGTCCGGTAGAGCACGGCCATCAGGACGCACCCGGACTCGATCCGGCCGGGCTGGAACATCGCGGCCTCGGACGCGGACGACCCGTTCGGGGTGACGTTCCACATCCACTCGTTCGTCCTCGGAGCGACGATCCGCTCGATGTCGAAAGCGTGGGCGAAGCGGAACAGGACGACCGTGTTCTCCGCACGTGAGGCGGCGTTGACCATCCGCTGGTACGCCTCGGTCAGCTTGGCGAGGGCCCGCTTGGAGCACGGGTACTTCTGGTCCAAGTTGACGGCCATCTGCTGCACGGCCATCGCCGCGGCGCGGATGCCGTTGGGCAGGCCCGCGTACTCGGCGGCGACCTCCATCATGCTGGTCGGGCTGTAGCCGGTGTACGCGGAGTGCGTGGCGCGCATGGCCAGGGCGAACTTGGAGTTGTTGCCGTCCAGCACGCTGGTGCCGGCGGCGAGAGAGGGTCCGGTCATGGGGTCGGTGTCCTTCCGGGGGTCGTTGACGGTGAGGTTGAGCCGGTCCGCCTTGGCTTCCTTGTCGTGGCGGGTCTTGGAGCGGCGGAAGAAGAACCGCCAGATCCGTCCGGCGGTCCGGACGGGGAAGGCAAACCCGGCGAGCGGGTCGCGGTGCTTGGTGAGCAGGCGCCAGGTGCCCCACAGGATTCCCAGCGGCAGCGTGAGGAGCCCGGCGAGTCCGGCGAGGAACCCGGCTCCGGCGCAGCGGGCCCAGTGCCCGAGCTTGCGGGCGGCCGTGCGGCGCATCCGGTACAGGCGGCCCGATGCCGTACCGGCCTTGGTGCCGGAACCACTGGCGCCGCCGGACGTGCCGCCCTTGCCCTTCTTGGAGCGGCGCAGCTTGCCCGCCCAGCCGCGCATCTTCTGCATCGCGCGCCCGAGGCGGGACTTCGCCGGGGTGGTGGTGCCCTTGCCGCTGGAGCCGGAGCCCGACCCGGAGCCGGAGCCGCTGGAGCCGCCGGAGGAACCGGCGCTCCCGGAGCTGCCGGTGCCCGCGCCGCCGTTCTTGCGGCGCATCTTGTTGCCCCAGCCCTTGAGGGTCTGCCACGCCTTGCCGGTGTGAGACTGCTGACCGGCGCCGGCCTTCCCGCCGCCGCTGCTCCCGCCGGGGCCGTTCTTGCCGCCCCCGGTGCCCTTGGGGGTGTTGGCGGCGGGGCTGGTGGCTCTGCCGCCCAGGCCGCCCTTGCCGCGGCCTCCGCCCTTGCCGAGCAGACCGCCCAGGCCGCGTCCGTTCTTCCCGGCCCCGGACCCGCCGGTGCCGCCGCCGGCGGCGTGTCGGCCGCCGCCCGGGCGGCGTCCAGCGCCGCTCTCGGCGCTGTTCATCTTGCCGCCGGTGCCGTTCAACCGGCCGCCGCGACTGTTCATCCGGCCGCCGCCGGACCCGCCGCCGCCTGACCGGCCGCGACCTCCACCGCGCCCGAGCAAACCGCCCTTGCCCGCGCCCCCGCCGGCCCGGCCGGAGCCGCCTCCGGAGCGGTTCGCGGTGGCGGCTTTGCGGGCGGCGGAGACCTTCGAGCGCTTCTTGCGCCCGGCCAGCGCGGCAGCGGCGACAGCCACTCCGGCAGCGCCCGCGGCGATGAGTCCGGGCACTCCGGCGACGCCGTAGGCGATGCCCGTAGCGATTCCGGTTGCGTTCGTGCCGTGGACGAGAAGCGGCAGCGCCTGGGGGCGTCTGCGGCTGGTCTTCTTCTGCTCCGGAGCCGGGTCCGTGGTCTCCAAAGGCTCGGTGACGACGGTGTATTCGGCGGTGTGGGTGTCCTCGGTGGTGGTGCCGCCGGCGGTGGTGTCCGGGGGCGCGGTCGCGGTGTCTGCCACGACGAATCTCCTCACAATGTGTAGCGGAGAGGAGAGGCGAGGCGACGCGAGGTGAGGGCAGAGACCCTCCGGCACCCCCGGTTGGAGGGCGCAGCAGGGGGGCTGGGAGGGGGTCTTTCCCTCGCCTCGCCTCGCTTCGCCTCGCCTCGCCGCTACTTTCCGTAAACGGCGGGGTCAGGGTGCAAAAGGTGCCTTCCGGGCCGCTGGTGGGCCGGATCGTGCTGGGTGGAGCGGGTGAAGTGGTCGGTCTGGCGGCCGCGGCCGACCCCCGACAGCCACCCCGTCCGGCGGTGTGCCGGAGAGGCGCTGCGAGGGGCGACCGTGAGGGCCAGGAGGACCTTCGATCAGGTTCCGTTTTCAGGCCGCGGCCTGCTCCGGAGCCTCAGTGCCACCGCCCTTGAGCAGGTCGACGGCGCGGGTCTTGCGGTCCTGCGCGGAGCCGGTGGAGATGCCCAGCTCGTCGGCGATGACGCGGACGGTCACCGCGCTCTCGCCCCGGGCCTGGATCATCGCGACGACCCTCTGGACGTCCCAGTCGACCTGGTTCATGCGGGCCAGGGCGGCGGCTTCGACCGCGCGGGCCTCGTGCTCAGCAGCACGCGCCCGACGCTCCGCGGCCTCTTCGACCGCAGCCTCCTCGCGGGCCTTCGAGGCGGCGATTTCCTCGTTGGCGAGCTGCTCCTCCTTGGTCGCGTTCACCGTCGCGGCGCGGTGTTCAGCCTCCTTCCGCTCGTGTTCAGCAGCCTCTTCGAGGGCCTTCTTGGCCGCGGCTTCGGCCTCCGCCCGGCGCCGCTCCTGCTCCGCGATGCCGGCCTTGCGGGCGACCTCGTCGCGCTGAGCGCGGGCGGCGGCATCCGCCTGGATCCGGCGCTCGGCCTCGGTGGCCTCCGTGGCCATCTGCTGCTTCTCCAGACCCCAACTGGCCTGCACCTTCTCCCGCTCGATCTGGGCGAGGGTGCGGCGCTTCTCGGTCTCGTCGGCGAGCGCCTGCGCCTCGGCCGCTGCCTGGTCCTCAGCGAGCTTGAGCGCGTGCTGACGCTTGGCCTCACGGAGTTGAGCATCGGCTTCGGCGCGCTGAATCTCCGCCTGAGCCTCCCGTTCCGCTTCGGCCTTGGCGATCTTCAGCTGACCCTCGCCGCGGATCTTGTCGACCTCCGCCTGAATGCGAGCGGCTCCGAGTTGAACATCGGTCTTCACTCGCTGAATCTCGGCCTCGGCACGCTGAACGGCGGCCTGCGCCTCCCTCTCGATCCGCTTGGTCTCCTCCTCCAGCGGCACCGCGAGGGCACGCTCCACGCTGAACCCGAAGGGCGCCAACTTGAACGGCAACATCTCGTTCGCCGTCGCCGCCTTCCGCCAGCCCTGCTCGTTGCCGTCGTACCTCTGGCGCAGGCCCTCGCGGTAGATCCGCAGCTGCTGGTGCTGAGCGGCGACCTCCTTGTAGGGGAGGTTGTACAGCCGCATCCGGCGGGCCAGGCGGGGCGTGGTCAGCGGGGAGAGGAGCCACCGGGTCAGCGGGACCGACCCGAGCGGGGCTTCACCAGCCAGCAGGTCGGCCATCCGGCCGATGTAGTGGCGGGCGGCCTCCACCGCGATGACGAACAGCACCGGGATGACACCATGCATGGAGGCCGCGAGCGGGTCGGCCGTCCACGGCCCCCGGGGGGCAGCGGCGTTGAACGCCACCGTGGCGGCGGTCAGCCCGTGGGCTGCCCAGCGCAGGATCGGCAGCGGCATCCGCTTGCGCATCATGTAGAGGTCGAGCGCCAGGAGCACGAGGATGCCCGCGTCGATCCCGATGGGGAACGCGTAGGAGAAGAGGCCGAAGCCTTTGTCCTCCGCGAGGTTGCGCAGGGTGTCGTAAGAGCCGGTGAAGCCGATCCCGGCGAGCACCAGGCCGCCGACTCCGGCGATGACGGCGAGCAGCCGCATGGCGCGCGGGTCGTCGTCCGGCTCAGTGCCGGCCTCCGGGGCGTCGTCCAGCTTCAGCTGCTCCTGGTCGTCGTTGTGGTCGGGGTAGTCGGAGTGGTCGGCCGGGGCGGGGACGTCCCAGGAGTGCTGGTCATCGTCGCCGTCCGGGCGGATCACGTCGGGCTTGCGGAAGTCGACGGCGGTCATGTGGTGCTCTCCGGGTCGTCGGTCGGGATGAACGGTTCCAGGGCCAGGCCCACGCACAGCCGGACCGCGCCGAAGACGGCGAGGCCGACGGCCACGTGCAGACAGGTGGGCCACAGGCCGTTCGCGAACAGGTCGAACAAGGCCAGGACGGTGGCGACCACAGCGATGACCGTGGCCAGCAGCGCCGCGAAGGGGCTGTGTGCCACGTACGTGTCGTCCGTTGCCTTGTCGGGGGCCGGGGCTGCGGTAGTACTCACCGGGCACCCCCGCTGGTAGCGTTGGCCATGCGAATCGCTCCTTGTCAGCGGATCGCGAGAACAAAGGAGAGGCCCCCTCGCACGGGGCCTCTTTGCTTTGCCGAGCCGTTCCGGCTCTCCGACTCCGCCACGGCCTGATCGGTCGTGGCGGAGTGGGAGAACCGCCGGCCCCGGCCGGAGGTCGACTCCAGCCGGGGCCGCGGCGGTCAGTCGCGGTGCTCCTTGAGGTACTGGGCGAGCTGGATCTTCACGCTCGCCATGCCGGTGTAGGCGTTCATCGCCGCCCACACGCCATGGTTCTTCTCGGCTTCCTGGAGCAGCCCGTACGCCTCGCTGACCAGCTCGTCGGGTTCGGCGTCGATGCGGCGCAGCGGGCTGATCAAGCGGGCGAAGATCCCGGCCATGAAGGACTCCTTCGAGGTGTGGCTCCTGGACTGTCACCAGGAGCAGGGGGCCGATCAATGGGGCAGCCCGTGGTGTGGGCGGCCGATGTGCGGCGGTGCTGCGGGGCGGGCGGCGAGTTGGCCGGCGCTCCCGCCGGACGGGAAGCGGTCAGGCCGCGTTGCTGGCCTGATTGCCCACCGCCTGGCCCAGCCGCGTGGTGTAGCGGCCGGGCCAGGCGGATCAGGCAACCGGCAGGCCGGTCAGTTCCAGCGGGCGCGCTCGGCGTCGAGCCGCGCTCGATCCCCGCCCTCGTCTCCGCGATCAGGCGGTCAGACTTCGCGCGGATGCGGGCGACCTCCTCATCCACGGGCTGCAGCGACGGCCGGACTGACCCTCCGCGCGCTCGGCACCGGTCTGAATATGAGTAATGCGAGCATTGCGAGCCATCGGTGGCTCCTTCCTGGTCATGGCTGGGGTGGTCTCCGCCGCAGCGGCGGATGGATGTCATGGACTCGAAGGCCGGCCTCCCAGGCCGCGGTGGCCGCGAGGGCGGCAGCGTGGAGGACGGCCGCGGAGGCCGGCTGCCCAGACCGCGCCGCGTGAGGATGTACGCGGCGGTGACCTGAGCAGCCCTGGCTATCCCGCTGGTGCGGCGGCTACTCAGTTGCCGCAGCGCTTGCAACTCGACCCGGCCTCGTTCGACTCCCCGCACCTGTAGCAGTTCGTCTCCTCCGCGTGCGGGCACAGGCGGACGTCCTCGATGGCACCGACCGAGGCCAGGCGGGCACGCATCTCCGCGAGCGTGCGCGGCACTCGGCGGCCGGCGCGGGCCGCGTGGGTGTCGCCCTCGCGGACCATGCGCCGGAGCAGGTGGCCGAGCGCGGCTTCCGGGGTGGCGGCTTCGAGGCACCGGCAGCGCCACCAGCCGCACAGGGGGCAGGCGTCGTTCGCCGGAGGCTGGAGCTGTGCCAGCGGGAGCGCGCCGGACCGGGCCTCCGGCTCCATCTCGGGGCCCTCGTCGGTGTCCTTGCGTTCGATGTCGTCGATGACGTCGATGACGCCGCAGGTGGGGCGTGTCATGATGAGCGTGCTCACAGATGTTTCCTTTCGACAGGGTCGCTGTGTGCATGGCGCTCAGGGGCTCTGACCTCCCTGGGCGCCGCTGTGTCCGCGGAGCGGACATGGCCGTCTCCGCCCCGCAGCCGTTACCGGCGGCTACGGGGCGGCGGCGGCCATGCGGGCTCGCGGCTCAGGCGGCGGAGTGGTTGCGGGCGGAGTGGCGCTTCATCCGACGGCGCTCGTCCTCGGACAGGCCGCCCCACACCCCGTGCTGCACGTTGTTGTCTATGGCCCAGCGCAGGCACTGGTCGATGACCGGGCAGCGGCTGGTGCAGACGCCCTTCGCTTCCTCGATCTGCAGGAGCGCAGGGCCGGTGTTGCCGGTGGGGAAGAACAGCTCCGGGTCCGCGTCGCTGCAGGCGGCGTTCATGCGCCAGTTGCTGTTGACCGGCAGGTCGGCGGAGGGGCTGTGGGTGGTGCGGACGAAGGGTCGGTTCACGAGGGCCTCCCAAAGGGTCCGGTGCCGTTGGTCTGGCTGGTCGTACGAGCAGCCACGGCCCCGGCCTCCCCTCACGCGGGGTGGCCGGGGCCGTGGTCGTTCGTGCGCTGCGGATCTATCGGCTGAGCCGGTCGACCTTGTTCGCGAGCACGGTGATCGCGCTCATCAGGTCGGCGCGCTCGACGGGGTCCAGGTCCTGGTTGTACTGGCGGAGTGTGGCTTCCAGAGCGTCGTGGGCACGCTGGATGTCGGCCCGGCGAACCCGGTCGGCCGTCGATGCCCACTGAAGTTCGCGCAGCAGCCACAGGCCCTGCTCGTGGCGCTCGTCCAGCTTTTCCATCACCGTGAGGGCCGCGCGGCGGGCGGGCTCGGTGCGCTGCTTGTGCGCGACCAGGTGGGCGAGCTTGCCGCCGTCGGCGCACCGGGTGCGGCCGGACGGGGCGCAGACCGCGCAGCCCTTGCGGTGGGCCTCGTACATCCTGAGCGCGGCCTTGGCGTCCAGGAGCGGCGACAGGATGTGCATGACGGCCGGGGCGACCGCGACCTTCGGCTTCCGCGTGACGCGGTTCGAGCGGCGTCCGTCGGTCTCGGCGACGCCTTCTTCCAGGCGGCGGCGCCACCGTTCGACCTTCACGTCGATGACGACCAGGCGGTGGCTGCCGGGGCAGCGGACCGGGTCCTCGGTGCCGGCGGGCTCCGTGTGGTGCGGGACCAGCTTCGGCCGCGGCGTCTCGGGCTTGTTGATCGGCACCCAGGTCCGGCAGCTGGGGCAGACCAGCGAGATGCAGGCGGGGTCCAGGTCGTACTCGTGCGGCTGGAGGGTGGAAACAGCGAGCGCCGGAAGGTGGCTGACGGCACGGGACCGGGTCCGGCGAACTCGCTTCTGAGCGGTGCGCTCGATGGTCGAAGTAGGCATAGGGAGCTCCTCATGTGTGGAGTGACGGGGGATGCGTCGCGGGTGCTCTCTCCGCCCTCCAGGCGCACGGCGAGCCGGCGTCCTGCAGGACAGACAGCGCATCTGCGCTGCGACGGTTCACGCATCAGCCCTGGACGGAGGAGTTAGAGGTGCCTCGGACTCCGGCCACCGAAGTGGCGACTGGTGCGGCGTGCCAGTGCGTAGCCCATACCTAACGGAGCGTTAGAGCTATCGTTATCGCCTAGTAGAGACCATGCAGCGGTCCGGAGTCAATAGCGATAGCTCTATTCGTGTCGATCGGTTGTGCTGGATCATCGCCGCCTGATAGAGCTAGCCCTAGAATCAAGACCGAGCAGCACTTCGAAAGGGGGCTTCGATGCCCGTCTCGTACCGCGACATCGCCGCTGACCTGCGGCAGCAGATCAGCGAGGGGCGGTACATGCCGGGCGACAAGCTGCCGATGCTCACCGAACTCCAGGCGACCTATGGCGCTGGCTACCAAACCGTGCGCAGCGCCATCGCCCTTCTGGAGCAAGAGGGCCTCGTGATCGCGGTCCGCCGCAGGGGAACGATCGTCCGCGAGAGGCCGGAGAAGAAGCGCATCAGCCGGTCGCGTCAGGTCTTCCGCGACGGGATCGGCTACTACTTCGACCCGACCGCACAGCCCTGGGTGGCCCTGGAGACCCCCACCGTGCGCTGGGGCATCGTGCCGGTCGACCTCGCAGCCCTGATGGGCCTCAGTACCGGATCCGAAGTCCTTATCCGCGACCGCGTGATGGGTGATTCCGAGACCCGGAAGCCCAAGCAGCTGGCGACCAGTTATCTGCCGGCCGACCTGGCCCGAGGGACTCGCCTCGCCGAAGCCGACACCGGCCCCGGTGGCATCTACGACCGTCTCGAGCAAATGGGGCACCGACCTCTGCGCTGGAGCGAGGGCGTCTCGGCCCGCATGCCCTCCCCCGAAGAGGCCGAAGCCCTCAACCTGCCCGCCGACGTCGGCGTTCCCCTCCTGCGCGTCGTTCGTGTGACGACCTCCCCCGGCGGAGAGGTCGTTGAGCTCAACGACACCCGGATGAGCGCCGAAGAATTCGAGATCGGCTACAGCATCCGCCGGCACTCCAGCGCGCGCCTCCCGGATGTGGAGGACGACGAAGACGAGCACTGAGCACCACCTCCCTGACCGAACCCGACTGCGTGCAGTTCGGTTCTAGGCCCGGGGGAGCTGCAAGTTCCAGATCTGACATGTGGCCGGGCGAACTGGCCACATCAGCCGCAGGATTGGGGCAGGATGGCACAGAAACCAAGGGAGCTGACGCCCTGGGTGTCACCCTTACACAACTGGGGCTACGAGCTGCGTGAGCTGCGGAACCTGCGCGGCCTCAGCCTTCGCGCCCTGGCCAAGCGCGCCATGGTCGACCACTCCCACCTGGGCCGTTTCGAGCGGGCTGAACGCATGGCGACCCGTGAGCAAGCAGCCGCGCTGGACGGCGCGCTGGGCGCGAACGGCATGTTGCTCCGGCTGTGGGAGCGAATCGGTGACGAGCGTGGCCATGTGGCCAATCCGCCGGTTCATGTGGCCAAGTCGTCGGTGGACCTAGCTCTGGGGCTCCAGGACCAGGCAGCGTCAGACGGTGAGGGGATCTCGGTCCCGTGTCGTCTGAGGGATGGGTCGGTGGTCTGGGTGGCTCTGAATCGGCGTGCGCTGCTGCGCAGTGGAGTGGGGCTCGGGGCTGTGGCCGCCGTCGGCCTCGGTTCGCCGGCCATGGCGGACTCGGGTGCCGTGCCGGGTCTGGTGCGTAAGGCACGGGCCGCGTCGGCGTACGGGTCGACGCCGGTGGAACACCTTCGCCGCACCCGCCGTCTGCTGATCGACAACGACAACCTGCTCGGCCCCCGGCACGCCGTTGCCGCGGTACACGACCACATCCAGGTCATCCAGGAGCTCCGCCGGGACGCAACGGGGGTCGACCGGCGTGACCTGATGGAGCTGCAGACGCAGTACGGCGAGTTCCTCTCCTGGCTCTACCAGGACCTGGGCAACCCGAAAGCCGCGGCGTATTGGCTGGACCGGGCGATGCAGTGGTCGCAGACCGTCGGAGACGGCAACCTGACCACGTACGTCATGGCCCGCAAGGCCCAACTGGCCGGCGACACGGCGGACCTGGTCGACGTGGTCGACCTCGCCGAAGCCGCCCAGCGGATGGCGCGGCCGCGCAGTCGGCTCGCCGCCGTGGCGCGCACGTATGAGGCGTACGGGCACGCGCTGCGCGGTGACGCTGATGAGAGCGAGCGGGCGATCGACGACGTCCGCAACGCCCTCGATGGCGCCGCCGCCGACCCGACACCGTGGGGCGTGTGGCTGAACGCCTCGTACGTGGAGGTCCACCGTGCCCAGGGCCTGGAGGCTCTCGGCAAGCACGACCAGGCCGCAGACGCGTTCGCCGCCGCGATCCGGATGATGCCCGACGGCTACCACCGCGACCGAGGCGTCTACATGGCGCGGCAGGCCGTTGCACTGGCCGGCGCCCGTGCCCCGGAGCAGGCCGCCGCCATCGGGATGCACGCGCTGACCGTGGCGGAGGACACCGGCTCGGGCCGCATCACCAACGAGCTCGCCCGGCTCGACAAGGCCCTCATCCCCTGGCAGCGCGAGCCGGCCGTGTCCGAGTTCCGCGCCGCCTTCGACTCCACCCTCTTCCACGAGACCGAAACGGAAGCCTGAGCAGATGACTGCCCGCCCGTACGTTCTGCTGTCCGCCGCGATGTCGGTCGACGGCTACCTGGACGACACCAGCCCCGAGCGGCTGCTGCTCTCCAACGCTGACGACTTCGACCGCGTGGACGAGGTGCGCGCCTCCTGCGACGCGATCCTGATCGGCGCGACGACCATGCGGAAGGACAACCCGAGGCTGCTCGTCAACTCCGAGGAGCGCCGCGCGAAGCGGATCGCGGAGGGCTGGTCGGAGTACCCGCTGAAAGTGACGGTGACCGCCTCCGGCGACCTTGACGCTTCCCTGAAGTTCTGGCACCACGGAGGCCAGAAGCTTGTCTTCACGGTCGACTCCGCCGTCGACAAGGTGAAGGCGACGCTCGGAGACCTCGCGGACGTGGTCAGCGTCGGCCCCGAGCTCGACTGGGGCCTGGTCCTCGACGAGCTCGGCCGCCGTGGCGTAGGCCGACTCATGGTCGAGGGCGGCGGCACCATCCACACCCAGCTCATGGCCCAGAACCTGGCCGACGAAGTCCACCTCGCCGTCGCTCCGCTGCTGGTGGGACAGGCCGACGCCCCGAAGTTCCTGGGCGCCGCCCACTACCCGGGCGGGTCGACCGCCCGGATGCGGCTGCTGGAAGCCCGCGCGATCGGCGACGTCGTGCTGCTGCGCTACGCACCGAAGGAGCGCGGCTGATGTACACGCCCGACCGAAACCAGGACCTCCGCTGGATACAGCGCGCAATCGACCTCGCCGCGCTGTGCCCCCCGGCCGCCGGGGCCTACTCAGTAGGCGCGGTCATCGTGGGCGAGGACGGCACCGAGCTGGCGTCCGGCTACTCACGCGCGACCGGCCCCCGCGAGCACGCGGAGGAGGTCGCGCTCGCCAAACTCCCCAAGGACGACCTGCGGCTCGCCGGGGCGACGATCTACAGCACCCTGGAGCCCTGCTCCCAGCGCAGCGCCTCCCGCACGCCGTGCGCCCAGCGGATCCTCGAGGTCGGCATCCCGCGCGTCGTCATCGCCTGGCGCGAGCCGTCCCTGTTCGTCGACGACTGCGTCGGCTACGAGCAACTGGTGGAGGCCGGGGTGACCGTGGTGGAGCTGCCCGAGCTGGCGGCGGCCGCGAAGGCCGTCAACTCGCATCTGGGCGGGCTCGCGTGACTGGAAACAGCGCAAGCCCCAGGACCATGCCGGATCCCAAGGCTCTCGAGCGGGGCGAAGGCGGCGGGCAGTCGGGCGAACCCGCTGGGGTGCCGGCGGCCTCTGTGAGCAGCGAATGCTCGACCATGTAGTCGAAGGCCTGCGTGTGGCACAGCGCGGTGACGGCGTCGCTAAAGGCCGCCCGCCGGTCGACGAGCGTGCCATCCAGGTCGAGGGCCAGTCGCTGCACGTCAACGCCCTTACTCAGACGGCTTCCGGGTCTGGGCATGCCGCTGTAGTGACGACACGTGGCCCCCAGGGGCACACGGAGTACCGGCGGACCGGTACAGTGGCCTCCAAAGTTGATCAAAAGGAGAAGTGGCCCCGTCGACCGGCCTTGGACAAGCCGGGAGGGGCCACGTGGCCGAAGGACCTTGTAGGAGGGGTCCTAGGGCCTGCCGAGCACCCTTTTTGCCAGAAGGAAGGTGCCGACGTGATCAGGGTACCCGTACCCGCACGTACACACAGCACACCCCGCCGTGGGGTCAGCAGGCGTATGCACTGCTGGTCCGTCGACGGGGTGTTGGTGTTGTCCGTACGCACCCCTTCCACACCTCTGGTGAGGGGGCGGGGATGACGTAGATCGTCGGGGGCGGCGCCCGTATCGGGTCTTCTTGGCCGCCCCGGGCCGCTTAGCCAGGTGATTGGGAGTCACCTGAGCTCAGCGCCCATCTGCCACAGGAAGGGCTTGGGAGGCCCCTCCGAAGGGGTTGTTCGCCGATTGGGAGTCGGTCGAACAGTTCGAATCAGATTTCGCACCAGAAATCAGAAGCACCGCGAGGGGCTTCGTCATGCCGTGAGGCCGGAGCCTCACAACGGGAGCCATTGTGCATGACCTCTCGGCGGCCCGCCAGCTTTGGCATGCCCGCCCAACCCAGTTCGAGCCGTTCGAACGGCTAGATCGCCAACCTGGCGTGGCCAACATCACACTGTTCAGTGCCCTACTGCCCGGCTGCAGGGTGGGCCGGTGAGCGCGGCTGCGGCGATGGCCGCTGTCGGGGTCCAGGTGTCCCAGCCGCTCCGTCGGCGGACGCGTCTAGGTCCTGTTCCGACGCCGGTGCGGGGTCCGGGTCATCCGCTGGCGCTGGGGCGTGATGCCCGGGCGCGCCTTGGTGGCGCGGTGCGCGCGCTGCTGGATACGGACGGTCTGGACGGTGTGGTGGATGCCGTGCGGCTGGCTGTGATCGTGCTGGCGTCACGGACGCCGTCGGAGACGGGCGAGGTCGAGATCCGCACGGGCGAGCTGGCCCGGTGGCTCGGCCTGTCGAAGTCGTACGTCGCCTCGGTGGTCATCCCCGCGCTGCGCCGGTCGGGCCTGGTCAAGGTGGACACCAGGGAAGGGGAGGTCGGCGAGGACACAGGGCTGCGGTGCCGTGTGCTGCCGATGTGGGCCGCCCACGGGATGGTCGGCCACCCGCTGAACCTGACGAAGAAGGAGCTGGCGACCCTATTGCGGCTGCTGGAAGCCGTGATGGCGCCGGGCTGGACGCACCGGGACGGCCGGGTCACTCCGGCCGGGCTGGTCGGTGCGCGTACCGGTAGGGGCGCGGCGACGGACCGGCTGGCGCTGCTGCTGCTGGTGCTGGAGGCGGGGGAGACCGGGCGGGTGCGGCTGTGCGGCGGAACGGTGGACACCAAGCGCGGCCGGCTCGCGGCGACGGTGGCCCGACTGCTGGGCTGCACGATCTCGGCGGGGGAGCAAGTGCTGGAGCGCCTGGAGGAGCGGAACCTGGTGCGCCGGGTGCGTCTGCAGACGGCGTCCGGGCTGGCGCACCGGTCGCGGCTGATGGTGCCGGCGGTCGCCGCCGCACACGGCGGCACAGTCGCCGACGACGGCCAGGAGGACCGTGGGGAAGCCCTGGAGCCCGAGTTCTCAGACCCCGACGTTGCGGCAGGGCCTGTTCAGGCGCCGGATTTGGCAACGGAACCCCAGGTCAGCGGCGTGCTGGTGACGGATAAGACGGATGTTGCAGAGCCCGACGTTGCGGCAGCCCTTCACACTGACCACCCTCACCTGGTTACTCCCCTCGCTCCCCTGCAGCTCTCTGGTGGCTTTTCCGGCGAAGGCCGTGGGGCTGAAGGCCGTCGGCCGGAGCGCGCGTGCGTGCGCGAGAACCAGGCCGCCCGTGGCGAGGGCTCCGCACCGGCCACCGGGTCACCGGTGGCTGAGGGCGGCCCGCTTCGCGGGGAAAAGCCACATAACCCTCTTAGCCGTCACATTGTGGACAGTCGGGGGGCGGTGATCACCGTGCCTACTGATGCGGCTGGTGGTGCCAGGCAGCATCGCGGAGTGCCGCTGCTCCCACAGGGGCTGACGGAGGTGCTGGCGCCCGTTCGGGCACTGTGGCAGCGGCTGGAACGCGGCGGTGCACGGTCTCGGGTGGTCCAGGTGGTACGGGCGGAGGTCAACAGAGCGGCGTTCGTCGTCGGAGCTCAGGACGCGCCCCGAGTCGTAGCTGACCGGCTCGCTCGGCGGCTGGCGGCTCAAGGCGGCCCGGCTCGGGTGGCCGATCCGGTGGGCTGGCTGCTGGGTCGCGGCTTGCCCCGGCGACCCAGCTGTACGGACGTGCGCTGCGATGAGGGCACCCGCATGGACACCGGGACCGTGTGCGAGCTTTGTGAGGTCCTGATCGCAGACCGCCAAACCCTGCGTCAGGCAGCAGCCGCTGAGGTTGCCGCTGCGATGCCCGCAGCCTCCGCCAGCCTGCGGCGAGCAGAGATCGAGCGGCGCCTCGCACACATCACCGCCGAGCAGATCACCTGCACCCAACGACGCCACGACCGCGACGCCGTCGAGCGACAGCGCCGCGAGGCCGCACGAGCGCAGGCAAGCGCCGGCACGGTGGCCGCACATCACGCCCCTGTAGCGTCCCCATGTGCCGGCTGCCGGAGCCCGGAGGCCGATCCGGTCACCGGATTCTGCGCATCCTGCGAGGCCGACGCCAGGGAGCTGCTCCGACCGGAGATGGAGCCGTTGAACGCCGAGGGGCAGCGGTTGTTCCTGCGGCTGGTCGGCAAAGGCGACGAGCAGGACGGGCGCGCTCGGGCCTGGGCGTGCACGGTGCCGGCCTGCGGGCGTCGACAGGTCGGGGTTCCGGCCAGATCCGGCATGTGTGCTCCGTGCGAACGCAAGCAGTCCGGGCAGCCGTCCCCGCTCGTATCCTCGGCCGACGCGCCACCAAGTGCCGTACCTGCTTGAAGGGTTGGGCGTCTCTCTGGGGCTATGGTGTTCTTTCCCCCGGCCCAGCCGTACAGCCTGCGACGAGCCCGGCGGCCGCGGGGCGGCGGTAGGAGGGCGTCCCTGATGAGCATGCGGCTGCACCGTTCCAATCAATCCAAGCTGCTGCGCAGCACCGCAGCGGACCGGTGTGTGTACTGCGGAACCCCCATCGAGTGGTTCGACCGCTTCGATAACCAGCGCATCCCGCTGACGCCTGAGGTCCCTGCCTTGAGAGTGCCGGAACGCTTCCGGTGGCATGTACACAAGGGCGTGGCGTATGCGGGTACCGATCCGAGGGCTCGGGCGTATTGCCGCTTACCCCACCCGGCGGTGTGTCCGGCCCTGGACCACGAAGGGCTGCCGCCCGAGCTCGCCGACGTCGTGATGCGGCTGGGGGTGCGCATGCACACCCGCATCGCGCGCGGCGACTTCGTGCCGGCCCTCCTCCCGGTGGCTGAGGAACAGGTCAGCGAACCAGAGCCCGAAGATGCCGATCCGCCCGAGGGGACCCGGCACATCATCGCCTACTCCAACATCCTGCGGCTGGGCCCTTGCCGGATCGAAGACATCCAGTGCATCGCCACTGCCGAGGACGGCCAGCGGTGCCCCAACGAGATCCTGGTGCTGGAAGACGGAATCTGGGAACAGATGGACATCCCCTACGCTCCCGGACGGGAGGGCCAGGCCCTGCTGTCCCGCTCGGACGGCAAGATGTGGGTCTGGTCGCTGAAAGTGGACTACGCCACGGTGACCCGCTGGCTCAAGCAGCGTTGCACCAGCCACGATCCTCAGGCCTCCACCGCGCCCGATGACCGCCCTCACGAGTGGGTGGCGTTCCACCCACTGCGGCACGCGGACTACATCGTCACCGAGCGCCCCGATGGCTATGACCTGCCGCCGCCGGATGGCATCACCGTCCACGACGGCCCCACGAAGCGGCAGCAGTGCGCCGCACCGGCATGCTTCAACGCGACCGTCTCCCCCGTGGCCGAGGGGTGGCTGTGCTGGCGGTGCGCCAAAGTCGCCAAACAGCGGCAGAGGACCCACCGCCGGTGGCAAGGGGCCAGCTACGGCCGCTGACCGCTGATTTTCCGCCAAAAGGATCAATTGCTCCATACAGGGGAGCCGCACGGTGGAAGCGTTGAATCGGCGCGGGATGAGCCCATGCTGAGACACACACGCGGGCGGGCCGTATGAGCGTGGAGCAGTACAACGAAGACGAGGACTGGGGCGATCCCCTCGAATACCTGCCGTCGCCCTGGCCGGAACTGGACCCGCACCTGCACCTGCACGCAGGGCACCTCATCGGCATCGGGGCTCTTCCCGGCACCAAGGAGGCCCGGGCCGGCCACTCCCTGGCCCAGCACACCGCCGCACGGGGGGTGCGAACAGTCCTGTTCTCCCCTCACGCAGTCCCATCCGAGCCATCGACACCGCTGCTCCATATCCAGCGACGGCGCGATCTCCACCCGGACGCCGTCGAAGACGTCGTCCGCGCCTTCACCCCCACGCAGCACCCCGTGGGCCTGGTCGTCATCGACTGCTTCCAACTGATGCACGCCAACGACACCGACGGGCCGGTGTCCACCCCCGAACAAGCAGCCGAGGTCGGCCGGCGCTTGAAAATCCTTGCCTTCAACACCGACTACCACCAACCGCCGATCGTGGTGATGAGCCACCTCCGCACGCCACCGGCCGGCCGGTCCCCGCTCGATCTGTCCTACCTCGGTCTGGCAGCGGAGCTGGAGTACGACGCCGACACCCTCCTGCTCCTGCACCGCACCGGCCCCGACAACGTCGACGTCCTCATCGCCAAGGACCGGCACGGACCGGCTCCCTCCAAGACCTCGCTCACCTGGTGAACCAAGCCCCATGGACGACACCGCACCACCAACCAGCCAGATCCCCCGGCCGGCCACTCCACCGCAGGACCTCAAGGCGGAGCAGGCACTCCTCGGCGCCATGCTCCTGTCCACAGACGCCATTGCCGAGACAGTCGAACTCCTGGAACCGGCTGACTTCTACCGGCCCACCCACGAACACATCTACCTCATTATCCTCGACCTTTATGCAGACGAACAACCGGTCGACGCAATCACCGTTACAGCGGAACTCAGAAAACGGAAATCCAAGAAACCCGCTGACCCCGGATACCTCCACACTCTGGCCAATTCCGCGGCACGGCCCAGCGCATACACCAAACTCGCCCAGCGCATCCGTAACGCCGCCGTCCTGCGACGCCTATGGGGTGTAGCCCACGACACCGGGGTACTGGCCGTCACCACACCACTGGAACACGCAGAAGACGCCCTCACCCGCGCCCAGTCCGACATGCTCGCAATCCGAAGCCGCCCCACGACCGCGCCGCCGGACGACAGCCTCTTCCTCAGCGACATCATGGAAGGAGCCCTGGACGAATTCGAAGCGATCGACTCACGCGAGGGGTGGATCGGCGTGCCTACCGGCTTCACCGACCTCGACTTGCTGACCAACGGCCTACGTCCCGGCCAACTCATCGTGATCGCCAGCCGCCCGGCCGTAGGCAAATCCACACTCGCACTGGACATCGTTCGCACGTGCTCCATACGCGACAACCGACCGGCCGTCCTGTTCTCCCTGGAAGCCGGTAACAAGGAGATCGCCACCCGCATCACCTCAGCCGAATGCCACGTCGCGCTGCACCACCTCCGCGGCGGCGGCATGACCGACGACGACTGGACCCGGCTGGCCAGGCGGATGCCGAACATCACACGAGCGCCGCTGCTCATCGACGACTCCCCGCGTCTGACCATGTCAGAGATCTATGCCAAGAGCCGACGCCTGCGAGCCCACCACAAAATCGAACTTATCGCCATCGACCCACTGCACCTGCTGCCCTACGGCACTCGTCCCTTCGCCTCCCGTTATGAAGAGGTCAACGAGATCTCCCGCATGCTCAAGTCCATGGCGAAGGACCTGCAAATTCCCGTGATCGCCGTATCAGAACTCAACCGCGGACCGGAAACCCGCACTGACAGAAAACCGCTCATCCACGACCTGAGGGATTCGGGAACCCTCGAAGAAAACGCGGACCTCGTCATCCTCCTGCACCGCGAAGACGCCTACGAAAAGGAATCGCCCCGTGCCGGCGAGGCCGACCTCATTGTTGCCAAACACCGCAGCGGCCCCACTGCCACCATCACCGTTGCCTTCCAGGGGCACTATGCACGCTTCGTCGACTTTGCCCGACCGCCCACATGCACGGGTGACACTGAAGAGAAGTCATCCCCAGACTCAACCACCGCCCCGGACACAGGTGTCTGAACACAACCAGACACCGCAGCCTTCCCGCCCCCCGGTCACCGCGAATGGAGACACAGCCGTGCACGACATCTACACCCGAGCAACGGCCATCTTCGGCAAAGCCAGCGGCGGCGGAATCCGCTGGCCCTACGGGGTCGCCGACCCGTGCCGCAGCAACTACCCCAAGCCCGAAGACGCCGAACGCTACGAAGAAGTGCTGCGCAGCCGCCGTGCCGCCCAGCAGCTTGTGGTCGAGTGGGCGGGAAAATACGGGCTCAAGACCAGCGACTCCGGCTGCTGCCCTCAATGGCTTCAGCGCCGTGCCAGCCGCCGCTGCATGTCGGACGCCTGCACCCATTACGGGAGCAGCACCAGCGCGCCGGATCACGGGTGGCTGGACCACATGACCGCGTGGCTTCAAAACGGCAAGCCAGTAGCGATCACCTCTGCCCCGTACAGCATCTCCAAGGACGACGAGCAACGCTTCGCATGGTGGCAGCAGCATGACCCACGCCTGCGCGTGGCCAGCGGCACCGGCTGGTACGGGTTCGGCACCACCCAGATCATTGTCTGGCGTTCCGATCTCGTCACCACCATGGAACCGGCCTGACTCCAGACGACTCGCCCTCCCGCCACGTCCAAGCGGCGGCAACTGGCGAGCGCCTGCCGCCGACCGCGCATGTACGCCGTCGACGGCACGGAACCTGCGACAGCCCGGCGGGCCGCCGGGCGCTGGAGTAGGGGGCTGGGCCGGGCCTGGCCGATCGCACCGCCGACGAGTGGCTGCGCGGCCAGCTCCTGGCCGCGCACTTCACCCCCGTGCCCTCGACGTTCATGACGACTGGCATGGGGCTCGGCATCCGTGCTCGCCTTCGCCGCACTCCAGGCCGTGGAGCAGGCGCTGCCGAAGTACCGCAGCAGCGCGCTGCGGCAGCTGGGTCGGACCGAGGCAGCCGAAGCCGAGGCGCGCCGGGCGTACAAGACCGAGCAGGGACGGCGCTGGTTCAAGCACAACCCGAACGGCGCAGACGCCGTCGCCGCCGCGACGAAGGCCGCCGACACCGCCCGGAAGCGCACTGCGCAGTACCTGATGGCAACGCGGCTGGAGCAGCTGCGCGAGCAGGCCGCCGTCCGGACCGAGTCGGCAGCGGTCGCGCTGTGGACGGACCGGCTGTCCGAGCTCGCCGCGCGCCCGTAGGAGAGCGACGCCCACCGGAGCGGTAATTGCGTGAGTGCCAAGAACGGCGCCCCCAGACGAAGAAGCCGAAGCGGCACACCGGCACCGCCGTACAGTGGGACGGGCACGAGCCCCTCGGACTCGGTGCGGCGATCGGCAGCCATCGCCGACCAGGGCGGCTGGGCCCGCCACTCCCGCTCCGGCTCGGCTATATGCAGATCAACGACGGCTGGGACGACAACGCGGCTGACGGGCTGATGTAGGCGGCAGCTGGCGACGCAGGCCCGGGATCGCTCGCTACGCTCCGGCGTCGGTCTCCCGGGGGCCCTGCTCGGCCCGGGCGGCGGACTCGTCTTCTCCTGCAGGGTGTCCTCCGGGCGCGCGGTCAGCCCGGTTCCGGCGGTGACGGCTGATGGCGGTTTCGGCACCCGGCGTTTCTGGTGCCGAAACCGCCTCCTTCCGCCAGTGGGCGAGGTTGTTCCGGGTGGTGAGGGTGTCGGGGTGGTCTTCACCCAGCACCTGCTCCTGGGCGGCCAACAGGTCTGCGTAAGCCGCAGCGGCCCCGGCCACATCCCCCGCCTTCCCCCGCCAGTGGGCGAGGTTGTTCCTGGTGGCGAGGGTGGCGGGGTGGTCTTCACCCAGCACCCGCACCCGGTCGGCCAGCAGGTCGGCGAAGGCGTCCGCGGCCCCGGCCACATCCCCCCCGCGCCCGCGCGTCATGGCGAGGTTGTTCCTGGTGGTGAGGGTGGCGGGGTGGTCTTCACCCAGCACCTGCTCCTGGGCGGCCAACAGGTCTGCGTAAGCCGCAGCGGCCCCGGCCACATCCCCCGCCTTCCCCCGCCAGAG
>NZ_JBIRFT010000024.1:72788-73473 GCF_044327625.1 Streptomyces sp. NPDC018031
TGGGCGAGGTTTCCCCGGGTGGTGAGGGTGTCGGGGTGGTCTTCACCCAGCACCTGCTCCTGGTCGGCCAACAGGTCTGCGTAAGCCTCAGCGGCCCCGGCCACATCCCCCGCCTTCCCCCGCCAGTGGGCGAGGTTGTTCCTGGTGGCGAGGGTGGCGGGGTGGTCTTCACCCAGCACCTGCTCCTGGGCGGCCAACAGGTCGGCGAAGGCGTCCACGGCCCCGGCCGCATCCCCTGCCTCCCCCCGCCAGAGTGCGAGGTTTCCCCGGGTGGTGAGGGTGTCGGGGTGGTTTTCACCCAGCACCTGCTCCTGGTCGACCAACAGGTCTGCGTAAGCCTCAGCGGCCCCGGCCACATCCCCCGCCTCCCCCCGCCAGTGGGCGAGGTTGTTCCTGGTGGCGAGGGTGGCGGGGTGGTCTTCACCCAGCACCTGCTCCTGGGCGGCCAACAGGTCGGCGAAGGCGTCCACAGCCCCGGCCACATCCCCCGCCTCCCCCCGCCAGAGTGCGAGGTTTCCCCGGGTGGTGAGGGTGTCGGGGTGGTTTTCACCCAGCACCTGCTCCTGGTCGACCAACAGGTCTGCGTAAGCCTCAGCGGCCCCGGCCACATCCCCCGCCTCCCCCCGCCAGTGGGCGAGGTTGTTCCTGGTGGCGAGGGTGGCGGGGTGGTCTTCACCCAGCACCA
>NZ_JBIRFT010000024.1:73722-88355 GCF_044327625.1 Streptomyces sp. NPDC018031
TTGTTCCTGGTGGCGAGGGTGGCGGGGTGGTCTTCACCCAGCACCCGCACCCGGTCGGCCAACAGGTCGGCGAGAGCCTCAGCGGCCCCGGCCACATTCCCCGCCTTCCCCCGCCATAGGGCGAGGTTGTTCCTGGTGGCGAGGGTGTCGGGGTGGTCTTCACCCAGCACCCGCACCCGGTCGGCCAACAGGTCGGCGAGAGCCTCAGCGGCCCCGGCCACATCCCCCGCCTCCCCCCGCCAGACGGCGAGGTTGTTCCTGGTGGCGAGGGTGGCGGGGTGGTCTTCACCCAGCACCCGCACCCGGTCGGCCAACAGGTCGGCGAGAGCCTCAGCGGCCCCGGCCACATCCCCCATCTCCCCCCGCCATAGGGCGAGATTGGCCCGGGTGGTGAGGGTGGCGGGGTGGTCCTCGCCAAGCACCTGCTCCTGGGCGGCCAGCAGGTCGGCGAAGGCGTCCACGGCCCCGGCCGCATCCCCCGCCTTCCCCCGCCATAGGGCAAGGTTGTTCCGGATGGTGAGGGTGTCGGGGTGGTCCTTACCAAGCACCTGCTCCTGGGCGGCCAGCAGGTCGGCGAAGGCGTCCACGGCCCCGGCCGCATCCCCTGCCTCCCCCCGCCATAGGGCAAGGTTGTTCCGGATGGTGAGGGTGGCGGGGTGGTCTTCACCCAGCACCTGCTCCTGGGCGGCCAGCAGGTCGGCGAGAGCCTCAGCGGCCCCGGCCACATCCCCCGCCTCCCCTCGCCAGTAGGCGAGATTGGCCCGGGTGGTGAAGGTGTCGGAGTGGGCCCCACCGAGGCGGCTGCTGGTGGTAGTAGCGAGGTGATCGAAGTAGTCGACGGCTGCGGTGACCTGGCCGCTCTCGCCGAGGCTACGGCCGATGCGATACAGCACCACATGCGCGTCCGGCCAGTACAGGGCTGATTCGGCATGGCGGGTGAGGGCTGCTGCGTTGGTGCGCAGGGCCTGAGCGAGGTCAGTGTCGCGTTCAACCTGAGGCCAGGCGGCCATGAGGGCATCAGCAGTGATGCGCGCGGTCTGGTCGTGCTGGTGGAGGGTGAGGGTGTCGCGGGTAGCCCGCTGGATGAGCTGGTGGACGCGGACGGCCTGGTGGGGGGTGTCCGGCGTGTGGTCGATGAGGTTGAGCCGGTTCAGGGCGCGCAAGGCACGTACCGCCTCTGCGGAAGAGACGGGGGCTGGTTCCGCAGTGGGGTGGGAGCCGGTTGCGGTGGCGTGGGCGGCGAGGTGGGCTCGGGCGGGCTCGCTGGTGAGTACGTCTTGGGGGATGCCGTTGGCGTCGAGCAGGGCGGTCAGGTGGAGCATGGGCCGGGCCAGGCCGGCGGGGCGGAGGGTGTCGGCGCGGTCGATGGACAGGGACCAGGCGGCGGCGAGGGTGGCGGTCTGCTCGTCGGGCAGTGCGTCGGGGGCGAGGTCGGTGAGGGTGGTGGCGCGGTCGGCCAGCAGGTCGCGGTAGTCGGACGCGGTTTCGCTGGAGTCGATGAGGTAGGCGGCGGCCTGGGCCAGGGCCAGGGGCAGGTGTCCGAGGTCGCGGGCCAGGGTGGCGAGCTGGTCGGAGGGCTCGGTTCGGCCCTGAGCGGCCAGGGAAGCGGTGAGGTAGGCGACAGATTCGGCCGGGGTGAACAGCCCGACGTCGACTCGGTGGCGGCCTTGTCCGAACAGGGCGGCGTCGCGGCGACGGGTGGTGATTAAGGTTCGGCCGTACGGGCTGGCGGGCGGCCATAGGCTGTACCGGGTTTCGGGGTCCTCGGGGTGGAGGACCATGTCGCCTGGGTCGGCGACGTCGTCCAGGACGATCAGCCAGCGGCACGGCGGTTGTCCGGCCTTCGGGGCCAGCCAGGCCAGGAACTTCTTCGCGGCCTGCTCCGGGTCTTCGGGGTCGGCCCGGCACAGCTCGACGCCGGCCTGCGCGTATCCGCTCACCACGGGCGACTGGGCGCTCGCGGTGACCCAGACCAGGACGTCCAGCTCGCCGTCCTCTAAGGCGGAGCGGGCGTAGTCGGCGGCGAGCTGGGTCTTGCCCACCCCGCCCATGCCGGTCAGCACCTGGGACAGCACCGCGGTGCCCCCGCCCTCGACCGCCGCCTGCAGCCGGTCCGCCTCGGCGCGGTGCTGCAAGGAACGTGCCGGGGACGGTATAACACCGACTTGGTGCGGCCAGGCAGCCGGTTCCTGTGCAACGCGGTGCTGCACCATGGTCAGTTTCTCAACACTCACCTGGTGGACGTGGCCGGTGATGGCGAGTCCCCCGTCGGATGCGTTCGCCTCCCCGGTCCCGGACACCCGCACCACCTGAGGGGCGCCGTCGGTTCCTGGTACGGGTCCGCGGTATCCGGTCACCGCCATGCCCCCGGATGCGGCCGTAGCATTCCCGGTGCCGATCGCTTCCGCTCCGGCACCGTCCATGGCGCCGTGACCACTCTTGCCCCTGCCCACCCGCTACGTCTCCCTCTTCGTCCCCGCTCCGCCCGGCGTCGGCGGGTCAGCTGTAGTCGATACCGGAGATGGCGGTACTACCGTCACCGTCCGCAGTGGCGTCCCCGTTCCTCTCCGCCCTCGCCGACCCGTCGCCCAGGCCGCCCGGACTCTTGATGCCCGCCACGGCCACGCCGCCACGACTCGCGCGTGCCGGCCCGTTCCCGACAGCCACATCCTCCGTACGGCTTCCCGAGCGCTGGAACAGCGCCCACACCAGGGCCGCGATGCCGACGGCAGCCTGGATAGACGCCCCGGCCAGCTGTCCCGCCGGGGCTTTCCAGCAGTCAGATCAACGGTGACACCACACCGACCACCGCCAGCACGATGACCGTGATCCTCCACCTCGGCGACATACCGGCACTCCCCAACCCCGACGCCCCCGCCCGCTGGCTGACGGCCCGCCACTTCCTATCGTCTCGTGCAGCCCTCGCCCGGCACAAGAAACGCACCCGCGCGGCATTCGAGGACCCAGTCGGCGACGCGGGCGCCTGCACGTCCGGTGCGGGTGTCCAGGAGCAGGCGGAGCGTGAACAGGCCGCGGCCGCCGCTGACGCGGTGCGCCAGGCCTTGCCGTGCGAGGACTGCGGCCGGCCGCAGGCTGCGGGGCTGCGCGAGGCGTGCGGCTACCGGCGCCGGACCGAGGACCTGATCGTGGAGGCCGGGTTGGTCGCGACCACCTGGTCCGCCGACCTGACCGACCCGGGCGACTTCGCCGTCGTCACCGCCGACGTAGGGGCGACTATGGAACGCGAGATCGCCACCGCCCGCGCCGAATACCTCCAAGCCATGGACACCGCCGAGCAGGACGGCGACCCAATAGGCACGGCGGGCGTACACGACCGAACGCGGACGCCGCTGGTACAGCACAACCCGAACGACGCGGAAGCCTTCGCCACCGCGACAAAGGCCGCCGACGCCATAGTCGCCCCGGCCGCCAGCGGAAGCGTCCCCGCCCAGTTCGACATCATCCTCGCCGCGGCCGCGGCCACGCCCGAGCGACCTGGCCAGCCCGTGGCTGGCCTGGGCGAAGTACCTCGCCTACCGGTTCGCCGAGGCCCGCGGCTGGGGACGCAACATCCGCTTCGCGGTTAACCGCGGCCTGGCCGTCGTCCTCACCGGTCACGTCGAGGATGATGTCATCCGGCACACGGAGATCACACCCCCGAGCGGGTGCCGGCCGGTACGGTCCCGGCATGGACGAGGTGGAAGTGGAGCTGCACGGCGGGCCGCTGGACGGGGAGCGAGTCCCGGTGGACCCGGGCGACCCGGAGCCGGGCCTGCCGCTCGCCGAGGGGTGCGCCTTCCCGGGCGGCCGATCCTGGTACGAGCCGGACGAGTCGGGCCGGTGGACGTGGCGCGGGGACATCCCCTGGGAGGCCATGTAGCCGCCCGGGCGGCGTCCCGGCCCGGGGCGCGGTTTACCCCACTGTCAGCCACTGGCACCGCTATTGGCCGGGTTGGGGGGGTGTCGGAAACGGCTCTGGCACCCCCTGGCAGGGTGGGTCCAGTGGGCCGTGCGGCGGCGGCTCCGGGCGCGAATCCCGCACAGAGCCGCCGCGTGAGCACAGGTCAGCGCGCCAGAGGCACGGTGAGCGGCACGGTCGGGCATTCGGCCGCGAGGTCCCGCAGGGCCAGGGCCTCACTGCTGTCGACGGACAGTGCCCACCTGGTCTTCACCGCCACCCACTCGCTGATGTAGCGGCACAGCGCCGCCGGGTTGCTGGGCAACCACTGGGCCGGGTCCTGGTCCGCCTTGGAGCGGTTCTCATGGGCGGTCACGGCGACCAGGGACCTGGCGTCGCCGAGGTCGTTAGCGTAGTCCTGCCGGTCCTGCGCGCTCCAGCCGGAGGCGCCGGAGTCCCAGGCTTCGGCCAGCGGCACCATGTGGTCGATGTCCAGCCCCTGGGCGCTGGTGTGCGCCGCGCCGTCGTAGTAGCTGTACCAGGTACCCCCGGTCAGAGAGCAGCGAGCGCCCACCGCCGGCGTGACCGTCGCTTCCTGAATCAGGACCTCCCGCCGGCTGTCACAGCCGTTGCGGTCGGCGTCGACCCAGTGCTTGAACTTCGTCCGCGAGTACCCGGCCCGATTCTCGTCCTCCACGGGCAGGCTCCGCACCGCGTCCTGCAGCGTGGTTGCCACCGTGTCCCCTGGCGCCGCCACCGCTGACGGAGCTACCAGCCCAACCAGCGCCCCCGCCACCGCAATGCCGATCAACGAAGCCCTGAACTTCCCCATGGTGCGCCTTTCTGTCGTACGGAACGGCCTAGTAGTAGCCGTCGGCCCTCGAAGGCGTATGGGGAACGGATCGGAGATCACTCGTGGGTGGCCAAAAGCGGCGGCCACGTCGAAGTCTGCCCGCGTGGGTGACCTCTCCAGGTCGGCTTCGTGCGGGAGGATCCAGCTGCGTGGCCCGGCTGTGGTCCCGGCGCGCGCTAGGCAGTGTCCGACGGGTCTGGTGACGGGCCTGCGGGTCGCATCCAGCTCAGGACTTCGTCCCTCGATCGGTCCCGCGCATCGGCCTGTCCATGCCAGCTCATGGCGCCGCCCGTGGCGCGGAGTCGGGGCGGGCCAGGGTGCCAGGACGACGGATATCCGCGTACACACGGGCGGTCACGCCTGGCGCACCGGGAACCCGTCGTACCCGCGCTACGCCGGAGGTGGCCCAGCGCTTCTCCAGCTCGCCCATCACTGCTTGGGCGGTCGCCTCGTCGTGGGCGGTGATGTCCACCACTACCAGGCCGGGCTCACTGACGTGCACCTCGTCGACATAATCCATGCCGGATGCGACGTGACCGCCGCCAGACCCGGTTCGCCCCCGGAGACCGTGCCACCCGAAAGAGCTACCGCCCGGGCCCTGCAACGCGATGGGTGAAGAGGAGCCGCTGCGGCACTCTCTGCGCGTACGGCTCATCTTCACTCGGCCCCAGCGGCTGCCAGGCGCGAACCGGCTCGGTGGGGAGTGGGGCTACTTCCAGATTTCGTTGACCCATTCGGGGTGGTCGATGAAGGGGTTCCGGTTGTGCTGGTACTGGTCGAAGATGGCCTGGTTGCGCTTGCTCTCGAAGTCGTCCGGTGGGTCTTCGTCGTTCCACTTCTTCAGTACCGACAGGCGGCCGATGTGCGGGGCGCTCCCGTTGTCGACCTGGTCGTTGGGCTCGAGGTCGGGGAAGCCGTCGTCGCCGTCGTAGCGGACGGCCATGTAGAGGATCATGCGGGCGACATCACCTTTGACCGCGTCCCGTGGTTCGAAGGAGTCACCGTCGGTGTAGTTTCCCGGCGCCTCTTCGAGCTCTTCGCCGCCGGCGTCGAAGTCCTTGCTGCCGCGGGTGCTGTTGACCGTCATGTCGGTGGGGCGCAGGTGGTGGATGTCGGTGCCGGGGCCGGTGGCGGTGCCGAAGTCTCCATGGGACTTGGCCCACACGTGCTCGCGGTTCCAGTCGTCGTTTCCGGTCCCGTTGGACTCCTTGCCCTGTGACCGGCCGGTGTACAGCAGGATCACGTTCGCCGGGTTGCTCGGGTCTTCGTCGGTGACCTTCAGGGCCTCCCACACATCGTCGTAGGAGAGCTTGGTCTGGTCGCTGATGATGGCGTGCAGGGCCTGCTTCAGCTCCGGGCCGGTCTTGCCGATGGCGTCCTTGTAGTACGTGTCGTCATATGCACCCGCCCGGGTGGGTGCGCGGTCTGCCCCCGGGGTGGGGGAGGGAGATCCGGTGGCGATCGCGGTGGACGGGACGGTCAGCCCGCCGATGGCCGCCACCATGGCGATCACGGGCAGCGGCTTCCAACGGTGTGCACGAAAGACGGACATATGTGGGGGGCGTCCTCTCTCAACAGTCGGCGCGCACCCCTCACCATCGCGATCGAAGCGGCGGGCACGCGAAGTGACGGTCACTCGAACACCCGGAGCATGACACGATCCACCCCGTACGACGTGTACATGCTGCACCCATTGTGTGCCGACCCAGTGCCCGGAACAGCGGTGTCCACCTGCGTTGTCGCCCCGCGAGTGACCATTCACCGCCCTGCCGCACAGCCTCAAGCGCTTGGAGGCACAGATCCGCCACGCCCCGGCCGGTCTAGCCAATGGGTGGGCTCCACCCGGTCCTACGTCACCAGCCCTCGTCGTCCCCGCCGGCGGCGGCCAACCGCTGGTCGAGACTGTGGGCCCACTGCTGCGCCCATGTGCGCAGAAGCGAGATCGTCTCAGGGGTGAGGCCGTAGGCTGCGAACTCCTCGTCGTCGTACCAGTCCGCGCCGGTGAGCCGGTCCCGCAGGTCCGCGAGGCGGAACTCGTCCCGGCCGTGCCGCTCGCCGAGCCGCTCCAAGTCGGTGATGGAGTGGTGGTCGGCGGCGGCGTGGACGTCGATGAGGTCCCGCACGGCGCCGCGGTCGGCCAGTGCACGGACTTTGGTCCCGACGACGTCGTCGAGGGCGAGGACCGGCCCGTGCTCGGTGAGGGCCGGCGGTGACCAGAGGTTCTCCTTGAGGACGTCCACCTCGCATTCCTCGCCGGTGCGGGGGTCGGTGGCCACCAGGCGGGCGGAGAGCGGGTCGACGCTGATCACGGCGACATGCCAGCCCCGCTCGGTGAGGCCGTGTTCAAGGTCGCGGGTGATGTCCGCCATCGGTGCCGGGTTCTCCGTGGCGACGTCCAGGTCCTGGCTCAGCCGGTCGACCAGGCCATGGGCCTGCACGGCGTATCCGCCGGTGATGACCAGCGGATACGGGGTGCCGATGGCGAGAACGTCCGCCAGCAGTCGCCGGTGGAGATCGCTGAGGTTCACGCGGCGGCCGGCGCGTGGCGGGCGAGCTGGGGGAAGGCGTCTTCCCATACCCGGCACACGTGCCGGCTGATCAGCGTGCGCAGCACGGGCCACTGGGCGAGCAGCAGGTCGCGGTTGAGCAGGGCGACGATGTCGTCGTGCTGGCCTTCGGCGAGCACGGTGCGGTACAGGCTCATGCGCTGCCGGGGGCGGTCCAGGTCGTAGGTGCGCAGGCCGGACCAGGCGACGTGCAGTGGCAGTTCCACGGCGCCGTGCACGGGCCCGGTGAGGTGGTCCAGGGATGCGGGCAGGCGGCCCGCGTACCGGGTGCGCAGCACCTGTGCGGCGGGTGGGGGCGGTGGTGGGGGCGGAGCCATGGGTCTGATTATTCCTTGTGGCTCGCCGGATGCGTACCCGGGCACCGGTTCGGCAGCGGGGAAAATTCGGAGGGGGCAGGTACGCGGAGGGGGCAGGTACGCGGAGGGTCCGGTGTTCGCGGATGGGGGAGGCTCGGGGCCGACTGGATCGAATGCTCAGTGTATCGGCCACCTGTTGGCTGAATCATTTCCCATGCGGCGGAATGTCGGCGTCCTCTGGTAGCAATTGCTCTGCTTATCCGTCCGCCATTGCGGCCGACGGAGCGCGCCAGACTGGGGGAAATGTGAAACAGGAACTTTTTCGTTCGTTAGGTAGGACGGGTACGGGGTTGGCGGCCCTTGCCGCGGTATTGCTCGCGCCTCTCACGCCGCCTACGGCAGCCGCAGCGGCGGAGGGTTCGCTCACCGTTGAATCCTATGTCCTGCCGGTGGGGGCGAAGATTCCGTCTCTCGAGGAGCTTCGGAATCCGGAAGTCCGGGCCGATCTGGCCCGCCGGTCGAAGTCGGCGAACCCTCTTGTGGCGCCGCAGGAGATGGTGGGCCCGGCGGCTTCGCTTCTTCCGGCGGCTGCCGAGCCCTCGGCGCGGCCCGCGGCGTCCGGCAGCGGGCCGAAGGGGAGTGTGGCGGGTGCGTCGCTGTACCCCGACCCTCCCCGGAAGCTGTCGCGAGCAGAGTGCAAGAAGGAGCTGCAGGGGCACCTGTTCTATGCGAAGTCGCGCTTCGCGATGTGCGGCGGCATCCAGATGGTGCAGACCTGGCTGAAGCGAGGAAGGCCGGTCGGCCAGACCGCTTTCACCGCATGGGTGATCGGGACCATTCCCAATGCCAAGAGCCGGACCGTGGAGTTCGACTACTATTTCACCGATTTCAGCGACCGTGGTTCCAACCTTTCCAGTAAGCTCTGGATAGAGTCCAAGCTGGAAATGACCCAGGTCATCGCCCCGAACGCGAGGAAGAAGCAGACGGGCTCTCCCCCTCCGGCCAGGACGTTCGACACACTCAAAGGCACACCGCGGACGTACAACCACGACGTGAGCTTCAAAGCGGGCCAGGGCGTGGGGCGGGACGATCTGGTCGCCATGTCCTACCAGCCCTCAGTCAAGGTCACCTTCCCGTCGGAGTGGCCGGGGACGAATGACATCGAGCGCATCACCTTCACCGCGATGGACTGGGATGCGGCAGGCTATCTGCCGAACAGCGATGTGGCCGATCCTGCCAAGCGGGGCGGTGTCTCCTTCGCCTATATCGCCGAGCTGCCCTACCGCATGAAGGCCGGCGCCCCGGAGAAGGCCGTCGCGGAACATCTGAACCAGGTCCACACCAAGCCGGCCACGACGCACCCGAAGCTGCCCACCAAGAACGTCCCCGGCTTCGAGGTGAAGCGCAGGCTTCACCGGCTCTTCCACGACAACCAGCGCCGGAGGAAGAACCGGGACGAGGCGAGGAAGGTATGTGTCGACGTGTGGGGCGCGGACTATGCGACGAACGACCCCGCAGGACCCCGCGAGTGCGACGAATTCCCCTTCTCCTCCACCTACGAGGGAGCAGCCCAGCCGGCAGGGGAGCCGGGCGCCCGGGCGAAGAACTGGTCAGCCAAGGCACTGTCCAAGGACGACAACGGCGCGGCCGGCACCATCCTGGGCGAGTTCTATGACAAGAACCGAGTCATCGAAGGAAGGGACGCCCAAGGCGTCGAGGTAGACGGCTTCATCATCAAGATCGTTCGCTAGCCCGGAGCAACACCCCTGGGGGGAGCCCCGCGCCGGCTCCCCCCGAGGAAGCATCTATAGGAATGGCCAGAACTGGACCAGGTAGCGCTCGACCCCGTCGGGGAACTCGACCTTCTCCTGCTGGCGGGCCTCATCCCGCCCCGTGCAGTACAGCCTCGCCTTCCACCGCACTCCCGGCCGGCCCAGGGCGATCCGGTCCAGCTGCTTCGTGGTGGTCACGCACACGGCCAGCCTCCCGGTAGGCGAGAAGATCTCCCCTTCTTCCCGGGCCTCCCAGCGCTCACCGTCCTCGACAGGCGGTTCGCCGTCCCACACCTCGGCGGACAGGTGCGCGGTATGCGTGTGCGCCGCGCTCACCATGTCCAGCCGCCCCTCCCGCAAGGTCATGATCTGATCCTCCGCCGTGCTCCTGCCTGAGGGGTACCGCTCGGGGATCAGCGTGTCGTCTGCCTCCTGTAACGCCCATCCGTGGAAATCGACATCCACCAAGATCTCCTGCTGACCAACTCGAGCAGCCATCGCCGCTCCCTTCCCTTCAGCACAACCGCCAGCCGATCGCTGACGGATACCGGTCCTTCCGGGGCCCGTGCGTCGTTCATCAGGCGCCGATTGTCCTCTCAGGGACGGCTGTCGATGACGTTGGCCTCCCGACCCCGCCACCCATACGCTGCTGGACGAGTGGGCCTACGCCCGCCCCTACCGCTCACAGCAGGAACGACACGACGCCTTCCCCGACTGGCTGCACACCTACAATCACCACCGCGGACACACCGCGCTGAAAGGGCAACCACCCGCCAGCCGCTTCCCCAACCTCACGGGGCAGTACAGCTAGTCGATGTTCTCCTTGCCGCGCCAGCGGGTCCAGCCCCGCGCGGCCAGCCAGGCAATAGCAGTCACGATGACGCCGGCGATGACGTTCTCGATGATGTTGTTCACAGGCATACCTCCTGGCGCGGGTCGATAAGTCATCCGACCGGCGTTGTCTTGTACAGGGGGGCGATGAGCGGCTTACCGGGCCATGAGGGCGTTGGGCAGTCTCGGGTGGCGCAGGAAGAGGCGGGCTTCGGGGCGCATGGGGATCTCCCGGGCGAAGTTCGGTGCGAGGTCGGTGCGGTGCCGGACCGGCTGGGGCACGTGCAGGTCAGGCCGGAAGCCGAGCATTCTGGAGAAGGCTTCCCATGCGCGGGAGTCGGCGTTGGGGCCGATCGCCGCGTGGTGGGCTGCCAGGAGATGCGCGGCAAGGGCGTCTCCGGCGCCGGCAGCGAAGCGCCACCAGTACGTGGCCGACTCACGCTTGTCGAGGCTGTAGAGCAGGCAGCCGAAGGTGCGGGCGCCGGCCTCGTCGTAGTCGGCCGCGAAGGCGGCAAGGGTGTCGATCTCTGCAGACCGCAGGACCGTGCTGCACAGCTCGGAGACGTAACCGAAGGCGAGGTACTGGCTGACCCTCGGGTCGAAGGTGTTGATCGGTGTCGGACGCCGCCGACGTGAACGCGTCCGCGGCTGCGGGCGCCCGACCGGCCGGGCCGTTCGCGGGGCCGGCCCCGCGGTCGGCGGAGCCAGCTGAGTGATCTCTGCGCTTTCCTCCGGCAAGGGGAGGTCCGCGTCGGCGGCCGGGCCCGCGGACGCGTACTGCACCCGTGCCGGCCGCCTGGCCTCGGATCCGATCCGCGCCGCAAGACGCTGCATGAAGTCCTCGGTGCTGTGACGCAGGGTCTGCGCCCGGATCGCCTCGGCCTGGCGGGCCAGCAGCTCCGCCGCGCCCCCCGTTCCGGCTCCGTCCAGTGGCTGCTCCACCTCGCTCGGCCGCTCCGGGGCATCCCCGGCCTTCTCGGCATGACGAGCTGTCTCGTCGTGGACGGCCCCGTCCTGCTGGTTCAGGAGGTCTTCCGGCATCAGAAGTCCCCTTTCTCCTTCGGAAGTTCCGTGAGCATGAGCTCCGTCAGCTGCTTTCTCCCCCGACACGCATTGGTCTTCGCCGCGTTCTCGGTGATCCCGAGGATTTCCGCGACCTGGCTGTAGGGCAGCTCGATGAGGTCGTGCAGCTGCAGGCACTGAGCCTGCAGCGGCGCGATGACCTCCAGTGCCTCCATCGCGCGGTCGAGCTGGTCGTGCCGGCCCAGCTCCGCCAGATTGGCGATCGCGGGCAGCTCGGGCACCAGGTGCTCGTGGTCGGCGATCCGTACGCTGCGCCGGTGGTAGTCCGTGATGGAGTCCTGGAGCATCCTGATGGCGAGGCCGATAGGATTCTCGGCCGCCAGGATCCGATCGATCTTGCGATGCATCGTCAGCATTGCGTTCATCACGGCGTCCTGGGCGTCGTGATGGTTGCGCAGGCGGTAGGTGGCTATGCGCATGAAGGTTTCCATGTGTTCCCGGAAGAAGTCCTCACCCCGGGGGGCGAGCCCTGGGGGTTCGGGATCGGGACCGACGAGGTCGCGTTCCTTGCCGGACGGGTCGTTCATCGGTCCCCCCGTGCTGCCGGGCTGTCGCCGAAGCGCGGGTGTGAAACCGAGTGCTGGTGGATCTGTCGGTCGTGCCACCAGCCGGCATGACCGAGGGTGGAGCGAGCCTGGGCGGCAGTGCCGGCAGCAGGCCGTTCGATGGCTCCGGAGCACGCAGTGGTCATCCGGTAGGCGCAGGCCGAGCCATGCGTGTACCGGGCCGGGATGGGCCCCACGAAGCCTCCTTCTTGATCCAGATCGAGCCCGTCGGCGACGGTGCCGACCGAGCGGAACAGCGGTGTGTTCTGCCCTTCTGCCGATCCAAACCCCCTCCAGGGTTACATCCCGACCTCAGTTCATCGCACACACAGTCATCGATTAATCACATTTAGTCGCCCTACCAGCCATGATGTGGCGCAGAGTGGCGCACCTCACAAAGAGCCCCAGGGGCGCCCCGGCGCACGCTGGGGCGCGCGGCGGAACACCTGGTCGCACTGCCAGGCATCACCGTCCTCGACCGGGACCTCCCTGCCGCCCCGGATATCTAGCGGCGTTGATGGCCGTATATCCCGGTCAAGCTGCGGCACCGGTACAGGCACATGAGGCACGCCCGTGCTGTGCCGGGGCCGCGCGGCGCGCGGCCCCGGCACAGTGCTTCCCTTCGTGGCCCGGTGTGGGTTTACGGGGTGGGCTGCTCCAGAAGCCAGGTGATGACGGCCCGGACGATTCCGGAGGCCGCACCGCTGAGCGCGGCACCGGCCAGGGTCAGGCGCTCGCGGCGCGTCAGAGGCGTGCGGGGCATGGGACCTCCACAGTCGTGGTCATCAGGTGGGCAGCCGGCCGGCTCGCTGTCCACGTTCGACCCCGCGTGAAGATCGGCTCCCAGTTGCGACAAGGCGCCAACCCGGCCCGGTTCTGATGCTGTTCAGCCTGCGCCGGATGTGCGGGTCGGGGATGATGCTGCGATGAGTCGCGACACGGGGGGCCGTCCGCAGGGCGCCAAGCGGCCGCGGGTGCTGGAGCGGGCCCGGGTGGGATGGCCCCGGCCGCTGCGGGAGCTGAAGGACCTGCTGTACGAGGTGTACCTGGCGGCAGGTGCCCCGTCCCTGGATGAGATCACCAAGGACATCGCCGGCGACGACGGTCTGCCGGGTTCACCGAGCCGGGACACCATCCGCCGATGTATCGGCGACTCGTCCCTGCCTCCCGGCCAGGCCGACGCGGTCTCCGTCGCCACGGTGCTAGCCCGCGGCGCCGGGTGGGACGAGCAGGACCTGGCCCGGCGGGTGCGCGATCTGTGGGTGGCGGCCCGGATGGCCACAGGCGCCGGGCGGCCGGTCGGCGAGTTCGACGACCAACTCGCCCTGGACGCTTTGGAGGTTCACCCGGCCCTGGACGCCGGTACCGGCGGCGGCCGGCCCAGTGCCCTGCC
This sequence comes from Streptomyces sp. NPDC018031, assembly GCF_044327625.1. Classification (NCBI taxonomy): domain Bacteria; kingdom Bacillati; phylum Actinomycetota; class Actinomycetes; order Kitasatosporales; family Streptomycetaceae; genus Streptomyces; species Streptomyces sp. NPDC018031. The sequence goes on from NZ_JBIRFT010000024.1 coordinate 86,961, forward strand.
CACCTACATTCCCCGCGAGCACGACAGGCGGCTGCGAGTGGTGGTCGCTGCCGCAGCGGCCGGACACAGCGGCATCGCGGTCCTGGTCGGCGGCTCCTCCACGGGCAAGACCCGCGCGCTGTGGGAAGCGGCCCGGCAGCTGCCCGACGGGTGGCGGCTGTGGCACCCCATCACCCCCACTCGCCCCGACGCGGCCCTGGCGGAGCTGCCCGACATCGCTCCCCGTACCGTGGTGTGGCTGAACGAAGCCCAGTACTACCTGGAAGCGGACCCGCTGGGCGAACACGTCGCCGCGGGCCTGCGAGACTTGCTGCACGACACGAACCGGGGCCCGGTGCTGGTGCTGGCCACCTTGTGGCCGGAGCACTGGGACCGGCTGACCACCCGTACCGCCCCGGACCGGCACGCCCATGCCCGTGAACTGCTGGACGGGCACAAGATCGACGTGCCGGACGCGTTCACCCCCGCCGACCTGACCGCACTCGCCGACACCCGCGACGCTGACCCCCGCCTCGCCGAGGCCGCCGACCGCGTCCAGGACGGCCAGATCACGCAGTATCTGGCCGGCGTACCCGTCCTGATGGCCCGCTACCGCGCAGCCCGGGGAGCAACCCGGGCCCTGATCCATGCCGCCATGGACGCCCGCCGCCTGGGCGCCGGCCCGCACCTCCCGCTGGCCTGGCTGGCCGACGCCGCGCCCGGCTACCTCACCGACACCGAATGGAACACCACCGGCGGCGACTGGCTGGCCCGGGCCCTGGACTACCTCACCACACCGTGCAACGGCATTCCCGGCATCCTGACCCCAGTCAAGACCACCGCGCCCCGCAACCAGCGCCACCGCCGTCCAGCCACTGCCGGCCGCGCTGGCGGGCAGCCCGCCGGAAGCGGGCAGGGGCCGCACTACCAGCTGGCCGACTACCTTGACCAGCACGGCCGCCGTCACCGCACTGGCCAGATCCCCCCGATCGACTTCTGGACCGCGGCCGCCACCCACGCCCACCCCGCCGACCTGACCGACCTCGGCGACGCCGCCTGGAGTCGCGGCCTGTACCGGGACGCCGCCCAACTACACAAACACGCCACCACCCACGGCAACCCCCACGCCGCGGCCGCCCTCGTCGACCAGTTGCACACCCTGCACCCCACCGACCCCCGCCCCGCCCAATGGGCCACCACACACGCCGCCCTCGACCACCCGCACGTGGTGAGCTCCCTGCTCGGCGTACTGCGGGGGGCGGGGGCGGGACAGGTTGCTGTCCTGGCCGAGCGAGCCGCCGCGCACGTCGCCCTCGACCACCCGCACGCGGTGGCCATCCTGCTCGACGTACTGCGGGGGGCGGGGGCGGAGGGGCAGGTTGGCGCCTTGCTGGCTCGCGACCCCGCCGCCCACGT
>NZ_JBIRFT010000025.1:0-78989 GCF_044327625.1 Streptomyces sp. NPDC018031
CTGGACACCACCAGTCTGGACGCGGAGTACTGGTACACCAACCTCCGCCAACCGGTGCGCTTCGAACCGGTCGTCCGCGCCCTGCTCGCCGACGGGCACGACGCCTTCATCGAGTGCACCCCGCACCCGGTGCTCACCACCGCCGTCGAGGAGACCGCCGAGGACGCCGACGCCCAGGCTCTGGTGGTGGGTTCGCTGCGGCGGGACGAGGGCGGCCCGCGGCGGATGCTGTTGTCGTTGGCTCAGGCGTACACCCGCGGTGTCCCCGTCGACTGGGACACCCTCCTGGCCGACGCCCCGGTAGTGGACCTGCCCACCTACGCCTTCCAGCACCAGCGGCTCTGGTTGCGGAACGGGTCCGCCGGCGGCGATGTGCGCTCCGCGGGCCTCCAGGCCGCCGAGCATCCGCTGCTGGGCGCCGCGCTGCCGCTGGCCGGGGACGGCGAACGGGTGCTGACCGGCCGTATCTCGGTGGAGTCGCACCCCTGGCTGGCCGACCACGCCGTCTGGGACACCGTGCTGGTCCCCGGCACCGCCCTGGTGGAACTGGCGATCCACGCCGGTGACCAGGTGGGCTGCCCGCTGCTCGACGAGCTGACCCTGCGGGCCCCGCTGGTAATCCCGGACCAGGGCGGCGTCCACCTCCAGATGTCGGTCGGGGCGCCCGACGAGGCGGGCCGCCGGCCGCTCACCCTGCACTCGCGGTCCGAGCAGGCCACCGGTGACGCCCCGTGGACCTGCCACGCCACCGGCCTCCTCGCCCCCGGCGGGCAGCCGCCCGGCTGGGACCTCAAAGCCTGGCCGCCGCCCGGCGCCGACCCGGTGGACCTGGCCGGCCGGTACGAACGCCTCGCGGCCGACGGCCTGGGCTACGGTCCGGTGTTCCAGGGCCTGCGGGCCGCCTGGCGGCGCGGTGACGAGGTGTTCGCCGAGGTGGCACTGGAGCCCGGCGCGCACGAGGACGCCGCGCGCTTCGGACTGCACCCCGCGCTGCTCGACGCGGCACTGCACGCTGCCACCCTGCGCACCGGGAACGAGGTGCGGCTCCCGTTCTCCTGGACCGGTGTGACCCTGCACGCCACCGGAGCCACCGCGCTGCGGGTACGGCTGACGGCGGCCGGGACCGACGCCGTCGCCCTGGCGGTGGCCGACGGCGCCGGCGAGCCGGTGGCCTCGGTGGAGTCCCTGGTGAGCCGCCCGGTCTCCCCGGAGCAGGTGCGTGCCGCCGGGGACGACGGCGACCCGCTGCTCGGCGTGGAGTGGACCGAGCCGGTGACCGCGGCCCACGCGGCGGCGGCCCCCGGCGCCGGGACGGGCGGCTGGGCACTGCTCGGCGCCGACCCGCTGCGGCTGGCCACCGGGCTTACCGCCGCGGGCCACGAAGTGACCGGCTACCCCGACCTCGACGCCCTGGCGGACGCGGTGGCGGCCGGCCGGCCGGCGCCCGGGACGGTGCTGCTCACCTGCCGGGACGCGGACCCGGACCGCACCGCGGGCGGTGCCGGCACCCCCGACCTCGCCCGGGCCGTACGCGCGGCCACCCACCGCACCCTGTCCGTGCTGCGCTCCTGGCTGGCCGACGAGCGGTTCGCCGGGTCCCGGCTGGTCCTGGTCACCCAGGGCGCGGTGGCCGCGGCCCCGGGCGAGCCGGTGGCCGACCTGGCGCACGCCCCGGTGTGGGGCCTGGTGCGGTCCGCGCAGACGGAGAACCCGGACCGGTTCGTCCTGCTCGACCTCGACCGGCGTGCCGACTCCGCGGCCGCCCTGCACCTCGCCGTGGCCACCGGAGAGCCCCAGCTCGCGGTGCGCGCCGGGAAACCGCTGGCGCCCCGCCTGGTACGGGCCGACTCCGGGCCGGCACTGGGGCCCGCACCGCAGGACACCGGCTGGCGGCTGGACGTCACCAGCAAGGGAACCCTGGAGAACCTCGCCCTCCTCCCGTACCCCGAGGCGACCCGGCCGCTGGAGCCGGGCCAGGTGCGGCTCTCGGTCCGCTCCGCCGGGATGAACTTCCGCGACGTGCTGCTCGCGCTCGGCATGGTCGACCAGGAGACCATGGGCGGCGAGGCCGCCGGCGTCGTCCTGGAGGTCGGCCCCGGTGTCACCGGCCTCGCCCCGGGCGACCGCGTCATGGGCATGGTGCCGGGCGCCTTCGGACCGGTCATCGTGGTCGACCGCCGCCTGGTCTTCCCGCTGCCCGCGGACTGGACCTTCACCGAGGGCGCCACGGTGCCCATCGCCTTCCTCACCGCCTACTACGGACTGGTGGACCTGGCCGGCCTGCGCCCCGGCGAATCGGTGCTGATCCACGCCGCCACCGGCGGGGTGGGCATCGCCGCCGTCCAGCTCGCCCGCCACCTGGGTGCCGAGGTGTACGTGACGGCCGGCCCCGCGAAGTGGGACACGCTGCGCGCCATGGGCATCGAGGAGGACCGCATCGCCTCCTCGCGCTCCCTGGACTTCGAGGAGCGCATCCGCGCCGCCACCGGCGGCCGGGGCGTCGACGTGGTCCTCAACTCCCTCGCCAACGAGTTCGTGGACGCCTCGCTGCGCCTGCTCGCCGACGGCGGGCGGTTCATCGAGATGGGCAAGACCGACATCCGCGACCCGCAGGCCGTCACCGCGGACCACCCGGCCGTCGAGTACCAGTGGTTCGACCTCATCGAGGCCGGTCACGACCGCATCGGCGAGATGCTCGAAGAACTGATGGCCCTCTTCGGCAGCGGCGCCCTGCGGCCGCTGCCCGCCGCCGCCTGGGACGTGCGGCGCGCCCCGGAGGCGTTCCGCCACATGAGCCAGGCGCGGCACGTCGGCAAGCTGGTCCTGACCGTCCCGCAGCGACCCGACCCGGACGGCACCGTACTGATCACCGGCGGCACCGGAGTGCTCGGCGGCCTGGTCGCCCGGCAGCTGGTCCAGCGGCACGGCACCCGCCACCTGCTGCTGCTCAGCAGGCAGGGTCCGGGCACCGGACGCGCCGCCGCACTCGCCGACGAACTCACCGCCCTCGGCGCCCGGGTGACGGTCACCGCGTGTGACGCCGCCGACCCGGACGCGCTGGCCGCGGTGCTGGACGCGATACCGGCCGAGCACCCGCTGACCGCCGTGGTGCACGCCGCGGGCGTCCTCGACGACGGGGTCATCGCCTCCCTCACCCCGGAACAGGTCGACACGGTGCTGCGCCCCAAGGTCGACGCGGCGTGGCACCTGCACCGGCTGACCGCCCACCTCGACCTCGCCGCGTTCGTGATGTTCTCCTCCTCGGCCGCGACCCTCGGCGGCGGCGGCCAGGGCAACTACGCGGCGGCCAACGCGTTCCTGGACGCCCTGGCCCAGCACCGCAGGTCCCACGGCCTGCCCGGACTCTCGGTGGCCTGGGGACTGTGGGAGCAGGCCAGCGGCATGACCGGACACCTGGCCGAGGCCGACCTGACGCGGATGCGCCGCTCCGGGATCACACCGCTGTCCGACGAGGACGGGCTGGAGCTGTTCAGCGCGGCCCTCACCGCCGACCGGCCGCTCCAGGTGGCGATGGGACTGGACGTCGCCGCCCTGCGCGCCGCGAGCGGACCGGCGGGCACGGTGCCGGCGCTGCTGCGCGGCCTGGTGGGCCCGCCCGCCCGGCGGTCCGCCGAGAACACCGGCGGGGCGGGCGGTGAGCAGGCCCTGGCCCGCCGGCTGGCCGGCCTGAGCCAGGCCGAACGGGACCGGGCGCTGCTCCAGCTCGTCCGGGAACACGCGGCCACCGTGCTCGGCCACGCCTCACCCCAGGCCATCCACCCCGAACAGCCCTTCAAGCAGCTCGGTTTCGATTCGCTGACCTCGGTGGAACTGCGCAACCGGCTGAGCGCCGCCACCGGCCTGCGGCTGCCCGCCACCATGGTCTTCGACCATCCGACGCCCACCGCCCTGGCCGGGCTGCTGCGCTCCCGGCTCGCCCCCGGCGAGGCCGCCGCGCCCGAACTCCCGGACGACGCCGTCCGGGAACTGCTGGGCCGGATCACGCCGGAGCGGCTGCGTGCGGCAGGGCTGCTCGACGCCCTGCTGCGCCTGGCCGACGACGGCCCGGCCGGCCCGGCGGGCGCCGGCGGTGACGGCGGGACCCCTCATCACGACGCCGACGGCATCGACGGCATCGACGACATCGACGAGGTCGACGACCTGGGCCTGGACGAACTGGTCGACATGGCCCTCGACGGCACGGACTTGTGAAGCGCGCCCGCACGAGCGCGCGGACCTGCGGAGACGACGGGACACGGGACGACATGGCAGCATCAGACGAGAAGGTCCTCGAGGCCCTGCGGGCATCGGTCAAGGAGACCAAGCGACTCCGCCGGGAGAACCGGCAGCTCACCGAGGCGATGCGGGAACCGGTCGCCATCGTGGGCATGGCCTGCCGCTTCCCCGGCGACGTCCGGTCGCCGGAGGACTTCTGGCGGCTCCTCGCCCGGGGCGGCGACGCCATCGGCGAGTTCCCCGACGACCGGGGCTGGGACGTGGCCGGACTGTACGACCCGGACCCCGACCGGCTCGGCAAGAGCTACGTCCGGCACGGCGGCTTCGTCCGGGACGCGGACCGCTTCGACGCCGAGTTCTTCGGCATCAGCCCGCGCGAGGCACAGGCGATGGACCCGCAGCAGCGGCTGCTGCTGGAGACCTCCTGGGAGGCGTTCGAACGCGCCGGCATCGACCCGGGAGCGGTGCGCGGCAGCCGGACCGGGGTCTTCGTCAGCGCGGCACCGCTCGGCTACGCCACCGGCGACCAGACCTCCGACGGCGCCGAGGGGTACCGGCTGACCGGCACCACCGTCAGCGTCGCCTCGGGCCGGCTGTCCTACGTGTTCGGCCTGGAGGGCCCCGCGGTCACCGTCGACACCGCCTGCTCCTCGTCGCTGGTCGCCCTCCACCTGGCCTGCCGTTCGCTGCGGCTGGGCGAGTGCTCGATGGCACTGGCCGGGGGGTCGGCGGTGATGGCCGCGCCGCACATGTTCGTGGAGTTCAGCCGGCAGCGCGGCCTCGCCCCGGACGGCCGGTGCAAGGCGTTCTCCGGGTCCGCCGACGGCACCTCCTGGGGCGAGGGGGCGGGCATCCTGCTGCTGGAACGGCTCTCCGACGCCCAGCGCAACGGCCACCCGGTGCTGGCCGTGGTCCGCGGCTCGGCGGTCAACCAGGACGGCGCGTCCAACGGGCTCACCGCGCCCAGCGGCCCGGCCCAGCAGCGGGTGATCCAGGAGGCGCTGGCCGACGCCCGGCTGGCGGCCGACCAGGTCGACGCGGTGGAGGCGCACGGCACCGGCACCACCCTGGGCGACCCCATCGAGGCACAGGCGCTGCTGGCGACCTACGGCCAGGGGCGGCCGCAGGACCGTCCGCTGTGGCTGGGGTCGGTGAAGTCCAACATCGGCCACACGCAGCTCGCCGCCGGCGCCGCCGGTGTGATCAAGATGGTGCTGGCGATGCGGCACGGGGTGCTGCCGCGCACCCTGCACGTGGACGAACCCACCCCGCACGTGGACTGGTCGGCCGGGGCGGTGGAACTGCTGACCGAGGCCCGGGACTGGCCGGAGACCGGACGTCCCCGCCGGGCAGCGGTCTCCTCGTTCGGCATCAGCGGCACCAACGCCCACGTCATCCTCGAACACCCCGGCGCCGGGGCCCCGGTCGCCCCGGCGGACGGGGACACCGGCGGCGCCGCCCTCCCCGGGGACCCGGACGCCCCCGCGGCGGCCGACCCGGCCGGTGCGGCGGGCGGCCCGGACGACCCGGACGAGGCGGACGGCCCGGACGCCGGCCCGGTCCCACTGCTGTGGCCGGTCTCCGCACGCGACGCCGAGGCGCTCGGCGCCCAGGCCGCGCGACTGCGCGACGCCGTGCAGCGGAACCCGGACTGGCGACCGCGGGACATCGGCTGGTCACTGGCGACCACCCGGGCCGCGCTGGAACACCGGGCCGTGGTGCTGGGCAGCGGACGGGAGGAGATGCTCGCCGGGCTGGACGCCCTGAGCAGCGGCCGGAGCGCCCCCGGCGTCGTCCGGGACAGCACCGCCCAAGGCGGCTCGGTCGGCTTCCTCTTCACCGGCCAGGGCGCTCAGCGGGCGGGTGCCGGACGCGACCTCTACCAGTGGTCCGAGGTGTTCGCCCGGGCGCTGGACGAGGTGTGCGAACCCTTGTCGGCACGCCTGGGCCACCCGCTGCGCGACATCCTCTTCGCCTCCCCGGACACCCCCGAGGCCGCCCTGCTGGACCGGACCGCCTTCACCCAGGCGGGGCTCTTCGCCCTGGAGGTGGCGCTGTTCCGGCTGGTCGAATCCTGGGGGGTGCGCCCCGACTTCCTGCTCGGCCACTCGGTCGGCGAACTGGCCGCCGCGCACGTCGCCGGAGCCCTCGGCCTGGAGGACGCGGCCACCGTGGTGGCGGCCCGCGGCAGCCTGATGCAGGACCTGTCGCCCGGCGGCGCGATGGTGGCGCTCCAGGCGACCGAGGAGGAGGTCACGGCCCTGCTGGCGGGTGCCCCCGGTGAGCGGGCGAGCATCGCGGCCGTCAACGGACCCACCGCGGTCGTCCTCTCGGGCGACGAGGAGACGGTGCTCGGCATCGCCGACAAGCTCCGCGCCGACGGCCGCAAGACCAAGCGGCTTCAGGTCAGCCACGCCTTCCACTCGCCGCACATGGACCCCGTGCTGGAACCCTTCCGTGCCGCCCTCGGACGGGTCACCTGGCGGGAACCGGCCATTCCGGTGATCTCCAACCTCACCGGCCGCCCCGTCACCGGCGACGAGGCCCGCTCCGCCGAGTACTGGATCCGCCACGTCCGGCACGCCGTACGCTTCCACGACGGCGTACGCCACCTGGTGGACCAGCAGGTCACCACCCTCCTGGAGCTGGGACCGGACGGCGTGCTGTCCGCCATGGCCCAGGACTGCCTCACCGAACACGACCCGGACACCGTGGCGGTACCGCTGCTCCGCCGCGACCAGCCCGAGGCGTTGTCCGTACGCACCGCCCTGGCCCGGCTGTTCGCCCGCGGCGTGCCGGTGGACCGGCGGGCGCTGCCGGCATCCCGCCGCGGCCGCCGCCTGGACCTGCCCACCTACGCCTTCCACCGCACCCGGCACTGGACCACCGCCGCCGCCGACGCGCCGGCCGACGCCACCGGCCTCGGCCTGGACGGCGCCGGCCACCCGCTGCTCGGCGCGGCCGTGACCACGGCCGACGGCGACGGACTGATCCTCACCGGGCGCCTCTCCCAGCACAGCCACGGCTGGCTCGCCGACCACGTGGTGCTCGGCACCGTGGTGGTCCCCGGCACCGCGTACCTGGAACTGGCGCTGCACGCCGCCCGCCAGGTGGGCTGCGACACCGTGGAGGAGCTGACCCAGGAAGCCCCGCTGATCCTCCCCGAACACGGCGCGGTGCGGATCCAGCTCACCGTGGGCGCACCGGACGGCGCCGGCCGCCGGCCGGTCCGCGTCCACTCCCGCCCCGACGAGGACGGTCCGCACCCGTGGACCCGGCACGCCGACGGCCTGCTGTCCGCCGCCGGACCGGACACCTCCGGCACCGGGCCCGGCACCTGGCCGCCGGCCGGCGCCGCCCCGGTGGACATCCGCGACTTCTACCCCTCGGTCGTCGAGGACGGCTTCGCCTACGGGCCCGCCTTCCGCGGGCTGCGCGCGCTGTGGCGCTCGGGCGAGGAGACCTGCGCCGAGGTCGTGCTGCCCGAGGACACGCCCGCCGACGGCTACGGCGTCCACCCGGCGCTGCTCGACGCGGCGCTCCACGCCGGCCTGGTCGGCAACACCGGCGACCAGGTGCGGCTGCCCTTCGCCTGGAGCGGCGTCCGCCTGCACACCGCGGGGGCGACCGTGCTGCGGGTGCGGACCGCGCCCATCGGCCCGGACACCATCGCCCTGACCGTGACCGACGCCGCGGGCGAGCCGGTCGCCTCGGTCGCCTCGCTGCGCGCCCGCCCGGTGTCCCTGGCCCAGCTCCAGGCCGCCGGCCGGCGCGGCCAGGACGCCCTGTACCAGCTCGGCTGGACCCCCGTACCGCACGGGGATCCGGCCGCGGCGGACGCCGGCCGGGACTGGGTGCTGCTCGGGCCCGGCCCCGACGGGCCCGAGACCGGCACCAGCGCACCCGACGGCGCACCGGCCAACCACTACCCGGACCTCGGCGCGCTGGCCGAGGCGGTCACCGCGGGCCGCCCGGTGCCCGACGCGGTCCTGCTGAGCCCCGCCGCCACCGCCGCCGGCGACGGTCTCCCGCACACCGCCCACCAGGCCGTCCACCGCACCCTGGCGGGGCTGCGCGACTGGCTCGCCGACGACCGGTTCGCCGCCTCCCGCCTGGTGGTGGTCACCCGGGGCGCGGTCGCCACCGGCACCGACGACCCGGCCGTCGACCCGGCCGCGGCCCCGGTGTGGGGCCTGGTCCGGGCCGCCCAGGCCGAACACCCCGGCCGGTTCGTCCTGCTGGACCTCGACGAGGACCGGCGGACCCCGTCCGGACTTCCGGACCTCGACCCGGACGAACCCCAGCTGGCCGTCCGCGGGACCACCGTGCTGGCCCCCCGGCTGGCGCCGGTCCGCCCCGCCGCGCCGGGCACCGGGCCCGGCGAGCCCGCCCTCGACCCGGACGGCACCGTGCTGGTCACCGGCGGCACCGGGGCCCTCGGCACCCTCCTGGCCCGCCATCTGGTGGCGGTCCACGGCGTGCGGCACCTGCTGCTGCTCAGCCGCCGCGGACCGGACGCCGACGGGGCGGCCGCGCTCCGGGACGAACTCGCCGCGCTCGGTGCCGACGTGACCCTGACCGCCTGCGACGTCGCGGACCGGACGGCGCTCGCCGAGGCGCTGGCATCGGTACCCGCCGCACACCCGCTGACCGCGGTGGTGCACGCCGCGGGCGTGGTGGACGACGCCGTCGTCGCGCAGCTGACCCCGGAGCGGGCCGACGCCGTACTGGCGGCCAAGGCCGACGCCGCCTGGCACCTGCACGAACTCACCCGGGACCGTGAGCTGGCCGCGTTCGTGCTGTTCTCCTCCGCCGCCGGCACCCTCGGCGGTGCCGGGCAGGGCAACTACGCGGCCGCCAACGTGTTCCTGGACGCGCTCGCCCGGTACCGGGCGGACCGGGGGCTGCCCGGCCTCTCCCTCGCCTGGGGTCTGTGGGAGCAGACCGGCGGCATGGCGGGCGGACTCGACGCGACCGCCCTGCGGCGGATGCGCCGTTCCGGAGTCCTGCCGCTGTCCGCCGACGACGGCCTGGCCCTCTTCGACGCCGCACTCACCGGCGGGCACCACCTGCTGCTGCCGGTACGCCTCGACCTCGCCGCCCTGCGCGCCGCTCCCGGAGAGGTCCCGCCGCTGCTCCGCGGCCTGGTCCGGGCCCCCGGGGCCACCGCCCCGGCGGCCGGTGCCGAGGTCCCGGAGCTGGGCCGGAAGCTCGCCGGGCTGCCCCCGGCGAAGCAGGAGGAACTGCTGCTGGACGTGGTCCGCACCCAGGTCGCGCAGGTGCTCGGCCACACGGCGGCCCAGGCCGTCGCCCCCGACCGGGCCTTCGACGACCTCGGCTTCGACTCGCTGACCGCCGTCGAACTCCGCAACCGGCTAACCGCGGCGACCGGCCTGCGGCTCCCCACGACCCTGATCTTCGACCACCCCACCTCCGCGGCACTCGCCCGCCATCTGCGCACCGCGCTGCCCCGGGACGGGGCCCCGGCCGTCAACCCGGTACTGGAGGAACTGGACAAACTGGAAGCCGCACTCGCCGGGGTCGGGGACGACGACCCGGACCAGGTACGGATCGCCAACCGGCTGCGTGCCCTGGCGGCCCGGTGGGGCGAGCAGCGCGGCACGACGACGACGGCGGCGGCCGACACCGCCGCCGACGATCTGGAAGCCGCGGGCGACGACGAGGTCTTCGACTTCATCGCGAACGAACTCGGCATCTCCTGACCGCCGACGGGCGACCCGCGGGCGCGGCCCGCGGCCGCGTCCGCCCACCCGCCGTGACGGCGGCCGCACCCGCACCGGGCGCGGCCGCCGTCGCGGCCGTTTTCCGGCTTCCGCGGCGCCGCGTCCGCCGGGGAGTCGTCGCGGAGCACGCGGGTAGACGTCCGGCCTGCCCGCCGGTGAGCCGGACGGGCGACCCGGGCGCGCGGCCCCGTGCCGCATCCCCACCCGGCCGCCCCCCTTGGCTACCGTCCCCAGCAAGCTCCGGGGCGGCCGTCGGGCAGGCCGGCGCAAGGACGGAAACGAAAGGAAGACCCGTGTCCACCAAGGTGTCCGACCTCATCCTCCGGCGGCTGCGCGAGTGGGGCGTCGAGCACGTCTTCGGCTACCCCGGCGACGGCATCAACGGGCTGCTGGCCGCCTGGGGACGCGCCGCCGACCGGCCCGAGTTCATCCAGGCCAGGCACGAGGAGATGGCCGCCTTCCAGGCCGTCGGATACGCCAAGTTCTCCGGGCGGGTCGGCGTGTGCGCGGCGACCTCGGGGCCCGGCGCGATCCACCTCCTCAACGGCCTGTACGACGCCAAACTCGACCACGTCCCGGTGGTGGCGATCGTCGGGCAGACCGACCGCAGCGCCATGGGCGGCTCCTACCAGCAGGAAGTCGACCTGCACAGCCTGTTCAAGGACGTCGCGGCGGACTTCTGCGAAACGGTGACCGTGCCCGAGCAACTGCCCAACGTCCTGGACCGCGCGCTGCGCACCGCGTACGCCCGGCGGACCGTCACCGCCCTGATCGTCCCCGGGGACGTCCAGCAACTCGAGTACAGCCCGCCCGCCCACGCCTTCAAGATGGTCCCCTCCAGCCTCGGCGTGTCCGGGTACGCGCCACTGCCCGCCCAGCAGGACGTGGCGCGCGCCGCACAGGTCCTCAACGACGGCGAGAAGGTCGCGATCCTGGTGGGCCAGGGGGCGCGCGGCGCACGGACCCAGGTGGAGGCGGTCGCCGAGACGCTCGGCGCCGGGGTGGCCAAGGCGCTCCTGGGCAAGGACGTGCTCCCCGACGGGATGCCCTGGGTCACCGGCGCGATCGGGCTGCTGGGCACCCGGCCGAGCTATGAGCTGATGCGGGACTGCGACACGCTCCTGGTGATCGGCTCCAGCTTCCCGTACAGCCAGTTCCTGCCGGAGTTCGACCAGGCGCGGGCCGTGCAGATCGACATCGACCCGTTCATGGTCGGCCTCCGCTACCCCTTCGAGGTCAACCTGGTCGGAGACGCCGCAGCGACGCTGGACATGCTGCTGCCGCTGCTGCGGCGGAAGAAGGCGCGCAAGTGGCGGGAGCGGGTGGAGTCGAACGTGGCCCGCTGGTGGCAGGTGATGGAGCGCCGGGCCGCGGTCTCCGCCGACCCCGTCAACCCGGAGTACGTGGTGCACGCGCTGGACGCCCTGCTGCCCGACGACGTGATCCTCACCGCCGACTCCGGCTCCGCCGCCAACTGGTACGCGCGCCACCTGCGGATGCGGGGCTCGATGCGCGGGTCGCTCTCCGGCACCCTGGCCACCATGGGGCCGGGGGTGCCGTACGCGATCGGCGCCAAGTTCGCCCACCCCGACCGCCCCGCCCTCGCCCTCGTCGGCGACGGCGCCATGCAGATGAACGGCCTGGCGGAGCTGGTCACGGTCGCCAAGTACCGGCAGCGGTGGAGCGACCCGCGGCTGATCGTCGCGGTGCTGAACAACCAGGACCTGAACCAGGTCACCTGGGAGATGCGCGCCATGTCCGGCGCCCCGGAGTTCGAGCCCTCCCAGCGGCTGCCCGACGTGCCGTACGCGGACTTCGCCACCTCCATCGGCCTGCTGGGCATCCGCGTGGAGAAGCCGGACGACGTCGAGGACGCCTGGCGCCGGGCCCTCGCCGCCGACCGGCCCTGTGTGCTGGACTTCCGTACCGACCCCGACGTCCCGCCGATCCCGCCGCACGCCACCTGGGACCAGATCGAGGCGGCCGCCGCCGCGATCGTCCGGGGCGACCCGCACCGCGCCGGAGTCCTCCGGCAGGGCGTCAAGGCGAAGATCCAGGAGATGCTGCCCGGCGGCCGGCGCCGCGAGCACTGACCGACCGCCCGGCAGCCCGCCGCCGGTCGGCGCCCGGCAGCCCACGCCGCCGCCACCGTCCGCGCCCCGACGCCGCCGGACCGGCACCCGGCCGGTGCCCCGGGCCCCGCACGGGGCCGGGCACCGGCCGCTAAGCGGTCCAGCCCAGCAGCGGTTCCTGCCGCTCCGGCGCGCGCAGATGCGCCAGCGCCTGCTTCTCCAGCTGGCGCACCCGCTCCCGGGTCAGCCCCACCTGGTCCGCGATCTGCTGGAAGGTGTGCGACCGGCCGTCGTGCAGCCCGTACCGGAGACTGAGGATCATCGCCTCGCGGGGCGACAGCGTGCCGATGGTGGCCCGCAGATCCTCCGCGAGCGCCCGGAACTCCACCACCTCCGGTGCCTGGAGGGCCTCGGAGTCCTCGATCAGATCCCCGACCACCGTCTCGCCGTCCTCGCCGACCGGGGTGTCCAGACTGATGGCCTCCCGGCCCACCCGGCGCAGCTCGACCACCTTCTCGGCGGTGAAGCCGCTCTCGGCGGCCACCTCCTCGGCGGTCGGTTCCCGGCCCAGCGCCAGCTGCAGCCGCCGCTCGATCCGGCCCACCTTGGAGAGGTCCTCCACCACATGGGCCGGCAGCCGGACCGTCCGGGCGTGCTGCGCCAGGCCGCGGTCGATGCCCTGGCGGATCCACCAGGTGGCATAGGTGGAGAACTTGTATCCCTTGGCGTAGTCGAACTTCTCCACCGCCCGCATCAGGCCCAGATTGCCCTCCTGCACCAGGTCGAGGAAGGGCAGGCCGCGGCGGCTGTACTTCTTGGCGACCGAGACCACCAGCCGCAGGTTGGCGCGGATCATGTGGTCCTTGGCGTGCCGGCCGTCCCGCGCCGCGGCCTCCAGCTCCCACCGGCGGTCCGGGGGGAGTTCGTGCCGGTCCGCCTCCGCCTCCCGCAGCAGCTCGTCGGCGTACACCCCGGCCTCGATGCGTTTGGACAGCTCCACCTCCTGCTCGGCCGTGAGCAGCGGGGTGGCCCCGATCTGGTCCAGATAGCGGCGGACCAGATCCGGGTCCTCATGCGGTTCACGCGGCTCCGCGCGACGGCGCGCGGCGGTCTGGGACGGCATCGTCATCGGCCTCCATCGGCGTGGCGGAGACCCTGCCGCGCGGCCCGCGCGGCCGGCATCCCGGCGGCCTCCGCACCACCCCCCACCCTACGCCCGCCCCAGGGCCCCGCCCGGGGGCGGCGGGGGGCGGTGCGGGGCGGCGGGGACGCCGGTGCCGGTACGGCCCCGGTGGTCAGGACGGCTTCAGCGGGTCGTGGCCGATGTCCATCAGCCGGCGGCGCCAGTCCGCCCCGCCGGCCCGCGGCTCCAGTCCCGCGTCGCGCTGGGTGCGCACGACCTCACACACCCGCCGCATGACCTCCGCGTCGTCCTCGGTGAGGTCCGTGCGGCGTTTGCCGAGGATCTCCAGGACCCGCCGCCCGGCGGGCGGACCGGCCTGATCCGGGGTCTCCTCGGCGACCTCGCCCGCTGCCTGGACGTTCAGCCATTCCTGCAGCTCGCGGGAGGTCATGTTGACGACCGTGTGGAACTCGTCCCACAACTCCGTGCTGACCTGCGCTGCCATGACGGTGTCTCCGTGACTGCTGTCGAATGCTGCTGGACCGCGGCTCCCCGGCCGCTGCCCGCCCGCGTCCCGGACGGCCCGTCGTCGGTGACCCGGCGCCCGTGCGCGCCGCCGGGTTCGGGCACGGCGTCCAGTTCCTCTCCGCATCCGGGTTTCCGCGCGGTGCGGGGGCAAACCCGGGTGCGGCGCCGCAGGTGGGGCGGCATGCCCAGGCGGGCTCCCGCGGGGGCGCGCCGCGATCGGTCGCCGCCGGACCGGTGCGTCCGGGCGGAAGGGGGAACCCGTCCGGCATGACGCAGCGAAACTCTGAACCCCGGAACCCGGACACCCCCGAACCCCGGCCCGGCCAGCGGGTCCCGCCGGGGGAGACCCCGCCGGGCGAGTCCAGCATGTCCGGTGCGGGACCCCGGGAGTCGTACAACCCGACCAAGGGCTGGACCAAGGGGCCGACGGTGGTCATCTGGCTGATCGTGCTCTGCTTCGCGGTGTTCTGCGTGGCCTACGCCCTGGCCCTGTGAGCCGCTCCCGGCGGCCCTCTCCGGCGGCCCGCCACGCGGCCGTGGCGGGCCCGTCCGCCATGCCTGCGCGCGCCGCCGGGCCGCTGAGCGCCGCCGGGCACTCCGCCGTCGGGCCGGGCGGATCCGCGGGGCCTCAGCCGATGTACCGCCGGGCCTCGGAGTGCACCTGGGAATCCTGGGCGGTTCCACCGGCCGCGCCAGGGTGTGCAGCAGATCGGTACGGCGGTCGTGCGTGATGACCACGACGGTCGTCCGGTCGTCCGTCCGGCCGGCCCGGTGCTCCGGGCCGGTCATGCCTGCGACTCCAGCAGCCGGAGGCGGCGCTCCAGCCGGGGCGGCGCGGGGCGGCGGCTGCCGAGCGCCGCGGGCAGCAGCCGCACCGCCTCGGCCAGCGCTCGCCGCGCGGCCGGGTCCCGGCGGCTGTCGGCGGCCAGCCGCGCGGTGGCCGCCAGCGCACTCCGCGGCGGGCGGCGCAGCCAGGCGGTGAGCAGGGCGTTGCGCCGCACCCGCGCCTCCCGGCCGGGCCGCGGGCCGGTGTGCGGGGCGTGGTGGGCCACCACGTCGGGGCAGTGCGCGACGCCCCAGCCGTACGTTTCGAGGTCGATGGCGAGCAGCGACTCCTCACCGCCCACGCCGAGCAGCGGGTGGAAGCCGCCCGCCTGGAGATAGGCCGCCCGCCGGGCCACCGCCGCGCAGGCCAGGAAGCCGAGCACGGAGCGGCCGGGCAGATCGGGCTCGCGGCCCAGTGGCGAGTTCCGCAGCAGGCTGTTCAGCGGGTCGGGCCGTTCCTCGGCGCCGACCAGCACGGTGGCCGACAGCAGCCCCAGCCGGGGGTGCGCGTCGAGCAGCCGCGCGGCACGTCCCAGCGAGCCCGGTTCCCACCAGGAGTCGTCGTCACTGAAGGCGACGTAGCGGGTGCGGAGGGCCGCGGCGCCCAGGGTGCGGCCGGCGGCCGCGAGATTGCGCCCCGGGCTGAGCACGCGGACCGCCGGGTACCGTGCGCGCACCGCCTCGGCGGTGCCGTCCCGCGAGGCGTTGTCCACGACCACCACCACCGGCCGCTCGGGCAGTGCGGTCAGCCGCTCCAGGGTGTGCAGCAGGCTCTGCCGCCGGTCGCGAGTGATCACCACCACGCCCACGGAGGGGCGGCTCACCGCCGACGTGTGCATACCGGCCTCTCTTCCCGGTTCCCGGTTCCTCCGGTTCTCCCGGCCGCTCCGGTTCCGCCGGCCGTTCCGCCGCCAGGTGCCCCGCCTGCGCCGTGAGCCTCCGTTCGCCGGTGCGCCCGCGCCGTACGCCGCCGTTCGCCGGGGCCCGTCCCCGCCGGGCGGACGGGCTCTCCGGGCGGCCAGCCGGGGGCGTATCCCGGAGTACCGCACTCGCGGCGGGTGAAACCTCGGCGCCCCGGCCCCGCCATGCCGCACCGCGCCGTCTCCCCGCCCTGCACCGGTGGCCCGGTCGGAAGGGCCGGGGCGGGCGCGCCGTCGAGGCCGCGCACCCGCCGGACGAGGACCGTGCGTCGAGCCGCGTGCCGACCCCGGTCCGTGGTCCGGGCCGGTTCCGGCGCCGCCGGCCGCGACCGGAGGATGCGGGCCGCGGCCGGAGAATGCGCGGCCGGGAAATGGGGGTGCCGACGGCAGGCGCCGCGTCCGAAGATGCTCATCATGGAATCAACGGAGGACAAGGCGCGGCGGCTGGCCGCGGTGAACGCCTGCGACCGGGTGCTGTCGAGCGGGAAGCGTCCCACGATGCGCGACCGGCTGGCCCAGCTGGGGGAGTACGGCGGCCTGGACGAGCAGCCGGACATGTACGGCGACGGAGTGGTCGCCGAACTGGAGCGGCGGGTGGCGGCCCTGCTGGGCACCGAGGACGCGGCCTTCTTCCCCACCGGGACGATGGCCCAGCAGGTCGCGTTGCGCTGCTGGGCGGGGCGGACCGGCAACCGCACCGTCGCGATCCATCCGCTGGCCCACCCTGAGGTGCACGAGCGCCGCACGCTGTCGGCGCTCGGCGGACTGCGCACCGTGCACCCCACGACCCGGCCCCGGCTGCCGGACGCGGACGAGATCCGCGACTTCGACGAGCCGTTCGGCACCCTGATGCTGGAACTCCCGCTGCGCGACGCCGGGTTCGTCCTGCCCGACTGGGACGGACTGACGGCGACGGTCGCCGCGGCGCGGGAGCGGGACGCCGTGGTGCACTTCGACGGGGCGCGGCTGTGGGAGTGCCCACCGCACTTCGGCCGGCCGCTGCCGGAGATCGCGCAGCTCGCGGACAGTGTCTACGTCTCCTTCTACAAGTCGCTCGGGGGACTGTCCGGCGCGGCCCTCGCCGGGCCCGAGAACCTGCTCGCCGAGGCGAAGGCCTGGCGGCACCGCTACGGCGGGCTGGTCTTCCAGCAGTGGCCGGCCGCCGTGTCGGCGCTGTACGGCCTGGACCACGAGCTGCCCCGGCTGCCGGGGTACGTCGCGCACGCCAAGGTGGTCGCCGCGGCGCTGCGGGAGGCCCTGGAGGGGGAGGTGGCGTTCTTCCGGATCCACCCCGGCGTCCCGCAGACCCACCAGTTCCAGGTCTGGCTCCCGTACCCGACCGAGGTGCTGGACGCGGCCGGGCTGGCCCAGGCGGAGCGGACGCGGACCAGTGTCTTCGGCAAGTGGTTCGACTCGGAGGTGCCGGGTCTCGCGGTGACGGAGATGACGGTCGCCGGCTCGGCGCTGGAGTGGACCGCCCGGGACGTGACCGAGGCGGTCGCCGTCTTCCTGGACCATGTCCTGCGGGAGGCGGAGGCAGCGGGCCGGCATCCCGGACGCTGACCCGGGCCCGGCGCCGGCCCCGGTCCGCCTCCGGGCCCGGCGCCGGCCCCGGTCCGCCTCCGGGCCCGGCGCCGGCCCGGGACCGATTCCGGTCCCGGCCGCGGACGCCGCTCCGGCCGGACCCGGCCCCGGCAGCGGGCCGGGTCAGGGCACCGGCTCGGGTGTCTTCGGGGCCGGCTCCGGACGGGGCAGCGGGGGCCGTGACCCCACCCGCACCTGGGTGACCGCGATCCGCAGTCCGCCGCGCAGCGCCCGGGCCAGTGGGCGTTCGATCCACCGCTGCACCAGCCAGGCTGCGCCCAGCATGCCGCTGACCAGGAGCAGCAGCAGGGCGGGCGGCGGCAGCCGGTCCCCGGTGTGCTCGATCACCACCCAGCCGATCCGTTCGTGGATCAGGTACAGCGGATACGTCAGCGCCCCCGCCGTGGACAGCCACCGCCAGCGGATCCGGCCGGTGTAGCCCAGCGCCACCGCCGCCAGGGCGGCGAAGAACAGCGCCAGCAGTACCGCGGTCGGCCACTGCGGCATGGTGTGTCCGACATAGCCCTCCGCGCGCTCATGAGCGTCCATCAGCAGGTCCTGGGAGACCAGGAAGCATCCGGCGACCACGCCCCACAGCAGGAGGTTCGGTCCGAACCGGTACATCAGGTAGAAGGCGATGCCGGCGATGAAGTACCAGCAGTGGCTCGGCATCACCAGCAGGTCGAGCGCCTCGTTGTCGAGTTCCAGGGCCATGAACCCGGCCACCGCCCACAGCACGCAGAAGGCCAGGGTGCGCCGGTAGTCCAGGCCCTTCCACACCACCAGGGCGAACAGCAGGTAGAAGCGCATCTCCACCCACAGGGTCCAGTACACCCCGTCGACCGGGTCGACGCCCATCGGCTCGTGGAACATGGTCAGGTTGGCGCCCACGTCGCCGAGGGAGAGCGGCTCCGTGCCTGGGGGCGGCCACACCGTCACCACCAGCGCCGTCGCGAGCACCGCGAACCAGTAGGCGGGGTACAGCCGCGCCGCGCGGGACACGCCGAAGTCGCCGACCGACTTCCCCCAGCAGCTCATGCAGATGACGAAGCCGCTGATGAGGAAGAACAGCTGGACCCCGAGCCAGCCGTAGGAGGCCGGCAGGTAGGCGTGCGGGAACAGGTCCTGGACCGGTTCCGGCCAGGCCCCGCTGGCGAAGGCCATGTAGTGGTACGCGACCACCATGAGCGCGGCGAGGATGCGCAGCCCGTCGAGGGCCGCCAGTCGCGGCTCCCGCACGGGTATCAGGTCGTGCTGCGACGGTGGTCTGCCCCTGAACGCTGTGGAACGCAACGGCCCTCCTGGTCTCCCCCGACATATGTCCCTGCCTGCGACGAGGTCGCTGGGGGAAACTACCACGGACCGCTCATTTGCTAAATAACGGTAATAAACGGCAAAGTGGTGCAACCCGCTAGGGTGATCCGGCATCACACCACGGTCACCTCCGGCCGCCTGCCCCGGATCCGGCGCCTCATGCCCGTGCGCGCCGCACAATCTTCCGAACACACGCCGGCCGGTCACCGACGCCGCGGACGGGCCCGCCGAGCGGCCTCCCCGGGTGCCGGCGGGCCGCCGGATACCGTCACACCGTGCTGCTGTTGCTGATGTCCGACACCCATCTGCCGACCCGGGCCAGGGCGCTGCCGCCTCAGCTGCTGGAACAGGTGCCGCGCGCCGATGCGGTGCTCCACGCGGGTGACTGGGTGGACCTCGCCACCCTGGACCTGCTGCGGTCCCGGGCCCGGCGGCTCATCGGGGTGCACGGGAACAACGACGGGCCCGAGCTGCGGGCCCGGCTGCCCGAGGTGGCACGCGCCGAGCTGGGCGGCCTGCGCTTCGGGGTGGTCCACGAGACCGGGCCGGCCCGGGGGAGGGAACGCCGCTGCGCCGATCGGTTCCCCGACCTCGACGTGCTGGTCTTCGGCCACAGCCACATCCCGTGGGACAGCACCGCCGACGACCGGCTGCGGCTGCTCAACCCGGGATCGCCCACCGACCGCCGGCGGCAGCCCTACCGCACCTACATGACGGCGCGGGTGTCGGCCGGCCGGCTCACCGGGGTGGAACTGCACCGGCTGCCCGGCCCCGGCTGACCCCCGCGTCCGGGGCGTGGCGGGACGCGGCCCCGCCACGCCGCCGCCACCGGCGCACCGGGGCGCACCGTGCGTGTGGTGACCGGCCGGGTCCGGCCTCCAATCAGGATGCGATGCGGCGCCCGGGGCACCGGTGACCGGGCCACCGCGGCGGCGGCACCGACGAGGGCCGGGGCCGCGGCGACACCGCTGCCCCGGCCCTCGTCGTGTCCTGCCCGGCCCCGGGGCCTCACCGCCCGCCGCGCCTCCGCCGGGCGGGCGATCGGCGGCCGCGGCCGGCCGGCGAGCTCACTTCGCGGAGGCGGTGAGCCCCTTGCCGGAGTCGGCGGTCAGCGACAGCCGCCGGTCGTCGTGGTCGTAGGAGACCGGCCCGGAGAGCACCGCGCGGACCCGGTTCTCGACCTGCATCACCGCGTCGGGGCACATCTTCCGGGTGCTGGCGATCGGGCCGAACTCGATCCGGCCGTCCTTGACCGTGGCCTCGGAGGTGAAGGTGTTGCAGCCCAGACTGCCGCTCACCTCGCCGCCCTTGCCCAGCCGGAGATGCGCCTTGCCCTCGGTGCCCTGGGGCAGCGACTGGGTGGTCTCCTTGTCGACCAGCCCGTTCACCTGCCAGGTCGTCCCGCGGAGCGGCTTCGCCGGCTTCGGGGGCTTCGCGGTGAGCACGATGCGGTCACCGTCGTCCTGGGTCAGGGTGAGGGTCTTGCCGTCCTCGGAGACCTCGGACTTCAGGTCGCCGGTGAAGACCTCCATGAACCGCTCCTCGAACCGCTGGACCTCGCCCGCGCAGCCCATGGCGGTCAGCGCGGTGTCCCGCACCCGGAGGGTGTCGCCCTCCACCTCGACGTCCGCGCCCAGGTGGTTGCAGCCGGGGACGCCGCCCGACTCGCCACCCTCCGCGCCGTCCTTGCCCGGCTTGAAACTGATGTGGGCGTCGGTCTGCGACGGCAGCCCGTACTTCTTGTCGCCGACGGTGACGGACTGGGGCTCCCATTGGACACCGGTCACAGGTGCGTCGCCGCCCACGGTGTCACTGCTGCCGGTCTCGTTGCCGCAGGCGGCCAGGACCACGGTGCAGGCCAGGGCCGCGGCGGCGGCGTATGTCGCCTTGAAGTGTCGTTTCACGGGGGTGTGACGTGGCCGGGCCGGCACCGGTTCCGTACCCGTCTGCCGTCTGCCGTCTGCCGTCTGCCGTCTGCCGTCTGCCGCCCGCCGTCAGCCGCCCGCCGGGACCGCCGTCCCGCCCCGCCCCCGTGCGGCGCCGCCGGACGGGACCTCGGCGCGCCGCGGGCGGTCCCGGGGGCCGCGGTCCGCTCACCGCGGCCCCGGCCCCCGGCACGGGCACCTACTCGGTCAGGTCCAGCGCGGCCCGGACGATGCTGTCGGCGTCGATCTCGTGGTAGCGGTAGACGTCCTCCAGGGACCCGGACTGGCCGAACCGGGTCACTCCCAGGGTGCGGCTCGGCACCTGGTTGACGGTGGCGAGGAAGGCCAGCGTGTGCGGATGCCCGTCCACCACGGTGACCAGCGGTGTGGCCCGGGACGCCGGGAAGGCGTGGTCGAGGATCCAGCTGTTGCCGGCCTCCTGTCCGTGGCGGGCCCGCAGCGCCTGGTGCAGCAGGCCCGGGCTGGTCACGCACACCACGTCCGCCGGGGTGCCGGCCTGCTCCAGCCGGTCGGCCGCCGTCAGCGCCTCGGTCATCATCGCGCCCATGGCCGCGATGGTGACCTTCGCCCCCTCCCGGCGGCGCAGCGCGTAGGCGCCCGCGACGACCTGGCGGCGCCGGCGTTCACGGCCCGCCGGGTCGGCCGGCACCGCGGCCAGGGCCTGGTCGACCGGCCTGGTGGACAGCCGCAGATACGCGGAGCCGCCGTCCGGCCGGCCCAGCCGGGCGAGACAGGCCAGCAGCGCCCACTCGACGTCGAGGGCGAACGCCGGCTCGTAGGTGACGCAGCCGGGCTGCTCGATGCCCAGTGAGGGGGTGGTGATCGACTGGTGGGCGCCGCCCTCCGGAGCCAGCGTCACGCCGGACGGGGTGCCGACCAGGATCGACTGGCCGCCGGCGTAGATGCCGAATGACCACGGCTCCAGCGCCCGCTGGACGAACGGGTCGTACATCACCCCGATGGGCAGCAGCGGTTCGCCCCACCGGCTCCAGGTGGCCCCCAGCTCGCCGAGCAGGCCGACCAGGTTGGTCTCCGCGATGCCCAGTTCGATGTGCTGCCCGGAGGGCTTCTCCCGCCAGTGCAGGATCGTCTCGGCGTCGTCGGCGAACCAGTTCACCCGTTCGGCCGTCGACCAGACGCCGACCTTGTTGACCCAGCCGCCCAGGTTCGTCGAGGAACTGACGTCCGGGCAGACCGTGACCACCCGCCGGGCGGCCTCCGGTGCCTCCCGGGTGAGGTCGAGCAGCGCCCGCCCCAGCGCGGCCTGGGTGGTGGCCACCCCGGTCGGCGTCCGGCCGATGTCGACCGGCAGCTCCGGCACGGGCGGCACCGCGGGCTGCCGCCGAGCCAGCCGGTCCGCCGTCCGGGCACACAGCTCGGCGGCCGCGGAGCCGGCCGGGAAGCGGGCCCAGGGCCGCCGCGGATCGGCGCCGACCCGCTCCGCCAGCTCCTCCATCTGCTCCGTGGTCAGCAGCGACGAGTGGTTCTGCGGATGCCCCTGGGTGGGCAGGCCGTAGCCCTTCACGGTGTAGGCGAAGATCACCGTGGGCCGGTCGTCGTCGATCGCGGTGAAGGCGGCGTCGAGCGCGGCCAGGTCGTGCCCGCCGAGGTTGCGGACCGCCCGCAGCACGGTGGTGTCGTCGAGCTCCGCCAGCAGCCGGGCGATCGCCTCGGCGCCGGGGCCGTCACCGGGCAGCCGCCGCCGCAGCTCCTCCGCGGGGCAGCGCAGCAGCCGCTGGTACTCGGGGTTCGGCATGGCGTCGATCCGCGCCCGCAGCGCGTCCCCGCCCGGCCGGGTGAACAGCTCCTCCAGCAGCCGGCCGTACTTGACGTTCAGCACCTGCCAGCCGGCCGCGGCGAACATTCCCTGTAGCCGGTCGGCGGCGATGACCGGCACCACCCGGTCCAGCGACTGACGGTTCAGGTCCACGATCCAGACCAGCTCGCCGAGTTCGGTCACCGCCGGGTCCAGGACGGCCTCCCAGACCGCGCCCTCGTCGAGTTCGGCGTCGCCCACCAGCGCGTACTGCCGGCCCCGGTAGCCCCCGGCGGTGGTGTCCGACACATAGCGGCGGGCCAGCGCACCCCAGATGGTGGCGGTCGCGCCGATGCCCACCGACCCGGTCGAGTAGTCCACCGGGTCCGGGTCCTTGGACCGGCTCGGGTAGCTCTGCAGTCCGCCGAACTCACGCAGCGTCGTCAGGTAGGACTCGTCCAGCGTGCCGAGCAGGTAGTTGAGCGAGTGGAGCACCGGAGAGGCGTGCGGCTTCACCGACACCCGGTCCTCCTGGCGCAGGTGCCGGAACCACAGCGTGGACATGATGGACACCATGGACGCGGACGACGCCTGATGGCCGCCGACCTTCAGCCCCGAGGGATTGGGGCGCACCCGGTTCGCGTGGTGCACGATCGCACTGGACAGCCACAGCACGCGCTGTTCCAGTTCGCCCAGCACGTCGAACCGGTCGGCGTCGACCTGCCCGGGGCCGGTCTGGCCGGTGCCGGACTGCTGCCTGAGGGGGGTTGCGCTGGTCATGGACTGACGGGCCTCCAGGGACACGTCACCACCCCGGCGAAGGGGCGGCGACCTTCAGGATGCGATGCCCCGAGCGGCACTTCGGGCTCAGTGCGGCGTGAGGGCGGGCGACGCGCCGATCGCATCACGGCCGACCGGCACTCCATGCTCCTCGTAGGCACTTGGTGCATATGAGGACAGCATGGCTCGTTGATGTGCACAAGAGCAGCGATGATATTTGCGCAGAATGCTCAACCGCCCGTCGCCCCGAACCGTCATGGAGTGCACTGTGCCCAGTGGCCGCAAGATCGACCCGACCGACGCCCGACTGCTGCTCGCGCTCGTCGATCAACCGCGCGCGACCACCGTCGCCCTCGCCGACCGGGCCGGGCTCTCCCGCAACACCGTGCAGGCACGCCTCACCGGACTCGAACAGCACGGCGCGCTGACCTCGTTCGAGCGCTGCGTCGACCCGGCTTCCCTGGGCTATCCGCTGACCGCGTTCATCACCACCCAGGTCACCCAGCGCAGGATGGACAGCGTGGCGACCGCCCTGGAAGAGATCCCCGAAGTGCTCCAGGTGCACGGCCTCAGCGGGCAGACCGACCTGCTGGTGCACGTGGTCGCCAAGGACGCCGACGACCTGTACCGGGTCGCCGACCAGATCCTCGACATCCCGGGCGTCGAGCGCACCAACACCGCGCTGGTCATGCGGCAGCTCGTCGACTACCGCATCGCCCCGCTGCTGCGCCGCGCCGCCGCGCCGCGGTGAGCGCGGGCCCGGGTAACGGGGGCGGGTGCGGGGCCGCGGGGGACCGGACATCGCGCCGCGCGCGTTCGTCCGGCTGCCCGACGCCGGCTCACCGGGACGGCACCGGCCGCGGCGCCGCGGGCCGCCGGGCAACGGGAGAGCGGCGACTCCACCGAGGGCCCGGTGTCCAGCCCGGCCGTGCGCGGCGGGGTGGTCGCCGGGAGCGCCACCCCGCCGCGCACGGCCGGGAAACAGGGGTCGGCACCGAACGCCGTACCCCTTCGCGGAGCTGACGGAGCGCCGGCCGCGGGTCTGGCGCGGCCAGGAGACCGCGGTCGGGACCGCCGACCCGCTCCGCGGTCGGCCCCGCGCGGCGGCCCGGGGTCCCGCGCGCCCCGCTTCGCCGGACGCCGGGCCCGGTACCCGGCGTGCCGGCGTCGTCCGGTCGGCGCGCCGCCAACGGACGGACGCGGGGAGAGCCGGCGTGCGCGGCGCGGCGGCTGAGGCGGCGCCCCGGCCGGGGCTCACTCCTCCGCGGGCAGATGGGAGGTGTCGCCGAAGACGCGCAGCCGGAGCCGTCCCTCGTCCGGGGTCCAGCGGGTCACGGAGGCGTTGGGCACCGGTGGCAGGTCTCCCGGCACCGGAGCGCCGACCCCGGCGATGACCTGGCGCAGGGCGGCGACCACGGCGTCATGGGCCACCACGAGCACCTCGCCGCCGCCCGCGACGGCGTCCAGCCGGGCGAGGAGGTCGCCGACCCGCAGGGCCACATCGGCGTGTGACTCACCGCCCGGTGGCCGGTAGAACCACTCGCCCACCCGCGCACGCCGGCGCGCCTCCAGCGGCGCCTCCGCCTCGATGGCCACCGGGGTGAGGAGTTCGAAGACCCCCATCTCGCGGTCGCGCAGCCGTGCGTCGGTGACCGCCCGCGGGGCCGGGCACCCCAGCCGCGCCGCTTCCTCGGCCATGATCGACCAGGTCTGCCGGGCCCGCCGGTACGGGGAGCAGACCACCAGGTCCGGGCGGTGCGCGGGGGCCAGCCGGGCCAGCCGGCAGCCGAGCGCCGCCGCCTGCCGGGCGCCCCGCTCGGTGAGCGGCACCTCGGCGTCGGCGTAGGGCGGCGGGGTGTCCACGGCACCGGTCCGGGCCGCCGCCGCGAAGCGGACGTTGCCCAGGCTCTCGCCGTGCCGCACCGCGGTGAGCCCGCGCAGCGGGGATGGGGCCGTCAGCGGTTCGTCCCAGGACACGGCCGGGCCTCCTCACCCGTCGGTGGACGTCTTCCCGCGGTGCGACGCCGGACCCGCCGGCCGTTCACCGCAGTGCGGAGAAGTTCTCCACGTCGGCGGTCCGGCCGGTGACGATGATGACATCGCCCTCGTTTACCACCGTCTCGGCCGTCGCGTGGGTGAAGTTCTCGCCCAGGCGTTTGATCCCCACGATCGTCACCCCGTAGACGCTGCGCAGCCTGCTCTCGCCGAGCGGGATGCCGCGGACGACGCTCGGGGCGATCGTCTTCACCAGCGCGTAGTCGCTGTCGAACCGGATGAAGTCCAGCATCCGCCCGGTCACCAGATGGGCGACCCGTTCGCCCATCTCGTGCTCGGGCAGCACCACGTGGTGGGCGCCCAGCCGTTCCAGGATCCGGCCGTGCTGGCGGCTGACCGCCATGGCCCAGATGTTGGGGACCCCCGCGTCGAGCAGATTGGCGGTGACCAGCATGCTCGCCTCGATGGCGGTGCCGATCCCGACGACCGCGCTGGTGAACTCGCCGACGCCGAGCTGGACGAGCGCCTCGGGGTCGGTGCAGTCGGCGGCCGCCGTGTGGGTGAGGGTGTCGCTGAACTTCTGCACCACCCGGTCGTCGATGTCGACGCCGAGGACTTCCCAGCCGTGCCGCATCAGCTCGCCGGCCAGCGACCGGCCGAAGCGGCCCAGGCCGATGACGGCGACCCGCTGCTCACGGGGGGAGGCGGGCTGCTCCTTGCGGCGCCGCCGGCGCATGCCGTGTACGTGGTCAGCCAATGATGGGTCGCTCCTCGGGTAGCTGGTAGCGGCGGGTCCGCTCGCGCAGGGCGAGCGCGGAGACCAGGGTGACCGGGCCCAGCCGGCCGACGAACATCAGCAGGATCAGCACCAGCCGGGCGGAAGTGGACAGGTCCGGGGTGATGCCGGTGGACAGGCCCACCGTGCCGAAGGCGGAGACCGCCTCGAACAGGACGGCGTCGAACGCCTCGTCCGTCAGGGTCAGCAGGACCATGGTGCCGCCGATGACCAGGCCGACGCCGAGCAGGGCGACCGTCAGGGCCTGCCGCAGGACATGGGGCGCCAGCCGGCGTCCCATGATCACCGACTGCCGCTCGCCGCGTACCTCGGCCACGATGGCGGCGGCGAGCACCGCGAAGGTGGTGATCTTGATACCGCCGGCGGTGCCCGCGCTGCTGCCGCCGATGAACATCAGCATGCAGGTGAAGAGCAGCGTCGCCGGTTCCAGGGCGCCGGTGTCGATGGTGTTGAAGCCCGCCGTCCTGGTCATCGCGGAGGTGAAGAAGCCGTTCAGCAGCTTGTCCCTGGTGTCGAGGGGACCCAGGGTGCCGTCGTTGGACCATTCCAGCAGGCAGATGACCGCGGTTCCGACGGCCAGCAGCAGCGCGGTGGTGAACAGCGTCAGCCGGGTGTGCAGCGACCACGAGCGCCGTCCGGTGCGCCGGCGGCGCCCGCGGTGCCGCAGTACCTCCAGGATCACCGGGAAGCCGAGGCCGCCGAGCACGACGGCGGCGGCCACCGGCAGGGTCACCCAGTGATCGTGCTGGTACGGGGTCAGGTTCGTCGGGTACAGGCCGAACCCGGCGTTGTTGAAGGCGGACACGGCGTTGAAGAGCCCGTGGTAGGCGGCCTCGCCCGGCGGCCGGTCGTAGTGGAGGCCGAAGCGGAGCGCGAGGACGGCGGCCACCGTCAGTTCCACGACCGCCGTGGTGCCGGCGACGCCCAGCAGTACCCGGCGCGTCTCCCCGATGCCCAGGCTCTTGGTCTCCGCCTGCGCGGTGAGCTGCATCCGCAGCCGCAGCTTGCCGGAGACGAGCAGGGCGAGCAGCGACGCCATGGTCATGATGCCGAATCCGCCCATCTGGACCAGACCGAGGATGACGCCCTCACCGAAGCGGCTCCAGTGCGAACCGGTGTCCACCACGGCCAGGCCGGTGACGCAGACCGCCGAGGTCGAGGTGAACAGGGAGGTGACGAAGTCGGTCGCGCCCCCGTGCGAGGCGGCCACCGGCAGTGCCAGCAGCCCGGTGCCGGCCAGCACCGCGACGGCGAAGGCCACCACGACGGTGCGGGCGGGGTGGGCGGTGAAGAAGCGCCGCAGCCTTCTCACGCGTTCGTCCACCGGCCGGTCTCCTCGTCGCCCACCTTCCCGAATACGCGTCAAATCAGACTTTAACCGTATTCGATCTACAGGTGTGGCTGCCGGGCGCGGGCGAGCCGTGCCGGACCGGTCGGTGCGTGGCGCGGGAGGGGCCGGCTCGGCCCGGGCGGGCGGGGCGTCGGACACGGCCGGACGGGGCCTGGGCCGGATGGGGTCGGGGCCGGACGGGGCCCGGACGCCCGTGGCCGGTCCGGCCTCCGGGCCGGCGGGGGTGTCAGGCGCGGAGGGTGAGGCGGGGGTGCGCGCCGTTCAGGTAGTGGTCGCCGACGTCCCGCAGCCGGTGCGCGGGCGAGCTCCGCGCGGTCAGCACCCGCGCGTTGCGCCAGAACCGGTCGAACCCGGGGCCGCCCGGGAAGGCCCTGGTGCCGTCGGTGAGTTCGAGCACGCGGGTGGTGATGTGCACCGCGGCCCTGCTGGTGACGGCGTCGGCCGCGGCGATGAGCACGGCGATGTCGGCACGGTCGTCGACCCCGAGCTCCGGCCCCGCGTGCAGCCCCCGCTCCAGTGCCTCGGTCGCCCGGTCCAGCACCGCGGCGGCGGCGTGCGCGGCGGTGGCCAGCTCCCCGTAGGCCAGCAGGAGGTACGGGTCCTCGCCGGGCCGGTCCGGGTATCCGCCGTCCCCGCCGGGGGCCGTGGGCCAGGAGGCCTGGCCGGCGCGGTTGACGTCCCGGGCCTCGGCCAGCGCCCCCTCCGCGACCCCCAGGCCGACATGGGTCAGGACCAGCTGGAGGGCGAGCGGCGCGAGCGCGGCGTAGGGGGAGATGGCGTGCTCGTCCCGCGGAACGGTGCCCAGCACCTGGTCCCGGCGCACCCGGACGTCGTCGAACCCGACGCTGCCCGCGCCGGTGAGCCGCTGCCCCAGGCGTTCCCGCGCGCTCTCCGTGGACACCCCGGGAAGTGCCGGGTCCACCAGAGCTATCAGCGACTCGCCGGTGTCCGCCGACTGCGCGCCGACCACCAGCCGGTCGGCCACCGTCGCCCCGGCCGCGAAGCTCCGCTGCCCGTTCAGGACGTATCCGCCGCCGGCCGGGGTGAGGGTGAGGCCGGGGCCGGACTCCGGCTCGGACGGCTCGACACCGCCGCCCAGCAGCCAACGGTGCCGCGCGGCGGCGGACTCCAGGCCGGAGGCGCTCTCCGGGGTGCCGAAGAAACGGCCGCTCCAGGTCAGGACGTAGTGCCGGCCGAGCAGTTCGCCGATCGAACCGTCCGCCGCCGCGATCTCGCGGATCACGGCACAGGCGGCACGCCAGTCGGTGCCGTGCCGGCCCGGGGCGGGCGGGGTGAGCAGCGCCGGCAGACCGGCCTCCCGCAGCCGCGCCACCTCGTCGAACGGGGGCTCGCCCGCGCGGTCCCGGGCGAGGGCGTCGACGGCGAGGTCGTCGGCGAGCTCCCGGGTCACCCGGGACCACAGCTCGTCCTCGGGGAGGCGGTCGGCCGCCCGGAGGGCCGGACGGTCGACCGCCGGGCCGGTGGTGGGGCCGGCCGGACAGTCGGCGGGGGCGGACCCGATCCGTACCGCGGAGTGCTTCGGCATGTCGCCGTTCACCTTTCCCTCGGGTGTGCCGTCTGCGGGAGAACACGGCGACGGTGGGCGGCGTCGGCCGTTCACGCGAGGTGCCATAGGAGCGGATCTCTGTCCTGGTTTTCCCACTGAAGTAGTAGGAATAGTGTCAGAGGACGAGCCGTGCCCCAAGGGGCAGTTCGCGATATGGACGATGCTTTCCGAGTGGTGAGACGTGCCCTGGGACCTCGGCGGAGCCGTCCCCGGTGTCGCTTTCGGAGCCGCCCGTCCGGTCGGCGGGCCCCGGGCGTGGTGTCAGGGATTGGTCCAGGCGTCCGGGTTCTCCGCCAGCGCCGACACCTCGGGAGGCAGCGCGGCGGACGCGACCTCGGCCAGCGTCACCTTGTCGAGGATCTCCCGGACGTTCGCCCGTACCGCGATCCACAGCGGCAGCAGCGACTGCGCGGGGCCGGTGTAGGACAACTCCGGCGGGCGCACCCCGCGCACCGAGACCAGGGGACCGTCCACGACGCGGATGACATCCGCGATGGTGATGGCGTCGGCCGGCCTGGCCAGCCAGTAGCCGCCGTTGCCGCCGCGCTGGCTGAGCACCAGCCCGCCCCGGCGCATGTCGTTCAGGATGCCTTCGAGGAACTTGTGCGGAATGCCCTGCGAGTCGGCGATGGCCTCAGCCTTGAGCGGCCCCGCGTCCTGAGCGGCGGCGAGTCGCAGCGCGGCGCGCACCGCGTAGTCGGCCCTGGCTGAAATGCGCATGCCCGCATTATCCCGTACCGCCGCCCCCGCGCCCCGTCCCGACCGCCGCGACCCGCCTCCGGCCGGCCTGGACCGGGGTGTTGCCATCCGATCACCACGCCGGGTAGGAAGGGCGCCATGACCGCTCTCGGCGCCGTCTTCCGGCCCCAACTCCCGCCCGAGCGACTCCGCGACCTGGCCCGCACCGCCGACGACGCCGGCCTGGACGAACTGTGGCTGTGGGAGGACTGCTTCCTGGAGAGCGGCATCGCGACCGCGGCCGCCGCGCTGGCCTGGACCGGACGGCTGCGCGTGGGAATCGGCCTGCTCCCGGTCCCGCTGCGCAACGTCGCGCTGGCCACCATGGAGACCGCCACCTTGCACCGGCTCTTCCCGGACCGGGTCATGGTGGGCGTCGGACACGGCGTCCAGGACTGGATGGCGCAGGTCGGGGCGCGGGTCGACTCGCCCCTGACACTGCTGCGCGAGCACCTCACGGCGATGCGCGCACTGCTGCGCGGTGAACGGGTCACCACCGCCGGCCGCTATGTGCGGCTCGACGGCGTGGCCCTCGACTGGCCGCCGGCCACCGCCGCCGAGGTGTTCGCCGGAGCCACCGGACCGCGCTCGCTGCGGCTGTCCGGCGCGGCCGCGGACGGCACCGTCCTGGTCGCCGGGACGTCGCCGGACGGAGTGCGGCGGGCCCGCCGCCTCATCGACCAGGGACGCGAGGAGGCCGGCCGGACCGGCCGGCACCGGGTGGTGGTCTACCTCCTCACGGCGACCGGGCCGGACGGGGCCGCGCGCGTCGAGGGCGAACTCCGGCCACCGGGCGACGGCTCGCAGCCCGGATTCGGCGTCGCCGGCGACGCGGAGCGGATCGCGGACGCGGTCCGGCGCCTCGCGGAGGCCGGTGCCGACTCCGTGGTCCTCCAGCCCACCGCCGACGAACCCGACCCGGAGGGTCTCATCCGGTTCGCCGCCGAGGAGGTCCGGCCCCTCGCCGGCTGACCGGACGCCCCCTGCCGCGCTCCGGACGGGACCCTTACCCGGGAGGTAATCGCCCCGGCGGGGCCGGCTCGCCGATCATGGGGCCATCCGCGCCGGCCGGTGCGGAGCCGGCACCAGGAAAGGAGCGTCCATGTCCATGGGCACCCCCGTGACCACCACCCGCGAGGTCGTGGAGGAACTGCTGCGCCGCATCGGCGAAGGCGACCCCGAGCGGATCGCCGCGCTCTACGCCGAGCGGGGCGACTGGAAACTCGACTGGCCCGAGGCCGAGCACGGCCGCGCCGCCACCCCCTGGATCCGCCACCGCACGACCCGCGCCGACGCCGCCGAGCACTACCGGCAGCTCGCCGCGCACCACGTGCCCGGGGCAGCGGCCACCGTGATCGAGACCATCCTCGTCGACGGGGCCGACGCGGTGGTGCTCGGCGAGATCCGCCAGACCGCGCGCCCCACCGGGCGCGCCTACCGGGCCCGGTTCGCCCTGCACCTCACCGTCGAAGGCGGCCTGGTCACCCGGCACCACGTCTACGAGGACAGCCTCGCCGTGGCCCGGGCCTTCGACCCGGACGGCGCCTGACCACCGGCCGCGCCCCACGGCAGGGCAGGACCGGCACCTTCCCGGGCCGGCACCTTCCCGGGCCGGCACTCCGGACCCCGGCCAGGGCCGCCGGCCGCCGCGTGGGCGCCGGGCCACGCCCCGCGATGCGATCCCGGCGCCCCGGGGAGACGCTGGAGACAGCGGGGCCGCGGCCACGGTCCCGGAACGCGACCGGAGGTTTGGGGCGATGACCACGTTCATGGACGTACACCACGGCATGGAAGGGATCACGGGCGACCAGCTCAAGCAGGCCCACCAGGCCGATCTGGCCGTCGAGGGCGAGGAAGGCGTGCACTTCCGGCGTGCGTGGGCCGACCCCGGCTCGGGCACCGTGTACTGCCTCTCCGAGGGGCCGTCCGCCGAGGCGGTGCAGCGGGTTCACCGGAAGGCCGGTCACCCGGCCGACGAGATCCATCCGGTACCGCTGACGATCTGAGGGACACGGCGGCCGGACGGGAGCGCCGTTCGGCCGCCGGGCACACCGGGCCCCCTGGTGCCGCCGGGCACACCGGGCCCCTGGTGCGGTGGAGGGTCTCGCGGCTCCCGGCAGGCCATGGCGCGGTACCCGGCCGGCGGCGGCGCGGTCCGGACGCCGGCGGTCTCAGGGAGGCGGCTCCAGCCCCCAGGCGGCCGCCCGCCCGGCCGCCGCCGCGCGGTTGGGGACCCCGAGCTTGGTGAGGATGTGCTCGATGTGGGTGCCGACCGTGCGGGGGCTGACGAAGAGCCGGGCGGCGATCTCCCGGTTGGTGCGCCCCCCGCAGAGTTCCGCCAGCACCTGGAGCTCACGCAGGGTGAGTCCGGCGGGAAGCGCGACCGGGCGGCACACGGCCAGGATCCCGTGGTTCCGGGCGTCCCGGGCGTCCTGGGCGGACAGCCGGAACTGGAGCAACCGCCCGCCGTGCGGCACCAGCACGGTGCAGGGCAGCGGTCGCCTGGCGACGGCCGCGTACAGCAGGCGGACCAGCCCGGAGCCGGGGTCGGTGAGCTCGGGCGGCACCACGCCTCCCGCCGGCACCGGCGCCGGTGCCGGGCCGGAGGGCGGTGTCGCGGGCAGCACCACCGCCGCGGCGGCCGGCCGGGCCGCGACGGCCGGGCCGTCGCCGGACACCAGCTGCTGCGCCGGATCCGCGACCGCGGCGAGGCACTCGTTGAGCAGGGTCATCACCGCCCGGGCCGGATCGTGCCGGTGCCGGGGCCGGACGGTGCTCACGTTGAGCACCCCCACGTAGCGGCCGTCGGGAGCGAAGAGGCACTGGGCCACCCCGTCCTCGACCCCGATGGGCTCCAGCACCTCGCGGAAGCCGGGCGATTCCGCCCGCCGGTCGCCGGGCACGTCCCCGAGCCACCGGACGCCGCCGGCCGACCCGCGGATCCGCGTGAAGACCGGATCGTCGTGCAGCCGGTCCTCGATGTACGCGGTGGCGGCGCCGGGGTAGCTGCCCGCCAGGGTGAGATGACGGCGGCGCAGCGGATCCCACCGGGAGAGCGAGGCATAGGAGTAGTCGATGACCTCGGACAGGCTGGCCAGTACGGCACCGGCGTCCGAGGTCCCGCGCACCGCGTCCCGCGCGGCCGCACGGACGTGCAGGGCCGCGTCGAGCACCTCTGCCGCACCGCGCTCCGTCGTCATTCCCCCAGCATAAGCGGGGTGTGAGGGCAGTCATCGAGGGTGTCGTGCACCACCTCCCCGCCGGCCGCGGTGAGCGCCACCGGCATCCCCGGGGTGGCGTGCGGACCGGCGGAGAGCAGGTCCCCTCAGCAGAGGCGGGCCGTCGCCGCCCCGCCCGCCCGGCGGCGACGTCCCCGGCCCCGGGGCCGACGCCGCGAGGACCCGTGCCGCCCCGCCCCGGAGCCGCTCATCGGTCATCCGGCCGGTGCACGGCCCGGCGCCGGGCGACGGCGCCCGCCCGGGGATCCGGCCCCGAACGGGCCGCTGGGGCCCGCCCGCAACGGCCGGGACCGGGCCCCGGGGGCGGGGCGGCGCCTCACCCACCCCACCCGGCGATCCGGTCCAGCAGCGGCGCGAAGTCGCCCGGCACCGCTTGGGGGTGGAGCAGGGTGGCCTTCAGCCAGCGGCGCGGCAGCCCGTCGGCGTCCTCGGCGACCGCCCGGCCCAGCACCGCCCGGCCCCGGTACAGCAGTTCCCGCCGGATCTCCGCGACGAGGGCGTCGCCCTCGGCCCGGGGCAGCGCGTCGGCCGCCGCCGGCCGGAACAGCACGGTGCTGATGCCGATCGCGCCGGGGCGTCGGCGCAGCGCCGGATGGGCGTCGACGCACTCCGCGAACCGCTCCGCGGTGTCCACGCAGTGCTCGACGAGCGCGCCGAGCCCGGCGCGGCCCAGCGCGCGGAAAGTGGCGGCGATCTTCAGGGCGTCGGGGCGGCGTGAGGTGTGCAGGGACCGCCCCAGCAGATCGGGCAGCCCCGCCTCGGTGTCGTCCTCGGCGTTGAGGTAGTCGGCCCGCAGCGACAGCGGCCGCAGCGAGCCGCCGTCGGCGACCGCGAGGACGCCCGCGGCGACCGGCTGCCAGCCGAGCTTGTGCAGGTCCAGGGCGACCGACACCGCGGACTCGATGCCCCGAAGCCGGCCGGCCAGCCGTTCGCTGAACAGCAGCGGCCCCCCGTACGCCGCGTCGACGTGGAGCTCCGCGCCGTGCGCGGCGGCGACCCGGGCGATCTCGGGCAGCGGGTCGATCAGACCCTCGTCGGTGGTACCGGCCGTGGCCACCACCAGAGCCGGTCCGCCGCCGGCTCCGCGCAGCGCCCGGTCCAGCGCTTCCGGCACCATCCGCCCGGCCCGGCAGCCGACCGGGACGGGTGCGGCCAGACCGAGGAGCCAGGCGGCGCGTCCGACACTGTGGTGGGCGTTGGTCCCGCACAGCACCCGCGGTGCCCCCGCGCCCCGGGCGGCCGCCCGTTCCCGGGCCAGCAGCAGGGCGACCAGGTTGGACTCGGTGCCGCCGCTGGTGACGAGCGCGTCCGGCCCCGCGGCGCCGGGGTAGACCAGCGCGGCCAGCGCCGCGGTGGTCAGCTCCTCGAGCGCGGTCGCGGACGGGGCCTGGTCCCAGGAGTCCAGCGACGGGTTGAGCACCGCGGCGGCCAGGTCCGCGGCGGCGGCGACCGCGAGCGGCGGGCAGTGCAGATGAGCGGCGCAGGCCGGGTCGCCGGGGTCGGCGGCGCCCTCGGCCACGGCCCGTACCAGGCCGTGCAGCGCCGCCCGGGCGCCCACCCCCGCCTCCGGCAGCACCGGCGCGCACGCGGCCCGGACCCGCTCGGCCACCCCGGCCGGGCCACCGGAGGGCAGCGGGCCGCCCCGCGCGGCGCTCCCGTCCGCCAGCGCGTCCAGCACCACCTCGGTCAACGCCCGTACGGCGGGCGGACCGTGGGCGCCGCCCGCGACCGCGGCCGCCAGGGGGTCGTCGGGGCGGCAGCCCGCCGGCGGCCCCTTCGGCCGGTGGCCGCGGGGCGTCATGCCCGCGCCCCTTTCCCGTCGTGTTTCCCGTCGTGGTGCTGCCGGGCCCTGCCGGGGCGGCGGCCCGGGGCCCGCCCCGGGACGGCCGCCCCGCCGTGCCGCCCGGCCCGCCGGCGGGGGCCGGTGGCGCGGTGCACGGCGCCCCGGTCACGCGGCGCGCGACTCATGCCCGCCCGCCCCCGCTCACCGCACCGGCCGGGGCGCCGGGCACGGTTGCGGCGCTGCCGCGCCCGCCACCGGACCGAGTGCCGCGCGGGATGCCGGCCCGGGCGGCACGCAGCGCCCCGGCGAGGCGTTCCAGGACCGAGTCGGCCTCCCCGTCGCCGAGGATCAGCGGCGGCAGCAGCCGCAGCACGCTGTCCGCCCGCCCGCCGAGTTCCAGGAGCAGACCGTGGTCGAGGCAGGCGGCACGCAGCGCATGGGCGAAGCGGGGGTCGGCGGGCGGGGAACCGGTCCGGTCGGCCGGCCCGTCCGGATCCACCAGTTCCACCCCGGTCATCAGGCCGCGGCCACGCACGTCGCCGAACTCCGGCCACTCGGCGGCCAGTTCCCGCAGCCCGCGGCGCAGCCGCTCGCCGACCTCGGCGGCCCGCCCGGCCAGCCCCTGTTCGGCCACCGTGCGCAGGGTGATCTCCCCGGCCACCATGGCGAGGGTGTTGCCGCGGAAGGTGCCGGTGTGGGCCCCCGGCGCCCACACGTCCAGTTCCGGACGGTAGGCGATCAGGGCGAGCGGCAGACCACCGCCCACCGCCTTGGCGGCGACCAGGATGTCCGGGGTGACGCCGGCCCGCTCACAGGCCCAGAAGTGGCCGGTCCGGCCGACCCCGGTCTGCACCTCGTCCACGATGAGCGGCACCTCGTGCCGGGCGGTGATCCGGCGCACCTCGCGCAACCAGCCGTCCGGGCCCGCCACCACCCCGCCCTCGCCCTGGACGACCTCCAGGATCACCGCGGCGGGCCGGCCGACCCCGCTGCACGGGTCGGTGATCAGGCTCTCCAGCAGCCGGGCGGAGAGTTCCCCGGCCCGTTCCTCGCCGACCCCGAACGGGCAGCGGTAGCCGTACGGGAAGGGCAGCCGGGTGACGGGCTGCGCCTCGGCGGGCCCGCCCGAACGCAGCCCCTCCGGCCCGGACACCGACGCCGCGCCGAGGGTCATGCCGTGGTACGCCCCGGTGAACGCGACGACGCCGCGCCGCCCGGTGGCCTCGCGGGCGAGCTTCAGCGCGGCCTCGACCGCGTCGGTTCCGGCCGGGCCGCAGAAGTGCACCCGGGCGTCCTGGCACAGCTCGCCGGGGAGCCGGGCCAGCAACTCGGTGGTGAAGGCGTCCTTCTGCGGCGTGATCAGGTCCAGGCCGTGCAGCAGGGCGCCGGAGTCGAGGGTGGCCTTCAGGGCCGCCACGACCTCGGGGTGGTTGTGGCCCAGGGCGAGACTGCCGGCTCCGGAGAGGCAGTCCAGATAGGTGCGGCCGTCGGCGCCGGTGACGACCGCGCCGGCGGCCGTCACCGGCACCACCGGCAGGGTACGGGCATAGGTACGGGCCGCGGACTCGCGCCGGGCCTGGCGGTGGAGGAGCTCGGCACGCATGGCCGGGGTGCCCTTCGTCGTCGGGGGACGGCCGCACGGTGGCTGACGGTGCGTCGCGTCGTCGGACCGTCCCCGGGCGGCCGCGGTCGGCCCGAGCACCGGCCCGCGCGATCCGCCGCGGCCCGAGGACATGTCACTCAACGCCCGGCGGCGGCCGGGCGTCACGGCCCGGCGGCGCCCGCCTGGCCCCGCCGCCGTCCGGGCCGGAACCCGGCCCGGGCCGCCGTGGCCGCGGCGGCCCGCCTCCGGGGGGTGACGGCTTCGCGCCACGGGCCTCCCGCTCGTCGCGTCGCGCCCGCGCCGGACGCGCCGCCGGGCCCGGAGCGGCCGGCAGGGCGGCCGCCGGACCCGGGGACGGTCCGCCGCTCCGGCCGGCCGTCCCCCGGCCGCGGCGCTCGGCGGCGCCGGGTCCCGTCGTGAGGGCGGCCGGCGCGGACACCGCCCGCTGGACGTCCCGGCCCGCGCCGGGGCGCCGGGGGCCGGCTCCTGCCCCGGGTCAGTCGGCCGCCCGGTCCCGCTGCTTCTGCCAGAAGGACCGGGAGAGGACCTTCTGCTCGTGCCGGGTGCGCGCCCGCTTCAGCTCGCCGGTGAACTGCCGGGCGTTCAGCGCGGTCGCCTGCGCGGCGAGATCGCCGGCGTCCCGGGTCAACCCGGCCGCCTCCAGGGCGAGTACCAGGTCCACCTGGGCCGGGATGGGCCGCGCGTGCACGATCCGGTGCAGCACGTGGTGCGCGACCCGGTCGGCGCGCCGGCCCAGGGGACCGTCGAGCGCCCGGAGGTTCCGCAGCAGCAGCACCGCTTCACCGGCCACGCAGTCCACCGCGCTGCCCCGGACGACCGCGTCCAGCCCGTCGTCCAGGGACACCGAGTCGAGCGCCAGCATCAGCGGCGCCATCGCCGACGGCAGGGCAGCGCGGGCCCGCCGGAGCAGTGCGACCGCGTCGGTGTAGCCGGACCGGACGTGGTGGAGGTCGCGCAGGAAGAGCCCCGCGTGCCCGACGGGCCGCTTGTGCAGGGTGTACTCGAAGACGACCTCGGCGTACCCGGGGAGCTGCCCCAGCTCCAGCCGGACCACCATCGCGGCGGCGTCCTGCGGGCTGCTGCTCCTCGCCGCGGTCTCCAGGATCGCCCGGGAGCCCTGGTACGTCTCGTCCAGGACGGCGAACAGGGCGGCGATCTCCGGGTACGGCAGGGTGTGCAGGGCCGACGACAGCAGCCCGGTCGCCTGCTGGTGCCGGCCCGTCCCGTACAGGTCGGCGATCAGGGCCGCCACCTCGGCCGCGGGACGCCTGCCGAGCGCCCGTTCCAGGACGGCGGCGGCCTCGTGGTGCCTGCCCCCGCGGCGCAGCGCGTGGGTCAGCGCGATGAGGTAGTCCACGGTGCGGTCCTGCGCGCGGCGGAAGACGGTGTCCGCGTCCTGGGCGAGGCCGGACCGGGACAGCGCCTCCACCAGGTCCGCCACGTCCGGCGCCGACCGCCGCGCGGCCGCCTCCTCCTGCAGGTCGTGGGCGAGGCGGTGCAGGCCGGCCGTCCGCAGGGCGATGCTCAGGTCCGCGATGCCGGGCACGTCGCGCTTGTCCGCCACCAGCCCCACCGCGGCACCGACGGCGGGGTCGAGCTCGGTTCCGGTCAGGGCGGCCAGCACCGCCAGCACGTCGGCGACCGGCCGGACCGCGGCGGCGGCCTTGACGAGCGTCTCCGCGTGCTGCCGCACCCCCGCCCGCTCCAGCGCCCGGGCGAACCCGGCGAGGTCCTCGGCGGTGTGGAGTTCCACCGAGGCCCGTAACACGGTGACCACGCACTCCTCGAAGCCGGCCGCGTGCAACGTCGCGGTCAGCGCGCTGGTGTCGTCCGCGGACCGCATCATCACCAGGGCCGGCAGGACCGTCTCGGTGTACGCGTGGTACCCGTCGTGCCGGAGTGCCGCCAGCAGGGCGGCGACCTCCTGGACGCTCCGCGACCGGCTGACCGACGTGACCAGTTCGCTGGCCATCGCCCGCTGGGTCCGGGACTCCAGGCTGCCGACCACCGCGACCAGTTCCGGCACGGACGCCGTCCGGTCCGCCGCCTCCAGGGCGGCCATCAGGGACGAGGCGGTGCCCCCGTCGGGTTCGTGCCGCTGCGCCGTCTCCAGTTCGTTCTCCAGCCGCTGGCACTGCTCCTCGGCGGCGATCAGCTCCGCCCGGGCCACCGCCAGCGCCTCCTGGAGGTAGTGGACCTGCTCCTGGAGGTCCTCGCACTCCGTCTCCAGCCGCTCGTACTCTCCGCGCCAGACCTCCAGTTCGGCCCGGTGCGCCAGCCGCTGCCCCTCCAGCTGCACTTCGAGGTCCCGGCAGCGGCCGCGCGCCTCCATCAGGCGGGCCTCGCGGTTCAGCAGCGCCTCCTCCAGGGCCCGCTGCCGGGTCTTGATGCGCCGGGTCTCCTCGTCCGCCTGTTCGAGCCGGTCCTGCAGGGTCTGCACCTCGCTGCTGCGGCGGTTGCTCGCCAGCGCCGTCCGGTGCAGGTCGCGCAGCGCCGTCTCGGCCTCGAAGGTGATCGGGGCTCCGGCCTCCCGGACGTCGGCGACGAGTGTCGCGGCGAAGTCCCAGGGCGGGACGCGCTCGCCGTTGAGGTACCGGGTCACCGTGCTGGCGTCCAGGTGCCGACGCGTGGCGTAGCGCCGCACACTCACCTCCAGGAGGAGGAAGACCTGCCGCAGGTCCTCGGCCAGCGCACGCCGGGAAGGCGCCAACCCCTCCTTCAGCGGGGCGAGGCGTGCCGCCCTGGTCCTGCTCTCGAGGTCCATCTCACCATCCACGACCGACTGCCTGTCCGTGCCGGGCCAGTATCCCGGCGCGGACGCCGCGTACGGCCCCGCGGGCGTTGACACTTGCGGCAGCAACACCGTGGGCTGCCCGGCCGGCACCTCGCCGGCCGGGCTCAGGCCTCCCGGCCGGCCGGCAGCCCGCGCGCCTCGCGAGAGGCGGTGACGATCCAGACGGCGCCGGGGATGCGGACGCCGTCCGGGGTCTCGAACTCCGTGAGCGCGTCCCGTACTTCGGTCCGGACGCGGGTGACGGTGGCGGGGTCGGCAGCGCGCAGGTTGTGGCGCGTCGGGCCCATGGAGAAGAGGAAGTCGGCGGCGTCGTCCGCGTCGGCACCGAAGGTCATGGGCGCCTCGGACGGAGCCACCTCGATGTCGGTGAACCCGGCGGCGGTGAGCACCTGGCGGATGCGCACGGGGTCCAGGAGCGATCCCATGCCCCGGGAGGCGGGGGACGCCTCGCGCAGCAACGGCGAGAGCGCGGCGGTCGCACGGGCGTAGGCGCTGTCCGGGCCCGCGGGCTGCGGGCCGAGGAACGCCAGTCGGCCGGCCGGTGCCAGCGCCCGCCGGAGGTGGGTGAAGGCCGCGACGTGGTCGGTGAAGAACATGACGCCGCCACGGCTGAGGAGGACGTCGAACCCGTGGTCGGGGAACGGGTGGACCTGGGCGTCACCCTGCTCGAAGGTGACGTTGCCGAGACCCGCCGCGGCGGCGTCACGGCGGGCGCGGTCCAGCATCGGGGCGGACAGGTCGATCCCCACGGCGCTTCCCCGGTGCGCCCGTTGCCCCGCGAGGCGCGTCGTCTGGCCGGTACCGCAGCCGACGTCGAGGACCCGGTCCCGGGCCCCGATGTCCGCGGCGGCGAACAGCGGCGCGTTGAACGCGCCCATCATCCCGTCGTAACGCTCGGGGTGTTCGGCCCAGTGGACGCCCTCCCAGTCGTTCCATGCCGCTGCCTGCTGACGGTTGGCGATGGGGTGCACGGCTCGTCCTCCCTTGTTCTAGAGCTGGCCTCTAGAGTTCGACTCTAGATATAGACTCCAGCCATGCGGGAAGGCAAGGGGAGACAGGGCGACAAGGCCCGGCAGACGCGGCGGCGGATCATCGAGGCGGCCGGCGCGCTCTTCGTCGAACAGGGCTACGGGGCGACCAAGCTCCAGGAGATCGCCGACCGGGCAGGCGTGGCGGTGCAGACGATCTACTTCGTCTTCCGGAACAAGCCCTCGCTGCTCAAGGAACTCGTCGACGTCGCGATCGCGGGCGACGACGAACCCGTGGCGACGATGGACCGGCCCTGGTTCGCGGAGGTCATGACCGCGCCCACCGCCGAGTCCGCGCTGGCCGCGCTGGTCGCCGGCAGTCGCGGCACACTCGAACGCGTCGCGGCCATCAACGAGATGGCCCGCGCCGCAGCGGCGACCGACCCGGAGATCCGCGAGTTGTGGCCGGACGAGGCGGACCCGCGGTACGCGGTGATCTCCACGGCGGCCACGTCCCTGACGCGGAAGCCGGGAGCCCGCCCCGGCATCCCCGCCGACGAGGCGGCGGACATCATCTACGCCATCCTCAGCCCGGAGCTCTTCCTGGTCCTCACCCGCGACCGGGCTTGGCCACCGGCCAAGTGGGAGCGCTGGGCGCGCCGCAACCTCGGCTCCCAGCTGCTGGCCGACGGCGGGCTCTGACCACGTCCCGGCCGCCGGCCGCCGCCGCGCGGTGTCCGCCGCCCGGCGCGGCCGGCCCGGAGCCGCGACGAGCGCGCCGGACCGACGGTGGATCCCCGGCGCGGGTCACGGTCACGGTGGGGCCGGCCCGGCCGCGGGGCGCGGGGCGGCTCCGTGTGAAGTGCGGGCCGGCGCGTGCCCGGTGGCCGTGCGGTGCGCGGGAAGGGCCGGTGGGGGAGGGGTGCGCCATTCGGGCGGGACCATCGGACCGGTGATGGCTATATACCGGTAAACGCGCCGAATATCCGTTTAGAGTCCTGGCGAACCGCCCCTCGGGCGGACCTCGTCCCCGCGACCCCTGTCGCCTGCCCCCTGGAGGACTCCCATGTCCATCGTCCGTGTCACCGGCCTCGCCGTCGCGGCCGCGGCCTGCCTCACCTTCCCCATCGCCTCCGCCGTCGCCGACCCGCAGCGCGACCTCGCCGCGGCCGAGCAGCCCACCACCATGACCGTCGAACACCGCGCCAGCTGGACCGTCGACCAGCCCGTCGCGAAGTCCGCCGCGAAGCCGGCCGACCGCACGGAACCCGCGTCCGCCGACGCCTCGAAGGACGCCGTCTGCTACTGCTATCCGGAGAGCATCCAGGTGACCGTCAGCCCCGGACGCCAATACGACCCGCGCACCGGGGTGCCGTTCCGGGCCGCCGACTGACGTCCGGCCGGACACGGCACCCGGGGGCGGTGGGTGCCGTGCGGCGGCCCCGCCGCCCCCGGGTGTGCCACCGCGGCGGTGCACCCGGGGGCGGACGTCTGTCCCCGGGCACAGGAACCGGCACGCGGTGTTGTCGCCGGAGCCATTCGGTGCCCGGCCTCCGGCGGGTGACGATGGTTTCCACCTCACGAGGAGACGGAAACCATGACGTCCTTCACCTTCACCTTCGACGGCCGCGACGGGGCGGCCGTCCACGTCCACGCGTGGACACCCGACGCGCCCCCGCGCGGACTGGTGCAGATAGCCCACGGCATGGGCGAGCACGCCGCCCGCTACGCCCCGTTGGCGCGCGACCTCACCCTGCGGGGGTACGCGGTGTACGCCAACGACCACCGCGGCCACGGGCGCACCATGCACGCCGGACCGGGCGTCCTCGGGGAGGGCGGCTGGGACCTGCTGGTGGCGGACGTGGCCGAACTCTCCCGCCAGGCCCGTGACCGCCACCCCGGCCTGCCCCTGGTGCTGCTCGGGCACAGCCTCGGTTCGTTCGCCGCGCAGCAGTACCTCCTGGACCACGCGGAGCTCGCGGACGCGGTGGCGCTGTGCGGGACCACCGCGGTCGACCAGCTCGTCGCCCTCCTCGCGGAGGCGGGGCCGGAGGTGCGGTCGGCCTTCAACGCCCCCTTCCAGCCCGCCCGTACCGAGGCCGACTGGCTGAGCCGCGACGAGGAACAGGTCGACCGCTACCTCGCCGATCCGCTGTGCGGATTCACCCTGGACGGCCGCGGCATGGGCGAACTCGCCACCGCCGCCCTCACCCGGCTCACCGAGCCGGCCGGCATCCCCGCCGACCTGCCGCTGTACGTCCTGGTCGGCGACGCGGACCCGCTCAACCACCGGCTGGCGTTCAGCGACCGGCTGGTGGAGCGCTACCGCAAGGCCGGTCTGGACGACATCACCTACCGCGCCTATCCCGGCGCCCGCCACGAGCTGTTCAACGAGACCAACCGGGAGGAGGTCGTCGCCGACCTGCTCGCCTGGCTCGACCGGGTCTCGCGGCGGTGAGACCCGAACCGGAGGCCGGCCCGGCCGGAACCCCGCGGCGGGGCCCGGCCCCGGACCGGGGAGCGCCTCCGGCGGCCCCGGCGCGCCGGGGCCGCCGCAGCTCAGGCCGGCAGTCCGAGCCCCGCCGCGAGCGTCGGCCAGGAAGCTTCGAACTCCCGCTCCCAGTACCGCCAGCCGTGCGAACCACCGCTGTAGAAATGCGTCCGCACCGGGACCCCGGCCCGCTCCAGCCGCCGAACGAAGCCCTGCGCCTGCCCGCGCAGCGTCCCCTCCAGGACCGCGCCCTCCAGATTGCCGAAGTCCACGCCGGGGACCCCGCCGCCCTGGGAGACGTACAGCCTCGTTCCGGCCAGCCGCTCCACCCGGGAGGCCGGGTTGTGCCGCAGCCAGACGTCGCGGTCGAGCACCGGGCTGCCCCACAGCGCGGTGGGCCGCAGCCCCTCCCGCGCCACGATGGCGCCGACCACCGTGGGCATGCCGGGAGCCGTCGTGTCGAGGATTCCGCTGTACGACGCGGCGGCGGCGAACGCACCGGGACGTCTGGCGGCGAACGCCATCGCGCCGTAGCCGCCGGTCGAGACCCCCGCGACGGCCCGGGTGGCGCTCGCCCGGAAGTGCCGCCTCAACAGCCCCATCACCTCGTCCACCTGGAACCGCTCGTAGTCGGGTGCCGCCGCGTCCCCGCCGTGCCGCCAGCGGGTGGGGATCCCGGTCGGACCGGCGGACGGCAGCACCGCGATCACCTCCTTGTCGGCGAGGAACTCCTCGACCGCCGTCTCCCGGGTCCACGAGGTGTGGTCGTCGTGCCCGCCCTGGAGCAGGTAGAGCACCGGCCAGGTGCGGTCCGGCCGGGCGTCGAAGCCGGCCGGCAGGATCACCCGCACCGGCACCGTGCCGCCGACCGCGGGGGAGTCCACGGCCAGATCGACCGTCCGCTCGTCGAGCCGGGTCGCGGAGACGATCCGGGCCTCGTCGTCCGCGGAGCGGACCAGCGGCGGGGCGGGCGCCCCCAGCGCGGCGGGACCGGCCGCCGCGCCGGCCGCGGCGAGCAGGACGGTCGCGGCGGTGGCCGCGACGGCGGCGCGCCGGGCGCGGGGCCGGCG
Organism: Streptomyces sp. NPDC018031; assembly: GCF_044327625.1. Lineage (NCBI taxonomy): Bacteria > Bacillati > Actinomycetota > Actinomycetes > Kitasatosporales > Streptomycetaceae > Streptomyces > Streptomyces sp. NPDC018031. The sequence continues at coordinate 43,245 of NZ_JBIRFT010000025.1, forward strand.
GTGCCGACCGGACGACACGGGCACGGGCGATCGCCTCTCGTCCTCTTCGGTGCGGTCGGGGGCCGCGGGAGCGGGGCCGGGCCGGTTCACGGACGCCTCCGGGCCGGGCCGCCGGGCAGGTCGCGGCCGAGGAACCCGGCCAGCACACCGACGACCGGGGGGTCCAGCAGCGACAGATGGTGACCGGGCAGCGGGGTGACGGCCAGGTCGGGGCAGTGGGCGTCCCAGCCGAGCGCCGTGTCGTCCCGCTCGTAGCGGGCGTCCCGCACGGTGTGCGGGGCGGGTTCGGACGCCCGGTACAGCAGGGTCCGGCCCGGATGGCGGCCGGGCACGTGGCGCTCGCCGCTGCGCAGGTCCAGATAGGACGTGCGCTGGTGCTCCAGGACGGCGCGCGGCAGGTCGACGGCGTGCTCCAGCGCCTTGACCACCAGGTCGATCTGCCCGGTGTCGTCCAGGGCACCCAACTCCTCGTACGGCAGGGGCAGCGGGCAGCCGTAGGTGCGCTCCACATAGGCGGCGAAGCCCGCGAACCGGCGCCGGGCCTCCTCGGCCGGGGCGAGGTCCGGGGCGGGCAGCGGCAGTACCGAGTCCAGCAGGACCAGGGCGTCCACGGTGCCGTGCGCGGACAGCCGCCGGGCGGTCTCCTGGGCGACCACACCGCCGTAGGACCAGCCGCCGACCAGCCAGGGGCCGTCCGGGCTGACCTCCCGCACGCGCCGGGCGAAGGCCGCGGCCCGCCCCGGCACGTCGTCCGGTTCCGGCAGCCGGTCGAAGCCGTACACCGGCCGTACGTCGCTCAGGGCTTCGACGAGCCGTGCGTAGACCTCGGACGAACCACCGGCCGCGTGCGCGAGGAAGAGCGGGGCGCCGGTACCGGACGCGGGGAAGGTGCGCAGCCGGCCCGGGGCCCCTGCCCCGCGGCGGCCGCCCGCCGTACCGCGCCTGCCGTCGGTCAGCCGCGGCCCGGGCCCGGCGTCCGCCGGCGGGTGGCCGGTGGGCGCGGCGGGATCCGCCCCGCCGGGGCCGGCCCGGCCGGGCCCGGGCGGATCGGCGGGGTGGGGCAGCAGTTCCGCGACCGCGCGCAGGGTGCCCTGCCGCAGCAGCGCCGCCGGTGCCACCGTGATGCCGAACTCCCGCCGCAGCGCGTCCCGTATCCGCGCCGCGACCAGCGAGTCGAGCCCCAGCTCGGTGAGCGGGAGGTCCGGGTCGAGCCGCTCGGGACCGAACCCCATCACCTCGGCGACGCAGCCCCGCAGCCGGGCCAGGGTGCCCGCGCCGCCCGGCCCGGCGTCCTCGGCCCGGCCGGTGCCCGGGACGCGAGTCACCGGTTCCTCCCCGGCCCAGAAGCGGCGGTGGCGCCAGCGCGGGGACGGGACGTCCACGATCCGCCCGTCCGGATGGAGGGCGGTCCGCGCACCGGGCAGCGGTACCCCGTGCACCAGGAGCGTGGCGAGGCCGGTGCGGAAGGTCAGCGCGTCGTCGGTGTCCCGGCGCAGGGTGGGCAGCACCAGCGCGTCCGTCACGCCGGCGGCGTGCAGGGTGTCGGTCAGCGGACGCGACTGGGTGCCGTGCGGGGCGACTTCCACGAACACCCGGTGACCGTCCTCGGCCGCGGCCCGTACCGCCTGGGCGAACCGGACCGGCGCCCGGAGGTTGGCCACCCAGTGCTCGGTGTCCAGCACGGCCGGGGCGCGCGGGTCCTCCCGCACGGTGGAGTAGTGCCGGCAGCCCGGCGGCGCGTGCCGCACGGCGCCGACCTCCCAGGCGAACTCCGCCAGGACCGGATCGACGTGCGCGGAGTGGCCGGCCACCTCGACGTCCATGCGCCGGGCGAAGCCCCCTTCCGCGGTGACGCGGGCGACCAGCCCGGCCACGTCCTCGGCGGAGCCGGTCACCACGCTCTGCACCGGGGAGGCGTGCACCGCGACCCGCAGGGTGCGGAAGTCACCGGCCGGCTCCGCGATGTACTCCGCCGGGCGGTCCACCACCGCCATGGCGCCACCGGACAGCCGGGACAGCAGCCGGGAACGGACCGCGACCAGGTGCGCGCCGGTGTCCGCGTCGAGGGCGCCGGACACCACCGCGGCGGCGACCTCCCCCAGCGAGTGGCCGATGACGGCGGCCGGTTCGAAGCCGTAGGACCGCCACAGGGCGGCCAGCGAGACCTGGAGGCCGAAGAGCGCCGGCATGACGACCGCGGGGGACGACAGCGGGGCGCCCGGTTGCAGCTGGGCGCGCAGCGAGATGCCGGCCCGGTCCCGCAGCACCGGCTCCAGCCGGTCCACGGCGGCGGCGAAGGCCGGTTCCGCGTCCAGCAGTCGGTGGCCCATCCCGGGCCACTGCGACCCGTACCCGGAGAACACCCACACCGCGCCGGGGCCGCCCGGCCCGGGGCCGCCGACGACCAGACGCGCGTCGGGCCGGCCCGTGGCGAAGCGGTCCAGCGCGGCCGCGACCGCCGCCCGGTCGCGGGCCACCACGGCGGCGCGGTGGCGGCCGCGGCCGGTGCGACCGGCCAGGGTGCGGGCGAGATCGGCGAGGCGCACGGTCCGCCCGCCGGGCGAGCCGAGCCATCCGGCGAGCTCTGCCGCCTGGTCGCGCACCCGGTCCGGGGCCGGCCCGTCCAGCAGCACCACGCACGGCCGGCCGGCCACCGGGCCCGCCCCGGCGATCCGCGCGGGGAGCGGGACGCCGTTCCCCGCGGGTGCTTCCGGCGCCGCGGGCCGGGCGGCGGGCGTCCGGCGCCGCGGACGGTACTCGCCCAGCACCACATGGGCGTTGGTGCCGCCGAAGCCGAAGGCCGAGACCCCGGCGGTGGCGGAGCCGGAGTACCGGGGCCATGGCTCGGGGGAGGTGACCACCCGCAGCCCCAGCGCGTCCGGGTCGGCGTGCGGCCCCGCCGCGGTGAAGTGCAGTTGCGGCGGGATCTCGTCGTGGTGCAGGGCGAGAACGGTCTTGATGAGCCCGGCGATGCCCGCCGCGGCCTCCAGATGGCCGAGGTTGGTCTTCACCGAACCCAGCAGCAGCGGCTGGTCCGGCGCCCGGCCCCGCCCGGAACCGAGGACCGCCCCGAGGGCACCGGCCTCGATGGGATCGCCCAGCGCGGTGCCGGTGCCGTGCGCCTCGACGTAGTCGACGGTGGCGGGCGCGGCGTGCGCCTGCTCCAGCAGCTCCCGCTGGGCCTCGGCGTTGGGCGCCAGCAGCCCGTTGGACCGGCCGTCGGAGTTGACCGCGGTCGCGTGGATCACCGCCAGCACACGGTCGCCGTCCCGCTCCGCGTCGGCCAGCCGCTTGAGCACGACCACGCCGCAGCCCTCGGCACGCACGATGCCGTCCGCCGCCGCGTCGAACGCCTTGCACCGGCCGTCCGGGGCCAGCGCCCCGGCCCGCTGGAACCCCAGGGTGACCGCGGGCGAAAGCAGCAGGTTGACGCCCCCGGCGAGTGCGGTGTCGCTCTCCCCGCCGACCAGACTGCGCACCGCGTGCACCACCGCGACCAGCGACGAGGAGCAGGCGGTGTCCACCGCCATGCTGGGACCGCGCAGGTCCAGCGCGTACGACAGCCGGCCCGCGGCGACCGACGGCGAAACCCCGGGCGCCGTCCAGGGACCGATCGACTCCGGGTCGGCGGTGGTGAGATGGGCGTACTCGTTGCCGCTGATGCCCACGAACACCCCGGTACGGGTGCCGGCCAGGGACGGCGCCGGGATCGCGGCGTGGTCCAGGGCCTCCCGGGCGACCTCCAGCAACATGCGCTGCTGCGGGTCCATGGCGACGGCCTCCTCCGCGCCGATCCCGAAGAAGTCGGCGTCGAACCCGGCGATGTCGTCCAGGTAGCCGCCGGCGCGCGTGAGGTCCTCCGGGAGCGCCGTGCCCGCGCGGACGAAGGGTTTCCAGCGGTCCTCCGGAACGGTGCCGACCGCGTCCCGGCCCTCGGTCAGCAGCCGCCAGAACCCGGCGGGGGAGGTGGTCCCGCCGGGCAGCCGGCAGCCGATCCCGACGACCGCGACGGGGGCCGGCGTGACCTCCCCGGCCCCGGCCGGGGGGCCGGAGGCCGCCGGAGCGGGCCCGGACCCGGGCCGGCCGCGGGGCGCGCCGTCGCCCTCGTCGAGGCGGTGCAGCAGCGCGGCGATGGTCGGTGCCTCCCACAACAGCGTGGCGGGCAGCCGCCGGCCGGTCAGCTCGCTCAGGGTGGCCGTCAGCGCCACGGCGTCGCGCGAGGTGAGGCCCTGCTCGGCGAGCGGCCGGTCGTCGGATACGTCCTCCACCGCGGCGCCGTACCGGTCGCGCAGGCGCCGGACGATCGCCGCGCGGATCTCTTCGGGGGTGGTGTTCATCGGGTGGCGGCCTCCGCGTCGGTGGGGCGACGGTCGCCGGGGCGGAGGGCACCGGGCCCGGGGGCCCCGCGGCCCGGGGAGAGGTGGCCGGCCGGGTGGCGGCCGGCAGGCGTGGCGCACCCCGGGCCGGAGCCGGGGACGGAGTCGGAGCCGGCCTGGGCCGGCCGGGACGCACCGCCGAACTCCCCGGCGAGGAAGCCCGCCCGGCAGCCGGCCCGCGACACCTTCCCGCTGGTGGTCCGGGGGACCGAGCCGGGCGGCGTCAGCAGCATGGCGTCCAGGCGCAGCCCGTGCCGCGCGGACACCGCGGCGCGGGCCGCGCGCGCCGCGGCGTGTGCCTCCTCCTCGGTGGGAGGCGCGCCGCGGCGGTGCTCGGCCACCACCACCAGCCGTTCGTCCATCCCCTCGGGGCCGGGCACGCAGAACGCGGCGAGCCGGTCCCGCCGGACCGCCGGCACGACCGACTGCACCGTCTCCTCGACGTCCTGCGGATAGTGGTTCCGGCCGTCGACGATGATCACGTCCTTGAGCCGGCCGGTGACCAGCAGCCGGCCGTCCGACAGCGCCCCCAGGTCGCCGGTGCGCAGCCAGCCGCCCTCCTCGCCCGCCAGTCGTACCCCGAAGACCTGCTCGGACCGGCCGGACCGCTTCCAGTACCCCGCCCCGACGTTCGGACCGCGCAGCACGATCTCACCGACCTGCCCCGGCGCCCGGGCCGCACCGGTCACCGGGTCGACGACCCGCACCTGCTGGCCGACCGGGGTACCGCAGGCCACCAGCGCGGTGGTCGCCCGGCCGGCCCCGGCCGCGACCTCCACGACCCGTCCCTCGGCCAGGGCGACGGCATCGCAGTGCACCGTGGTGGGCGGAGCCAGGCGCGAGTCGGCGGTCACGAACACGGTGGCCTCGGCGAGGCCGTACGCCGGGCACAGCGCCTCGGGTGCCAGTCCGTGGCCGGCGAACGCCGCCCGGAACCGGTCCACGGTCGCCGCCCGCACCGGTTCGCTGCCGTTGAGCAGCACCCGGACACGCTCCAGCCGTAACCCCTCGCGGTGCTCGGCGCCGGTCCGGGCCACGCAGTAGTCGTAGGCGAAGTTGGGTGCCGCGCTGAGCGTCCCGGGGTACGCCCCCAGCAGCCGCAGCCAGCGGGCCGGCTCCGCCAGGAACGCCGCCGGGTCCATCAGCACGGACGCGAAGCCGCCCACCACCGGGGCGGCGATGCTCAGCACCAGCCCCATGTCGTGGAAGAGCGGCAGCCAGCCGACCGCGGTGGAGGTGCCGGCGTCCGCGCCGACCGCCTCGATCGCCTGGCGTGCGTTGGCCACCACGTTGGCGTGTGTGATCATCACTCCGGCCGGACTGCGAGTGGAGCCCGAGGTGTACTGGAGGTAGGCGATGTCCCCGGGCCCGGGCCCGGGGCGCACCGGCGCGGCCGCGCCCGCCGGGGCCTCCCCGGCCCGGTCCACCCGCACCACCGGTGGCACCGGCAGGTCCTGCCGGGCGGCGAACTCCTCGACGGCCGGGGCGGTGGCCGTGTCGGTGAGCAGACACGCGGGCTCGCAGTCCGCCAGGATCGCCGCCAACCGCCCTTCGTGGCCGGGCAGTCGCGGACCGAACAGCGGCACCGCGATCACGCCGGCGTACAGGCAGCCGAGGAAGGCGGCCGCGTAGTCCAGGCCCTGGGGCAGCAGCAGCGCGGCCCGCTCACCCGGCGCCGCCAGCGCCGTCAGCCGGTGGGCGACGCCCCGGGCCCGGGCGTCCAGGCTCCGCCAGCCGAGCGTGCGGTGCAGCCCGGCCGACGCGGGGTCGGGGAAGTCGACGAAGGTGAACGCGCGGTGGTGGGGGCGGTGTTCGGCCCAGTGCCGCAGCTGGTCGGTCAGCAGCGGGCCCGGGCAGGGCGGGGCGGAGGTCATGGGGGCTCCAACGGCTCAGGGTGGGGGAAGCGCGACGCGAGGGGGGTGGGTGCTGCTCGGTTCGGTGCTCGGTACTCACGATTCCCCTTGTGTGACCGGCGAGTAAGTCGAAGCACTGACAGAAGACCCGGGCCCGGCTGTCAGCCGGGTGACAAACACCCGCCCGACGCCGCGAGCCCGCCCGCCCGCTGCCGTGAGCCCACCCGCCCGACGCCGCGAGCCGGCCCGGCCGACGCCGGGGGCCCGCCCGCCCGCTGCCGCGAGCCCGTCCGGCCGCGGCCGCTCTTTGTCACCCCCGCCACAAGAGACGACGCGTTCTCTGTCCCGCGGTGACAGGCCGGCACGGGCCGGCCGGCGGTAGATTCACCGCACCCCGCGCAGGAGGAAGCCCACGTGCCGAACGGATCCCGGACCGCGTCCGGCGATGCCACCCGAACCCGCCCCGACGACGGGCCGGGCACTCCCTTCAGCGCGTTCCCCTCCGGGCTGCACGCCCATCTGAGGCCGTTCTTCGCGGACATCTCCGAGGAAGTGGCGCTGGCGATCCGCACCGAGATCCCCGAGTACGCCCGCCCCATGGACGACACCTACATGCACGTCCTCCACGAAGGGGTCAGGAAGGCCCTGGACGGGTTCCTGGCCCGGATGGCCCACCCCGACAGCGACTGGGAGCCGGTCAAGGCCACCTATCAGCGCATCGGCCGGGGCGAGGCGGACGAGGGCCGCAGCCTCGACTCCTTCCAGGCCGCGCTCCGGCTCGGGGCCCGGGTGACCTGGCGGAGGGTCAACGCCCTGGTCGCCGACGACCTGCTGCCCCGGCACATCCTGGCCGCCTTCGGGGAGGCGCTCTTCGTGCACCTGGACGAGATCGCCGCCGCGACCACCGTCGGCTACACCGAGGCGCGGCTGCACGCGGCCGGCGAGCTCCAGCAGCGCCGGGCCCGCCTCATCGACCTGCTCACCACCGACCCGCCGGTCTCCGCGGAGGCCGTCACCGACCTCGCACACGCCGCCCAGTGGACGGTGCCGCGGGCGCTGGCCGTGGTCGTCACCGACCACGGCCCGCAGTACGAGACCATCCGCCCCATCGTGCCGCCCGAGTTCCTGGCCCGCTTCGACACCCGCCCGGGCATCGTCGTCGTCCCCGACCCCGAGGGCCCCGGACGCGCCCGGGCCGTGGCCGCGGCACTGAACGGGCTGCGGGCCGTGCTGGGACCCACCGTCTCCCCGGACGAGGGCGCCCGCTCGCTGCGCTGGGCGGTCGAGACGCTCGCACTGTGCCGGCGCGGCATCCTGCCCGGCGGCCGGCTGGTGCGCACCGCCGACCACCTGGCGACCCTGCTGCTCTTCCGGGACGAGGCGCTGGTGAACGCTATCGCCGAACGGCACCTCGGTGCGCTGCGGCAGGTCCGCTCCCCTCAGCGCGAACGCCTCGCCGAGACCCTGCTGTGCTGGCTGGAATGCGGCCGCAACGCCAGCGAGGTCGCCACCCGGCTCGCCGTCCACCCGCAGACGGTCCGCTACCGGCTGCGCCAGCTCGACGAGGTGTTCGGCGGCCGCCTCCACGACCAGGCGGCGCAGTTCGAGATGCAGCTGGCGCTGCGCGCCTGGCGCTGTGCCGGGGCCGCGGCCCGGAAGCGCTCCGAGGCCCGGGACGCCCCCGAAGGCAGCCCCTGAGGCCGCGGGCTCCCGGGGCGGCCCGGGGAACACCGGGCCGCCGTCCGGGCCGCCCCCGCCCCGGCCCGACGGCCTCCGGGTGCCCGCTGCGCGGCCTGCCCGGGGTCAGCCGGCGTACCGGTCGCGCAGCTCCCGCTTGAGGACCTTCATGCTCGGCCCGAGGGGGAGCTCCGCGATGAACTCCACCCGCCGGGGGTACTTGTGACGGCCCAGGTGCTGCCGGGACCAGGCGATGATCGCCGCCGCGTCCGGTGCGGAGCCCGGCGCGGGGACGACGACGGCGCAGACCTCCTCGCCGTGCCGCGGGTCGGGCAGGCCCACCACGGCGACCCGGGCGATGCCCGGGTGGCGGACGAGGACCTCCTCCACTTCCCTGGGGTACACGTTGTAACCGCCCCGGATGATGACGTCCTTCTTGCGATCCACGATGCGCAGGAAGCCGTCCGCGTCCTTGGTGCCCAGGTCGCCGGTGCGGAACCAGCCGTCGACCATGGCCTCCGCGGTCGCCTCCGGCCGGCCCAGGTAGCCGGAGAACAGGTTGTGGCCGCGGATCACCACCTCGCCCAGCTCGCCGGACGGCAGCAGTTCGACGCGCCGCTCGACGTCGGACCGCGCGATCTCCACCTCCACCCCCCACAGCGGGTGCCCGATGGTGCCCGGCCGGGTGCCGAACGCGGGCTGGTTGACGGCCGCGGTCGGGGAGGTCTCGGACAGGCCGTACCCCTCGTAGATCTTCGCGCCGAACGTCTCCTCGAACCGCTCCAGTACGGCGGCCGGCAACGAGGCGCCCCCGGAGATGCACAGCTTCAGCCGGGGTAGTTCGGTGGCCTCCTGCGCGGCCGACACCAGGGCGTCGTACATCGTCGGCACCCCGTGGAAGGTGTTGACGTGCTCGGCCACCATCACCTCGATCGCCCGCCGGGCGTCGAAGCGCGGCAGCAGCACCAGCGTGGCCCCGGCGCGCCAGGTGGAGTTCATCGACACCGTCTGCCCGAAGGCGTGGAACAGCGGCAGCGCGCCCAGCGCGGTGTCGTCCGGGCGGACGTCGTTGGCGTCGAAGGCGTTGACGGTCGCGTTCATCACCAGGTTGAGGTGGCTGAGCACGGCGCCCTTGGGGACGCCCGTGGTGCCGCTGGTGTAGAAGATGACGGCCGGGTCGTCCGCGTCCCGGGAGACGTAGGAGGGCAGCGGACGCACCGCGCGGGCACGCTCCTCGAACTCGCCGCCCAGGCGCAGCATCCGCACCCCCGCGGCCGCGGCGGCCGCCGTACCGGTCCCGGCCTGTGCGGGGTGGCACAGCAGCAGGGTCGCGCCGCTGTCCCGCAGCACGTGCTCGACCTCGGCGGCGGACAGCAGCAGGTGCACCGGCACCACCACCCCGCCGGCGGCCAGGATCGCGTAGTACGCCCGGGGGAACTCGGCGGTGTTGGGCGCCATCAGCGCCACCCTGTCCCCGGGCGCCACGCCCAGCTCGGTCAGGGCCGCGGCCTGCACCCGGGCCTGGTGCCACAACTCGTCGAAGGTCAGGCGCAGTCCGCCTTCGACGAGGCCGGTCCGGCCCCGATGGCGGTGGGCCGCCTCGGCGAGGATCGCAGCGAGGGAGAGTGTTGCCATGGAAGGTGCTCCGTTCTGGATGCGGCTCGGACCAGGTGGGGGCGTGGGGGTCAGGGGCGTTCGACGAGCACCGCACTGCCCTGGCCGACACCGACGCACATGGTGGCCAGGCCGCGCGCCGCGCCGGTGCGGCGCATCCGGTGCAGCAGGGTGGTCAGGATGCGGGCGCCGGAGCAGCCGAGCGGATGGCCGAGCGCGATGGCCCCGCCCGTCGGGTTGACCCGCTCGGGGTCGATGCCCAGCCGGTCGACGCAGGCCACGGCCTGGGCGGCGAACGCCTCGTTCACCTCGTACTCGTCGATGTCCCCGATACGCCAGCCCAGCCGCTCGGTCACCTTCCGGACCGCGGGCACCGGACCGATCCCCATGACGTCGGGGTGCACCCCGGCCGCGGCGCCGCCCGCGTACCGGCCCAGCGACTCCAGCCCCAGGTCCGCCAGTGCCTCCTCGCTGACCAGCAGCAGGGCGGCGGCGCCGTCGTTCATCGGGGAGGCGTTGCCGGCTCCGCGGAGCTTTCCGATGGGGGTGCGGCGGGCGGCCGCGAAGTGGACGGGGCGCACGATAGGGCTCCTGGTTCGGCGTTCGGTGCGGCGCGGGAGGGGCCGTGGTCCGAGCAGCGACCGGCATTAATTAGCACTGCTAGTTTTTGCACTATAGGGCGCCGCGCGGTCTCCTGGGAAGGCCGTCCCCCGATGTGCCGGACCCCGGCGCCGGTGACCTGCGCCACCCGCGGAGCCGGGCCGGACCCGGCCGCCGCACCCGGCCCGGGCCGCCTTCCGGAGGGCGCCGCCGCCCCGGCTCGGCCAGACCCGACGGCCCCGTTGTTTGCTTCGGGGCCCGCGTCCATCGCCCGCCGTGCCCCGCCCGCCGGGCCCCCTCACCTGCCCCGGGGCCCGCGCCCATCGTCTCCATGCCCCGCCCCGCCGGCCACCGTCCGCCGGGCACCGCGTGCCGCCGGGCATCGCCCGCCGGGCAACCGTCCGCAGGGCCCCGCATGCCGGCGGGCCCGGTGCCGCCCCCGGCACCGGGCCCGCGGGTGACCAGGGCGGTCCCGGCCGCCGGTCGCCGGACACGCGGCTAGGCGGTGCCCTCCGCCCGCTCGGTGATGGTCACCCGTCCCTCGCGGATGGTCGCCAGCCGGGTGGCCCGGCGGGCGAGCGCGGAGTCATGGGTGACCATGACGAAGGTCAGGTCGTACTCCCGCCACAGTCCCTCCAGCAGTTCCATGATCTCGTCGCGCATCGACTCGTCGAGATTGCCGGTGGGCTCGTCCGCCAGCAGCACCCTGGGCCGCTTGACCAGCGCACGGGCGATGGCGACGCGCTGCTGCTGACCGCCCGACAGCTCCCCGGGCAGGTGCCCGCACCGCTCCTCGAGGCCCACCGACGCCAGCGCCTCGGCCGCCCGGGTCCGCCGCGCGGCCGCCTTCAGGCCGAGCGGCACCAGCGCGGTCTCCACGTTCTCCTGGGCGGTGAGGGTGGGGATGAGGTTGAACCCCTGGAAGACGAAGCCGATCTGCTCCGCCCGCACCCGGGTCAGCCGGGCCTCGGGCAGCGTCGCGAGATCCGCGCCGTCCAGGACCACACTGCCGCGCGAGGGCCGGTCCAGTCCGCCGAGCATCTGCAGCAGGGTGGACTTCCCGCCACCGGTCGGCCCCTGGACCACCAGCCGGCCGCCGTCCTCGATGGTCAGGTCGACCCCGTCCAGTGCGGTCAGGGTCTCCCGGCCGCGCCGGTAGTGCTTGGTGACGCCTTTGAGCTGGTACATCTTCTTCCACTCCATGGATGACGAGACGGGATGGGGGCCGGATCGGCTACTCGACGCGCCGCAGGGCGTCGGCCGGACGCAGCCGGGCCGCGCGCCAGCCGCCGAATCCCCCCGCGACCAGTCCGCCGGACACCGCGAGCGCCACCGCGAGGCCGATGGTGCCCGCCGCGACGGGCGCGGTCAGCGCGACGTCCAGCGCTCGGCCCCCGGCCTGCCGGACGGCTCCGCCCGGACCGCCGCCGGCGACGAGCGCCGGGCCGCCTCCGGGACCCTGCGGACCGCCCCCGCCCGGTTCCGCGGTGAGGGTGGGGGCGAGGGCGGTGACCAGCCACGCCCCGGTCAGCCCCAGCGCGATGCCGAGCGCACCGCCCACCAGCCCGGTGACCAGCGCCTCGCCGGCCACCTGCCGGGTCACCCGGCCGCTCTTCCAGCCCACCGCCTTGAGGGTGCCGAACTCCCGTACCCGGCGGTTCACCGCCGCCGAGGTGAGCAGCCCGGCGACCAGGAACGCCGTGGCCAGCACCGCGATCGACAGCCACTTGCCCACCCCGGAGGCCAGGTCGGAAGCGGTGGACAGGGACCCGGAGACGGTGTCCGCGAGGTCGGCCGAGGTGGTCACCGTGGTGCCGCTGACGTTCCGCTGGATGGCCTCCTTGACGTCGTCGATGCGCTGCGAGTCGGCGGCCCGCACGTACACCGTGGTGACCTTGCCCTTGGCGTCGGCGAGCGACTGCGCCCGGGCCAGGGGGAGATAGACGTCGGCGGCCGCGTCCCCGCTGTCCGCCGTCGCGATGCCGATGACGGTGAAACGGGTACCGGAGACGGTGAACTTCTCACCGGCCTTCAGCCCGTTCTTCTTCGCGTGGGCGCTGTCCACCACCGCGACCGCGGCGTCGGACTCGCCCACGGTGAAGGTGCGACCGGAGGTGATCTTCGAGGTGGTCAGCGGGCCGAGGCCCTGGTGGGCGACGTCCGTGCCGTAGGCCCGGTACGAGTCGACGTCGAAGTCCGCGCCGCCGCCCCGCACGGTGTCCTTGGGGCCGTCGCCCGGCCCGCCGGACCCCGGCTCGGCGCGCCGGACCGTGCCGGGGGTGAACTTCCCGCTCACCTTCATCACGCGCAGGCCCAGCCCGCCGACCGCCTCCGCGACGCCGTCCTCCCGGCCGACCTCGGCGACGGTCGAGGAGCTGAGGGTCTGGAAGCCGTCGACGAGCACCATGTCCCGGCTCTGTTCTGCGTCCCCCTCGGCCCCCTCGGCCTTCTCGGCGCCCTTGGCGTCGAACTCGAAGCGGGGCCGCTGCCGGGTCTCCCCCTCACCGGGCGGCTCGGCGGCCTTGGTGACGGTCATGTCGGTACCGAGCCCGTACAACGACTCCAGCACCTTGTCCTGGGCCCGGTTCATCCCGGACGAGACCGAGTCGACCACGATGACCAGCGCGATCCCCAGGGCCAGACCCGAGGCGACGACGAGCGCCGCTTTCCGGCGGCGGCGCAACTCGCGCCGTAGATAGACGAAGAACATGCGGCGACGGTAGGAACGCCGGGTGATGGGACGTTAAGGGAGCCATGAGAGACGGATGAGAAGGGCGCCCGGCCGCCCCTGGCCCGGCCCGGCCCGCCCCGACGAGCACCTGCCGACCTGACCTGACCTGACCTGACCCGCCCCGAGCCGACCCGGCTCCGGCGAGGCCGACCGGCCCCACCCGCGACGGCGGGACTGCCGGGAGATCGGACCGGGTGCCTGCCCCCGCGGCCCGACCGGCCCGAACCGCCGCGTTTCACGCGGAGACGAACGGCTCCGTCAGGTGCGGCGTCGCCAGGTGCAGCCTGGTGGCGGACTCGTGGCCGAGCATGCGCTCCCTCGAGCGCCTGGCCTCCTCGGGGTCCGCCTCATGTGCGTAGGCGAGCTCGGGGTGGAGCACCTGGAGCGCGTGCACCAGGAGGTCACCGGTGACGAGCGCCAGCTCGCGCCCGTCGGCGACCAGCACGCTCTGGTGTCCGGGCGTGTGACCGGGCGTGGCGACCACGCGCCCGGCACGCAGCGTCGTGTCCCCGTCGAGGAGCCGGAGCCGGCCGGCGGCCTCGAGCGGGTCGGTCAGGGCCTCGCGAAGCTGCGGGTTGAGCGCGTCGAGGGCGTCGAACTCGGCCCGCTGGAGCAGGTATTCGGCGTTCGGGAAGTAGGGGCGGCGGGTCGCGGGGTCGCCGTCCGCCGCGCCGCCCGCCGAGGGGACGGCCGCCTCGGTCACGACCGCCCACCCGACGTGGTCGGTGTGCAGATGCGTGAGCACCACGGTGTCGACCTCGGCCGGGTCGATGCCCGCGGCGGCGAGCGACTCCGGGAGCACCCCGGGCACGGGCGCCCACGAGCCGGCCGGGCTGTCCGCCGGGCCGATCCCGGCGTCCACGACGGTGAGGCCCCGCTCGCCGCGGATCGCGTACGCACGGAACTGGAGCCGCCAGCGGCCCTCGGCGTCGACCGCGCCCGGGTCGAAGCGGTCGGCCTCGGCCCACTGTGCGGCCGTGGCCTCGGGGAAGGCCTCGGCGCGCGGGGAGAAGAACGGCCCCTCGCCGTCGGCGAGGGCGATGATCTCGGTCGAGCCGATCCGGAGGCGGGGAACACTGGGGGACATGCCCGCGATCCTGCCATGCCCGCCACGGGGGTGGTGACTCGCCCCAAGCCGTGATGATCCCGATGTGCGAGGAGGTGGTCTCCCGGACGAACGGCGTTCGGCGCCGGGGTGGTTGCCACCCGCACGGGAGCGGCGGCCGGGACCACCGGGGCGCTGCCGGCCCGCCGCTCGACCGAGACCCCCGCCCGTGACCGGCCGCCCTCCGGCCGGGCAGCCACCCGCGACCGGGCGGCGGCGCTACCCGGGAACCACGCCGCCGGGTGCCGCCGCCGAGACCGCGAACATGGGTACGGCCATCAGCAGCCGGTCGCTCCCGGCGCGCCCCCGCTGCTCGGCCAGCCACGCCCGTGCCTGTCCGCCGGTCACCGCGCCGGCGGTGCGAGCCGCCTCCACGAGCCCTGCCAGCAGCGGCAGCGCGGCGGCTCCGGTGAACACCGCCGTGTGCACCTCGACCGTCACGTCCGTGAATTCGGCGTCCAGCAGCCCGGCCCGCGAACGCCGCGCCGCGAAGGGGCCGGTCACCAGGTCGGCCCGGGCGTGCACCAGGGTGCGGGTGAGCCCGGGATCGTCGGAGTCGACCATGAGGGAGTCCCAGTCCTGCCCGACCAGAACGATCCGCCCGCCCGGCGCGAGCACCCGCCGGGCCTCCCGCAGGGCCCGCTCCGGCGCGTCGAGTTCATGGAAGACCTTGTCCGCGCGGTAGCCCGCCGCGGAGCCGTCCGCCAGGGGCAGCCGGTACGCCCCCGCGGACCGGAAGTCGCCCTCCGGCCACCGCTCACGAGCCACCGCGATCATGTGCGGGTCCGGATCGACACCGACCGCCCGAACCCCCCGCGCGGCCAGTTCCGCCACCGCGCGCCCGGCCCCGCATCCGACATCCACCACCGTCGTCCCCGCCCGGACGTCGAGCAGTTCATAGGACCGCGCCCGTAGTTCCGCGACGCCCGGCAGGGCATCCGCCGCGTCGAGCCGGGCGAGGAGGTCCCGGACGGGACGCCGTGACATCTGTTCCTTGGACATGGCGGCCAGCCTGCGACTTAATGCCGACATGAAGTCAAGCGGCCCGAACGGCACCCCGACCGGCGACCCCGCGCCGTCCACCGAGCCGTCGATGAGCATCGGGGACCTCGCCGGGCACTTCGGTCTGCCCACCCACGTCCTGCGTCACTGGGAGGCGATGGGCCTGCTCGCCCCGGCCCGCGACCCGGCCGGCCGGCGCCGGTACGGCGCCGCCGACCTCACCCGGGTCGCGGTCGTCCTGCGCGCCAAGGAGGCGGGCCTGTCACTGGACGCCATCCGCACGCTCACCACCACCGACCCCACCACCCGGCGGGACCTGCTGCGGCGCGAGGCCGAGGCGCTGCGCTCGCGGATCGCGGCCGCCCGCGCCTCGCTGGCACTCGTCGAATGCGCCCTGGAGTGCCCGCACGAGGACTTCACCCGGTGCCGGCACTCCCGACAGGTGATCGCCGAACGGGTGGCCGGATCCGCCCGCAGACGAACCGATCGGCCGATTGCCGAAACGCTCCACCGCTCGTTGGCAGAGTGTGATCACTACTGCTGCGAAGACGGTGACGTGATGGGCAAGCACAAGAAGGGGCGCAAGCACCGCACCGTCAACCGAACCCCTCGCCCGGTCGGTCCCGCACGGCGGCCGACCGCCCGCATCCCCGCGGCGTCAGCCGCGGCGGCGGTGAGCGAGACGAACCCGGTGCGCGAGCACCGGGCCGAGAAGGCCGTGACGTTCGGCGCCGATCGGGCGCCCACCAGGAAGGAGACGGAGGGTGAGCTGTCCCACGACACGTCCGGCGACGCCGGGTTGGGTCGCCATGCGAACCGCACCTGGCACCAGCTCCAGGCGGTGGGAGCCGCCGGGACGACGGTCGAGGAACTGTCCGTAGCCGTCGGCTACCAGTCCCGCACCATCCTCAAGCACCTCAAGACCATGGCCGGGCACGGGATGGCCGAGCAGCGCGGTGACCGGTGGCACGCGACGGGAGCGGCCCCGGGCGCCGCCGCGTCCGACGGCGACCGCTTCGAGAACGCCGCCGGCCCACGGAGCTACGTCCCCGGCTGAGGTCGGGGTGCCGACGCACCAGGCGACGGCCGGGGCCCTGGGGCCCCGGCCGGGCGGCGCCCGCGCCCGGCCGGGGCCCCAGGGCCCGCCGACGGCCACGAGGCACTCCTCGCATACCGTGCCGCGTCGACGCCCTGAGCCGGCAGGTATTCCGCCGGCTCCCCGGCACAACGGACGGGCGAGAAAAGGAGTTTGCCGCTCGCCCGACCGCGACCGCTTCCGGCGGAGGATCGCCGTCCATGTAGTCTCGGTGTCGATCGACCGTCTCGTGGCTTGGAGGAAACACCCGTGACGAAGGCCCCGTTCGTCGCCATGACCGCCGCTACCGCGGCGCTGGGGACCGCCCTTGGCTCCCTCGCACTTCAGCTGCGCGCGCACGGCTACGAGCAGTACGTCGAATCCGTGGCCACCTTCAGCGTCCTGATGTACGTCACCGCAGCTCTGGTCGTGGTGACATGGGTCCGAGACGGTCGGCCGCACGCCGGCTGAGCCCCGCGCGGACCAGCACCGGAACACACGGACCGACGGCCGGCTCCCGGACCCACCGCCTCACGAAACCCGCGTCAGAGCCGTGCCCCCCTCGGGGCCCCACCGACGCTCCGTGAGAATCTCCGGCCCCGCGCCCGCTGCCCGTGGCTCATACGGTCAAGTGTGCCGCTTGCCGGCCCGCACGAGCCCGCTGCCGGAGGTATGAGGGGTGAGTGAGCACCCGCACTTCGCGGGCAGGCGCTCCGCACGGCCGACAGCTCCGCTTATCGGATTGCCGCCGACCGGCCCGGTCGGATAAGAAGCCTGCATGCTGAAGGGGAACAGGGTCGGGCTGAGGGCACGGCACGAGGACGACATCCCGGTCCTGCGGACCGAGCTCTACGACGACGTGGTCAACTCCTCCAGGGCCGAGGGCGGGCCGTGGCGGCCGATCACGCCCGGCTCGAACGATCCGCGGCTCGTGGTGGACGACAAAGAGCAGGGGAGCGTCCAGTTCTCGGTGGTGGAGCTGGACGGCGGGACGCTGGTCGGCACCGCGGTGCTGTGGGGCATCGACAACCACAACCGGTCCGCGCACCTCGGGCTGGGGCTGCTGCCGTCCTCCCGCGGCAAGGGCTACGGCACCGACGTGGTCGCGGTGCTGTGCCACTACGGCTTCGTCGTGCGCGGGCTGCAGCGGCTGCAGATCGAGACGCTGTCGGACAACTTCGGGATGCTGCGCGCCGCCGAGCGCAACGGCTTCGTCCGCGAGGGCGTGATGCGCTCCTCGGCCTGGGTGTTGGGCGAGTTCCTGGACGAGGTGCTGCTCGGGCTCCTCGCCCAGGACTGGAAGCCGGACGCGAAGGCGTAGGCCCCCCGCCGGGTCGGGCCCCGGCACGGCACGGTCCACGCCCCCGCCGCCCGACGATCGAGGGGGCCACGGAGCCGGCACGGACGGAGCCGGGTGCGGCGACGCTCGTCTCGCGTCGGCCGCGGGTGCGGTTCTCCGCCGACCGGCAGCGATACACCCGCGCCCGCTGCCCCCTGCCAAGCCGTGGCGGCCCCCGGCGGGCCCACCACCGCCGCCTGGTCGCGTCACACCGCCGGCAGCACACGGGCGCGCGCGGCGGCCAGTGCCACGTGCACTGCCCGGTCCGCGGTCCCCTTGTCGACCGGCTCGCCGGTGAACACGAGCCGGAAGTAGATCGGCGCGGCGAGGGCCTTGAGGAGTTCGGCTGGGTCGGTGTCCGAGGGGAGTTCGCCGCGCTCGACGGCCCGGGTGACGACGGGTTCCGCCCGCCGGAACCTGTCGTCGAAGAGCGCGTGCTTGACCTCGGCGAGCCGGGGGACGCGTGCGGCGTCCGAGAGGACGGTGGTGAGCAAGGCCCGACCGGCCCGCGTGGTCATGGTGGCGACGAGGGAGCGGGCCAGCGCGCGCAGGTCACTCTCCACCGCACCGGTGTCGGGGATCGGGATGTCCGCGGCGAAATGGCCGGCCAGCGCGTCGGCGACAAGCTGGTCGGTGTCTTCCCAGTTCCGGTAGATCGTCGTCTTGTGGACGCCGGCCCGTCGGGCGACGCCGTCGACCGTCAGGGCTGCATACCCGGTCTCCGTCAGCTCGGTGATGGTCGCCTCCAGCACGGCGGCGCGCATCTTGCTGCCTCGCCCGACGGCGGAGGCACGTCGTGAGGGCGACCCCTCGGACTTCATTGCAACTCCCGGTTGCGTTGATGGCGGAACGTGCGACAGGATCAGGTTATCGCAACTTGGAGTTGCGATGTGGTCGCGATCTCCCGTGGCCGCAGCCCGTCCTGACCCCTGGATCGAGGTCCCCATGCCCCGTGCCTACCGGGCAGTCGCCCGCAACTCACTGCGAGACGCCGGCGACACAGCCGCGTGCGGCGCTGCCTACAACCCCGACCCGGTCGGCCACCACGCCGCGAGCCAGGTGCCGCAAGGGGGCCGCGCGTGAACTGGACACCGGATTCCATTCCCGACCAGACGGGGCGCCTGGTCGTCGTCACCGGCGCCAACAGCGGCATCGGGTACGTCACCGCACGTGAACTCGCCCGCCGCGGCGCCCATGTCGTCCTGGCCTGCCGCGACCACGGGCGCGGCCGGGCAGCACTGGAGCGGCTGCGCGGCGAAGTGCCCGGCGCCCGTGCCGAACTGCGCGGGCTCGACCTCGCCGACCTGGAGTCCATCGGAGAATTCGCCGAGGGCTGGGACCACGACCGGCTCGATCTCCTGGTCAACAACGCCGGTGTCGCCATGGTTCCGTTCTCCCGGACCGCCGACGGCTTCGAGTCGCAGTTCGGCATCAACCACCTCGGTACGTTCGCGCTCACCGGGCTGCTGATGCCTCACCTGCTGGCCGCCGACGATCCGCGTGTGGTGACCGTCAGCAGCGAGGGCCAACGCTTCGCCCAGTTCGACATGGCCAACCTGAACGCCGAGCGCCGCTACCGGGCTGCCTTCGCCTACGTGCAGTCCAAGCGGGCCAACCTCCTCTTCGCCGTGGAACTGCAGCGCAGGGCCGACGCCGCCGGGCTCAGGCTGCGCAGCATGGCCGTCGCCCCCGGACTCACCCGTTCCAATGTGCTCACCGGCGGTGCCAACAGCAGCCGGGGCCGCGCGTACGGCATCCTCACGCGCCTGCTCCTGCGTATCGCCTTCCGCCCCACCCCGGACGGTGCGAAGACCTCCCTGTGCGCGTCAACCGTCCCCGATCTGCCCGGGGGGAGCTACGTCGTGCCGGACGGGCCGTTCCAACTCCGTGGCGAACCCGTCCTCCGCAGACGTGAGCGTGCCGTACGGGACGCGGCTACGGCCCACGCGTTGTGGGTGCTCTCCGAACAGCTCACCGGCGTGCGCTACCCCCTCACCGCGGAACCGCCTCCTCGGACATGAGCGGTTCCGCGCATCCACGGGCCCGCGCGAGCGAGTGACCGGGGTGATTCCGCACTTCGCCCCATGGCCTCTCGGGTCCCCCATCGCTCGGCGCCCCGGCGGCCTGGGCCGTGCCGTCTCAGCCGAAGGCGTCGGCGAAGGCCGCCCGGACCGGCGACGGGTCCCGGCGGTCGAGCACGCCGAACACCACCCGGTCGAAGTGGCCGGCGAACCGGCCGGCCCCGGTGAGGTGCGCGTGGAACGCCGCCGCCACCTGGGCCGGGTCGTTCATGAACACCCCGCATCCCCAGGCGCCGAGCACCAGGCGGCGGTAGCCGTGCGCGGCGGCCACCTCCAGCACCCGCCCGCCGCGCCGCAGCAGCGTCGCCGGGAGCCGCGCCACCGCTCCGGGATCGCGCCGCGCGACGACGCCCGCGTTGGGTGCCGGCGAGGTCAGGAAGCCCACCCGGTACGGCACGTCCAGCAGCCGGCCCCGGTCGTCCCGGAAGACGGGCACGGCGGGGGAGTGGATGACCCGGTCGCTGTAGAAGGGGCTGGGGTCGGCGCGGTGCGCCGCGTAGTACTCCGGCGCCTCGCGCAGGCACCGGTAGAGCGCGGATGCCCGGCACAGCGCCTCTTCCTGGGCCTGCGCCCCGTTGAGGTAGCCGCCGCCCGGGTTGCGCGCGGAGGCGAAGTCGAGCACCGCGACCGGCTCGCCGTCCGCCACCAGGCGGCGCGCCGCCTCCAGGCTGCTCTCCGCGGTGACCTCGTACCGCGCACCGCCCGCGGGACCGCCCGCCGGGGAAGCGCTCCGCGGCGACCGGCCGGCGGACGGCGGACCCACGGTGTCCTCCGGCGCGTACAGCCGGGTCCGCGCCACCGCCCGCGCGATGTCGTCCGCGAGATCGACCCGGTGCCCGCCAGGCGCGGTGTAGCCCCCCTGGGCCACGATCCGCTCGGTCTCGTTCGCGATGCTCCGCAGCCGTGCGCTCATATCCGTCCCTCCCACGTCGCCCCGAGGCTACGGAAGCGCTGGTCACGAGGCGAGGGAATTACGCGCGGTCCGGCCCACCGGGTACCGCGGCGGGTTCGGGATCACGGCTCGGCCGCTCGTCTCGGAGTGGGAAGCCACGCCCCGGGCGGCTGACCTCCGTTCTCCTTTCGGGGCAGTCGCCGGGCACGGTTCCGGGTGTGGCGCCGGGGCCGTGGACCGGGGAGGACGAGGGGCCGCGGCCGGATCGGGCGCCGTGCGAACCACATGAGGCCAATCGGTAGCCGGGCATGTCGAGTGCCGGTTCCTGCCCTGTCCGGGCTGCTCGCCGCCACCCGCTTCAGTTGCCGGGCGGCGATGGTTCACCATGGCGAAGGCCCCGATGGCGGGGTCCGGGAGCGGAGGAGGCTCGCATGCTGGAATGGAAACCGATCAGCCACGGACCCCGTCCCGTTCCCCACCCCGCCGCGACGCCTTCGATCTGGGGTGTGGTCTCGGCCGCGGCCCTGGCCGTGGTCACCGCGTTCAACTTCCTCGACCGCCAGGGCGACCCCACCTTCGACCTCATCGCGCTCTCCGTGATCGCCGCGCTGGTGAGCACCGGAGCCCGCCTCGCCGCCGCCCCCGGCACCGCCCTGCTCTGCTGGCTGATCCTCAACGGCTTCGCCATCCCGCCCATGGGCCGGCTCACCTGGGTGGCCTCGCACGACCTCGGACGTCTCGTCTGTCTGCTCACCGCCGCCGTCGTCGGGACGGCGGTCGCCCGGCTCGCGCACGCCCGCGCCGCCTACCGCAGATTCCCGCACTGACGCCGGGGCGTGGCTGCCGGCGGGGGGCGGGAGCGCGGCCGGCGGGGTACCCGGCGGCCCGGGGGCCGACTCCGTCCTCGTGCGGCACGGACCGGACGGAGGCCTGATCACGCCGCACGCGCCGCCGAAGTGCCCCGCCCCCGCCCGCCGGGGGCGGGCAACGGCGACCCGGGCGGGCGGGGGCGGCCGCCCCCGGCCGCCGGCGTGCACCCGCCTTCGGGGGCGTCCACGCGGGGACTCGAGCAGCGCTCGGGCTTCGCTGGGACCGCACCGCCACTCCAGCCCCACCTGTCACACGGGTCGTCAACTGACGTACCTGAAAGGGATGTTGCTCGAACAAGGGGCCGCTTGTTCCGCTAGTCTCGTTCCGGCACATCGGTCACCGGTCACCAGGCGGGCGAGCACTCCAGGGGGGTCCGTGTGTGAAGACCTGGGGTTGGAGAAGCTCCTGAGCGAGGAGGGCTTCTTCGCGCGGCTGCTCGGGCGGTCCCCGTCGGGTGGTGGTCGGCAGCAGCTGTACGGACCCGACCTTCCCGTGGTGCTGCTCACCGGCGGCCCGGGCATGGGCAAAGGGCGGCTGCTGCGCGAGGTGCGGGACCGCTTCGCCACCAAGGTGCCGGTGATCTTCCTGGACTGTGACTCGCCGGTGTACGCGGACCGGGCGGAGCCGGAGCAGGGCGCCCGCTCGGCCGGGACCGAGCTGCTGGTCGAGGTAGCCCGGCGGCTGTGCGCCTGGCAGGGGACGGGTGGCTCGTTCGCCTTCCCGCGTCTCTTCACGGGTCTCGCGATGATCGCGACCGGCGTCACGGACGGCACCCCCGAGGCGGTCGCGACCGAGGTCGAACGGTACGAGGAGCTGCCCCAGCGGCAGCGCTTCCGCGGCCTGGGCGCCGGTGACTTCTGGCGGGGTGTGCTCCGTGGCACCATCCGGAACCTGCTGACGACCCTCTCCGGGCAGGCGCTCGACCCCTACTCGGCGGCGGTGAGCAACGCGCTGCTGGACGCCCTCTTCGAGCGCCTGGCACCCCGGGGCAGGGCGGAACTGGAGCGGATCTACGGTGCGTATCCCGGCGCGGCCGGTCAGCCCAGGCACGGGCTGCGCAACCTCGCCGCCGACTTCCAGGCCGGCGGCGAGGCGCGGGAGCTGGCGGAGAGCTTCCTCTTCCGGGCGCTGCGCGAGGACCTGGAGGCGGGGTACGCCTCGGCGTCCGGCTGGCTGCGCCGGGTCGGTCGGCCGGGGCTGCTGCTGGACCGCGCCGAGTCCGAACTGGGGGAGCAGCTGCTGCGGGCCGTGCTCACCGACCGCCGCGGCGGGCAGCGCGACCGCGTGGTGATCGTGGGCACCGCGCGCCGGGCGGACGGCGGCGCCTTCCTGCACGGCGGCCGGCCGGCCCAGGCGGTGGTGCCCCCGGCGGAGTTCCGTCCGGCCGACGGCGGCCCTCCCGCGTGGTCCCGGCGCGCGAGCGGAGCAGCGGACCAGGCGCCGCTGGCCGA
This sequence comes from Streptomyces sp. NPDC018031, assembly GCF_044327625.1. Taxonomy (NCBI): domain Bacteria; kingdom Bacillati; phylum Actinomycetota; class Actinomycetes; order Kitasatosporales; family Streptomycetaceae; genus Streptomyces; species Streptomyces sp. NPDC018031. Next base: position 65,911 of record NZ_JBIRFT010000025.1, read on the forward strand.
CGGGGTGCTCCTGCTGCGGATGCCCCGTCTCACCGGCGACCAGCTCCGCCGGGAGACCGAGCGCAGGCAGCAGCGTTCGGAACCGGAGGGCGGCACCAACCGCCGCCGCATCGACGCCGCCGTGGCACGGCTGAGCGGTGGAAGACCGCACACGGTGATCCGGCTGGCCGCCGCTGCCGCCGACTTCCGGATGCCCGCCGACGCCAACGACCGGGACATCCTCGACGCCCCGCTGCGGACCGCCGCCAACGGCGCTCCGGAACAGCCGGTGGCGGAAGTGCTGCTGCGGGAACTGGTCGTGGACCAGATGCCGGTGCGGTTGCCCACCGAGCACCGCGACCAGTGGCTCGATCTGCTCACCCATCTGTCGGTGGCGCACGACGAGGAGTGTGCGGACGTCCTGCTCCGCCACCACCAGCGCGGCCGGGTGCACCGGGTGACGTCGCACCACGTCTCGCAGCTGCTCACCGACACCGGGTGGCCGGCCTGCGAACGGCACTTCATCGGAGACTTCGGACTGCGCCAGCTGCTGGTGCACCGGCTGTACGGGCTGCGTCCCGGCGGCGCCGCCTGGTACGCCGACCACCATCTGCTGCGGGACCACTACGCGGGACGCGCGGCGGACGAGGAGGCGCCGAGCGGCGCGGCGTTCCGTTCGGTCACGGCGCACCGGATGAACCACCACCTGGTGTCCGGCGGTGCCGACGAGGTGGTCCGCCATCTCGCCGCCACGCTGCCCGGACGCCCCCGGGAGTGGTGCGCGGAGCTGCTGGAGATCGCCCAGGCGCCGTACCCGGGCGGTGCGGACGCCCGGCGGGAGCGGGCCCAGGGCCTGGTGGCGGTGGACGGACCGGCGCTGCGCCGCACCGTCGACCAGTTGCTGCACGCGGTGTGGCTGTGCGAGGAGCGGACCCGGCCGACCGGGAAGGAGACGGCCGGCACGCTGGCCACGTTGCTGGGCCTCCTTTCGATCATGGAGTTCGACGGCGCGGGACAGCTCAGCAGGACGGCTACCGAGTGGAGCGACCTGGCGGAGAACGAGCAGCCGTTGCTGCGCTGCACCTGTACCGGACAGCTGGGGCGAAGGAGGTAACCCGGGATGCCCAGATGGAAGAAGATCCTCTACGCGCTGCTGGTCGTGGCGGCGATCACGGTGTGCGGCCGGCTCGCCTGGTCCATCCTCCAGAAGCCGGACACCTGCACCGACGGGATCGAGCGGATCGGCGGCGAGTGCGTCGGCGTCGACGGAGAGGGCTACGACTTCGGCACCCCGGAGATCCGCGACGTGGCGCAGGCCATCGCACGCGAGAACGAGCGGATCGCCGACCAGCCGTACGTCACGGTGGCGATGATGCTGCCGCTCCAGTCGGACAAGGCGGCGCTGCGCCGCCAGATGCGCAGCGACCTCCAGGGCGCCTATCTGGGGCAGCGGCAGGCCAACGCGGGCGAAGGGGAACCGCCGAAGATCCGGTTGGTGCTGGCGAACCCCGGACGGAACTACGGGCAGCAGGAGAGGGTCGTGGACACCCTGCTGCGGATGGCCGACTCGTCCGACGACCGGCTGCGCGCCGTCACCGGCTTCAACCTCAGCCTCGACGCCACCGAGCAAGCCGTCCGGCGGCTGACGGAACACAAGGTGCCGGTACTCGCCTCCCGGATAAGCGGGGACCGGATCGCGAACGAGGACCGCGCCGACGGAATGGCCCGGCTGCGGTTCCCCGGCCTGGCCCGGATCATCCCCACCAACCGCGAGGCGGCCCGGGCGCTGGCCGACTTCAACGGCGAACGCGGCCGGGAGAACCGCCGGACGGTGCTGGTCTACGACAGGCGCTCGGACGGTTACAACGAGTCGCTGGCGAAGGCGTTCAGCGGGATCGAGGAGAAGGGCCCGCCCGGCCCCGCCGCGATGTCCTTCGAGTCCCCGGCGATCGACGAGCCCGGCTCGACCGGCAACCAGTTCACCGATACGGCCAACAACATCTGCGACTCCGAGGCCGACACCGTCTACTTCGCGGGCCGGACGCTCCATCTGCGGCTCTTCGCGCTCAAGCTCGCCCAGGTGGGCTGCAAGGACCGGCACTACACCATCGTCAGCGGGTCCGACGCCGCCTCGCTGCGGCAGGACATGTCGGAGAAGGACTGGGAACAGCTGCGCGGCGAGGACGGCGAGGCGAAGGTGACGCTGCAGTACGCCGCCCCGGCACACCCCGACGCCTGGCGTACCGAGCTGGCCGCCTGGCACCGGAAGTGGGACGCGGACCATGACCGCGAGCCCGCCGAGGAGGAGCTGCCCCAGTACCTCACCGAGCCCAAGGCGGCCCTGGACACCCTGCGGAAGCGGATCGCAACCACGCGGACCGAGGGGGTGCGGCTCGGCGCCGCCCCGAACCTCACGGACTCCCGGACGATGCTGGTGTACGACGGCCTGGTCACCATCGGCAAGGCGCTGCACCAGGCGCAGCGGGGCGGTGCCGAGGCGGTGCCGAGCCGGGAGGACGTCGGCCGGCAGTGGTCGTTGCTCCAGTCCCGGCACCGGGTACCGGGTACCAGCGGACTGATATGCCTGACCAGCGGCGGCAACGCGTACGACAAGCCGGCCGCGATCGTCCAGCTGGATCCGGGCCGGAAGGGCCACGGCACACTGGAGTTCGTCGGACTCGGCTGGCCCACCGGCCGGGAACAGCCGAAGAACTGCGTGATCCCCAGCAGCACCCCCTGAGGGGTGTCCCCGGTGCGGGGCGGTGCGGCCGGACGACGGCACCGGGTGCCAGGCGCGGTCGGTAGACGCGCCGGCACGCCCGGATCGGCGGGGGAGACGCCCTCAGTCGTTGTTCAGGGCGAAATCGAGGACGTCCGCGATGCAGCCGGCGGCCAGGAACTTCACCTGGAACATGTCCCCGTTGTCGCCGCCTCTCCCCTGCCACTTCTTGTAGCTGTCCTCGGACAAGTCCTTCGCGGCGTCGCGTGCCTTCTGCAGTTTCTTCAGCGCGATCTCGCCGGCGTCTCCGGGCATGGGTCCCTCCGTCTCCGCGGGGCAGCACTGCCAGTCTGGGCGACCGGAGGCGGCAGCGCTCCCGGGCGGACCCGTTCGTGGGTCGTACGGGCCCGCGGCGTCGCTCCGCCGCGCCAGCAGCCGGCCCGGCGCGGCTCGAGCGTCGTCGGCGGATCCGTCGTGGCCGAACGTCAGGGACCCGGCGGCGCGCCCTCGTCCCCTCGCGCCCGGGCCCGCCTGGTGGCCAAGGTGCCGACGGCGTGAGCATGCTGGTCCGGTCACCGCGATGGGGCCGGAACCGAGGAGGCGAGCGATGACGCCGAGGGAGCGGAAGGCCACGGCTAACGAAGGCAGGGCACGACCGGCGGGGCCGCGGCCCGATCGGCTGCCCCGGGCCGTCTACGACACCGAACTGCTCCGCCTCCAGACGGAGCTGGTCAAGCTGCAGGAGTGGGTCCGGGCCGAAGCCCGGCGGCTGGTCGTGGTGTTCGAAGGGCGCGACGCGGCCGGGAAGGGCGGCACGATCAAACGGGTCACCGAACACCTCAACCCGCGGGTGGCCCGTGTCGTGGCACTGCCGGTGCCCACCGAGCGCGAGCGCACCCAGTGGTACTTCCAGCGCTATGTGGAGCAGCTTCCGGCCGCCGGCGAGATCGTGCTGTTCGACCGCAGCTGGTACAACCGGGCCGGTGTCGAGCGGGTCATGGGTTTCTGCACACCGGAGGAGCACCGGCGCTTCCTGCGGCAGTGCCCCGTGGTGGAGAGGATGCTCGTGGAGGACGGGATCCTGCTGCGCAAGTACTGGTTCTCGGTGAGCGACGCCGAGCAGGAGCGGCGGTTCCGGAAGCGTCTGGACGATCCGCGACGGCGCTGGAAACTGTCCGACATGGACCTGGAGTCCTTCGCCCGGTGGGAGGCGTACTCGCGGGCCAAGGACGAGATGTTCGAGCACACCGACGTCCCGGAGGCGCCCTGGTACGTGGTGGAGAGCGACGACAAGCGCACCGCGCGCATCAACATGATCGCCCACCTGCTGTCGAGCGTCCCGTACGGCGAGGTGGAGCCGCCGCGGCTGCGGCTCCCCCGACGGCCGGCGCCCACCGGGTACCAGCGCCCGCCGAAGGACCGGCAGACCCACGTCCCCGATCACGCGGCCAGGCTCGTGGGCCCGGTCGAGGGCGGCGGGAGCCGATGAGGGGCGCACGTCCGGCGGTGGTGGGGCTCGTTCGCCGCCGGCGGAGGCGTCCCGCCCCCTGCGGTCCGGGCCATGCGGCGTCGCGCCGTGTCCGGTCGGGCTCGCCCCTGCCGGGGGCGGGGGCGTGCCCGATCGGGTCGTGGTCAGGCGGCGGTCCGCTTCCAGTGCTGGTTGTGTCCGCCGTTGCAGGCCCACTGTTCCAGGGCGGCGCCGTCGGTGGTCGCCTGGTTCACCACGTCCAGGCACTTGCCGCTGTGCCGGGCGGCGAGCTGGACGTACTCCGTGGAGTCGGTCGCCTTGATCTTCCACTGCTGCGAGGTCCGGCCGTCGCAGGGGTTCTGCACGGCGTACGCGCCGTCCGCGGTGGAGGCGCCGCTGATGTCGAGGCACTTCCCGCTGTGCCGGGCCATGACCTGGACGTAGCCGTTGCCGAGCTTCTTGAGCCAGAAGTTCTGGTTGACGCCGGCGCCGCAGCCCCACTGGACCAGCTGTGCCGCGTCGCCCATCCCGAAGCCGCTCACATCGATGCACTTGCCGCTGTTGCGGGCGGTCAGCGTCTCCCAGGTGACGTTCATTCCGGTCACCTTCCCGGCCGCGGCGTCGATGGTGATCTGCGGTGAGTAGTCCATCGTCATGGTGGTGGCGGTGGGGAACCTCAGCGGCAGCCAGACGTACTGGGAGTCGTTGACCGTGCCGCCCATCGCGTTGCCCCAGCGGTCGCCCAGGTAGAGGTAGCCGGTGCCGTCGGTGCCCTGGACCGGCAGTACGTAGGCGGTCTGGCTGCGGTAGGCGGTGGAGTCGCCGACGTCCTTCAGGTCGCTCCAGGAGCCGGTGATGCTGCCGGCGGTGGCGTACTTCTGCTGGTTGGGGGACCAGCCGGTGGCGCCGGAGGTGAGCAGGAAGTAGACGCCATCGCGCTTGAACATCGCCGGTGCCTCGCGCCACTGGCCCGGCCACAGCTTCTGCACCTGGGACTCCACCTCGGTGTAGTCCGGGGTCAGTCGGTAGACGTGCAGGTCGGCGTTCTCGTTGGCGGCCGAGATCATGTAGCCGCTGCCGTCGGTGTCGACGAAGGTGGTGATGTCGCGGGACATGTGCCCCAGCGGCCGGAAGCTGCCTTTCCAGGTGTAGTCGCCGTCCACCGTGCTGGAGGTGGCCACGGCGGCCCTGGCCTCGCCGTAGTCGTGACCGTTCTCCTTGTGCATCCACATCACGAACATGCCGGTGGCCTTGTTGTACATGACCTTGGGGCGTTCGATGTTGGCCACCTGCAGCTCCGGGTCGGTGGCCTGGGTCAGTACGTGGTTGCGGAACTCCCAGTTCTTGAGGTCGGGGGAGCGGTAGGCGGAGACATAGCGGAAGGTGTTGTCGGCGTTCCGGTTCTCACCGAACCAGTAGTAGTACCGGTCCACCTGGATCACGCCACCGCCGTGGGCGTGGACCGCGGCGCCGGAGGTGTCGGTGAACTGCGTGGCGTTGGTGATGCTCACCGGTGCCGCGTGGGCTGTGCCGGTGATGCCGAGGAGGGAGAGGAGCAGGGCGGACAGCGCGGCGAACAGCGCCGTCGTCCTCGTCGTTCTGCGGGACATGGGTGGAGACCTCTTCTTGTCTTCGTGCACTGCTGGCCCCGGGCCTGGGCAAGCGGGCCGGACGCGCCGGTGGGGGGTGCGCACGGTCGTGGGAGCGCGAGGGGGGTCATGGGTGACCGGTGCGGGTGCTCCGTGGCTGCCAGGCGGGAGACCTGAGCTGGCGTGCAGGTGGGGGAAGGAGGTGAGCCGGTGCCGGCGGTCGGCCGGTGCGCGGCTCGGGTGTGCTCCTCCCCGCCTCCTCGCCCACGGCGGGGAGGCGGGGAGGATGACCCACGGTGTTACGTCGTGGTGTCGTCCCTTTCATGTTTACGTAAACACGGCAGGTTGGCTGAAAGTGTGGGAGCGCCGCGGAGGCATGTCAAGACTTCCGGCACGCCCCTTCCGCGCCGGTCGCGGCCCCGGTCGGCCGGATTCGGTGCTCGGTGAGGGCGGCCGGGGTGACCGTGGGGCTCGCTCACCGACGGCCCGGGTCCGGTCGTGCCGCCCACGGCGGTGTCGCGCGGCCGGTCGACGTGCTCGAGGCCGAGGAAGTCCCGCTCGGCGCTGACCGGTGTCTCGTCCCGGGCGATGGCCGCGGGGTGGGGGGTTGCCCCTGTTGCGGGTGCCGGCCTCGTCGAGCCGGGCGAGGAAGTCGGTGCCCGGCCCGATGTCGTCGAAGGAGCCGCCGCCCGCGAGCGCCGCCGTCTCGTCCTCGAACGGCGGGGAGGCGCCCGACCGCCGGAAGTACGCCGGTCCCAGGGCCACTTCGCCGGGCCCGCGACGGCGGCACCGCGGGGGAGTGCCCCCGCGTGGCCCGGGTTCCCCGCGCACCCCGGGCCGGCCACCCGCTGCCCCGCCAGGTGCCCGCTTCCGGTCCTGGGGCCGGGCCCCGGGTGCGCGCCTGTCAGGCGTGGTGACGCGGCGGCTGGGCCCTTGCCGGCGAGCCACCCGGCTGGCGAGCCGTCCCGGTCCGCGCGGCCCGGGCGGCGCGACGCCCGGCCTTCACCGGCCCGAAGGTGTCCCGGTCGTCGAGGAAACCCTCCAGGGCGAAGGTCGCGGCGCCGAGACTCACCGGGTTGTCCGGAACGGTGCTGCGCTGCAACCGCACGGCCCGGGGCGGCTGCGGAGCCGCGTGCCGTGTGACCGCGTCCCGGGTCTGCCGCAGCAGCGGTTCGTCCAGCCGGTCCGCGAGCAGGCCGCCGACGACGAGCACCTGGGGGTTGAAGAGGTTGAACAGGCCGGCCAGCGCGACGCCGAGGTAGCGGGCGGTCCGCGTGATCGTCTCCACGGCCGCCGGATCGCCCTCGGCCGCCGCCCGTGCGACGGCCTCGACCACCGCCGACTCGTCGCGGGCCCGCAGCAGCGGGCTGTCCGGGGACACCTCGGCGAGGGTCCGCGCGACCCCGGCCGTACTCACGTACGCCTCCACACAGCCGCGCTTGCCGCAGCGGCACTCCCGACCGTCGAGGGCCAGGCAGGTGTGGCCCCACTCACCGGCGCTGTTGGTGGCGCCGCGGTACAGGGCTCCATCGATCGCCATTCCCGCGCCGACGCCCGCGCGGAGGGTGACCACCACCAGGTCGTCGATGTCGCGCCCGGCGCCGAACCACATCTCGGCCACCGTGCTCGCCTTGAGCGGGTTGTCCAGGTAGAGAGGCATGCCGAGCCGCTCGGCCAGCAGGGCCCGCAGCGGTACGTCCCGCCACGACCAGTACGGCGAGAACGCCGACACGCCACCCTCGCGCTCCACCAGGCCGGGCACGCTGACGCCGGCTCCGAGCACCCGCGCGGTGGGCGTGCCGGTGGCCGCCAGCAGTTGCTCCACTCCGGCCACGACCGTGTCCACGACGTCGGCCGGCTCCACCTCCGCCCGGGGGAGCGGCAGTTCCACACTCCGGAGTACCGTCAGCGCCAGATCGAACAGCTGGGCCTGGATGCCGGTTTCGGCGATGTCGATGCCGAGCAGGACACCGCGGTCGGCGTTGACCGCCAGCCGGGCCCGCGGACGCCCGCCTCCCGATTCCTCGTGACCGGCCTCCATCAGCACCTCCGCCTCCAGCAGCTCGGCGGCGAGGTTGGCCACGGTCGCGAACGACAGCCCGGTGGCCGCCGCGATGTCCTGCCGGCTCACCGGGGCGGGGGCCGCGTAGACGCGGCGCAGCGTGTCGAACCGGTTGCGGCGCCGGATGTCCTGAGCGGTGCGTTCGACCACCGTCGCGTCCTCTCGTCGGGTTTGGGGCGTTCACCGGGACGAAGCTTATTCGGGGCCTTGGACCAAGACTATTTACAAGGGTTAGACGAAGTCTTAGAGTCCTGCCGACGACGAGGAGCGATGACATGCGAATGACCGCGGTGCCGTGCACGCCTCGCCCCGGGCGGCTGACCGAGGGGCCGGTGTGGGATCCCCGCCGGCAGGAACTGCTGTGGGTCGACATCACGGCCCACCGGATCCACCGCGGCAGGCTGGTACGCCGGGGTGACGGCAGTGGGCCGCCGGACGTGCTGTGGCAGGCCACGCTGACCCTGGACCGGCCGGTGGGAGCGGTGGCTCCGTGCGACTCCGGAGTCCTGGTCGCGGCAGCCGGTACGGCGTTCGTGCGGCTCGCCGACGCCGAATCCTCCACGGAGATCGCCGCACCGGCCGTCCCTGAGGACGGCATACGCCGACGGATGAACGACGCCAAGTGCGACCCCCGAGGGAGGCTGCTGGCCGGCACCATGGCCTGGGACGTGACCCCGGGAGCCGGCTCCCTGTACCGCCTCGACCCGGACGGTGGCGTCACCACCCTCCTCGACTCGGTCACCATCTCCAACGGGCTGGGCTGGAGCCCGGACGGCCGCCTGCTCTACTACGCCGACAGCGCGACGCGCCGGGTCGACGTCTTCGACTACGACCCCGCCTCCGGAGCCGTCTCCGGCCGCCGCCCCTTCGCCGGTACCGGCGCCGACGGAGAGCCGGACGGTCTGGCGGTGGACACCGAGGGCCGGGTCTGGGTCGCCGTGTGGGGCGCCGGCCAGGTGCGGGCCTACACCCCGGACGGGCAGCCGCACGCGGTCGTGGAGGTCGCCGCCTCCCACGTCTCCAGCTGCGCCTTCGTCGGCCCGGACCTGGACGTCCTGGTCATCACCACGGCGACCGAAGGGCTCACCCCCGAACAATCGCGCGCCGAGCCGGACGCCGGGCGTCTCTTCGTCTGCCGCCCCGGAGCCACCGGCCTGCCCGTCCCGCCGTTCGCCGACGGCCCGGCGCGCCCGCGAACCCCGTCCGCCACCGCTCACCAGCAGGGAGCACCCTCATGACCGAACTCACCGACGCCCTCGCCGCGGCGCCCGTGATCGCGATCCTGCGCTCCGGGTCGGCCCGCCACTTCGCCGACGTCGCCGACGCACTCCACGCCACCGGGATCCGGGCCGTGGAATTCACCCTCACCACCCCCGGCAGCCTCACCGCCCTGCGCGAGTACGCCACCACCAAGCCCGAGGGGCTCGCCCTGGGCGCCGGGACCGTCACCACACCGGTGGCCGCCGAACGCGCGGTGGCATCCGGTGCCACCTACCTCATCACCCCGGCCACCTGCCTGGACGTCGTCGCCGAGGCACAGCGGCTCGGCGTCCCGGTGCTGCCGGGAGCGCTCACCCCCAGCGAGATCCTCACCGTGTGGCAGGCCGGCGCCACCATGGTGAAGCTCTTCCCCGCCTCGGTCGGCGGCCCCGGCTACCTCAAGGCCGTGCGCGCGCCGCTGAAGGGGATTCCGCTCGTCCCGACCGGCGGCATCGCCCTCGACCAGGCCCCCGCCTACCTGTCGGCCGGAGCCGCCGCGCTCGGCATGGGCAGCCCCCTGGTCGGCGATGCCTGCGAGGGCGGCGACCTGGAGGCACTGCGCGAGCGGGCCGCCACGCTGCTGCGGGGGGTCCGCTCATGACCGCGCTCGTCACGCTCGGCGAGGCGATGGCCGTGGTCGCCGCGACCGAACCCGGACCGCTCACCGCGGGCACCCCGCTGCGGCTGGCGTTCGCCGGTGCCGAGGCCACCGTCGCGATCGGCGTCCGCCGCCTCGGGCACCCCACGTCGTGGACGGGCCGGGTCGGCGCCGACGCCGCCGGCACGATGGTCCTGAGCGGGTTGCGGGCCGAGGACGTCGACGTCTCCCGCGCCCGACTCGACGACACCGCACCGACCGGCCTGATGCTGCGTGAACGCCGCACCACCGACCACACCCGCGTCACCTACTACCGCCAGGGCCTGGCCGGATCCCGCCTCGCACCGGAGGACATCGACGAGCGACTCGTCGCCGCGGCGCGGGTCCTCCACATCACGGGGATCACACCCGCACTCGGCGCCTCCCCCCGGGCCGCGGTACACCGCGCCGTCGACATCGCCCGGGCGGCGGGCGTCACCGTCTCCCTGGACCTCAACTACCGGGCGCTGCTGTGGTCCCGGCCCGAGGCGTCCGCCGAGCTGTCCCGCCTCGTCACCCGCGCGGACATCGTCTTCGCGGGCCCGGAGGAGGCCACGCTGGTCGTCCCCGGGGCCGCGCCCGCCGCCATGGCCGCCGCCCTGCTGGAACTCGGCCCGCGCGAGGCCGTGGTGAAGCTCGGCGCGCGCGGCGCCCTCGCGGCCGTCCCCGGCGAGGTGATCCCTCAGGAAATCGTGCCGATCACCGCGGTGGAGCCGATCGGCGCCGGCGACGCCTTCGTCGCCGGGTACCTGGCCGGCCTCCTCGACGGCGCCCCCGTCTCCGGGCGGCTGCGACTCGCCGCCACCTGCGGTGCGTTCGCCGTCTCCGTGCACGGCGACTGGGAGGGCCTGCCCCACCGCGGCGAACTCGGCCTCCTCGGTGGCGAAGACGTCACCCGCTGACCGGGGACCTCTCCGCCGCCATCCAGCCCACGACAGCACAGGAACACCTCATGAAGCGTCTTGACCACACCACCGCCGTCGTCACCGGCGCCTCCTCCGGCATCGGTGCCGCCAGCGCCCGGCGCCTCGCCGCCGAAGGCGCGGCGGTCGTCCTCGCCGACATCGCCGACCAGACCGGCGAAGAGCTCGCGGAGAAGATCCGCGCCGACGGCGGGCGCGCCGTCTTCGTCCACTGCGACGTCTCGACCGAGGACGACTGGACCCGGCTGCGCGATCGCGTACACGCCCTGTTCGGTCCCGTCGGCATCGTCCACAGCAACGCGTTCACGCACCGGGACGTGCCCGCCCATGAACTGTCCACAGCGGAGTGGAACCGCGAGCTGGCCGTCAACCTCACCGCGCTCCACCTCGCCGTGCGCACATTCCTCGACGATCTGCGCGCCGCGCGCGGCTCCTTCGTCGCCACCTCCAGCGTGCACGCGCTGTTCGGGCTTCCCGGCTACCCGGCGTACGCAGCGGCCAAGGGCGGCATGTGCGCGCTCGTCCGCCAGCTAGCCGTCGAGTACGGGCCCGAGGTGCGCTTCAACTCCGTCCTGCCCGGCCCTATCCTCACCGAGACCTGGGACGAGGTGGACGAAGAAGGCCGGCAGCTGTCCGCCCGGGCCACCGCCCTCGGGCGGCTCGGACGCCCCGAGGAGGTGGCCGCCGCCGTCGTCTTCCTCGCCTCCGAAGACGCCTCGTACGTCACCGGCACGACCCTGACCGTCGACGGCGGCTGGGCCGTGAAGAAGGAGTCCAAGTGAAGATCACGTCACTGCGCACGTACCTGGTCGCCCCCCGCTGGTGTTTCCTGCGCATCGACACCGACGAGGGCATCACCGGCTGGGGCGAACCGGTCGTCGAAGGCCGCGCCCACACCGTCGCCGCCGCCGTCGAGGAACTCTCCGACCACCTGGTCGGCCGGGACCCGATGCGCATCGAGGACCACTGGCAGGTCCTCACCAAGGGGGGCTTCTACCGGGGTGGCCCCATCCTCTCCAGCGCGGTGGCCGGCATCGACCAGGCGCTGTGGGACATCGCCGGGAAGGCACTGGGCGTGCCGGTGTGGCAACTGCTGGGCGGCAACGTCCGGGACCGCATCCGGGTCTACAGCTGGATCGGCGGAGACCGCCCCACCGACGTCGCCGAGGCGGCGGCGGCCCGCAAGGCCGACGGTTTCACCGCGATCAAGATGAACGCCTCCGCCCAGCTGCGCCTGATCGACACCCCGGAAGCCGCGCAGGCCATCGCCGACCGGGTGGCGAGCGTCCGGGAGGCGGTCGGCGACCGCTTCGACATCGCGGTGGACTTCCACGGCCGGCTCACCCTCCCCATGGCCCGGCGGGTGCTCCCGCTGCTGGAGCCGTACCTGCCGTTCTTCGTCGAGGAGCCGGTCGTCCCCGAGATGAGCGAGCACATCGGCGACATCGTGCGCTCCACCAGCATTCCCATCGCCACCGGCGAGCGGCTCTACTCCCGCTGGGACTTCAAGAGGGTGCTGGGGGAGGGCATCGCCGTCGCCCAGCCGGATCTCTCCCACGCCGGAGGTATCTCGGAGGTACGGCGCATCGCGGCGATGGCCGAGGCCTACGACGTCTCCCTCGCCCCGCACTGCCCGCTCGGCCCGATCGCGCTCGCCGCCTGTCTCCAGGTCGGCTTCGCCACGCCCAACCTGCTGATCCAGGAGCAGAGCCTGGGCATCCACTACAACGCCGGCTCCGACCTGCTCGACTACCTCACCGACCGGTCGGTCTTCCGGTACGACGACGGGCACGTCGGCCTGCTCACCGCCCCCGGGCTGGGCATCGAGATCGACGAGAAGGCCGTCGAACGCGCCGCGGAGACCGGCCACCGCTGGCGCAACCCGGTCTGGCGGCGGGACGACGGTTCCCAGGCCGAGTGGTGACCTCGGACCGGCCGCTGGCAGTAGGCGGGCGGCGCGGCGGGCGGGGGAGTGGCGCACCGTGGACGAGCCCGCCCACGCGCGCGGGCGTGCCCGCGCGCACCCGCGCCAGGGTCCGCTGGGCCGCATGCGCGGGTGAAGCTACCGGCCGTCTATGGCGCCCCCGCCGTGGCCACGGTCTGCTCGGTCATCGGCAGCTTCCAGCTGTTCACGAGCCGGCCGTGTCGCGGTTGCTGGCGTCCCACGCGATCACCAGTGACTTCACCCCTGCCCTGTACGCCTACGCGCTCTCCTCGCGGGACAGCGGCCGAACTACGCGTAGCACGCCCAGGCCCGGCCCGGCGGCCTCCCCCCGCCGCTGTCCTGTGGCAACCGCGGTCGAGCCCGGCCCCCGGGGGGGCCCCCCCGGGCGCGCCCCCCCCCCCCCACCCCCGGCGGGGGGGGGGCCGGGGGTCGGGGGGGGGGTCCGCCGGCCGGGTCCCCCCCCCGCGGCGCTGGGGTTACCACACCGGCCCCCCCAA
>NZ_JBIRFT010000026.1:0-62333 GCF_044327625.1 Streptomyces sp. NPDC018031
CGGGCACGGCTGCGCGCCCGCTACGGCCGGGCCTGGAAGCGCAAGGCACCGGTGGAATCGCTGATGCCACTGCGGCTGGCCCGGTACGGAGTACCGCTCGCGGACACCGCCGACGCGGGACTGGCCGCCGCCGGCATCGAGCCGCCGATCCTCCGCCCCGCGCTCACCACGGGCCCGGCGGCCGGGGAGGCGGTCCCGGAACTCACGGCGGCGGGCCCGGCGCGGACCGCGGCGGCCGGGACGGAGCCGGCGGCCGGAGCGGACGCCGGGACCGCAGGCGGTCCCGGGGCCGGACCGGACGGCGGGGCCGCAACGAGTGCCGGGGCCGGGCCGGACGGCGGGGCGGCCGCGGGTGCCGGGACCGGACCGGACGGCGGGGCCGGGGCGGGGCCGGCTGCCGGGGCGCGGGCCGTGGACCGGGCGTCCGCTCCGCAGGCGCTGCCGCCCGCCCATCCCGCCGACGACGGTACGGACGGCGGACGGACGAACGCCGGGGGCCACCCGGCGGATCCGCACCCCGGCCTCCTCCCGGCGTCCGGTCCGGCGGAGACCCACGCCGCCCCCGGGCCCGCGGCCCAGGAGCCCGCGGCGCAGGCGCACCCGGCCGGCGGCGGTGCAGCGGCGGCGGGCGGCAACCCGGCCGCCGCGGCCCAGGTCGCCGGCTCCACGGTGACCGTCCCGGCGGGCCCGAACCGGGTACGCAGGCTCGGCGGCCAGGGCACCGGCAACCAGCTCCCCTACGCCCCGGGACCGTGGGAGGCCGGCGCGCCGGACGGCGTGCCGGACCAGGCGCACCGGGCGGCGCCGGAGGAGCACGGGCCGGAGGCCGGGCGCCGGGACGGCGGGCCCGCCCTGCCGGTCGCCACGGAGGCCGGTGGCCCCGTTCCCGGCGGCGTGCCCGCCACCGAGGCCGGGCCGGACCTCGCGCGTGAAGCGGACGGACCGGCCGGCGGCCCGGGCGAGGCGGACTGGGACGGCCAGGGCGGCCCGGGCGCGCTGGACGACATCCCCCTTGAGGAGATCTGCTACGGCGCCTTCCGCCGGCACCTCGCCGACCACAGCAGGTTCCCCTCGGCCTTCCAGTTCGGCCGGCTGCTGCGCGGCGGGTACGGCCTCACCGGGCTCGGCGACGACGACGTGCAGCGTCACCTGGAAGAGTGCAAGCAGCGCCACCAGGCGGAGCAGATGGAGGCCGGGTACCTCCCCTGACCGGGTGCCTCCCGTGACTCAGGGGCTCCCCCGACCGGGTGCCTCCGACCGGGTGCCTCCCGTGACCCTGGTGGCTCCCCTGACCGGGGCAGCTCCCCTGACCGGATGCCTCACATGGCCGCCGGGCTGCTTCACGTGACCGGGTCCTCCCCGTGAACCGGATCCATCCCCCGTGACCCGGGCGGCTTTCGTGACCGGGTCCATCTCGGTGAAGCGGGTTCATCCCGTGACCCGGGCGGCACCGGCCCGGTGTGGTGCCTGCCCGAGCCGTACAGGGAGCCGGGCCGGGGCGGCGAAGCCGGCCGGGTGCGGGGGCCGGGTGCGGGGGCCGGGTGCGGGGGCCGGGTGTGGGGGCCGGGTGCGGCGCAGCCGGGCGGTGTCCGACGCGCCCCGGCAGCAGCGGAAGCGGGGGTGGGCGGTCCGTCGCACCCCGGCAGCGCAAGCCGGGGCGGGTGGTCCGTCAGGCCCGGCCGGCCTTGCGTCCGCTCTCGCCCCACACCGTCAGGGCAAGGCCGACCGCCGCGATGCCGAGATAGGCGGCCGACGGCAGGTCGAACCACTTGTGCAGCATGCCCCATGCCTGGTCGTCGAAGACCAGGCCGCTGAAGCCCAGGACCCCCTGGATGGCGACGACGATTCCGACGATTCCCATGAGTTCGCGCATGGGTCCAGCTTCACGGCAGCGGCCCCGGGAATCGTCGTTCCCGGGGCCGAGTCGCGTATCCGCCGATCGTCGGAGAGCCGGCGGACGGGTCTCCGCCCACCGGGGGGTTACCCCGTTGGGGTGATCTTCCGCCCGGCGCGCCGTGCGGGCCGCCGCACCGCGGCCCCGGCCCTCCGTACGGAACGCCGCACCGCCGGCCGGGGCGCCCGCCCGCTTCCGCGGATGCCGGGCGGGCGCCCGGCCTCCGCGCGTCAGACGGCGAGCAGCCGCCGGACCCGGTCGGCGCCGACCGCCAGCAGCAGGGTGGGCAGCCGGGGGCCGGTGTCCCGTCCGACCAGCAGGTCGTAGAGGAGGGCGAAGAAGGCCCGCTGGGCGACCTTCAGCTCCGGCGTCGGCTTGGCGTCCGGCGCCAGCCCCGCCTGCACCTTGGGCACGCCGTAGACGAGGGTGGTGAGCCCGTCCAGCGACCAGTGGTCGTCCAGCCCCTCCAGCAGCAGGCGCAGCGACTCCCGCTCGGTGTCGCCGAGCGAGCCGAGCAGTTCGGTGTCCGGCTCGGTGCGGACCTGGGTGCGCTGGTCGGCCGGGACCTGGGTGTTGATCCAGTACTCGGCCTTGTCGAGGCGGGGGCGCACGTCCTCCAGGGACTTCACCGGGTTGGCCGGGTCGAGGTCGCTGAGGATGCGCAGCGTCTGCTCCTCGTGGCCGGTGGTGATGTCCACCACGGAGGCCAGGGTGCGGTACGGCAGCGGGCGCGCGGTGCGCGGCAGCTCACCGGCCGCGGTGCGGGTGGCCCGGCCGTAGGCGGCGGCGTCGGCGGGCTGGACGGCCCCCTCGGCGATCTTGCGCTCCAGGGCGTCCCACTCGTCGTACAGCCGCTGGATCTCCTGGTCGAAGGCGATCTTGAAGGACTGGTTGGGCTTGCGGCGGGCGTACAGCCAGCGCAGCAGCGGGGCCTCCATGATCTTCAGCGCGTCGGCCGGGGTGGGGACCCCGCCCTTGGAGCTGGACATCTTGGCCATGCCGCTGATGCCGACGAACGCGTACATCGGGCCGATCGGCTGCTCGCCGCCGAAGACCTCCTTGACGATCTGGCCGCCGACGACGAAGGAGGAGCCGGGCGAGGAGTGGTCCACGCCGGAGGGCTCGAACACCACGCCCTCGTAGGCCCAGCGCATCGGCCAGTCGACCTTCCAGACCAGCTTGCCGCCGTCGAACTCGCTCAGCCGGACGGTCTCGGCGTGTCCGCACACACAGGTGTAGGACAGCTCGGTGGTGTCGTCGTCGTAGGCGGTGACGGTGGTGAGGTCACGGTCGCAGGCGGTGCAGTACGGCTTGTACGGGAAGTACCCGGCGCCGCCGCCGCTGCCGTCGTCCTCGCCCGCCGCGCCCGACCCCTCGGCCGCGGCCTCGGCGGCGGCCTGGTCGGCCTCGTCGAGCTTGCCCTTCTTCTGCTGCTGCTTCCCGGTCGCGGGCTTGGCGGCGCCCTCGCCCTTGTCCTTGGTGCGGTAGCGGTCCAGGACGGCGTCGATCCCGGTGCGGTGCCGCATCGCGTGCAGGATCTGGTCCCGGTAGGCGCCCGAGGTGTACTTCTCGGTCTGGCTGATCCCGTGGAACTCGATGCCCAGCTCGGCGAGGGCCTCGGTCATGGGCGCCTTGAAGTGCTCGGCCCAGTTCGGGTACGGGCTGCCGGGCGGCGCCGGGACCGAGGTCAGCGGCTTGCCGATGTGCTCCGACCAGGACGGGTCGATACCGGCCGGGACCTTGCGGAACCGGTCGTAGTCGTCCCAGGAGATGATGTGCACACAGTCGTGTCCGCGGCGCCGGATCTCGTCCGCCACCAGGTGCGGGGTCATGACCTCGCGGAGATTGCCGAGGTGGATCGGGCCGGACGGGCTGAGGCCCGAGGCGCAGACGATCGGTTTGCCGGGGGCGCGACGCTCCGCCTCGGCAATGACCTCGTCCGCGAAACGGGAGACCCAGTCGGTCTCGGTGCTCTGAGCCACGTTCGGCACTTCCTTCCTTGCGGTCATGGCGTCGACCATTCTCCCAGACCCGGCGCGTGCGCCGGGTGCCGCTGGTTTATCAGAGAAACGGTGGTACGCGCCGTGGGATACTTGACCGACCCTTCGCACCTCTAAAGGAATGGCACCCATCCCATGGCCTCGGTTCCTTCCCTTGCCGCTTCGGTCCACCAGCGCCTCGCGGACGCTCTCTCGGCTGCCCTGCCGGAGGCCGGTTCCGCGGACCCGCTGCTGCGACGAAGCGACCGGGCGGACTTCCAGGCCAACGGCATGCTGGCGCTGGCGAAGAAGCTCGGCGGGAACCCGCGCGAGCTGGCCGCCAAGGTGGTCGAGCAGCTGCCGGCCGGTGAGCTGATCTCCGGGATCGAGGTCTCCGGCCCCGGCTTCCTCAACATCACCGTCTCCGACCAGGCGATCACCGAGACGCTGGCGGCCCGGGCCGCGGACGACCGGCTCGGCGTGCCGACGGCCGAGAACCCCGGCACCACGGTGATCGACTACGCCCAGCCGAACGTCGCCAAGGAGATGCACGTCGGCCATCTGCGCTCGGCGGTGATCGGCGACGCGGTGGTGCGGATCCTGGAGTTCGCAGGGGAGAAGGTGGTCCGGCGCCACCACATCGGCGACTGGGGCACCCAGTTCGGCATGCTCATCCAATACCTGATCGAGCACCCGCACGAGCTGGACCACAAGGACGGCGTCTCCGGTGAGGAGGCGATGTCCAACCTGAACCGGCTCTACAAGGCGGCGCGCGGGCTGTTCGACGCCGACGAGGAGTTCAAGGAGCGGTCCCGCCGCCGGGTGGTGGACCTCCAGGCCGGGGACGAGCGGACCCTGGAGCTGTGGAGGAAGTTCGTCGACGAGTCGAAGATCTACTTCTACTCGGTCTTCGACAAGCTCGACATGGAGATCCGCGACCCGGACGTGGTCGGCGAGTCCGGCTACAACGACATGCTCGCCGAGACCTGCCGGCTGCTGGAGGAGTCCGGGGTCGCGGTCCGCTCCGAGGGCGCGCTGTGCGTCTTCTTCGAGGACGTCAAGGGCCCGGACGGCAACCCGGTGCCGCTGATCGTGCAGAAGTCGGACGGCGGCTACGGCTACGCGGCCACCGACCTCTCCGCGATCCGCGACCGGGTGCAGAACCTGGGCGCCGACACCCTGCTGTACGTGGTGGACGCCCGGCAGTCGCTGCACTTCAAGATGGTCTTCGAGACCGCGCGCCGGATCGGCTGGCTGAACGACCAAGTGCACGCCGTGCAGCTGGCGTTCGGCACCGTGCTGGGCAAGGACGGCAAGCCGTTCAAGACCCGTGAGGGCGAGACGGTGCGGCTGGTGGACCTGCTGGACGAGGCGATCGAGCGGGCCTCCGCGGTCGTCCGTGAGAAGGCCCAGGACCTCACCGAGGAGGAGATCGCCGAGCGCGGCGCCCAGGTGGGCATCGGCGCGGTGAAGTACGCGGACCTGTCCACGTCGGCCTCCCGTGACTACAAGTTCGACCTGGACCAGATGGTCTCGCTCAACGGCGACACCTCCGTCTACCTCCAGTACGCCTACGCCCGTATCCGGTCGATCCTGCGGAAGGCCGGCGACGCGCGGGCGGCGGCGCACCCCGGGCTGGCGCTCGCCCCGGCGGAGCGGGCGCTCGGTCTGCACCTGGACAGGTTCGCGGAGACCCTGCGGGAGGTCGCCGAGGAGCACGCGCCGCACAAGCTGGCCGCCTACCTGTACCAGCTGGCGTCGCAGTACACGACCTTCTACGACCAGTGCCCGGTGCTGAAGGCGGAGACGCCGGAGACGGTGGAGAACCGTCTCTTCCTGTGCGACCTGACGGCCCGCACCCTGCACCAGGGCATGGCGCTGCTGGGCATCCGCACCCCCGAGCGCCTCTGACGGACCGGATGCCGGCCCCGGCCGGCGGCCGTGTCCCGCCCCCGCACCACCCACCGCCCGCCGCGCGCCCCGCCGGCGGGCGGCGTCGTCCCCGGGCCGCCGTTCAGGCCGGGTGGTGTTCCCGCTCGGTGACGGCCTCGACGGCGCACTCACCCTGGCCGGAGCGGGCGGTCCGGCCGTCGGTGGTGATGAGCGGGAGCTTCACCGGCAGCCGGCCGGGCGTCGCTCCGCTCACTCCGCCGGGCAGCTCAGGTCCTGGTCAGGGCGGGTGCCGTGGACCAGGTAGTCGGTGACCGCCCGGTCGCCGCAGGCGTTGCCGTTGGACACGTAGGAGCCATGGCCGACCGCGTCCACGATCACCATGCGTGCCCGGTCACCGAGCGCCGCGCGCATCCTGAGGCCGGCGGAGAGCGGGGTGGCGGCGTCCCGGCGGTTCTGGATCATGAGCACGTTCGACGGCCCGTCGGAAGTGATGCGTACCGGCTTCTCCGCCGGATGGTGCTTCCAGAAGGCGCACACCATGGGGCCCTCCGGCATGCCGGCGGTCAGCGGGTGGGTACGGCGGCTCTCGGTGACCTTGCGCTGGTACTCCGCCAGGTCGCCGGGCCAGCTGACGTCATTGCAGATGGTGGCCGCGGAGACCGCGATGGTGGCCTGCAGGGCCTCGTCCGGCGGAGTGCTGGTGACGGGCAGCGGGGAGCCGTCGCGAGCGGCCCGCATCAGCTGGGCGAGGGCCGGGAAGCGGCTCTTGGAGTTGAGGCTGGACAGCAGGGTCTGGCGCAGCACGTCGCCGTTCAGCTCGGCGGGGTTGGCGCCGGGCCAGGGGATCGGTTCCCGGTCCAGGCGCTCCGCCAGCCGCAGGAACAGCGGGCGCACCTCGGCCGGGTCGTCGACGAAGCGGTGCTCGTTCTCCGGGTCGGCGGCCCAGGCGGCGAAGTCCGGGAAGGCGTCCTCGACGCCGATGGCGAAGTTCGCCGTCCAGCCCCGCGCCACCCGCTCGGGGTCCGGGTCGTTGCTGCTGTCCAGCACCCAGCGGTCGGTGCGGTGCGGGAACAGCTGCGCGTACACCGCGCCCGCGTAGGTGCCGTACGACACGCCCCAGGCGGACAGCTTCCGCTCGCCCAGCGCCTGCCGGATGCGGTCGATGTCGCGTGCCTCGTTGATGGTGCTGATGCTGCGCAGCAGGGCGCCGCCGTTGCGCGCGCAGTTCTCGGCCAGCCGCTTGCCGGTGGCCACGCTCCGGTCGATGGAGCCGTCCTGCTCCGGCCAGGGACGGATGCTGGAGAAGGAGAGGTCCTCGTGGGCCAGGCCGCAGCTCGCGGGGGTACTGGCGTCCATGCCACGCGGGTCGAAGCTGACGAGGTCGTACGCGTCGCGGACGGACTGGGGCAGATTCCTGCCGTGGGTGGAGGGCCGGTTGATGCCGGAGCCGCCGGGGCCCTCGGGAATCAGCAGCAGGGTGCCGCGCCGGGCCTGGGGCCGCTCGCTGCGGATCCGCGAGACACCGATGCTGATCTGCTTCCCGTGCGGCGCGCGGTAGTCCAGCGGCACCGCGATGGAGGCGCACTCCTGGCGCGGGTCCAGCCCCTTGCCGGAACAGCGCTGCCAGTCGACGGTCTCGGGCGAGGGTGTCGGCACCGTGGAGGCCCTCGGGGCGCCCGCTCCGGACCCCCCGGTGCCCCGGGCCCCGGCGGCCGGGGCCGCCGCCATGGCGGTCGCGAGGAGGGAGACCGCGACCAGCGGGGTGGACACGATCACCGCCCGGCGGCGGGTGGCCTCGCGGCGGGTGGCACGGGGCGCGGCTTCGGTGTACTCGTCGTTTCGCATGTGATCAGCGTCGCGAATCCGCGGCGCTGATCACATACGGCCAACGGGCGTCTTCCCAGGGGGGCTAGCCATACCGCGCACGGCCCCCGCGCGCGCCCTGAGGCGTGCGCCCCGCGCTGCCGTGACGCCCCGCCGCGACCGGTCCCGGCGCCACGGCCGCCCACCTGACGGCCGGCCCGCCACGGCGGCCGTCACGGCCGCCGCCCACCTCCGGCGTCCGGCACCGCCGCGACCGGGGGCCGTCACCGCCAGATGAGGCCGGATCAGCTCCCGGCCGGGCCGGTGAGCTCAGGTGATGAGATCGGGGGCCGGGCGCTCGTTCGCCGCCGAGCCCGCTCCGGACCCGGCCGGCCCGGCCGGTGGGGGGCTCGTCCGGCCGGTCCACAGCAGGGCGCCCACCAGCACCACGACGCCGCCGAACAGCCAGGGCAGCGGACCGGTGGGCAGCCCGCCGGCGACGAACCCGGCGAGGCCGCCGACCAGTTGCAGGGAGAGGGACTGCAACGAAAGGGCGGTGGCCCGGCCGGAGGTGTCGACCCGGTGGTGCATCAGCTCGTTCTCGTTCGGGCCGGCCGCCCCGAGGCCGAGGTAGACCAGCAGGTATCCGGCGACCGCGAGGACGACCGCGAACGGGTGGCCAGTGGCGGCGGTGGCTCCGAGGAGCAGCAGGCCGGCCGCGGCGGCGGCCAGCGCGACCAGGACCGCGCGCTCCGCGCGTCCGCCGGCGAGCCGGACGGTGTGCGGGGCCAGGTGGCTGCCCAGACCGTTGATCGCGAACCCGGACGCGGCGAGCACCGCGAAGACCACCGCGCCCGATTCGGCGGCGCCGGTGGCCTCCGCGACGCGCCCCGGGGCGAGCAGTTCGATGGTGACCAGGCCGGTGGCCACGGCCCCGGCGGTGAGCAGCACCCGGCGGATCACCACGTCCCGCCCGCCCAGGCGCACCCCGGCGGCGATGGTGGCCGGGACTCCGCGCAGCACCCCGCGCAGGGTGGCCGGCGGCCGGGGCGGCTCGGGCAGCGCGGTGAGCACGTACAGCACGAACACCACCTCGATCGCGGCGCCCAGCAGCATGGGCACGGAGAGCGGCAGCACCAGGCCGGAGGTGTGGTCGCGCAGCCACCCGCCGGGGTCCGGGCCGAGCCCCAGCAGCCAGGGCAGCAGGCCGCCGATCAGGGTGCCGGCGGCCAGCGCCACGGAGATGGCGGTGTGGCCCCGGGCTATCCCGGTGCGGATCTCGGCCCCGGGCCCGGAGTGGGCGTGGACGGTGTCGACGTACCAGGCCTCGGCCGGGCCGCTGGACAGCGCGCGGGCGGAGCCCATCAGCGCGTTGCCGAGGACGAACACCCACAGGGTGGTGCCCAGGCCCTGGAGGGTGAGGGCGGCCAGGTTCAGCAGGCCCGCGGCGGCGAGTACGGCGCGGCGGCCGATGACGTCGGAGAGCCCGCCGGTGGGCAGTTCCAGGGCCGCGGCGGTGGTGGAGTGGGCGGCGAAGCAGATGGCGATGGCGGAGAGCGCGAGCCCGCGTTCGGTGAGCAGCAGGACGTGCGGGGCGATGTAGAGGCCGAGCGGCAGCCAGAACAGGAAGGAGACGGCGACGAAGCGGCGGCGCGCGGTGAGCGGGTCCATCCGGGCCTGGCCGGGGCGCGCGGCGTCCCGGTCCGCCTCACCGGGGCGCGCGGCGTCCCGGTCCGGGGGGCCGCTCATGACGCGTCCCCCCGTTCAGCCGTCGGCCGACCGGTGTCCGCCGCACGCCCGGTGCGCTCCGTCCCGTCCTGCGTCCCGTCCTGCGTCCCGTCCTGCGTCCCGTCCTGCGTCCCGTCCTGCGTCCCGTCCTGCGTCCCGTCCTGCGGATGGCCTCCGGCATCCGCCGCCGGCCGGCCGGTGCCGTGGGGCGCGCCGGCGAACCCCGCCGTCACCAGCACGATCTGACGGGCGCGCGGATCGTCCTGGTCGCGGGCGGTCAGCTCCTCGACGGTGCGCTCGATCGTCTCCCACAGCTCGGTGAGCGATTCCGGGGTCAGCCGCGGCAGGAAGTCGCTCATGCCGGACGGCGCGGCCCACTCCGCGCCGAGCCGCCCCGCCGCGAGGTCCGCCTCGTGCTCGACGATCGCCTGCTCCAGCCGCGCGATCTGCTGCCGCCGCACGACGCTCACGAACTCCCGGCTGGCGGGTGTGGCGGCCATCGCCTGGTTGTCCCAGGAGGTCACCTCGTGCACGGACCGCCAGCGGCGCTCCCGCGCGTCCCGGTGCTCCGCCTCCGCCACGAAGCCGTACTTGGCCAGCACCCTCAGGTGGTAGCTGGTGGAGGCGGATGACTCCCCGGTCCGTGCGGCGAGTTCGCTCGCCGTGGCGGGTCCGTCCTGGCGTAGCAGCCCGAGCAGCCGGATGCGGAGCGGGTGGGTGAGGGCCTTCAGTGCGGCCGCGTCCCGCTCGGGGTCGAGTACGCGCTCGCGGTGGTCGTGCTCGTGATCGGACATGTGCGCAGCGTAGGACCGGGCACGAGGATTCTCCAAAGGAATTTTTGCAAAAGTTCTTGGGTAGACCCTCGGCATGATCGGCGCTGTACGCTCGCCCCAGGCGTCCGTGGCCCTGGTTGCACCGTGGCCGCGTGCGCGCCCGACCGCCGACCGTACGAAGTGAGCCTCCGTGTCCGACCAGCACCTCCACGCCGCGCTGCTCGACCAGCCGCCGCTGACCGCCGCCCGCTTCGCCGCCATCGAGCGCCGCGTCGCCGAGGTGATGGGCACCACCGCCGACGTGATCGTCATGCAGGGCGAGGCCCTGCTGCCGCTGGAGGGCGCCTGGCGCAGCGCCACCCGCCCCGGCACCACCGCCCTGAACGTGATCACCGGGCCGTACGGGCAGACCTTCGGCGGCTGGCTGCGGGACTGCGGCGCCGAGGTGGTGGACATCGAGGTGCCGTACGACACCGCGGCCTCTGCCGAGCGCATCGCCGCCGCACTGGCCGAGCACCCGGACACCGGGCTGGTCTCCCTGGTCCACGCCGAGGCCGCGACCGGGAACACCAACCCGATCGCGGAGATCGGCGAGGTGGTCCGCGAGCACGGCGCGCTGCTGATGCTGGACGCGGTCGCCTCGGTCGCCGCCGAACCGCTGCTCACCGACGCCTGGGGGGTGGACGTGTGCGTGATCGGCGCCCAGAAGGCGATGGGCGGCCCGGCCGGCGTATCCGCCGTCTCGGTCAGCGAGCGCGCCTGGGAGCGCATCCACGCCAACCCGCGGGCCCCGCGCCGCTCCTACCTCTCGCTGCTGGACTGGAAGGAGCGGTGGATCGACTCCGGCCGCGCGGCGCTGCCGCACGCCCCGGCCCAGCTGGAGATGCTGGCACTGGAGGCGTCGATCGACCGGATCGAGGCGACCGGCGGACTGGACGCGGCCATCACCCGGCACCGCGCGGCGGCCGCCGCCACCCGCGCCGGGACCCTCGCCCTGCACGACGGGGCGACCCCGCGCGCGGAGCGGCTGCGCCCCTACGTCACCGACGCGCGGGACGCCGCCCCGGTGGCCACCACGCTGCGCGCCCCGGACTCGTTCGACGCCCGGGAACTGGTCGCCGCCGCGAACGCCGGCTCCGGCACCCTGCCGCTGGTGGCCGGCGGCGGCGCCCTGGCCAAGGAGATGATCCGGGTCAACCACTACGGCCCGGACGCCTCCGTGGAGGTGGTCGAGCGCTCGCTGACCGCACTGGCCCTGGCCCTGCGTGCGGCCGGCCACGACGCGGACCCGGACGGGGCCCGCGCGGCCGCCCGGGAGGCGTGGGCGACGGTCACCGGCTGAGTCCCGGGCAGCCTCAGGTGTACCGGGCGAATCCGGCGGTCGCGATCTTCACTCCGAGGGCGGAGAGGTCGACGTCCTCGCCGTAGCGGCCGTGCAGTGTCCCCTGGTACGCCCCCTCCCGGGGCACGGTGTGCAGCGTCCACGTACCGTGCCGGGGATCGACCAGCAGATACGCGGGAACGCCGGCGTCCGCGTACCAGCTGACCATGTCGCGGGTGTCCTTGGTGCTGTTGCCCTTGGAGACCACTTCGAGGACCAGCTCCACGTCACCCGGATCGGCCAGCCAGTCGTCGGAGTCACCGAATCCGGCGTCGCAGACGAGCAGGTCGGGAGTGGCGTAGTCGTCCCTGTCATAGGGGAGGGGCAGAGACGCGACCTGAAACGGCCGAAGATGCTCCGGCAGCGCGGGGCGGAGCTGGTCGTACAGCTCGTTGATGATTCCGGCGTGTTTGCCCCGCAACGCCGGGGACATCATGAGGACTCCTCGGATGATCTCGGCACGCAGACCGGTGGCCTCCTCCGCGGCCTCCGCGGCCCGACGGAGCGGACTCATGCCGTTCTCCGGGGTGGCGAGGGTCATGACGCCCTCCCTTCCGAACGCAAAGGTCCAGCCACGTCACGCGCCACCGTCAGGCGACAAGGCCGGGCGGACCGGGGTGCCAGGGTCTCAGGCATCGCGCCAGGTCCCGTCGAGCTCGAACCACACCGTCTTGCCGCCGATCCCGAACACCTGGTCGCCGAGTGCCACGCCGCCCCAGTCGGCGGCGCACAGCCGGACCAGCGCCAGGCCCCGGCCGCCTTCCGCGGACCGGTCCACATCCCTGTGGACGGGCAGGTCGGGACTGGTGTCCGACACACTCACGCGTAACCGCTCCCCCTCCCGCCGCACCCGCATCGACGACGGCCCCTCCGCGTAGCGGTAGGAGTTCGTCAGCAGCTCCGAGGTCAGCAGCTCGGCGGTGTCACGGAGTCGGCGTTGTCCGTGCTCTTCGAGGATGGCCCGCAGTGTCCGGCGCGCGATGCGCGGGGCACGCGGGTCATGCGGCAGGTGAAGGGTGTAGTCCCACCCGGGCGACGCGTCCTCCTGCGGCCCGTTGTCCATGCAAGCCTCCGGCGAATCGGGGGAGTTGAGCCACGCGGTACGGGCGGCGGGCGGTGTCAATGCCGCCGGGCAGGACGGTGCGCTTCCGGCCGCCGACGCCGTTGCGTGAGGGCTGTGCGACTTACAGTAGCCCAACGGGACGATAGATGTACCTCAGTTGGGCACATCTATCGTCCCAATAGACCGTTGTGGGTGACGACGGCAAACTGTGCGTGCTCAGGAAGTGAGGTCTCATGCCACCCAGGAACGCACCGACCGTCCGCCAACAACGTCTGGGTACGGAACTGCGCAAGCTACGCGAGCGCTCCGGGATGACCGCGGCTCAAGCGGGACACCGCCTCGGCGCCGACCAGGCCCGCATCAGCAACATCGAATCCGGCCGGGCCGGGATCAGTGCGGACCGGGTACGCCTGCTCGCCGGTACCTACGACTGCGTCGACCAGGACCTGATCGAGGCGCTCACCACCATGGCCTCGGGCCGCAGGCGCCAGTGGTGGGAGGAGTACCGCGGGGTCCTCCCCGACCCGATGCTGGACATCGCGGAGTTGGAACACCATGCGGTCACCCTGCGCACCGCTCAGACGTCCAGCTTGCCCGGCCTCCTCCAGACGCCCGGCCATGCCCGCGTGGTCTTCGGTCAGATGGTGCCGCCGTTGCCCCCGCATCATGTGGAGCACCGGGCCTCACACCGCGTCAAGCGCCAGGCCGTGCTGTACGACCGAGCGGTTCCCTACACCGCGATCATCCATGAAGCGGCCCTGCGCATGCGGTTCGGAGGAACCGACATGACGCGCGGGCAGCTCGACCACATCGTGGCGACGAGCGAACGCGACAACATCACCGTGCTCGTCATCCCCTTCGAGGCCGGTGAGTTCCCGGGGTCGGGCCAGACGATCCTGTATGCCCAGGGACCGGTGCCGCAGCTGGACACCGTCCAGCTCGATCAGTGGCACGGCCCCGCGTTCCTGGACGCCGAGGGCGATCTCGCGAACTACCGGAACATCCTCGACCGACTGGAATCCCTGGCATTGGCGGCTGACGAGTCGCGCGACCTCATCCGCTCCATCGCTTCGTCCCTCTGAAAGGCGGCAACGTGTCAACGCTGGAATGGCGGAAGTCGTCCTACTGCCAGACAGGCAACAACTGCCTCACCATGGCCGCGCACCCCGCCGCCCCCACCGTCCGTCTCCGGGAGAGCGAGGACCCGGGCGTCGAGATAGCCCTCACCCGGCGCGCCCTCGCAGGCTTCATACGGGCGGCCCGGGGCGGCCGGTTCGACGGGGTCGGGCAGAACCGAGAGGCGTGATCCGAGGCGCGGGGCGCCAGGCCCCGCTCGCACCACTCAGCCCAGGTCGACCTGGAACAGCAGCCGGCCGTCCTCGGTGTACCACTGCGCGTTGGCGAGCGGCG
Organism: Streptomyces sp. NPDC018031; assembly: GCF_044327625.1. Classification (NCBI taxonomy): domain Bacteria; kingdom Bacillati; phylum Actinomycetota; class Actinomycetes; order Kitasatosporales; family Streptomycetaceae; genus Streptomyces; species Streptomyces sp. NPDC018031. The sequence continues at coordinate 13,925 of NZ_JBIRFT010000026.1, forward strand.
GCTTCCGGTAAGGGGTGATGGCAAGGCGGCACCGGCCCGGCCCGTCGCAGGTCCCGACGTCGAAGCCGCTCTCCGGCGGGCGCACGGCCGCCACCCCCGGTTGCTGCGAGAGCCACTGGACCACTTCCCCCGTCTGGCTCCGGCAGCCCGCGTCGCAGTCGTCCGTGGGGGCCGCGTACGTGAGGCGGGCCCGCCCTCCGTCGGTCCGCTCCTCGGACTCCCGGGTGAAACCGACGGGGGCTCCCATCTCCCGGGCGCTGCGCAGGTTGACCTGGTAGGTGGCGTCGTCCGCGCTCCCGCCGTGTTGCTCGTACAGCAGGTACCCGGTCACCGCGACGCCGGCGAGGAGGGCGGCCCCGATGCCGGTGATCAGCCGGTTCCGGGCGCGTCCGGGCGGGGCGGGGGCGGGGTCCAGCACGGTCGGGGTCGGCGGCGGCCCTGCCGGGGTGGACCCGAGCGCCGCGTCCCGGCCGGGCGGGCCGGCCGGCCGGACGGTCACGGTGGGGGCCGTGCCCGGGGTACCGGCGGGCGTAGGGGCCGCGGGCGCCGTCCCAGCCGGCGCCGGGGCGGTGGGCGCGGACGGCGCCGGGCCGGATCCACCGGCGCCGGCGGGCCGGCCGTCGCCGCACCAGGCCAGCAGGTCCGCGAGCTGGTCGTGGGTCAGCCGGTCGGCGGGGTTCTTGCGGAGCAGGCCGTCGAGCGCGGGGCCGAGGCCCCCCGCGTGCCGGGCGGGGGCGGGCTCTTCGGTGGCGACCGCGACGAGGACCGCCGAGGGAGCGGTGGCGTCGAACGGCGGTCGTCCCTCCACCGCGGCGTACAGGGTCGCGCCCAGCGCCCACAGATCGGACGCGGCCGTGGCGGGCAGCCCGCGTACCTGCTCGGGGGCCATGAAGGCAGGGGTTCCCATGAGTATGCCGGTGGCCGTCAGGGTCGCGTCGCCGTCGAGTGCCGCGATGCCGAAGTCGGTGAGCACCACCCGGTCCTGCTCCAGGAGGATGTTGGCGGGCTTGATGTCCCGGTGGGTGACGCCGGCCTGGTGCGCGAAGCGCAGGGCGGCGAGCACCTGGCGTCCGATGCCGGCGGCGCGGCCGGGCGACAGCCGCCCCTCGGACCGGATGAGGTCGTCCAGGGACCTGCCGTGCACCAGCTCCATGACGATCCAGGGCCGCCCGTCCTCGTCCGTGATCCGATCGTGGACGGTGACGATGCCCGGGTGCTTCAACCGGGCGGCGGCACGCGCCTCGCGGTTCAGCCGGGCGACCCAGTTCGCCCGCTCGGCGCCGGTGAGCCGCTCGGGCAACTGGAGCTCCTTGACCGCCACCTCCCGGCCCAGATGCTCGTCGTGCGCGCGCCACACCGCGCCCATGCCACCCCGGCCCAACGCTCCCGTCAGCCGGTAGCGGCCCGCCAGGACCCGCCCGAGACCATCGCTCACAGGCGCGAATATATCCACGCGGTCCGCGGGCCACGGCGAAACGGACGAGCTCCACGCGACGGCCCGTACCCGGCGGGCGGCATACCGCACCGAACCCCCGCCAAGGCGCCGGCCGTGCGGTGGTGACCGTGCCGGGGGGCGGCCCGGGGCGGCCGGTTCGACGGGGTCGGGCAGAACCGAGAGGCGTGATCCCGCGCGCGGGGCGCCAGACCCCGGCAGCCGGGGGCGGGGGCGAACGTGGCGGCCGGGGGCGGGGAACGTCACGCCAAGAGGTCGACGACCGTGCCCAGGCCCCGGCGCTCCGCCTCCCGGTACGCGGCCCAGGCCACCGCGAGGTCCTGCCAGGGCAGGCCGACCGGGGCGTAGACGGTGATCTGGTCCGCCGCGGTCCGGCCCGGGTGACGGCCCCGCAGCACCTCGCCGAGGGTCGCGTCGATGGCGGTCGCGGGCAGTCCGGCGGTGGCCGGAGCGCCGCCGCTCGCCGCCAGGTCGCGGTCGTCGACGACCAGCAGTGCCGTCGCGAGGAGGTCGGCGGCCAGCTCCCGCTTCCCGGGTTCATCGGCGCCGAGGGTGGTCAGATGGCGGCCGGGCCCGATGTCGGCCAGCGCCAGCAGCGGTTCGCGGGACCAGGTGGCCAGCAGCAGGACCGTGGCGCGGGCGGCCGCCTCGGCTGCGGACCCGACGACCCGGCCGCCGTGCCGTGCGGCGAAGTCCGCGGCGCGCTCCGGATCGCTGTCGCACACCAGCAACTCGCCCCGGCCGCCCAGTTCGGCGAGGCCGCGCACCATCAACTCGGCTTGCGCGCCGGCCCCGATGACGCCGAGCGCCGCCGTCCCCGACAGGTCGGGGACGGCCAGCAGGTGGGTGCCGAGCGCGGCCGCCAGGCCGGTCCGCCAGGCGGTGACCGTGGCCGAGTCGAGCAGCGCGAGGAGTTCGCCGTCCCGGCCGCTGTGCAGGGCGATGACGCCGCGCAGCGCCGGGCGGGCACCGGGGAACTTCGCGTTGACCTTCACGGTGTAGGCGTCGATGCCGGGCAGCAGACCGGGGATCAGCGCCGTGGCGGTGCCCGCGAAGGGGAGGTCGGTGCGTATCCGCCGGCCGGCCACGGCCGGGTCCCCGTCGGCGCGGAAGCCCTCCCGCAGCAGATCGAGACAGGCGCCGGGGCTGAGGACCGCGAGCAGGTCGCCGCGGCTGAGGATGCGGGTCATCCGGTCATCGTCGCAGCCCGCGCCGGCGCCCACCCGGCAGGCCGCCGCCCGGCGACCCACCGCGGCATGGGCGGCGCCGGCGTCCGGGGGCGCGCCCACCGGCCGGCCGGGTTCAGTCCTCGCTCGCGTAGCTCTCGAACCAGTGGGTGTCGAAGTAGCGTGCCGTGGAGAAGGGGTGCTGCCGGTCGGTGAGCATGCGGTAGACGAACTCGGTGGTCGTACCGTCGAAACGGACCCAGGAATCGGGGACGTCCTCGGTGACGAGGACGGGCCACCGGTCGGGGTCGGCGCCTTCGGTCAGCCAGAAGAACTGGTCGGCCTGCTCGGTGCTCCCCCACTGCAGCAGGCCCCCGGGGGCCGGGTACAGCTCGTAGGGCCGCCAGAGGTCGCTCCCCTGGGCGGTGGCCCACGCGCTCAGCCACTCGGTGTCCCGGACGATGTCGGCGTGCGCGAAGCGGGCGCCGGGCACGTGGATCTGGAGGTAGTCGTCGAAGGCGCCGTCCCAGAAGAGTTCGACGAGGTGTTTGTAGTCGCCGGGCAGGGCCGTGCCGATCCGGGCCTCGACCGCCGCCCAGTCGACCGTGCGTGCGCCGGATACGTCCCATCCGGTCACCGCGACGACCCCGTCGAGCCAGGACGAGCCCTCCGCCAGCTCCGCCACCGGGTCCCGGCCCTCCGCGACGAGCACCACCGGCCGTATGCCGTCCGCGGACCGGGCGGTACCGCAGCCGATCCACCGGTCCCCGTGCGACCAGGCACGCATCTCGACGAGCCGTGCGCCGAACGGGGCCAGCAGCGGCGCCCCCGTACGCCAGGTCGCGGTCGGGTCGGCGTAGCCGTCCATCGCGAGGTTGCGCGGCCGCCCGTAACGTCCGCTGAGGGCCGTCCGGAGGGCGGCGAGACCGGTGGGGTCCGACGGCGCCGGCAGGCAGACGTGTCCCGCCGGGTGCCCGGCCGCTTCACACCGCAGCTCGCCGGTGCCCGCCCAGGCCAGCCGGTGGACCGCCGCGAGGAGGTCCCGCTGCTCTGGCCGTTCCTGCCGCTCCGGATGTTCCCGCTGTTCCCGCTGCTCCGGCTGTTCCTGCTGCTCTGGCTGTTCGCGCGGCTCGTCCCGGCCGGTCTGCTCGTCCATGGCAGGCATTGAAGCGGTCGACGCTGACACCGAGGGCCCGGACGGGCCTGACCGCCGCACGGCGCGGGGCGGACCGTCCCGGGGTCCGGGCGTGGACCGCCCCGGGGTCCGGGCGTGGACCCCGGGAGCGGGCGTCACGGGACGGGCGCCCCGGGAACGGGTGTCACAGGACCGGCGCGACCGGCCCGTTGGGGGCTTCCAGACGGCGGTCGACGACACCGCGGGCGATCTCGGCCACCTCGTCCTGGGTGAGCTGCCGGTAGCCGTCCTCGGTGACCAGGGCGACCAGCGGGAACAGCTGGCGGGTGAGGTCCGGCCCACCGGTGGCCGAGTCGTCGTCGGCGGCGTCGTAGAGCGCCTGCACGGCCGCGGTGGTGATCTCGCCCTCGGACATGCCGTCGCGGTAGAGCTTCTTCAGGGAGCCGCGGGCGTAGACCGAGCCCGAACCGGTGGTGGCGAAGCCGCGCTCCTCGGTCCGGCCGCCGGTGACGTCGTAGGAGAAGATGCGGCCGACCCCCTTGTCCAGGTCGTAGCCGGCGAAGAGCGGGACCACCGCCAGGCCCTGCATCGCCATGCCGAGGTTGCCGCGGACCATGGTGGTGAGGCGGTTCGCCTTGCCGACCAGCGAGAGCGGCATGCCCTCGATCTTCTCGTAGTGCTCCAGCTCCAGTTGGAAGAGCTTGACGAGCTCCACGGCGAGCCCCGCGGTACCGGCGATGGCGACGGCGGAGTGCTCGTCGGCGGGGAAGACCTTGTCGTACTCGCGGTGCGCGATGACGTTGCCCATGGTGACCCGGCGGTCGCCGGCCACCAGTACGCCGCCGTCGAACGTCGCCGCGATCACCGTCGTGCCGTGCGGGGCCTCGAACCCCTCATGCGCGACGGGCAGTTTCCGGTTGGCCGGGATCAGGTCGGGGGCCTGGGCCGACAGGAACTCGATGAAGGACGAGCTCGCGGACGCCGTGAAGGCGGGCGGCAGGCCGCCCGTGCCGCGGGGACCGGTAGTCATACACGTTCCTTCCTGAGGCCAAGACTGGGCACGCTGGCCCCGTAGCCTACCCGCCACCTGATCGGATAAGCGCGAGCGAAGGAGACGAGGAGCACAACAGGGGGAACATACTTTCGCATCGCAGGGGTAAGCATGATCCGCGCGCGATCGCATGATCCATGTACGACCGGCCGGCACGGCCCCGGCCCGTTGCACGGGAGGACGCATGACATCACGGCCCCTCAACCAGGTGAACGTCCCCGGAACCTCCAGCTTCCTGGAAGAGATCTTCCGCGGGTCGTTACGCCTCGACCTGATTCATCCGTTCCCCGAGCAGCCCGAGGACGACCGCAAGACCGGTGACGCCCAGGTCGCCGAGGCCAAGGAGTTCGCCCGCCGGCTGGTCGACCCCACCGACCTGGAGTCCGCGCGCGCACTGCCCCGGGCGGTGGTGGACGAGCTGCGCGGCAGCCCCTACGTCAAACTCCAGAGCCCGGTGGAACTGGGCGGGCTCGCCCTGTCCGACCTCAACACCTTCCGGGTCGTCCAGGCGATCGCCAGCTGGTCACTCCCGCTCGGCCTGTTCATCGCGATCCAGAACTCCATCGGCTTCGCCCCCCTGCTGCGGATCCTGCCGGACGGCCCGCTGCGGGCCATGCTGACCGAACGGGTCGCCGAGGGCCTGATATCCAGCTTCGCCGACACCGAGCCGAACGGCGCCGCCAACCACCGCCGGGAGACCGTCGCGGTCCCGGCCGAGGACGGCGACGGCTACCTGATCACCGGCGAGAAGGTGTTCAGCGGCAACGCCGCGTTCGCCGAGCTGCTCGGCGTGGTGGCCACCGTCCACGAGGCGGAGCGGGAGACCCGGCGGCTGTTCGTGGTCGACCCCGCCGCGCCCGGCGTACGGCGCTCCGCCGACCACGAGTTCATGGGCATCAAGGGGTTCCCGAACGGCGGCTTCAGCCTCGACCGGGTCCGGGTGCCGGCGGACCACGTGTTCGTGGAGAACCCCAGCCCGCACGACGTGCGGATCACCGCGCAGGCCGGCGGGCTGGCGATCCTGGGCCGGATGTACCTCATCGCGGCCCCGTCCCTGGCCATCGCCAAGCTGTGCCTGCAGTGGCAGCGGGAGTTCGTGAACCGGCGCAGCGTGGACGGCGTCCCACTCGGCGAGTACGAGGAGATCCAGCACCTGATCGGCGAGTCGCTCGCCGACACGTTCGCGCTGGAGGCCGTCGCCGAGTGGAGCCTGCTCTGCGAGGACCTGGGCCTCAACCCGCTCGCCGAGCAGAACGCCGCGAAGAACCTGTGCTCCGTGCTCTGCTGGGGCGTCGTCGACCGCACCATGTCGCTGTACGCGGCCGAGGGGTACGAGACCGCGGAGAGCAAGGCGCGGCGGGGCGCGCCGCCGGTGCCGCTGGAGCGCGCCTTCCGGGACGCCCGGGGCCTGCGGATCTCCGGCGGGGTGGACTTCCAGCTGGACTACTGGATGTCCAAGTTCGTGATCTTCTCCTACCACCGGGCCGGGGTCGTCGACGGCGGCACGCCCCCGGAGGCCGCGGAGCGGGCCCGGCAGCGGCTCGCGGCGGCGCTGAACGTCCGCAACCAGCGGCACCTGGCCCAACTCCAGGTGTGGGTGGACCGGTTCCGCGAGCGGTGTGCCGAGCTGGCCCGCAGCCACCCGGACGACGCGGCGCTCTTCGCCCAGGAACGCACCCTCATCGCGGTGGCCCGGCTGGCCGCCGAGGTCATGGCGGCCAGTCTGGTGCTGGCACGGGCGGCCCGGCGCACCGCCGAGGGCGACACCGAGGCCCAGGACCTGGCCGACGTCTACTGCACCGGGGCGCTGCGCCGGATCGCCGACCACGCCCGCGAGGCGGACGACCCGGAGCGCCCCGACACCGGCCGGGTGAGCCGGAAGTGGATCGGCGGCGACGACCGGGACGAGCTGCTGCGGGACATCGTCACGGAGACCGGAGCCGGGACGGGGGCCGGGGCGGCCGGGGAGACGGCCCCGGCGACGGCCACCGGCCGGGCCCCGGACACCGAGCGGTAGCGCCGGCCGGGAGCGGCGCCGGTCCGGTCCGCCGGGGAGCCCGGCGGCGGAGCCGGCCCGGCCGCGTCGACGCGCGTCACCGGGCCCGTCGCGGGGCCGCGCCGGGGGCCCGTCCGGAAGCCGGCGGCCACCGAGGAGCCCCCGGGGGCACCGCGCCCCCGGCCCGGGACGTCCCGTGGGACCGCGCCCGGCACCACCGCGTCCGCCCCCGGGCCCCCGGGCCGGCGAGCCGGCCCTCCGCGCCCACCACGGCGGCGCCCCGGCCGTCCGCCGGAGGTACCGGCACGCCGCCGGTGGTGTCCCGGCCCGGGGCCGGCCGGGACACGGCACGGGGCACCGGGCCGGGCCGCCCGGTTCGGCACCGGATGACCGGGGCCGGACCCGGACCACCGCACCGCGCGCCCCGCTCCACCGCCCCGCCACGCCCGGCCCCTTGGCGCCGGCCCGACCCGGCCCGACCCGATCCCCTGGCCCCGATCCGGCGCCGCCCCGCCCCGCCCCGGCCCGTCCCAGCCACCCGGCCCGACCCGATCCGTCCCAGCCACCCGGCACGCCGCCGCACCGAGCCACCGCAGCGAGCCACCGCACAGGAGAGGGAAACGCGATGGTGTCCACCCCCGCCCACCCGCTGTCCCCCGCGCAGTCCGGCATCTGGTACGCGCAGAGCCTGGACCCGGAGAGCCCGGCCTACCACTGTGTCCAGTACCTCGACATCGCGGGACCGGTGGACGTCGGCACCCTCGTCGCGGCCGTCGAGCACACCGTCCTGGAGACCGACGGCCTGCACGTGCGGTTCACCGAGCGGGGCGGCGAGCCGTGCCAGGTCCCGCGGGAGCCGGCCGCCCCGCAGGTCGCGGTGCGGGACCTGACCGCGGAGGCCGACCCGTTCGCCACCGCGCTGCGGTGGATGCGGGAGCGGCTGCCGGTGCCGTTCGACCTCGCCGCGGGCCAGGTGTGCGACTTCGCGGTGCTGCGGGTGTCCGGCGACCGGACCCTGTGGTTCCAGCGCTACCACCACCTGGTCACCGACGGACACACCTTCAACCTCCTGGCGCGCCGGGTGGCCCGGGTCTACGGCGCGCTGGCCGCGGGCCGGCCCGTCCCCGGCAGCCCGTTCCAGTCCCTCGGCGCGGCGCTGGAGGAGGACGCGCGCCACCGGGCCTCGACGGCGTTCGCGGTGGACCGCGCGTACTGGCGGGAGCGGTTCGCCGACCGGCCGCGGCCGGTGGACCTGGCCGCCGGGCCGGCCGCCGGGGCACACCGGATGCGGCGCACCGCACTGGAGCTGACGGCCGGGGAGGCGGACTGCGTCCGGGCCGCCGCGCGGGCCGCCGGCACCAACTTCCCCCGGGCGCTGATCGCCGCCGTCGCCGCCTACACCCACCGGATGACCGGACGCGAGGACGTGCTGCTGGGCCTCGGCGTGCGCGGCCGGCGCACCCCCGGGTCCGAGCGGTTCCCCGGGATGATGTCCGACGTACTGCCGCTGCGGCTGCGCGTCGAGGACGGCACCACCTGGACCGGGCTGCTGACCGCCACCCACCGGGCGGTGGCCGAGGCGGTCGCCCACCAGGGCTACCGGAGCGAGGACCTGCGCCGGGAACTCGGCTGGCCGGAGCGCCGGCGGTTCGCCGGCCCGGTGGTGAACCTCGTACCGCCGCTCGGGCCGATCGACTTCGCGGGCGCCACCGGGGTGCTGCACAACCTGTCGGTGATGCCGACCGAGGACCTCAGCGTGCTCAGCTACCTGCACCCCGGCGGCGAGCTGAGCCTCACCCTCGACGCGCACCCCGACCGGTACGACGAGGCCGCGCTGGCCGGCCACCGCGAGCGGCTGACCGGGCTGCTGCGCGCGGTCGGCCCGGACGCCCTGGACCGGCCGGTGACCGACCCCGTCCTCACCACCCCCGGCGAGCGCGACTGGCTGCTGCACACCTGGAACGCGGCGCCCCGGCCACTGCCCGAGGCCGGGCTCGGGGAACTCTTCCGGCAGCAGGCCGCGCGCACCCCGGACGCGGTGGCGGTGAGCGGCGCCGACCCGGGCACCGGGACCACCATCGAGCTGAGCTACGCCGAACTGGACCAGCGGTCCGAGCGGCTCGCCGGGCACCTGCGGGAGCGGGGGATCGGCGCGGGCAGCCGGGTCCTGGTCTTCATGGAGCGGTCGGTGCCGCTGCTGACCGCGCTGCTCGCGGTGGTCAGGACCGGCGCGGCATACGTCCCGCTGGACGAGCGGCAGCCCGTCTCCCGGCTGCGCACCCTGATCGCCGAGACCGGCGCGGACCTGCTGCTGGTGGACGCGACCACCCGCGGACTGCCGGTGGTGCGCGAACAGGCCGACGCCGGGGCGGCGGTGCTCGACCCGGCCGACCCCGGGACCGGTGCGCCCGCGGCGGGCGCACCGGGCGAGCCGGTGCCCGCGGACGCCGTGGCCTGCGTGATGTACACCTCCGGCTCCACCGGCGTACCGGCCGGCGTCCAGGTGACGCACCGCAACATCACCGCCCTCGCCCGGGACCGCTGCTGGCGCGGCGAGGCCCACCGGCGGGTGCTGTGGCACTCGCCGCACGCCTTCGACGCCGTGCTGTACGAACTGTGGGTGCCGCTGCTGTCCGGCGGCCGGGTGTGCGTGGCGCCGCCCGGCCCGCTCCAGGCGGCGACCCTGCGCGAGATGGTCCGCCGGCACCGGGTCACCGCGGCCTGGCTGACCGCCGGGCTCTTCGGCGCCCTGGCCGAGGAGGACCCCCGCAGCCTGCGCGGGCTGCGCGAGGTGTGGACCGGCGGCGATGTGGTGCCGCCGGCGGCCGTGGCCCGGGTGATGGAGAACTGCCCCGGCATCGCGGTGGTCAACGGCTACGGCCCGACCGAGACCACCACCTTCGCCACCCGGCACCGGATGACCCGGCCGCCCGCCGGGCCGGTACCGATCGGGCGGGCCATGGACGACACCACGCTGTACGTGCTCGACGCGCAGCGGCGGCCGGTGCCCCGCGGGGTGCCGGGCGAACTGTGGATCGGCGGCGCGGGCGTGGCCGCCGGGTACCTCAACCGCCCGGCTCGGGACCGGTTCCACGACAACCCCTTCCACCCGGGCCGCATGTACCGCACCGGCGACCTGGTGCGCCTGCTGCCGGACGGCACCCTGGCGTTCCTGGGGCGCGCCGACGACCAGGTGAAGATCCGGGGCTTCCGGGTCGAGCCGGCGGACGTCGAGGTGGCGCTGGAACGCCACGCGGAGGTGGCCCGGGCCGCCGTGGTCGCCCGGCCCGGCCCGGACGGCGGCAGACGCCTGGTGGCGTATCTGGTGCCCGCCCCGGGCGCCGGGCCGGACCCGGACGCGGACCCGGGAGCCGCCCCGGACGGCGCCGGGGAGGACGCCGGGCGGACCGGGCCGGCGGGTGCCCCGGCCGGCCCGCCGGTGCGCGGCGCCGACGGCGAGCGGGTGCGCGAGTGGCAGCGGATCTACGAGGACATGTACCGGGAGGGCGCCGACGCGCCGCTCGGCGAGGGCTTCGGCGGCTGGGTGGACAGCTACCACGGGACGCCCATCCCGCTGCGGCAGATGCGGGACTGGCGGGACCGCACCGTGGACCGGGTGCTCGGCCTGCGCCCGCGCCGGGTGCTGGAGATCGGCGCGGGCAGCGGGCTGCTGCTGGCCCGCCTCGCCCCGCACTGCGCCGAGTACGTGGCCACCGACTTCTCGGCGCGCGCCATCGACACGCTGCGGGAGAAGGTGCGCGGCGACGCGCGGCTGGCGGACCGGGTGCGGCTGCTGCGGCGGGAGGCGCGGGACCTCTCCGGGCTCCCCCGGGGCCACTTCGACTGCGTCGTCGTCAACTCGGTGGTCCAGTACCTGCCGAGCGCCGGCTACCTGTCCGAGACGATGCGGGGCGCGCTGGCGCTGCTCGCGCCCGGCGGACACCTGTACGTGGGCGACGTCCGCCCGCAGCGGCTGCTGCGCGAGTTCATGACCGGCGTGGAGCTGCGCCGGGCCGCGCCGGAGAGCCCGGCGGCGCTGCGCCGGGCCGTGGAACACCGGGTACTGCACGAGAAGGAACTCCTGGTGGAACCGGAGTTCTTCACCGAACACCTGGGTGCGCTGCCCGAGGTCGCCGGGGTCGACCTGCGGATCAAACGCGGCCGGCACCACAACGAACTCACCCAGTTCCGCTACGAGGCGGTGCTGCGCAAGGCGGCCGCCCCGGCCGCGGCGGACGGGCGGGACGCGACCGGGCCCGGGGCGGCGAGTCCGTACTCGTGCGCCGGGGCGCCGGCCGTGGCCTGGGGGCACGACATCGCCGGGCTGGCCGCGCTCGGCCGCCATCTGCGCGCCAAGCAGCCGCCGGTGCTGCGGGTCACCGGGGTGCCCAACACCCGGGTGCTGCCGCTGGTGCGGGCCGGCCAGGAGGTGTGCGCGGGGGCGGCGGTCGCGGCCGCCGTGGACGCCCTGGACGGCGGCGGCGGGCCGTTCCCGCCCGACGGGTTCCCCGACCCGGAGGACTTCGTGGCCCTCGGCCACGGGCTGGGCCTGCGTACCGTGGTGACCTGGTCCGGGGCCGCGCCGGACGGCAGTCTGGACGTGCTGTACCTGGCCCCCGAGGCGCTGCCCGGCGCGGACCGGACCACCGGCGCGGACGCTTCCGGTGCCGGCGGGCCGGAGGGTGCCGGCGGGGACGGCTCGGGTGCCGGGGCGGACGGTTTCGCTGCCGGGGCGGACGGTTTCGGTGCCGACGCGGACGGCTCGGGTGCCGACGCGGACGGTTTCGCTGCCGGCGGGGTGGACTTCGTCGCCGGGACGTACCCGGCACGCCGGTCCGGTGCCGCCGGCGGGCCGCCGGACGATCCGCGCCCGGCCCCGGCCGAGGCGTTCACCAACACACCGCTGCGCACCGAGCACCACTCGGCGCTCACCGCCGCCGTGGAGTCCCACGCCCGGCGCCACCTGCCGGACTACATGCGGCCCTCGGCCTACCTGGTGCTCGACCGGATGCCGCTGTCGGTCAACGGCAAGGTGGACCGGCGCGCGCTGCCGCCGGCCCCGGAGCCGGCCACGGAACCTGCCGGGGCACCTGCCGGGGAGCCGGCCGGGGAGCGCCGGGACGGCACTCGGCCGGGCCCGGGCCCGGGGACGGACGGCGGCGGCGGCGCGGACCACTCCGGCGCGGAGGCCGGCGCGACCGAGCGGGAGCTCGCCGCCATCTGGTCCGACCTGCTGCGCGTCCCGGTGACCCCGGGCACCGCCCCGGACTTCTTCACCCTGGGCGGGCACTCGCTGCTCGCCACCCGGCTGGTCTCGCGCATCGCGGCCCGGCTGGGAGTGGAACTCTCGCTGCGCACGGTCTTCGAGAACCCGCGCCTGGACCGGCTGGCCGAGCTGGTCGAGCGGCGCTCGGCCCCCGCGCCGGACGCCGCGGACGGCATCCGTCCCCCGGGCGGCGAGCCGGACCCGTCCGGCCCGGCGGTGACCACCGGCCCGGCGACGGCCCCCCGGCCGGCCGCGGACCGGCCGGCCGCCGGCGGTCCGACCGGGGAGGCACCGGCCGCGGAACAGCCCGCGGCGACGCCGGCCGGGCGGCCCGCCGAAGCCCCCGCGACCGACGACGACCTCCCCGCCTCCGGCTTCCAGGAACGCATCTGGCTGGACGAACGGCTGCGCGGCACGGACGCCCTGTACAACGTGCCGCTGGCCTGGCGGGTCCGGGGCGGGATCGACGCCGACGCGCTGCGCACCGCGCTCGGCCGGGTCGTGGCCCGGCACGAGGTGCTGCGCACCCGGTTCACCGAGCGGGAGCGGGACGGCCGGCTGCGCCAGACCGTGGACCGGCCCTGGACCCCCGAGGTGGTGCGGTACACCGCGCCCGGCACCACCGGCGAGGAGCGCGCGGAGCACGCCCGCGACTGGCTCCGGGAGTTCGCGCGACGGCCGTTCGACCCCGCCTCCGGACGGCTGCTGCACGCCGCGCTGGTGGACCTGGCGGCGGACGGCGGCGACCAGCTGCTGGCGATCTGCCTGCACCACCTGGTGTGGGACATCGGGTCCGAACCGGCCTTCCTGCGCGACCTGGACCGGGCGTACCGGGACTGCCTGCCGGGCCCCGCGGCGGCCCCCCGGGCCGCCGCCCCGGAACGGCCCGCGCCGCCCGCCGGGCACCCGGCGGACACCCGGTACGAGGAGCGGCCCGCCACCCCGCACCAGCAGCGGATGGCGTTCGTGGAGCGCTTCGAGCGGGGCACCGTCTACCCGGACGCCCCCGTCTACCACAACGTTTCCCACCTGGTGGCGCTGGACGCCGTGCCCGACGGCGCCCGGCTGCGCCGGGCGGTGCGCGGGGTGCTGGACCGGCACCCCGCGCTGCGCACCACCGTGGTGCTCTCCGGTGAGGACTGCACCCAGCGGATACACCCGGAGATGCCCGCCGCCTGCACCGAACTGCCCGCCGCGGGGCCGGTGGACCACACCGGCGCGCCGGACCCGTCGGGCCCGCTCGCCGACTGGCTGCGGCAGCCCTTCACCCTGGCCGAGGGCCCGCTGTTCCGGGTCGCCGTCCAGCCCGACGGCACCGGCGGCGGGGTGCTCGGGCTGGTGGCCCATCTCGCCGTGGCGGACCGCGCCTCGCTGGCGACCGTGGCGGAGGAGCTGACCGCGCTGCTCCGCGACGAGCCGCTGCCGCCGGCCCCGGTGCCGTTCGCGCAGTGGTGGGAGGCGCGGGACACCGCGGCGGAGGCCCGGCAGGTGACCCGGCTCGCCGAGTGGCTGGCGGGCGGGAGTGAACCCCTGCGGCTGCCGGAGGACCGCGCCCGGGACGCGGTGCACGTCTACCGGGAGGAGTCGCTGCCGCTCCTGGTCCCGGCGGAGACCGGCGTCGCCGGCTACGCCGCCCGGGAGGGGGTGGGCGCCGAGTCCGTCCTGCTGGCGTCCTTCACCGCGCTGCTCATGTGGTACGCCGGGCAGAGCGACCTCACCGTGGGCGTGGCGAACCCGCGCCGGGACGCCGCGTCGGCCCGGCTGGTCGGCCCGGTGGACGACTTCCTGCCCGTCCGGCTGCGCGGCGGCCACCGGCGGACCTTCGCCTCCTGGGTGCACGACTGCGCGGCCGGGCTGGCCGAGGTCCGGGCCTGCGGTCTGGCGCCGTTCGACGAGGTGGTGCGCCGGGTGGCCCCGCCCAAGGACATGAGCCGGACCGCGCTGTTCGACGTGGTCCTCGACTACCAGGGCGACCACCAGGGCGACGATCAGGGCTGCGGCCGGGGCGACGAACGGGGCGACGACCACCACGGCGACGGGCCGGCCGGTGCCCGGGGGCGGGCCGGGGCGGCCCCGGTGCGGCTGCCCGCCCCGGCCGCCGGGCTGGGCAAGTACGACCTGCACCTGGTGGTGCGGCGCACCCCGGCCGGTTTCGCGGGGACGCTCCTGTTCAACGGCCTCTACTACGACCGCGCCCGGATGAGCGCGCTGGCCGGGCACTGGCAGCGGCTGCTGCGCCAGGCGCTGGCCCGGCCCGGCACGCCGCTCGGCGCGTTCGAGCCGCTGACCGAGGAGGAGCGGCACCGGCAGGTCGCCGGCTGGAACGACACGGCCGCCCGCTACCCGGAGACCACCCTCACCGGCCTGATCCGCGACCGCGCCCGGGAGCACCCGGACGCCGTGGCGCTGACCGACGGCACCCGGCACCTCGGCTACCGCGAACTGACCGACCGGGCCGAGCTGCTGGCCGCCGGACTGGCCGCCCGCGGCGTGCGGCCCGGCGACACCGTGGGGCTGCGGATCCCCCGCGGGCCCGCCCAGGTCGAAGCCGTGCTGGCGGTGCTCTTCGCGGGGGCGGTCTATGTGCCGATCGATCCCGCGGCCCCGGCCGACCGCGCCGCGTTCATCCTCGGCGACAGCGCGGCGCGCCTGCTGCTCACGGTGCGCGGCACCACGGAACCGGACCCCGCCGCGCCGGAACCGGACCCGGCCGCGCCCGCGGGCGGACCGTGCGAGGTGGTGCACCTGGAGGACCTGGAGGGCATCGGGGGCGCCGGCTCCCCGGCCCGGGCCGGCACACTGCCCGAACCCGCCCCGGACGACCCGGCGTACATCATCTACACCTCCGGCACCACCGGCCGGCCCAAGGGCGTCCGGGTGACCCACCGCAACGTGGTGCGCCTGGTGGTCAACGACCGGCTGCCGTTCGCCTTCGGGCCGGACGACGTGTGGGTGCTGGCGCACAGCTACGCCTTCGACTTCTCGGTCTGGGAGATCTTCGGCTGCCTGGCGCACGGCGGCCGGCTGGTGGTGCCGGACGGCGCGACGCTGCGCGACCCCGACCGCCTCGCGGAGCTGGTGCGCCGCCACCGGGTGACCGTGCTCAACCAGACGCCGGGGGCGTTCCAGCAGCTGGCACGGGCCACCGAAGCGCCCGGGCGGCGACTGGAGTCGCTGCGGTACGTCGTCCTCGGCGGGGCGAAGCTGGTGCCCGCCACCCTCGGCGGCTGGGCCGCCGCCCACCCGCACACCGACGTGGTCAACATGTACGGGATCACCGAGACCACCGTGCACGTCACCGCCCACACCGTCACCGCCGCCGACTTCGCGGGCGACCGCAGCCCGATCGGCACCCCCATCCCCACCACCACCGTCCACCTGCTCGACCCGCACACCACCGACGGCCCCGGCAGGCTGCTGCCGGTCGGCGCGGTCGGGGAGATCTGCGTCGGCGGGGCCGGGGTCGCCGACGGATACGTGCGGCGCCCGGAACTGGAGCGGCAGCGCTTCCTGCCCGACCCGTACGGTCCGGGGCGCCTCTACCGCAGCGGCGACCTGGGCCGCTACCGCCCGGACGGCACCCTGGAGTACCTCGGCCGGATCGACGACCAGCTACAGGTCCGCGGCTACCGCATCGAACCCGGTGAGGTCGAGGCGTGCCTGCTGGGACACCCGGACGTCAGCCAGGCCGTGGTCGGCGCCGACCCGGCGGACGCCGACCGGCTGGTGGCCCATGTGTGCTGCCCGGGGCGCGTCCCGGCCGCCTCGGAGCTGCGCGGCCACCTCGCCGGGCAACTGCCGGGCTACCTGGTCCCGTCCGTCTTCCGGGTGGTGGACCGGGTGCCGCTGTCGCCGAACGGGAAGGTGGACCGGGCCGCGCTGGCCGCCCTGGGCACGGTGCTCACCGACGCCGGGGACGGCGCGCCGCGCACCGCCACCGCGCGGGCACTGGCGGCCCTGTGGTGCGAACTGCTGCCGGTGCCGGAGGTCTCCGGCCACACCTCGTTCTTCGAGGCGGGCGGGCACTCCCTGCTGGCGGCCACCATGCTGGCCCGGGTGCGCGACCGCTTCGGGGCCGCGCTGCCGGTCCGTGCGGTGTTCGAGAACCCGCGGCTGCGGGACCTGGCGGACCGCATCGACGAGGCGGCGCCCGGCGACGGAACCGCGGCGGCCCCCGGGCACTCCGCGAACGCCCCCGACGTCGGTGACACCGGTGAAGCCGGTGACGCCGGGAGCACCCCGAACGCCGACGGCGCCGGGCACACCGGAGGCGCCCCGGACACCGGCGACGCCCGGAACGCCCGCGGCGCCGGGGACACCGGGGACGGCCCGGCGGCGGGCGGGGGACCGGCGCTGCTGGTGCCCGGCTCCGGGTTCCAGCGCCGGATCAGCCTGGACGCCCAGTTGTCCACCGGCCCCGACCCCTACGCGATGCCCCTGGTGTGGCGGGTGCGCGGGGCCCGGCTGCGCCCCGGCCCGCTCCGGCGCGCCCTGGACGCCGTGGTGGTCCGGCACGAGGCGCTGCGCACCGGCTTCGTGGAGCGCGACGGCCGGCTGTGGCAGCGCATCGGGGCGCCGTGGTCACCGCCGCTGGAGCAGGTCGACCTGTCCGGGCTGCCGGAACCGGAGCAGGAGACCCGCTGGCGGGCCCTGGTCCGGGAGACCGGGGCCACACCGTTCGACCCGGCGTCCGGCCGGCTGCTCCGGCCCGCCCTGATCGACCTGGGCGAACGCGGCCAGTTGCTGGTGCTCTGCCTGCACCACCTGATCTGCGACGGCCCGTCCCTGGGGCCGGTGCTGCGCGACCTGAGCGCCGCGTACACGGCCGCGGACACGGGAGGGGACACAGCCGCGGACACGGCCGGGGACAGCGGCCGCCCGGCCGCCCCGAACACCCCGGGCACGGCGCCCGCGGACGGCGTGGGCGCCCCGGGCGCGGCGCCGGCGGACGGCTTGGCCGCGGGCGTCGGCCACGGTACGGCGGAGACCGGCGCCGGCCCGGCGGCCGGCCTCGCCGACAGCGCCCCGCAGTACCGGGACTTCGTACGGGAACAGGAGGAACTGCCGGGCACGCCGGCCGGCCGGGCCGCCCTGGACCGCTGGCGCGAACGGCTCACCGGCGCGCCGGCCGCCCTGCCCTGGCCGGTGCCGGCACCCGCCGTCCCCGAACCCCACGGCATGGTGGACGTCCCGCTGCCCGACGCGCTGCTGGAGGGGCTGCGGGCGGTCGGCGAACGCGAGGGCGTCTCCTGGTTCATGACGGTGGCCGCCGCGTTCGCCGGAGCCCTGCACCGCTGGACCGGCACCGAGGACCTCACCTTCGGCTGCCCGGTCGCCAACCGACCCGAAGAACACCACGCCCACATCGTCGGCCCCTGCACCAACACCGTCGTCATCCGCTCCACCATCACCCCCGACACCACCCTCACCGACCTGCTCCGCACCACCCGCGAACGCGTCCTGGAAGCACTGGAGGACCAGCACGTCCCCTTCGACCACGTGATCGGCGCGCTCAACCCGCCCCGCCGGTACGGCAGCACCCCGTACGCCGACGCCGCGCTGAACATGGCGCCGCTGGAGGAGGACTACCGCCTCGGCGAGGGCACCACGCTCACCCCGCTCACCGCCGACCAGCTGGGCGGCGAGACCAAGTTCGGCGTCACGGTCACCGTCTTCCGGGAGGACGGCCGGGACCGGATCGTCCTGTCCCACCGGGGGGACCGGCTGGCCGCCCGGGACGCCGCGGCGCTCGCCCGGACGCTCGCCCGGACGCTGGGCGCGCTGGCCGGGGCGGAGCTCCGGCCGGTACTCGGCCCCGGCACCGGTGACCGGCCCGGCGCCGGAACCGGGCCGCAGTACCGGGACTTCGTACGGGAGCAGGCGGACCTGGCGGACAGCCCGGCCGGCCGGGAGGCGGTGCGGCGGTGGCGGGAGCGCCTCGCCGGGGCGCCCGCCCAGCTGCCCTGGCCGGCCCCGGACGCACCCGAGCCGCACGGGGTGGTGGAGGTCCCGCTGGCGAGTACCGCGCTGGCCGGGCTGCGGGCGGTCGGCGAACGCGAGGGCGTCTCCTGGTTCATGACGGTGGCCGCCGCGTTCGCCGGAGCCCTGCACCGCTGGACCGGCACCGAGGACCTCACCTTCGGCTGCCCGGTCGCCAACCGACCCGAGGAACACCACGCCCACATCGTCGGCCCCTGCACCAACACCGTCGTCATCCGCTCCACCATCACCCCCGACACCACCCTCACCGACCTGCTCCGCACCACCCGCGAACGCGTCCTGGAAGCACTGGACGACCAGCACGTCCCCTTCGACCAGGTCATCGAGGCGCTCAACCCGCCCCGCCGGTACGGCAGCACCCCGTACGCCGACGCCGCGCTCACCCCGGTCGTCCCGGAGGCCGAACCGCCGGTCCTCGGCGGCCACCGGCTGCACCGCTTCCCGGTGGACGGCGACGGCTCCGACTGGGCGGCGAAGGGCGCGGTGACCGCGTCCTTCCAGGAGGCGGACGGCGTCCTGCGCGGCGCCCTGGCCTACCGCGGCGACCGCGTCGGCCGCGCCGAGGTGGAACGGCTGGCCGCACTCGCCGCCGCGTTCCTGGACGGCATCGCCCACCGCCCGCACGCCCCGCTGTCCGCACTGCCCCGCACCACACCGGCCGAACGCGCCGCGCTCGCCCGGTGGGAGGAGGGCCCGGCCGCCGCGCCCCCCACGACCGTGCCGGATCTCCTGGCCGCCCGGGTGGCGGCGACCCCCGACGCGGTGGCGGTGGACGCCCCCGGCGGACCGCTGACCTACCGGTCGCTGGACGCGCGCGCCCGGTCGCTCGCGGCGCGCATCCGGCCCGTGAGCGGCGCGGACGGCACCACGCCCCGGGAGACCCCGGCGTCCGGGGACGCCGAGGGGCAGCCGGGGCGGCCGGAGACCGGGAACGCGGCCGGGACCGACGGGCCGGTGGTCGCCCTGCTGCTGGGACGCGGACCCGACCTGGTCGTCGCCATCCTGGCGGCCTGGTACGCCGGTTGCGCGTACTGCCCGGTCGACCCGGACTACCCGCCCGCCCGGATCGGCTACATCCTGCGGGACCTCGGGGCGCGGGTGGTGCTCACCGACACCCCGGACCGGCTGCCGGACAGCCTTCCCGAGGGGCCGGCGGGCCCGCTCACGGTGCTCCCGGTGGCCCCGGACCCGCGGGCCGCGTCCGGCCCGGCCCCGGACCCCGGCCCGGACGCCGGCCCGCCGGCCGGTGCCGCACCCGGCCTGCCGGACCGCGCCGCACCCGGCCTGCCCGGCCCCGACGACCCGGCGTACGTGCTCTACACCTCGGGCACCAGCGGCGCGCCCAAGGGCGTGGTGGTGCGGCACGGCGGTCTGGCGCAGCACGCCCACTGGTTCGCCGGAAACATCGCGCTGCGGCCCGGCGACCGGGTGAGCCAGCTGATCAACGTCGGCTTCGACGTCTCCGTCTCGGAGACCTGGCCCACCCTGGTCGCGGGCGCGACGCTGGTGCCCCACCCCGGCGCGGTGTCCCCCGGCGAGCTGTCCGGCTGGCTGGACCGCAACCGGGTCACCGTCGCGCTCGCCCCGGCGGCGCTCGCCGAAGCCGTCTGGCAGCACGGCGAACCGCCCGGTGCGCTGCGCGCGCTGCTGTACGGCGGAGAGGCGCTGCACACCGCCCCGCCCGCCGGACTGCCGTACCGGCTGGGCAACTTCTACGGGCCCACCGAGGCCACCGTGACCGCCGTCTGCCACATGTTCCCGACCGGTCCGGAGGCCCCGGACGTGTCCGCCTCCCCCGCCTCCCCCGCCTCCCCCGCCGGCCCGGAGGCCCCGGGCGGGCCCGGCGGCTTCCGGCCCGGCCGCATCGGCCGGCCGGTCGCCGGGGTCCGGGTCCACGTCGTCGACGAGGCGGGCGACCGCTGCCCGGTCGGCGTCCGGGGCGAGATCCTCATCGGCGGCAGCGGGGTGGCCCGCGGCTACTGGCGGCGCCCGGAACTGACCGCCGACCGCTTCCGGCCGCACGGGCCGGAGGGCGCGCCCGGCCCCGTCTACCGCACCGGCGACCTGGGGCGCTGGCTGCCGGACGGCACCCTGGAGTTCCTCGGCCGGGTGGACCGGCAGCTGAAGGTGCGCGGCCACCGGATCGAGCCGGCGGAGATCGAGGCCCGGCTGACGGCCCACCCGCTGGTCCGGCAGGCCGTGGTGCATGCCTGGCCGGACTCCGCCGCCCAGTTGGTCGGCTACCTGGTGACGGACGGCCCGCCGGACTCCCCGGCCGGCGCGGCGGCGGACACCGCCGGCGTGCTGGCGGCGCTGCGCGAGACGCTCCCCGCCCAC
Organism: Streptomyces sp. NPDC018031; assembly: GCF_044327625.1. Classification (NCBI taxonomy): domain Bacteria; kingdom Bacillati; phylum Actinomycetota; class Actinomycetes; order Kitasatosporales; family Streptomycetaceae; genus Streptomyces; species Streptomyces sp. NPDC018031. The sequence goes on from NZ_JBIRFT010000026.1 coordinate 34,329, forward strand.
CTGGTACCGGACGCCCTGGTCCGGCTCGACCGGCTGCCCCTCACCCCGCACGGCAAGGTGGACCACCGGGCCCTGCCCCGGCCGACCCGGGCGGACCTGGTGGGCGGTGCCCCGCCGGTGGCGCCGCGGGACGAGCGGGAGACGCGGGTGGCCGCGCTCTGGCGCGAGGTGCTGACGGCCGGCGAGGTCGGCGTCCACGACAACTTCTTCGACCTGGGCGGCAACTCGCTCCGGCTGGCCACCCTGCACCGCAGGCTGGAGGCGGAGTTCGGAGTGGAACTCCCCATCCAGCGGCTCTTCGAGCACCCGACCGTGCACGCCCAGGCGCGGGCCCTGGGCGAGGCGGCAGGCACCGCCGACGGCGGCCCCGCACCGGCCGCACCGTCCGGAGCCTCCGGGCCGTCCGGGCCGTCCGCCGACGAGCTGCGGGAAAGGGCCGACCGCAGCCGCCAGGCCCGGCGCCGCAACCGCCGCACCCCGCGCGCCGGACACCACGAACGGGACACCCGGGGCCCGGACCCGTCGCCCGGACCGGCGGCCCGGCAGGGCCAGGACCCGCAGGAGGAGAGCGATGCATGAGGACGCCATAGCCGTCGTCGGTCTGGCCTGCCGGCTGCCCGGCGCCGCCGACGCCCGGCAGTTCTGGGCGAACCTGGTGGCCGGCCGTGACACCGTCACCCGCTTCACCCGCGAGCGGCTGCTGGCCGCCGGCATCGACCCGCGGACCGCGGACCGGCCCGACTTCGTGGCCGCCCGCGGGGTCGTGGACCGCGCCGACCACTTCGACTGGGAGTTCTTCGGCTACAGCCACGGCGAGGCCCGGGGCATCGACCCGCAGCAGCGGATCTTCCTGGAGTGCGCCGCCACCGCGCTGGACGACGCCGCCGTCGACCCGCACCGCTTCCCCGGGCCGATCGGCGTCTTCGCCGGGTGCGACGCGGTGCCGCTCGGCGCGTCGCAGGAGGAACTGGTCGCCCAGGTGCTCGGCCGGGACAAGGACTTCCTCGCCACCCGGGCCGCCTACAAACTGCGGCTCACCGGGCCCGCGATGACCGTGCAGACGGCCTGCTCCACCTCGATGGTCGCGGTGCACCAGGCCGTCCAGAGCCTGCTGGGCTACGAGTGCGACGCCGCCCTCGCCGGCGGGGTCGGCCTGTTCTTCCCCGAGGTCACCGGCTACGTGTGGGAGGAGGGCGGCATCCTGTCGGCGGACGGCCACTGCCGCCCGTTCGACGCGGACGCCTCCGGCACCGTCTCCAGCTCCGGCGCCGGGGTGGTGGTGCTGCGCAGGCTGGAGGACGCGCTGCGGGACGGCGACCGGGTGGTCGCCGTGATCCGCGGCACCGCCGTGAACAACGACGGCGGCGAGAAGATCGGCTTCACCGCCCCCTCCCCCACCGGCCAGCGGGACGTCATCCGCGCGGCCCTGGCCCGCGCCGACGTCGACCCGGCCGACATCGGATACGTCGAGGCACACGGCACCGGCACCCGGCTCGGCGACCCGGTGGAGGTGGCCGCGCTCACCGCCGCGTTCCAGGACGGCGGCGGCCCGGCCGGCGGCTGCCTGCTGGGCGCGGTGAAGGGCAACATCGGCCACACCGGCTCGGCCTCCGGCGTCAGCGGCCTGATCAAGACCGCGCTGCTGCTCCACCACCGGGAGCTGGTGCCCACCGCGCACTTCCGCCGGCCCAACCCGCTGCTGAAACTGGAGACCACCCCGTTCACGGTGGCCGACCGGCACGGCCCCTGGCCGGCCGGGCGGCCGCTGCTCGCCGGGGTCAGCTCGTTCGGGGTCGGCGGCACCAACGCGCACGCGGTCCTGGAGGCGGCCCCGACCGCCCCCCGGACGGCCGCCACCGGGGCGGCGGGGCGCGGCCCGCGACTGCTGGCGCTGTCCGCCGCCTCCCCGGCGGCGCTGCGCCGCACCCGGGCGGAGCTGGCCCGGCACCTGGCCGAGGACCGGTCCGGGGCCGGCGACCTGGACGCGGTGGCCCGCACCCTCGCCGACGGCCGGCGCCGCCATCCCTACCGGGGCGCCGTGGTGGCGCGCGACACGGCGGAGGCGGTGACCGCGCTGCGCGCCGGGGCGGCCGAGGACGGCGGGCCGGCCGGGGCACCGGCCCGCACCGGCCCGGCCACGGTCGCCTTCCTCTACCCCGGCCAGGGCACCCTGCGTCCCGGCGGAGCCGCCGCCGGGCCCTACGCGGCGCTGCCCGCCTTCCGCGACGCCTTCGACGAGGTACGGGACCTGACGCGCCGCCAGGCGGACGTCGACCTGGCCCCGCTGCTGGGCACGGCGGGCAGCGGCTCCGCCGCCCCGGCGGAGTGGCACCTCGACCCGGTCCACCAGCAGCTGGGGCTGTTCGCGATCGGGTACGCCTTCACCCGCGCCCTGGAGGCCTGGGGCGTCGCGCCGGCCGCCGTGCTGGGCAACAGCGTCGGCGAGTACCTCGCCGCGCTCACCGCCGGGGTGTGGGAACTGCCCGACGCCCTGCGGCTGGTGCACACCCGCGCCCGGGCCATGCGGGACACCGCCCCCGGGCGGATGCTCGCCGTGGAACTGGCCGGGGACGGCGCCCGGGAGGCCGTCGCGGAGGCCCTGGCGGAGTTCGACGACCACCCGGCCGGCCACCGGCCCGCCCGGGCGGTGGACGCTCCCGACCGGCTGGTGCTCGCCGGCACCGAGGAGCAGCTGCGCCGGGTGCGCGAACGGCTCGCCCCGCTGCCCACCCGGTTCCTGGAGACCCGACGGGCCTTCCACTCGCCGCTGATGGCACCGGCCGCCCCCGCGCTGCGCTCCTGCCTCGCCGGGCTACCGGCGCGGCCGCCCGCCGTCCCCGTGGTGTCGAACGTCACCGGGTCCTGGGCGACGGCCGGGGAACTGCACTCCGCCGACTACTGGGCCGCCCAGCTGTGCGGCACGGTCCGGCTGGACCTCGGCGCGGAGACGCTGCTCTCCAGCGCCTGCGACGTCTTCGTGGAACTGGGCCCCGGTACCTCGATGGTCCGGGCGCTGCGCGGCCACCCGCACTGGACCGAGCGGCACACCGCGGTCCCGCTGCTGCCCCGGTGGCGGAACACGGACGGCGCGGCGGGCACGGACGACGCGGCGGATGCCGGGGCCCGGGCGCTGGCGGCGGTCGGCAGGCTGTGGGAAGCCGGGACGGAGGTGGACCCGGGGCAGTTCGCGGGCCCGTCGGCACAGCGGTGCGCGCTGCCGCCGCACCCGCTGGACTCCCGGCCCTGCGGCACCGGTCTCCCCGCCACGGCCGGCCCGCGGAACGCGGACGACGCGGGGAACGCGGCGGGCGCGAGGAACGCGGACGACGCGAGGGCCGCGGACGACGCGCGGAACGCGGACGGCACGCCGAACACGGACGGCACGAGGGCCGCGGACGGCACGCCGACCTCCGGCGCTGCGCGCCCGCCGGCCGCCGAGCGGCCCGCCGGCACCGGTGACCCGGCCGGGTCACCGGCCCGCCCCCGGCTGTCCGAGCGGCCGGAGCTGTCCGCGCGGCTGGACCGCTACGCCGCCGCGCTGGTGGCCCGGTTCGCCCTGCGGACGGCCGGGCTGCGGCCCGGCAGCCGCGTCACGGCCGCGGAGCTGCGGCGCTCGCTCAGCCCGGACGGCGGGTTCGGGCGGGCCGTGGCGCTGTTCACCGACGCCATGACCGGGCACGGCTTCCTGGACCCGGAGCCGGCCGGCCCCGGCGGTCCTGCGCTGCGGGTACCCGACGACGTGGCGGAGCGGCTGGCGGCCGCCCTCGACCCGGCCGGGCTGGCCGGCGCCGAGGGCGTGCGCCGGATGCTCGACCACTGCGCCGACGCCTACCCGGACGTCCTGGCCGGTCGGCGGGAACCCGTCGGCGTGCTCTACCCGGACGGCACCGACACCTTCCTGCGGGGCTGCCTGACCGGCAACGACGTCGAGGTGACGGATGCCGGGCCCGGGCTGGAGGAGCTGGCCGCCGCGGTCCGTGCCGCCGGGCGGCGGCGGCCCGGGAGCGCCCCGCTGCGGGTGCTGGAGGTGGGCGGTGGCAGCGGCGAGCTGACCTGGCGCGTGCTGGACTCCTGGCCGTACGGCCCGCGGGACCGGTACGTCTTCACCGACATCAGCCGGCTCGCGGTCGACCGCGCCCGGGAGCGGGCCGGGCACCTCGGGGCGCGCCAGGCCGACTACGCCCGGCTCGACCTCACCGCGGACCCGGTCGCCCAGGGCTTCCCGGCCGGCGGCTTCGACGTGGTACTCGCCTACAACGCCCTGCATGTCGTCCCGGACGTCCGCGCCACCCTGCGCGGGCTGCGCGGCCTGCTGGCCGAGGGCGGCTGGCTGGGGGCCGTGGAGGTGACCCGGGTGGCGCTGTGGACCCACCTCGTCTGGGGCCTCGCCCCCGGCTGGTGGGACTTCGCGGACGATCTGCGGACCGACTCGATCCACCTGACCCCGGACCGGTGGCGGCGGGCGTTCGCCGAGGCGGGGTTCCGGGACGTCGCGGTGCGGGAGCCGTCGGCCGCCGCGGACCACGCGACGCTGTTCGCGGCACCCGAGGCCGGCGCCGCCCCCACGCCCGGTGCCCCCGCCGCCCGGGACGCCGCACCGGCCCCCGCCGGGCCGCCGGGCACCCCGGACCCCACCGACCCCACCGGGGAACCCCACACCCCGGAGCGGACCGGACCGGACCGGACCGAACCGGACACCGGCGGCCCGGACCGCCCGGGAACGGACACCGGCGGCCCGGACGCCGCCGACCCGGACCGCCCGGGGGCGGACGCCCGCGGCGGGCTGGCCCGGATCTGGACGGAGCTGCTGGGCACCGCCACGGTGCGGGCCGAGGACGACTTCTTCGCCCTCGGCGGTGACTCGCTGATGGCGGTACGGCTGCGCAGCCGGGTCCACCGGGAACTGGACCTGGCCATCCCGCTGGCCGAGTTCACCGACGACCCGACCTTCGGCCGGCTGGTGCACCTGGCCCGGGCGGCGGGCACGAACGGGGAGCCGGGCGGATCCGACACGGCCGGGGCCGGTGGGACGCCCGGGGTGGCCGGGCCGGAAGGGGCGTCTTCGGTCACCGGTGCGCCCCTCATGGCCGGAGCGACCGGGGCGACGGAACCGGGCACGGGCCCGGACACGGACACCGGCACCAACGGGGTGCCCGGGATGAGCGGGGCAAGCGGGGCAACCGAGGTGCGCGGGGCGCCCTGGGCGGCCGGGATGAGCGGGGCGACCGGGCCGGCGGCATCCCGGGGGCCGGCGGCGGGCACCCGCGCCACCTCCGCCGCGCCCCCGCCCGAACTCCTGGTGCTCCGGGGCTCCGGACCCGGCACACCGCTGTTCCTGGCCGCCCCGGCCACCGGGAGCGCCCTGTGCTACCGGCAGCTCGCCCGGTTCCTCGGCCCGGGGCGCCCGGTGTACGGCATCGACGCGCCCGGCCTCCTGCCCGGGGACGGCCGCACACCCCGCCGGGTGGAGGAACTCGCCGCCCACCACGTGCGGATCCTGCGGCAGGCGCGCCCGCACGGCCCGTACGCCCTGGGCGGCTGGTCCGTCGGCGCCCTGGTCGCCCACGAGATGGCGGCGCAGCTGGAGCGGTCCGGGGAGACCGTGGAACTCCTGCTCTACCTGGACGGCTACGCCCCCGACAGCGGCGGCCGCCCGCTCGGACACACCCCGCGGCACCTGGCGGCCGGGCTGTGGCACCAGGCCCTGGCCGCGGGCCGGCTCGGCCCCGCCGGACGCGCCGCCCGGTCGGTGCCCGGGGTGCGCGAGGTGTTCCAGGCATACGTCCGGGCCATGCTGCGCTACCGCCCCGGGCCGGTCGGCTGCGACACCGTGCTGTTCAAGACCGGGCTCACCGAACGCGGCGGCGAACGGCTCACCGCCGCGCTGCGCCCGCTGCACCCCGCCGGGCCGCGTGTGGTGCCCTGCTCCGGGCGGCACCAGACGATGCTGACCGGGCCGCACGTCCGGGTGCTGGCCGCCCAGGTCGCCGCGGAGCTGGAGCGGGCGGCCGGACGCCGGGCCGCCGGTGCGCCGGGATGACGCCGCCGACAGCGGTGGCCGGGCCCCCGGTTCGCACCGGGAGCCCGGCCGCCCGCCGGGCGCCGCTAGCCGGCCGCCACCGCCTCGATGAGCACCTTGTGGCCGAGCAGCCGGTGGCGTGCGGTGACCCGCAGCCCGGCCGCGTGCAGCAGCCGGCCGAACTCGGCGGCGGTCCGCTCCCGGCCCGGCAGCAGGGAGAGCATGTAGAGCGACATCATGGCGGTCAGCCGGGCGTCCGGGCCGGTGTCGTGCCCGTCCTCCGCGGCCCGCTCGATCACGAACAGCCGTGCCGCCGGCCCCGGTTCCGCGCCGCCGGCCGGGGCCGCGCCGCCCGCCCCGGCCGCGCCGGTCCCGGCCGACATCGCCCGGCGGCAGGTCCGCAGGATCGCCAGGCACTGCTCGTCGTCCCAGTCGTGCAGGATCTCCCGGAGCAGATAGACGTCGCCGCCGCCGGGCAGCGCGGCGAAGAAGTCGCCCTCCCGGACGTCCGCCCGCTCCGCCAGCCCCAGCTCCGCCATCCGCTTGCGGGCGGCGGTGACCGCGGCCGGCCGGTCGACCAGCACCCCCCGGGCACCGGGGTGGGTGCGCAGCACCCGGGCGAGCAGCGCGCCGTCCCCGCCGCCGACGTCCACCACGGTCCGGGCCCCGGAGAAGTCCCCGGCGCGCAGCACCGCGGAGATCTCCAGATCGAGGTCGGCGCTCTGCGAACGGTCGAAGACGCCGCGTACCTCCGGGTTCCGCTCCAGGAAGCCGAAGAAGTCACCGCCGAATTCCCGCTCGAATGCCGGGACTCCGGTACGGACGACGTCCGGAAGTCCCGACCAGGCCCGGCCGACCGCGGCCTGCGCGAGGAGCGCGCTGGACAGTGCGTTGCCGGGGGAATCCGTGGTGAGCGCGCGCCCGAGCCGGGCGAGACCGAAACCGTCGGGCGGCTGGGGAGTGAAAACCTCGAAAGCACACAGCGCGGTCATCAACTGCCGCAGGCTCGCCTCGTGCGCACCGGTTTCCCGGGCGAGATCGCCGACGGTGCGCGGCCCTTCCGCCAGCAGATCGGGAACGGACAGTTCGGCGACCGAGCACAATGCGCGGGACACCAGATGGCCGTACAGCAGTCTGCGGACGTCGAGTGCGCTGTCGAGTCCGTCGAGTTCGTCGAGTTCGCCCGGTTCGCCGGGTCCTTCGGGGGCTCGGCCGGTACGGTCGGTGTGGCTCACTGCTCCGCCCCTTCCAAATCGCGCTCTTCCGCTTCCGCGTAGAGGCGCAGCATCAGCGGATCACGTACCCGCCCGTCGGTGAAATTCCGCTCGAAGCGTCCGCGGAACTCGGCGAACCAACGCGGGCGGTCGTGCAGGAAAAGTATGTCGTGCACCGCCATGTGGCGGACCGCCAGCAGCGGGAGCGGCGACCGGGAGACCGGGAATCCGCTGTTCCGCACCGAGGGTTCGGCGCAGTCGGGGTGGAACTGACCGATCATCGCGCCCAGGCCGACCGCGGTGTCCTTGAGCGCCAGATGTGCGGCGTCCAGCGTCGGCCAGGACTCCTCGCGCAGTTCCGGCAGCGCGATGACCAGGCTTTCCAGGGAGGTTTTCTCCGGCGGAACGGCGGTACCGGTCCGCGCGAAACTCCGTATGCGACCCGCCAGCAGGTGCCCGAGTTCTTCCGGATCCTCACCGGTCACTCCGTAGTGGAACTCCAAACGCAGTGCCCGGGCGTTGACGGCGGCCGGAACAAAAGGACAGACCGGCCCCTGGCGGTTGATCAGCGGATGGGGCTGGCCTATGTAGTCGTGCAACCACTCGGACAATACGGCCAAGTCGTCCTCCGCACGCGCGTCGTACCCGCGCGGAGGAAACACGGTGGCAACTAATTCATGCCGTACCGCCGCCCTCTTGGCATGCGACTCGGAACTCATGGACATCGCGCTCCTTCGCTGCGGCCGACGGTCGGCAGTGGGTGCTGTCATTTGCCGGACGCATAGACGTGCCAATGATCCAGAGATAAGAATGAACGGTAACTCCGGGCAGCGCAAGGCACGTTGGCGAGATATCGGCCGGGCGAATCCACGACGCACTTCCGTCTCATTCCACGAGACCGGGAAACCGCATGCGGAAACCGATTCCCCGGCCCGCGCGGGGCGGGCCGGGGAAGCATGGGGACGCGCCGGGACGCGCTAACCGGCCCGCGGCCCCTCCGCCCCGGCGGCGAGCCCCAGGCAGCTCCAGCGCACACCGTCCCGCCCGTGCGGATCGTCGTGTTCACCGTGGTGGATCACCGTCAGGCCATGACGGGCGGCGAGGGCGATCGTCTCCGCCGCCGAGACGTCGAACATCCGGCGCCCCTCGGGCACCGGGCCGTGCCGCAGGGTCAGCACGATCCGTCCGCCCCCGGTCAGCAGCCCGGCGAGGTGCTCCATCGCCGACGCGCGCTGCCCGGCGTCCAGGTGCATCCACACGGCGGTGAGCAGGACCAGGTCGAAGCGCGGTTCCCGGGCCCGGAGCCGGTCCAGCCCGGGCAGTGAGTCGTCGAGCCACTCGATGTCCCGGTCGGCGTGTATCCGCCGGCCCAAGCGGCGGAGTTCCGGCGTGGGTTCCACCGCGACGACCCGGTGGCCGCGCGCGGCCAGCGCGGCCGCGTCCCGGCCGCTGCCCGCGCCGATGTCGGCGATCGCGGCGGGCTCGGCCGGGAACAGGTGCAGGGCCCCCTGGTGGACCTCGGTGAAGGTCACGCTCTCGTACTGCTCGGCCAGCGCCTCGGCGGCCTCGCCGTACCCGGCGGTGGTGGTCAGGGTGATCGGATCACTCATTCGCACACGCTATCGAGCCAAGCGTGGTGGGGCGGGTCGCCGCACCGGCCGGACCGGCCCCGGCGGCCACCCCAGCCGTCGGCGACGCGCCCCGGCGCGCCGGCCGCACCCCGGGGCACGCCGCTCCGGCCCGGCACCGCGCGACCCGGCTCCGGTGAAGGGCAGGTGAACCCACGGGACCACTGATGAACACCCGCCGTTTCACGACGGATTCGGGCCAAACCCGAGCGACCGCACAACCCCGCCCCGGACGGGGCCGTCACACCCCATGTCCCGGAGGTGCCACCTCCGGCCTTTCCAGGATTTCGATTCCTATCTCAACTTTTTGGGGGTAATCCATGCGACGCTGGGGTACCGCACTCGCGGCGCTCACGCTGGCCGGTGCCGGTCTGATGACCGCCGTCGGCACCGCCGGGGCCGCGACCGGACCGGCGGCCAAGCCCGCCGCCACGGCCTGTTCGACCCCGTGGGGCAGCGGCGACAAGTCCAGCCCGGACACCTTCTACAAGCCGCTCAGCAACATCCGGACCGGCCGGCACGACTGCTACGACCGCATGGTCTTCGACATCCCGGGCGCGAGCGCGGGCAAGGTCGGTTACCACGTGGGCTACGTCGACACCTTCTACCAGGACGGCTCCGGCGAGAAGATCCCGGTCAACGGCGGCGCCATCCTGCAGATCTACGTGGCCGCGCCCAGCTACGACCCGGCCGACTTCAGCGTGGTCTACCCGGGCCGGGCCGGACAGCCGCTGCCGGGCGTGAACCTCACCGGTTACCAGACCTTCAAGGACACCCGCTTCGGAGCGAGCTTCGAGGGACAGACCCAGGTCGCCGTGGGCACCCGCGCCCGGCTGCCGTACCGGGTGACCCAGTCCGGTGACCAGCTGATCGTGGACGTCGCGCACACCTGGTGACCACCACCCGCAGCGAAAGCCGTCCGGCCGCACCCGAAGTGCGGCCGGACGGCTTCACGACGCCCGGCGCCCGCCCGGCCCGCGGCCGCGCGGCGTACCGGGGCCTACGGCTGCACGCCCCGCTTCAGCCACTGCGCGACCTCGGTCGCCCAGTAGGTGAGGATCATGCCGGCGCCGGCCCGCCGGATGGACGTCAGCGTCTCCAGGATCGCCCGCTCCCGCTCGATCCAGCCGTTGGCGGCGGCGGCCTCGACCATCGCGTACTCACCGGAGATCTGGTACGCCGCGACCGGCACGTCCACCTCCTGCGCGATCCGGCCGAGGATGTCAAGGTACGGCAGGGCCGGCTTGACCATCACCATGTCCGCGCCCTCGGCGAGGTCCAGCGCCAGCTCCCGCAGCGACTCACGGGCGTTGGCCGGATCCTGCTGGTAGGTCTTGCGGTCGCCCTTGAGCGAGGAGCCGACGGCCTCCCGGAACGGGCCGTAGAAGGCCGAGGCGTACTTGGCGGTGTAGGCGAGGACCGACACGTCCTGCCGGCCGATGCCGTCCAGCGCCTCGCGGATCACCCGCACCTGGCCGTCCATCATGCCGCTCGGCCCGACCACGTGCACGCCCGCCTCGGCCTGCGCCCGGGCCATCTCGGCGTACCGCTCCAGCGTGGCGTCGTTGTCGACCCGGCCGTCGGCGTCCAGCACCCCGCAGTGGCCGTGGTCGGTGTGCTCGTCCAGACACAGGTCGGACATGACCACCAGCTCGTCGCCGACCTCGGCCTTCACGTCCCGGATGGCGACCTGCAGGATGCCGTCCGGGTCGGTGCCCGGGGTGCCCAGGGCGTCCTTCTTCGACTCCTCCGGCACGCCGAACAGCATGATGCCGCCCACGCCCGCCCGGACCGCCTCGGCGGCGGCCCGGCGCAGGGTGTCCCGGGTGTGCTGCACCACGCCCGGCATCGCGGCCAGCGGCGCCGGCTCGCTGATGCCCTCCCGCACGAACGCGGGCAGGATCAGCTCCGCCGGATGCAGCCGGGTCTCCGCGACCATGCGGCGCATGGCCGGGTTCACCCGCAGCCGGCGGGGCCTGGCCCCGGGGAACTGCCCGTAGCGGGACTCGTACCGGGACTGGTTGCTCAACTCCGTGCCCTCCTACGCGATCCGGGCCGCCGCTCGCTGGGACGGGTGACCGGGTCGCCGGCCCCGAGCGCGGCATCCCGCCGCGCCGCCCCGAAGTCCGCGAGCGCCTCGGCCAGCTTCTGCACCGAGGGCTCGGGCGACAGCACGTCCACCCGCAGGCCGTGTTCCTCCGCGGTCTTCGCGGTGGCCGGGCCGATGCAGGCGATGACAGTGACATTGTGCGGCTTGCCGGCGATGCCGACGAGGTTCCGCACCGTGCTCGAAGAGGTGAACAGCACCGCGTCGAAGCCACCGCCCTTGATGGCCTCCCGGGTCTCGGCCGGCGGCGGCGAGGCGCGCACCGTGCGGTACGCCGTGACGTCGTCGACCTCCCAGCCCAGCTCGATCAGGCCGGCCACCAGGGTCTCGGTGGCGATGTCGGCGCGCGGCAGGAACACCCGGTCGATCGGGTCGAAGACCGGGTCGTACGGCGGCCAGTCCTCCAGCAGGCCGGCCGCGGACTGCTCACCGGACGGCACCAGGTCCGGCTTGACGCCGAACTCCACCAGCGACTTCGCGGTCTGCTCGCCGACCGCGGCGACCTTGATCCCGGCGAACGCCCGGGCGTCCAGGCCGTACTCCTCGAACTTCTCCCGCACCGCCTTGACGGCGTTGACGGAGGTGAAGGCGATCCACTCGTACCGGCCGGTGACCAGGCCCTTGACCGCCCGCTCCATCTGCTGCGGGGTCCGCGGCGGCTCCACCGCGATGGTCGGCACCTCGCTGGGCACCGCACCGTACGAACGCAGCTGGTCGGAGAGCGAGGCGGCCTGCTCCTTGGTGCGCGGCACCAGGACGTTCCAGCCGAACAGCGGCTTGGACTCGAACCAGGACAGCTGGTCGCGCCGCTCGGCCGCACTCCGCTCACCGACCACGGCTATGACCGGCTGGGCACCGTCCGGCGAGGGCAGCACCTTGGCGGCCTTGAGGACCTGCGCGACCGAACCCAGCGTCGCCGTCCAGGTGCGCTGCCGGGTGGTGGTGCCGGCGATCGTGACGGTCAGCGGGGTGTCCGGCTTGCGGCCCGCCGCCACCAGCTCCCCGGCCGCCGCCGCGACCGTCTCCAGGGTGGCGCTGACCACCGCCGTCGCGTCGGAGGCGCCGACCTCGCTCCAGCAGCGGTCGTCGGCGGTGCGGGCGTCCACGAAGCGGACGTCCGCGCCCCGCCCGTCGCGCAGCGGCACACCGGCGTACGCCGGCACACCGACCGCGGCGGCGACGCCCGGCACCACCTCGAAGGCGACGCCCGCGTCGGCGCAGGCGAGCATCTCGTCGGCGGCGTTGCCGTCCAGTCCGGGGTCGCCGGCGACCGCACGGACGACCCGCTTGCCGCCGCGCGCGGCCGCCATGACAAGATTGGCGGTGTCCCTGAGTACCGGGACCGCGACGCCGTTTGACGCCTCGTCAGCGTGCGTCTGCCGCGGTGCGCCCTGCGCGTCCGCGGCGACGGACGGGCGGACGTGTGTGCGCACCACGTCGAGCACCTGCGGATCTGCGATCAGCACATCCGCGGCGTTCAGTGCCTCCACGGCGCGCAGCGTCAGCAGTCCGGGATCTCCGGGGCCGGCACCGAGGAAGGTGACGTGCCCGCAGCCGGGGTGGTTCGGGGCGGTGGGGTTCAATGTGCTCGCTCCCCCATAAGACCGGCCGCACCCTTCGCGAGCATCTCGGTGGCGAGTTCGCGACCGAGGGCCGTGGCGTCACCAGGGGACGCGGGTACGGGACCGGTGGTGGACAGCTGCACCAGCGTCGAGCCGTCGACGGTGCCGACGACGCCACGCAGGCGCATTTCGGTGACAGCCTGACCGTCGGCCTCCAGGTCGGCCAGCGCACCCACGGGTGCGCTGCAGCCGGCCTCGAGGGCGGCGAGCAGGGAACGCTCGGCGGTCACGGCGAGCCGCGTGTGCGGATCGTCGAGCTCGGCGAGCCGGGCGGCGAGGGCTGCGTTGTCCGCAGCGCACTCGACTGCCAGTGCCCCCTGGCCGGGGGCGGGCAGAACATGGGCGGGGTCCAGCAGCTCGGTGGCCTCGCCCAGCCGGCCTATGCGGGTCAGCCCCGCGGCGGCCAGCACGACGGCGTCGAGCTCTCCGGAGCGCACGTACCCCAGCCGGGTGTCGATGTTCCCGCGGATCGGGACGGTCTCGATCTCCCGGCCCAGCGACCGGGCCCAGCCGTTGAGCTGCGCCATCCGGCGCGGCGAGCCGGTGCCGATCCGGGCCGGGCGGTCCCCGGCGACCAGCTCGGCGAAGGTCAGCCCGTCCCGGGCGACCAGCGCGTCGCGGCAGTCCGCGCGGCGGGGCACCGCGGCCAGCGTCAGACCCCCGGCCGGGGCGGTCGGCAGGTCCTTCAGCGAGTGCACCGCGAAGTCGATCTCGCCGCGCAGCAGCGCGTCACGCAGCGCGGAGACGAACACGCCGGTGCCGCCGATCTGCGCCAGGTGCTCCCGCGAGGTGTCGCCGTACGTGGTGATCTCGACCAGTTCGACGGGGCGGCCGGTCAGCCCGCGCACCGCCTCCGCGATCTGCCCGGACTGGGCCATGGCCAGGGTGCTGCGCCGCGTCCCCAGACGCAGGGTGCCGCCGTCGCCGGCCGGGGCCGGGACGGTGGCGGGAGGTACGGGGGCCGTTGCGGTTCCCGGGGAGGCGGTGGTGTTCATGCCTGCCCTCGATTCATGTCGTGTCGATCGGCCCGGCTGACGGCGGCCACCGCCTGCGGGTCGAGGTCGAACAGTTCGCGCAGCGCGTCCGCGTACCCGGCACCGCCGGGGGTGGCCGCGAGCTGCTTGACCCGCACGGTCGGAGCGTGCAGGAGCTTGTCGACGACGCGGCGCACGGTCTGGGTGATCTCCGCGCGTTGCTTGTCGTCCAGATCGGGGAGCCGCCCGTTGAGCCGGGCGATCTCGTTGGCCACCACATCGGCGGCCATGGTGCGCAGCGCCACCACCGTCGGGGTGATGTGCGCGGCGCGCTGGGCGGCGCCGAACGCGGCCACCTCCGCGGAGACGATCCCGCGGACCTGGTCGACGTCGGCGGCCATCGGGGCGTCCGCGGACGCCTCGGCCAGGCTCTCGATGTCCACCAGCCGCAGGCCGTCCAGCCGGTGGGCGGCGGCGTCGATGTCCCGCGGCATGGCCAGGTCGAGCAGCGCGACCGGTCCGGTGCGGTCCGCCGCCCCGGCGGCGAACGCCTCGGCCAGCGCCTCGGCGGTCAGCACCAGGCCGGTGGCCCCGGTGCAGGACACCACGATGTCGGCGTGCGGCAGCTCGGCGGGGACGGCGGCCATCGGCACCGCGCGGGCGGTGGTCGCCGCCCCGGCGGAGGCGGCGCCCGCCACCGCGGCGGCGTCGCCGGCGCCCCGGCCCGCCAGGCTCGCGGCCAGCCGCTCCGCCCGCTCCAACGTCCTGTTGGCGATCACCAGTTCTGCCGCACCGGCGCGCGCCAGGGTGGTCGCGGCCAGCGAGGACATCGAACCGGCGCCGATGATCAGGGCGCGCTTGCCGGTCACCCAGCCGTCGACCGGCTCACCGTCGGCGAGTTGTTCGAGTCCGAAGGTGACCAGGGACTGCCCGGCGCGGTCGATCCCGGTCTCGCTGTGGGCCCGCTTGCCGACCCGCAGCGCCTGCTGGAACAGGTCGTTCAGCAGCCGGCCCGCGGTGTGCAGCTCCTGGCCGAGGGCGAGCGCGTCCTTGATCTGGCCGAGGATCTGGCCCTCGCCCACCACCATCGAGTCCAGGCCGCAGGCCACCGAGAACAGATGGTGGACGGCCCGGTCCTCGTAGTGCACGTAGAGATAGGGGGTGAGCTCCTCCAGGCCGACCCCGCTGTGCTGGGCCAGCAGCGTGGACAGCTCGGCGACACCGGCGTGGAACTTGTCCACGTCGGCGTAGAGCTCGATGCGGTTGCAGGTGGCCAGCACCGACGCCTCGGCGGCCGGCTCGGTGGCCAGGGTGTCCTGGAGCAGCTTGGACTGCTGTTCCGCGGTGAGGGCGGCCCGCTCCAGCACGCTCACCGGCGCACTGCGGTGGCTCAGCCCGACGACGAGGAGACTCATGCCCGCGCCTCGCTTCGCTCGCCGCGGCATCCGTCCATGACGCGCCCGTCCCTGACTCTCTCGCTGCGCTCGCTCATGCCGGCATCACGGCGGGTACGTCCCCGTCCGGCCCCTGCTGCCGTCCGCCCGCCGAGCCGGTGCCCGTGGCGGCCGGGGCGGTGCCCGTGGCGGCCGGGGCGGCGGAGGGCGCCGCCACCGCGGTCTGCCCCTCCTGCTCGGCACCCTCGACCGGGAGTTCCTCGCGCTCGCCCTCGCCGGCCTTGCGCTGCTCGTGGAAGGCGAGGATCTGCAGCTCTATGGAGAGGTCGACCTTCCGCACGTCCACCCCGTCCGGGACGGTCAGCACGGTCGGCGCGAAGTTCAGGATGGAGGTCACCCCGGCGGCCACCAGCCGGTCGCAGACCTGCTGGGCGGCGCCGGCCGGGGTCGCGATGACGCCGATCGACACACCGTTCTCGCTGATGATCGTCTCCAGCTCGTCGGTGTGCTGCACCGCGATGCCCGCGACCGGCTTGCCGGCCATCGCCGGGTCGGCGTCGATCAGCGCGGCGACCCGGAAGCCACGGGAGGCGAAGCCGCCGTAGTTGGCCAGGGCGGCGCCGAGGTTACCGATACCGACGATCACGACCGGCCAGTCCTGGGTCAGACCGAGCTCGCGGGAGATCTGGTAGACGAGGTACTCGACGTCGTAGCCGACCCCGCGGGTGCCGTACGAGCCGAGGTAGGAGAAGTCCTTGCGGAGCTTCGCCGAGTTCACTCCGGCGGCGGCCGCGAGCTCCTCGGAGGAGACCGTCGGGACCGAGCGCTCGGAGAGTGCGGTCAGTGCACGCAGATACAGCGGAAGCCTGGCGACGGTGGCCTCGGGAATCCCTCGGCTTCGGGTCGCCGGTCGGTGAGTTCGGCCAGTTGCCACGGTGCTCCTGCGGGTAGAGCGGGGCTGCGGGCGACCGTACGTCCGTGGGCCGCCCCGTGGACAGCAGGCTATGTCTTTGTGAACGCGTGCACAAAGATGGTGTCCGCTTTGTCCGACCAAAGTGACCGGTGTCACGCGACCTTTGCGAGCCATCGCGGAACCACCACACCCGTCACACCGTTCGCGCCTTACGCACCGGTAAGGGGGGAGCGTCGACGACAGCACGCTCGGTCACTCCTCACCGCTATCCCCCCGGACACCTACAAAACGCCCATGATGGTAGTCGAACACACCGCCCCCGCTCGAACGTCGCACCGCACCGTCCGGTCCGGCCGGGGGACCGGTCCGGACCGGGGACAATGGGAACCATGAGTCCGCTGCTGCGCCGCACCCCCCGCAAGAACCCCGCCGAGAGCACCGTGACCCTCATCGGCAAGCCCGGCTGCCACCTCTGCGACGCGGCGCAGACCGTGATCGAGCAGGTCTGCGGCGAGCTCGGCGCCGCCTGGGAGAAGAAGGACATCACCCAGGACGAGGAGCTGTACCGCAAGTACTGGGAGCAGATCCCGGTGGTCCTGGTCGACGGCGAGCAGCACGACTTCTGGCGCGTGGACCCGCGCCGGCTGCGCGCCGCCCTGGGCGGCTGAACCGGACCCTCCCCGCCCCGGAGCCACGCCCGCCCCGCCCGGGGCCGCCACGGCTCCGGGCCGGCCGGGCCGCAGGCCGGTCGCCGGCCCCCGCGGACCGTGACGCCGCGGGTGTCCACCGCCTTCCGCGGGTGGGCGCGGCCCTTCTCGGAGAGCCAGTCGCCGAGGGCGCCGTGCGCGGCGGCGCGACGTGGGGGTCCGTCCGGGCCGGACCCGGCGATCCCGGTCGCGGCCTCACCCCGCACGGCCACGACCGCCCGCACGATGCGCCACGCCCCCGGCACGGTGCGCCCGGCCGGCGCACCGGCACGGCCCTCGGGTCCGCGCGACGGCCCGGGTCGCGGGGCCGCGCGACGGCCCGGAATCACGGCGCCGCCGCGCAAAGTTCACACCGCCGCAGCCCGCCGCCCGATGGCCGCACCGGCTGACTGGTTATGCTCGCGCCATGTCCGCACTGGGATGGTTGACCCCACGCAGGCGCTCGGCCACGGCACGGAGCGTGCTGGCCGGCGAGGCCGCGGCGGAAGCGGCACGCAAGTCCGTCCAGGAGCAGGCCGCCGAGGAGGCGGCCGCCCCGGAAGAGGCGGTGGAGCCGCAGTTCCCCGTGGTGGGCGACGTGCACGCGGCCGCCTTCTTCGACCTCGACAACACCGTGATGCAGGGCGCGGCCATCTTCCACCTGGGCCGCGGGCTCTACAAACGCCACTTCTTCCAGAAACGCGAGCTGGCCCGCTTCGCCTGGCAGCAGACCTGGTTCCGGCTCGCCGGGGTCGAGGACCCGGCCCACATGGAGGACGCCAGGAACAGCGCCCTGTCCATCGTCAAGGGCCACCGGGTCTCCGAGCTGATGTCCATCGGCGAGGAGATCTACGACGAGTACATGGCGGAGCGGATCTGGCCCGGCACCCGCGCCCTGGCCCAGGCCCACCTCGACGCCGGCCAGCGGGTCTGGCTGGTGACCGCCGCCCCGGTGGAGACCGCCACCATCATCGCCCGGCGGCTGGGGCTCACCGGCGCGCTGGGCACGGTCGCCGAGTCGGTCGGCGGGATCTACACCGGACGGCTGGTGGGCGAGCCGCTGCACGGCCCGGCCAAGGCCGAGGCGGTACGGGCGCTGGCCGCGGCGGAGGGCCTGGACCTGGCCCGCTGCGCCGCCTACAGCGACTCGTCGAACGACATCCCCATGCTGTCGATCGTCGGCCACCCGTACGCGATCAACCCGGACACCCGGCTGCGCAAGCACGCCCGGGAACAGGGCTGGCGGCTCCGGGACTACCGCACCGGCCGGAAGGCGGCGAAGGTCGGCATCCCGGCCGCGGCGGGCGTGGGAGCGCTGGCCGGCGGCGCGGCGGCCGCGGTGGCGGTCCACCGGCGCCGCCGCTGAGCCGCCCGCCCGGCCACCCGGCCACCCGGCCACCCGGCCACCCGGCCACCCGGCCACCCGGCCACCCGGACCGATCGTCCCCGGCGCCGTACCGCGTCCGGCGTCCGGCCCGTACCGTCTCCGGCCGTCCGGCCCGGGCTTGCGGCCGGGGGCCAGGCCCGGCCGCACCGCATACCCGGGGCCCGGCCCCGGGCACGCCCGGGGCCGGTGCGACACGCCATCGCGGGGTCGCGCCGGGGCATGTGACACACCGTCGGCCCCGGCGCCCACGGGCGCGACACGCCGTGACGCGTCCGGCGTCCGGAACCGCGCGAGGCGACACGCCGCCGCGGCGTGACCGGAGCCGCCCGACACGCCGACCGGAACCGGCCCGGTCCGCACCGCCCGCCGGGCCGCCCACCGCCGGGCCCGGGTCGACCCCACCGGGCGGTACACGGCCGGGCGGCGCCGCGCGTTCCGGCGGACGTACCGGCCACGGGCGAACGGAATCGGTCAATCTGCGCCGTATACCTCGCGGCGCCCCCACCACACTTCCCACCGGCGGTTTGCCAGAACCCATCCCGCACTCGCACAGAAGGTGAACTGATTCGATCAAATCTCGCTCATCGATCGCGACTTGATCGAACGTCAATCCATAACGGACCAGACGCAAACGATGATTTGAGCAACTGGGTGTAGCGTCGCCTGTACGAAGCGTTATTCTCCTCAGACGCAAACCGGTACCCCCGCGTCCCTACGACGGGTGAACGGTTCCGCACTGCACGTGATGGAAGCTCTGCCTCTGGGAGTCCCGTGTACCCACACGTCGGGGTTGACACCTCGGGCCTGGCCACACTTCGCGCAACAGTCCTGGACTGCCTGCGCGGCATCGTCCCCACCACCGCGTACGCCGTCCCCGCACTCGCCACGCCCGCGCCGGCCGTCCCCACCGGCCCCTGCTACGCCCTGGCCGACGGGAGCGCGACGGTCGGCAGACGCGCCCGCGGCGCCGCCCCCACCGCCCGCCGTCCCGCCGCGGACAGCGACAGCCGCCGGATGATGGACCTCGTCGAGCGCGCCCAGGCGGGCGAGGCCGAGGCGTTCGGCCGGCTCTACGACCAGTACGCCGACACCGTCTACCGCTACATCTACTACCGCGTCGGAGGCCGGGCCACGGCCGAGGACCTCACCAGCGAGACCTTTCTGCGCGCCCTGCGCCGCATCGGCACCTTCACCTGGCAGGGCCGCGACTTCGGGGCCTGGCTGGTGACCATCGCCCGCAACCTCGTCGCCGACCACTTCAAGTCCAGCCGGTTCCGGCTGGAGGTCACCACCGGCGAGATGCTCGACGCCAACGAGGTCGAGCGCAGCCCCGAGGACTCGGTCCTCGAATCCCTCTCCAACGCCGCCCTGCTCCAGGCGGTCCGCAAGCTCAACCCGCAGCAGCAGGAGTGCGTCACCCTCCGCTTCCTCCAGGGCCTGTCGGTGGCCGAGACCGCACGGGTCATGGGCAAGAACGAGGGGGCGATCAAGACCCTCCAGTACCGGGCGGTACGCACGCTGGCCCGGCTCCTCCCGGACGACGCCCGCTGAGGCCAACAGCACGGCGGCGCCCGCGCGTTCGGAGGTGCGTAACCCTCCTGCCGTACCGCTCGTTGTGCGGAATGCAGACTCCTCGAATGCTTACCGTGTCCACTCCCACTCACTCGATCGAGTGGTTGTGCTCAAGGTTCGCAACCGCCCAGGTGTCCGAGGGAGTCGAGCGCCATGACACGAGAGGAGGTGCCGCCTGTGATCGCGAACGTATCGGCGCACCGGCGGGCGAACGCCTTCGCCCAGGCTCTGGAGGCCCAGGAGCAGCAGCTCCGGGATCTCCAGGACGCGACGGCCGAGCAGTCGGGACCATCGGCGGACGACGCCGAGCGGGCCCGGATGCTGGCCTTGGCGAGCGGACTCGGCAGGCTGCCGGTGCCGGAACTGAGGGCCGAGGTCAGGACGGAGCAGCGGGCGCAGCTGGTCGCCGCCATGGAAGCAGCGTTCGCCGAGGGGTCCCCGCGCGTTCCCGGACAGCGGTCGGGCCGCGGGGCACACCGGGCGAAGCCACTGGGCCGGTTCCGGCCGAAGAGCAGGCTGTCCAAAGGGCTCGCCGCGGGGGGCCTCACGGTAGGCGTCGCCGCCGGCGCGCTCGGCGGCGTGGCAGCGGCCAGTTCGGACGCCCTGCCCGGTGACACGCTCTACGGCCTCAAGCGCGGCATGGAGGACCTCAAGCTGGGCATGGCCGACGGCGACGTGGAGCGCGGGCGGCTCTACCTCGACCAGGCGTCGACCCGCATGAGCGAGGCACGCCGGCTGATGGAGCGGGCCCGGGCCGGCGAGCTGGACCAGGAGTCGGTGGGCGAGGTCCGCCGGGCGCTGTCCGGGATGCGGCACGACGCGGCGGAGGGCCACCGGCTGCTCACCAAGGCGTACCAGCAGGACGGTTCCCTGAGTCCGATGGAGAGCCTGTCGTCCTTCTCCGCCTCCCACCGCGCGGGCTGGACGAAGCTGAGCGAGGCGCTGCCGGTGCAGCTCACCGACGTCCGGGACGAGGTGAGTTCGGTCTTCGACGCCATAGAGGACGAGGTGCAGCCGCTGCGGTCGCTGCTGCCCGTCGAGACGGGCCGGGGCAGCGCCGGCCGGACACCGGCCCGGGACGGGGCGCGGCCGCCCGCGTCGAAGCACACGGAGGCCGCCTCGCCGGGCTCCGGCGACGCCGGCACCGGGCGGACCGCCACCGCGGACGGGGACAGCCCCCGGCCGTCGGCCTCCGAGCAGCCGGAGCGCCAGGGGCTGCTCGACGGCGCGGACCGGCTGCTCACCCCGCCCGACGGGACGGGGCTGCAGCTTCCGACGTCCGGCGGCTCCGCCGGGACCGCCAAGCCGAGCGAGCCCGCCCGGCCGGACGCCCTCCCCACCACGGACGTCACCCTCCCGCCGCTGCTGCCCGGGCTGCTGCCCGGACTCGGCATCAGCGGCGAGGAAGCCCCCTGACGGTCCGGTCCCGCAGGCAGGGACGCACCACCTCGCGTTCCCGGGAAGCGGGTGGGCGGGCTCTCCACCGAGAGCCCGCCCACCCGCTTCCGTCCGTGCCCGCCCGGGTCAGAAGAACACCGAGCGGCGCTGCACCAGCAGCTTGTAGAGCGTGTGCTGGATGGTCTCCCGGACCTGGTCGGTCAGGTTGAACATCAGCATCGGGTCGTCCGCGGCCTCCGCCGGGTACCCGTCCGTCGCGATGGGCTCCCCGAACTGGATCGTCCACTTCGTCGGCAGCGGCACCGCGCCCAGCGGCCCCAGCAGCGGGAACGTCGGGGTCACCGGGAAGTAGGGGAAGCCCAGGAGCCGGGCGACGGTCCGCGCGTTGCCGATCATCGGGTAGATCTCCTCCGCGCCCACGATGGAGCACGGCACGATCGGCACCCCGGCGCGCAGCGCGGTCGAGACGAAACCGCCGCGCCCGAAGCGCTGCAGCTTGTACCGCTGGCCGAACGGCTTCCCCAGCCCCTTGAAGCCCTCCGGCATGACCCCGACGACCTCGCCGCGCTCCAGCAGCAGCTGGGCGTCCTCGGCGCAGGCCAGGGTGTGCCCGGCCTTGCGGGCCAGTTCGTTGACCACCGGCAGCATGAAGACCAGATCGGCCGCGAGCAGCCGCAGGTGACGCTGGGCGGGGTGCTCGTCGTGCACCGCCACCTGGAGCATCAGCCCGTCCAGCGGCAGCACCCCGGAGTGGTTCGCCACCACCAGCGCGCCGCCGGTGGCCGGGATGTTCTCGATGCCCTTCACCTCGACCCGGAAGTACTTCTCGTACACCGGGCGGAGCAGCGCCATCAGGACCTGCTCGGTCAGCTCCGGGTCGTGTCCGAAATCGTCCACCTCGTACTCGCCGGTGAGGCGGCGGCGCAGGAAGTTCAGGCCGTGTGCCACCTTCCGTTCCCAGCCGCCGGCCGCGCCGTCCCGCCCTGGCCGGCCCGGCCCGTCCTCCGCCGGCCCGCCGGCCCGGGCCTCCTCGTCCCGTGGGGCGGGCACCGGCTTCAGCGGCGACCGCCCCCGGTCGGGCCGGCCGCGGCGGGGCCCGGTGTTCCGCCGGGACCGCGGTTCTTCACCGAATGGGATGACCTTGGCGTCCGCCATGCTGGGTGCGCTCCTCAACTCTGGCCGCGGTCGGCGGGCAGCACCGAGGCGAGCCGGTCCACGGTGCGGGCGACGACCTCGGGCGGCAGCAGCCCGGGGCCGCGGCTGCGCGCATAGTCCGCGAAGGCGTCGGCGGTGCTGAATCTCGGTTCGAAACCTAGTGTCTCGCGCATCTGGCGGGTCGCGACCACACGGCCGTGCGTCAGCAGCCGGACCTGTTCGGGCGAGAAGTCCGTGATGCCGGTGAACCGCAGCGCGGCGCGGCCCCAGGTGAGCGCGGGCAGCGGCAGCGGGACGGTGGGGCGCCCGAGGCGCCGCGCGGCCTGCGAGAGCAGCAGCACCCCGTCCCCCGCGATGTTGAAGGTCCCGCTGTTGAGGGTGGCGCGGCGCGGCTCGGCCGCGCCGATCCGCAACGCCTCGATGGCGTCCTCCTCGTGCACGAACTGCAGCCGGGGGTCGTAGCCGATGACGGTCGGCAGCACCGGCAGCGCGAAGTACTCGGCCAGCGGCGAGTCCATGCTGGGGCCCAGGACGTGGGCGAAGCGCAGCACGCAGACCGCGACGTCGGGGCGGCGGCGGGCGAACCCGCGGACGTACCCCTCGACCTCCACGGCGTCCTTGGCGAAGCCCCCGTCGGGCAGCGACTTGGGCGGGGTGTTCTCGGCGAACACCGCCGGGTCGCGGGGCGCGGACCCGTACACGCTGGTGCTGGACTTCACCACCAGCCGCCGCACCGAGGGGGCCTTCTGGCAGGCGCCCAGCAGCTGCATGGTGCCGATGACGTTGGTCTCCTTGACCGCGGTACGGCCGCCCCGGGCACCGAGCGGCGCACCGTTGACGTCCATGTGGACGACGGTGTCGGCGCCGGTCTCGGCGAGCAGCTTCCCGATCGCGGGCTGCCGGATGTCGGCCCGCACGAACTCGGCGTCACCCAGGGGATGCCCGGGCTCGACGGCGTCCACCCCGATCACCCGGACCACGCCGGGCTCCCGCTGGACGCGCCGCACGAAGCGGCCGGCCAGTCGCCGTGCGACTCCGGTGACCAGCACGATCTTCCCCAAGATCAGCGCCTCTCTTCCGTCCTGGCCGGGCCCCGGCCCGCGCTGGGCCCACGCTATCCATCCGCACGCCGTCCGGGTACCGTCCGGGGCCACAACGCACCGCAGCCCCTCCACCGAACGGTGGAAGGGCTGCGAAGCGTACGCAGTGCCGCTTACTTCTTGTTGCGACGCTGGACGCGCGTGCGCTTGAGCAGCTTGCGGTGCTTCTTCTTAGCCATCCGCTTACGCCGCTTCTTGATAACAGAGCCCACGACTACCCTCGCTCACTTCGAATCACTCGGTGCGGGGCGTCCGAGCCCACACGACCTACATCGGGCCAGCGTACCCGCCACCGGGCGAACGGCGTAATCCGAGGGGGCCGTCAGGCTGACTCCACCCCCACGTAGCTTTCCCGGAGGTACTCATGAACCGCTTGCTCCGGCACCCGGAAGGATCTGCCCACCCGGATGGCCGGCAGATGACCGCTGTGCACCAGCCGGTACACGGTCATCTTGGACACACGCATCACCGCGGCGACTTCCGCCACGGTCAGAAACTGCACCTCGTTCAGAGGTCGTTCGCCAGCAGCCATGACACACCTGAACCTTCCGCACATGACGGGCACCGGCTTCCCCTCCGGTGACTCCAGCTCGCATGCGCGCTCCTGCCCAGATTAGGGGCGGGTGATGCGAGTGAGGAAGAGGAGTAGCGATCGCACGCCTACTGTGACAGACAGGCGCGATTGAGTACATAGCGAGTGAGCGGCCGGTAGCTGTCACAGCGCGCAGCGTCATCAAGCGGAACGACGACCGACACCCGGCCCTCGGCCTCGCCGACGAACGGCGCCGGGTCGTCCGCGTCCGCCAGTCCCACCGCCTCGATACCGAGCTGACCTGCGCCGCAGACCCATCCGTGGTCACCGATGACCAGCTCCGGCAGGGGGGTCCCGGCTTCCGCGGCGCTGCCCAGCACGACCCGGACCGGCAGCGGCGAATGGGTGTGTACGCCCCGCTCACTCCGCCTTCCCCGCACGCCGGTTTCCCGCACCAACGCGACGCCCGCGCGGTAGCCGAGGTTGTACGTGCGTAGCCCGAACCGGGTCGTTATGTCGACACTTCGACCCTGCGCGGGGGTGAGGACAGGGCAGCCGGCCGCCGAGAGTCCGGCGGCCAAGGCGGCGTAGAAACCCAGGAGCCGGTCCGGATGGCCGGTGCCGAGGAGCACCGGCGCGCCGGCCGCCGCGACCGCCCGCAGGCGTCGCGCGAAGGCGTCCAGCGCCTCCAGGGTGCGCTCCGGGTCGATCGTCTCCTGACCCGAGACGCACTCAGGGTCGGCCGAGACCCCGCACCTGTCGTTCATCAGCCGCAACAGGTCGGGGAGCGGCCAGTCCCGGTCCGGCTCGATACCGATCATGACACGCGGATCCCGCGCGGCGAACAGCCGGTAGTGGCGCAGACTGCGTTCCCGGGTCGTCGCAACGGGTCCGGCGAGCCGCGCGGCCAGCAGATGCGCGCGCAGCGCGGCCGCGTCCCGTCCCCCACCGATGCCCAGCACGCCGCCGATGCTGACCGATCCGGGCCCGGTCCGCTGCCGAAAGGCCCGATATCCCCACGGTCGGCCTAACCGGCCCCGGCCCGCGGCCGGTCAGGGGATCAGGCCCAGGTGCGGGAAGACCGCCCGGCGGGTCGCCAGCACCGCCTGGTCCAGCCGGTCCGCCGGGTCGTAGCCGAGGTCCTCGAAGTCCCGCCAGTGCGGCTCGCGTCCGTCCGTCATCCGCCCCGGCGCGATCTCCTGGGTCAGCCGGAACGCCTCGCGCCGCCAGTCCTCCGGGATCGCCGTCGTCGGGGCCAGCGGGGTGCCGGCCGCGATGGCCACCAGATGGGTCCAGGTCCGCGGCACCACCTCGACCACCGCGTAACCGCCGCCGCCCAGGGCCACCCAGCGGCCGTCCGCGCAGCGGTGCGCCAGGTCGTGGCAGGCCTCGGCGACCGCCCGCTGCGCGTCGACGCTGACCGCCAGGTGCGCCAGCGGGTCCAGGAAGTGGGTGTCCGTACCGTGCTGGGTCACCAGGACCTGGGGCCGGAAGGCGGCCAGCGCCTCCGGCACCACGGCGTGGAACGCGCGCAGCCAGCCGTCGTCCCCGGTGCCGGGCGGCAGCGCCACGTTCACCGCGCTGCCCGGGGCGGCGTCCCCGCCGGTCTCCTCGGGCCAGCCGGTGGCCGGGAACAGCGTGCTCGGATGCTCGTGCAGGGAGACGGTGAGCACCCTCGGGTCGTTCCAGAAGACGGCCTGCACACCGTCGCCGTGGTGGACGTCGACGTCCACGTAGGCGACCCGCTCGGCACCGAGCTCCAGCAGCCGGGCGACCGCCAGCGCGGCGTCGTTGTACACGCAGAACCCGGAGGCGCTGCCGGGCATCGCGTGGTGCAGCCCGCCGGTGAAGTTCACCGCGTGGTCCACGGTGCCGCGCCACACCGCCTCGGCCGCGGCGACCGACTGCCCGGCGATCAGCGCCGACGCCTCGTGCATGCCCGCGAAGGCCGGATCGTCCTCGGTGCCCAGCCCGTGCGAGCCGTCGGCGCTGCCGGGATCGGCGGACACCCGCCGGACCGCGGCGATGTAGTCCTCGCGGTGCACCAGCCGGAGCGTCGACTCCCCCGCGGCCCGGGCCGCCACCACGTCCACCGAACGGTCCAGCCCGAACGCCCGCACCAGCTCCATGGTCAGCGCAAGCCGGACCGGGGCCATCGGATGGCCGGGGCCGAAGTCGTATCCGGTGACTGATTCATCCCACATCAACTGTGCGCGGCCGCTCATGACCGTCACCGTATCGGTCGGACTCGGCCGAGAACGAGCGGACGTGGAGCAGCGTCGCCAGCACGAGCACCATCGGCAGCAGCATCGCGCCCCGGTAGTCCCAGCCGCCGCCCACCGCCCCCACCAGGGGCGAGCCGATCAGGAAACCGACGTAGTTGAAGACGTTGAGCCGCGCGACGGCGCTGTCCGAGGCACCGGGGAAGAGCCGTCCGGCGGCGGCGAAGGTGGCGGGCACGATCACGGACAGCCCCAGCCCCAGCAGCGTGAAGCCGCCCAGCCCGACCCACGGCCCGGGGGCCGCCGCGACCACCGCGAATCCGGCGGCGGCGAGCAGCGCGCCGCACCGCACCACCGCGACCGCGCCGAACCGCCGCACCGCGCGGTCCCCGAAGCACCGGCCGACCAGCGTGGTGGCCATGTAGACGTTGAACGGGACGGTCGCCAGCTGCTCGGAGCCGTGCAGCACGTCCTCCAGGTACTTGGCGCTCCAGTTGGAGACCGTGGAGTCACCGATGTACGCGCAGGTCATCACCAGACAGAGCGGCAGCAGCGGCTTCAGCGGCACCCGGCCCGCCGCCCGCGGGGGCGGGCCGGGCATCCGCCGGTCCGCCTGGTCCGGACGGTCCGCCTGGTCCGGAGGGTGGCCGGCGCCGGGGAACCACCGGCCGGCGAGCAGCGCGGCCGGCACCAGCACCGCCACCAGCGGCGTGTAGAGCGCGGGAAGGGGCAGGTCCTGGTGGGCGCCGGCCCAGGCCGCGGACGCGCCGGCGATGCCCCCGAGGCTGTACGCGGCGTGGAAGCCGAGCATGATGCTCCGCCCGTACGCGCGTTGCAGGCTCACTCCGAGCATGTTCATCGAGGCGTCCAGCGCGCCGACCGCCAGGCCGAACACGGCGAGCGCCACGACCAGTTGCCCCACCGAGCGGCCCGCTCCCGCCGCCGCCAGGGCGAGGCCGACGACCGGCTGGACCCCGCGGAGCACCGGCCCCGCGCCGAACCTCCGCACCAGGGGTTCGGCGGCCACGCTGCCCACACCGGCCAGTACCGGAACGGCCGCCAGGAAGGCCGGCAGCAGCGCGTCGGAGACCCGGTACCGGTCCTGGATCGCCGGTATCCGGGTGACCAGCAGGGCGAACACCGCGCCCTGGACGAAGAAGCTCAGCGCCAGCGCGGCCCGGCCGTGCCGCAGCCCGCTGTCGGTCCTGGCTCGGGCAACCGTCATGGCTGAGCAGGGTACGGACCACCACCGCCGGTGGACAGACGACGGACGGCCTCGGCGGTCGGCCGCCGAGCCGGCCCGGCGGGTCAGGCCAGCAGGGACGGGAGTTGCGCCATGTCGGAGAAGCGGTCGCGGGCCTGGGCCAGCTTGTCGGCCGGCGTCATCGCGGTGAAGCCGTACACGTCCATCCGGGCGGCGATCGCTGCCTGCACACCGAGCGGGCTGTCCTCGACCACGGCACAGCGATCGGGAGGGGTGCCCATGGTGGCGGCCGCGTGCAGGAAGAGGTCGGGGGCCGGCTTGCCGCGGCCGACATCCTCGGAGCTGAAGATGCGCTTCTCGTCGAAGAACTCGTACAGGCCGGTCTTCCGCAGCGCGACCCGGATGCGCTCGTGGCTGCCGGAGGAGGCCAGGCAGTACCGGACGCCGTCCGCCCGCAGCTTCTCCAGCGTCTCGGCCACCCCGACGACCGGCAGCAGTTCGCGGCCGAACGCCTCGAAGACCCTGCCGTGGAACGTCTCGTCGAACTCGGCCGGGAGGGTGCGGCCGTGACGCTCCGCCACCAGGTCATGGATGCGGTGCATGGCCGAACCCATGTAGTCCCGTATGGACTCCTCGTAGGTGGTGGGGTGCCCCAGCTCGGTGAGGTAGGCGGCGAGAATCCGGTTGGAGATGGGCTCGCTGTCCACCAGCACACCGTCATTGTCGAAGATGATCAAGTCGTAGCGCATGGGCACACCCTACAAACCGCGGAATGGCCGCCCCGCGGATTGGTCTCTGAACGCAGTGAAGCCCTGCCAGGAACCTCCGAAGAGGCTCCCGACAGGGCTTCACACAAAAATTGTTCGGCGGCGTCCTAC